>DASWQH010000030.1:0-50762 GCA_036403815.1 Pyrinomonadaceae bacterium | reverse complement strand
AGGGCCTAAGACCCGTGCCGGCTTCGTCGCCAAGACCACAATCAATCGGCAGGAGTTCGGTGTAAGTTGGAACGATGCAATGGACAAAGGCGGCATCGTCGTCAGCAACATGGTGGAGATAACCATTGATGCCGAGGCGATCCTCGAAACTTCTGATTAGGGTATCGGGTGGCCCGCAAGTAAGCCGCATTGTGGCGAGAGGCTCATGATTCGACCTCGACGCCGACCGAACGCGATATCGAGTTTGTAGAGATCAATGTTCGGAAGTAGCAGCGCGCTCCGCTCCACTTCACCTTACTATTGGACGGCCTGGCACAAATATTCGGGTGAAATAAATAAAAGGTTATGAATTATGCAGCACTCTCTGAATAAATGTGCAAAGCTTGAAAGAATATTATCGCAGTGTGCAGTGAAGAATAATTTTCCACTTTTGGCTATATGTTTGTTTACGCGATTACGCCAGAAGTGTAAACATTCGGGGCAGAATAACTCCCCGACTCGCGTCCGGGCTTCCACGGTAGTTGCGACCCGCCGTTCGAAGTCCTGGCGCGCCTTCTCGACATCCTCACAATGCTTTTCCACCCAGAGCCAGACCAAACACATCACCTCGCCGAGGCTCTCGCCGAACTCCGTTAGCTTGTAGTCGACACGCGGGGGCACCTCAGGATGCAGAGTCCGGGTGACGAGGCTGTCCCGCTCCATCTGACGCAGGCAAGTGAAAGCCAATGCTCACTCATCAAACTTGTCGCCAAACATGGGAAGGCCGCTCTTCGACGATTCCCGCGAAACTTCGTCCTGAATGACGTCCCAGTGCTCGACCAGAAGGCCGTCCTCGATGCGGAGAATGTCTGCTGCAATCCAGTTCATGGGCTGGCCGAAGCCCGAAAACCGTCCGTGGACGATGACGAAATCGCCCTCGGCGACAATCGTCCCATGTTCATACCTCAGCGTCGGCGGAATGCTCTTGATGAGATTGAACAGGCCATCGCGACCAGGCGCGATATGAGCACTGTGCTGAATATAGTTAGGTGACCAATAACGCTCAGCCGCTACGTAGTCACGCTTATTGAACAGCGTGTCGAAAGCTGCAAGGACAAGCGCTTTGTTTTTCGATTCGCTCGTCTGACTCATTTCTATCCTCCTGCTCGCTGCAAAACGTTTTCTTAGCCTACCCGAACGATCAGCTTTCCAAAGTTGCGCCCTTCAAGCGTGCCCCACAACGCCTGTGGAACATTCTCCAACACGTCGGCGCTAGCCATCATGTATCAAATCACAGGGCCGTTTTGCCACCGTCGACTGCGATCGTCGCACCCGTGATAAAAGAGGCCCGGTCGGATGAGAGAAACACGATTGACTCGGCTATCTCTTCCGGTTTACCGACGCGTTTGAGCGGCACTCCCGCGATCAAGCCAGCCTTCCTTTCGTCACTGCCGGTAAACCTGGTCAGCAAGCCAGTATCGATCGGACCAGGGGCAACCGCGTTGACTCGGACACCGGAGCCGGAAGCCTCAAGTGCTGCCGACTTCGTTAGGCCCTCAACCGCGTGCTTGCTGGCCACATAGACTGATGCCCCGGCTCCGCCGGTTTGACCGAAGGTAGACGACACGTTAACGATGCTGCCAGACCCTTGGGCCAGCATCACGCGAAGCTCATGCTTCATGCTCAGCAGTGTGCCGAGGACGTTGGTGTCGAAGGTGGCAGCGTAGCTTTCGGCGGACTGCTCCGTTACCGGGCCAGGTTTGCCTTCGGTGCCCGCGGTATTGACGGCCACATCCAGGCGACCAAACCGCGCGACTGTCTTATCGACCAAGCTGCGCACATCTTCTTCGTGACGCACGTCGGAGCGCACGAATTCGGCCTCTGCACCTAGCTTGCGGAGTTCAGCAACAAGTTTCTTGCCTTCTTCCTCCCGCCGGCCGGAAATTACAACACGCGCGCCTTCATTCGCGAAGGCAAGTGCGGTGGCACGGCCAATACCTGTCAGCGCGCCAGTAATCAAAACAACGGGCGTAGTCATTTCAGTACTCCTCGAAGGTCTATGTGTCTCTGACTAACTCTTTTGCGATCCAGTCCCCTATGTAGGGCGAACAATGTACGAGGCGGATGCCTTGTGCTTAGCAGATTCCGAGAAAGCGAACCACCTCGACGTCCATGAGACTTACTTCGTTCAGGTCCAGCGTTACCCTCGGTCCGCGCCCGGCCTCAATCTTGATGTAATTATCCAGTCGGTCAATCTTTCTTCACGTAGGGAGCTGCTCTGCTATTTCATCTACCCGCTCGGGATAGAACGCAACATGCCCCCTAATCTGTACAACAGCAGGAAACGGATCCTCGTATGACCACACCGCATTGACGGACTTCTTTCCTCCTGCGGGAACGCTGTAGTAATTGCAGTTGCCTTTGTAAGGGCAGTAGGTAATGTGTTCCGTCCGTTCCAGTTGGGAAAAATCGACGTCCTCACCTGGAATGTATTGAACGGGCGGATACGCCGCTTCGCGGAGCGTCAGTGCGTTGCGGGTATCGGCAACCACACGGCCCGCGACGGACACGACAACGCGAGCGGGATTGCGCTGGATGGAAATCGGATGATCTGGACCCGGAAGCTTGACCTGCTTTTCTTTCATGTTTCGGCCTCCCTCTCTGCCCATGCTCAGCCCTTACGGATACATCTTTCTTCAGGCCGATGGACTCCAGTGTGTTCGTCAATTCAGGCATTCATTCCGCCATCGACGGTAAGATTCGCCCCGGTAATGTACGAGGACTCCGGACCGGCGACAAACGCCACCAGCGCAGCGACCTCACCAACGCGCCCGTAGCGGTCGAGTGCTGTGGCGGCCTTCTGCGGTACCGCCCAATCGCCCGTGGCGGGATTCAAATCCGTGTTGATCGGACCCGGCTGGACATTGTTGACCGTGATGCCCCGGCTCCCTACCTCTCTGGACAACCCCTGAGTGAACATCTTGACGGCTCCCTTCGTGGCCGAGTAAGGCACCAGGCCGGGCACCAGGACACGCTCGCCCACGGACGAGCCGATCATGATGATGCGACCGCCACTCTTCATGTGCCTCAGCGCCGCCTGTGTCGCGACAAAGGTGCCGCGGACGTTGATGTCAATCAGGCGGTCCAGTTCCTCCAGCGTGGTCTCCTCGAACCTCTTCGGATTAGCCGTGCCGGCATTGTTCACAAGCACATCAAGTCGACCGAAAGTCGCGACGGTCTTTTCGACCGCAGCTTCGACAGCGGCGGCATCAGTGGCATCAGCCTGGATTGCGATCGCCTTCCGGCCGGCGCGTTCAATCTCCTTAACTACCGACGCGGCCGCCTCTACACCTTTCGTGTAGGTGATGGCCACGTTCGCTCCGTCCGCAGCCAGACGCTTGGCGATTGCGGCACCAATACCACGCGAGCCGCCCGTCACGAGTGCGATCTTTCCTTCCAGTTTCCCAGACATTGTTTTTCTCCCATTCCTTTAATCTCTCTCTTTGCCGATCCAGTCGCGTATGTAGGGCGAGCAGTTGAGGAGCGTGACACCTTCTACCTCACAGCTCCCGAGGAACCGAACAGCCTCAACGTCAACCAGGTTCACTTCCTCCAAGTCCAGCACGATCTTCGATTCGCTCTCCCTAATCTGCTGCTCCAACTCGGGTAAATGCTCCGCCCGCATCCGACCTATCAGTCGAATAGTCGTGCAGTACCCATCAGAACAGGTCTCAATCTTTAAGGTCATGTTCGACCCTTCAGACGATTCATGCCTCACAGATAGCAATCCCGGCGCCACTCGAAATCAGTTGAGTTATTGGTATTTAGCTTCTGAAGTCAGGACGCAATTTCAGCGTTTACTGAAAATTCAGCATCGCCTTCAGGTCTCCCGTCGCGTAAAACCCTGTCGGCTCGGACGTATTGAAAAAGGCTGATTACGGTGGATTGAGAGAGAAGTCTCGGAGCGGGCTTCTATTCGAAGTAAGGTCTGAGGGCCATACGTGAGATTACGAGGTTCTAAAACGATGCCGGTTGATTCCGAGTTTTCTGATCTTGGATTCAAGCGTCTGTCTGGGTATGCCTAGTTTCGCAGCAGCGCCGGTGGAACCCGAGATCAGGCCCTCAGCTTCGCGCAGTGCGTTTTCGATCATTTCTCTTTCACGCTCGACAAGGTTTGCGACCAGCGGAACACTCGCCGCCGCCGCCTTCGGAGTAACCGGCGTGAGCCAGGTCTCATCTACACAAAAGGTTTCCCCTTCGTTCAGAATCACGGCGCGCTCGATTACATTCTGCAACTCGCGAACATTGCCCGGCCAGTTGTAACTCTGGAACAGGTCCAAGGTTTCCTTACTTATGTTTCGAATCTTCTTACCGGCTGCTTGGGCGTAACGATCGATCAGGTATTCAGCCAGGATTGGAATGTCGTCAACGCGCTCGCGCAGGGCCGGTATTCGAATCGGGAAAACATTGAGGCGGTAGAACAAATCCTGTCGGAAGGTGCCTTCAGCCACGGCTGCATTCAAGTCCGTATTTGTAGCCGCGAGTACTCGTACGTCCACTTGAACTGTTTGACTTCCACCAACTCGTTCGAATTCCCGCTCCTGGAGAACTCGTAACAACGCAACCTGCGTCTCTGGTGGTAGTTCACCGATTTCATCGAGGAAAATTGTTCCTCCGTCGGCCGCTTCAAAGCGTCCGAGACGCCGCTGAAATGCTCCTGTGAAGGAGCCCTTTTCGTGGCCGAAAAGTTCGGAGGCAACTAGCGCAGGCGGAATAGCCGCGCAGTTTACTCGAATGAAGGCGCGCTTCGAGCGCTTGGACAGATTGTGAATCGCGCGAGCAATCAATTCTTTTCCGGTCCCGGTCTCACCTAAGATCAGGACTGTAGAATCAGTGGGAGCCACTTTTGACACTTGCGCCAGCACTTGACGCAGTCCTTCGGAAGAGCCAACGATCTCTTCGAACATCGAAGATCGTTCGATTTCTTCCCGTAACGCGACGTTTTCGTTTCGCGTTCTGTCTTCGGCCCTCTTTCGATCATCGATGTCGGTTCCCGTCGCATACCAGCGTATGATGCGCCCTTGTTCATCCCGGAATGGGTTGTAACGGATCAGAAACCAACGATACTGACCATCCTTCCTCCGAGTTCGTTGTTCGATTTCAAACGGGAGCCCGCGTTCAAGGGCCGCCCGGCGCTCGTCCCGCAGCCTCTCAAGATCCTCCGGATGAAAGATCCGTGCGCGAAAGTCCGTGTTGATTACATCTTCCATGGTGAGACCGGTATAGTCGAGCACTGCCTGGTTCGCGTAGATCGGAGAGCCGTCCGGCCCCTGCACTACAATGGTTTGGGGTATGGCGTCGGTAATCCGGCGAAGCTCCCGTTCGTCTTGCCGCAACTTCTCTTCCGCCAGCTTTCGGTCCTCGATGTCGGTATTGGTTCCATACCATCGAACCATCTCACCCGACTCGTCTTGCAAGGGTTCTATTCGGATGAGGAACCAGCGGTAGGCTCCATCGTGGCGGCGGAGGCGCGCTTCGATTTCGCCTCCCTCCCCGGAAGCTACCAGCGTCCGCCACTCGTCCAGCCACTTCGGCAGGTCTTCGGGATGAATTGCGACTTTACACCCTACCCGCTTTACTTCTTCTTGAGAGAGACCCGTGTAGTCGGACCATCGCTGGTTAACAAAGTCGTTGGAGCCATCCGGCAAGTTGCACCAAGCCAGCGTTGGAATCGTGTCGACGATCTTTCTGAGCCGCGCCTCCGACTCCCTCGATTCTTGTAGCGCTCGCTCCAGGTTCTGCCGGGAGCTGAACTCGTTCTGGCGAGAGGCTACTGCGCCATCGTGAGTTGTACCGTCGTGTTTCTCGTAATCAGTCATGGCCGGTTCATAATCTGATTCTGGAGTGCTCATCCTTTTCGCTGTAACCCCTCAATCCGAAGGTTCGCCCGTTGACCAGAATAAAGCTTGGATCCGCCATCGACATAGATTGTGTCGCCGGTAATCCACCGGGCGGCATCGGTCTCTGAGAATGTAGCAACACTGCCGCTGTCCGATACATTTCACAGCCTGAACTCGATAGGAGGCCTGCTGTGGAACTAAGCGAGCAGATCATAGCAGAAGGGCGCGCGCGTGTAGAGGCCGAGTTCCCGCAGCCGGATATTGCTTTGCGCCGTGGCGTGCGTATCCTGAGGGCTCCGTTGCAAAGATTAGTTTGAGTCAAAGAAGGTCGTGAAGGGCTCCACGCCTATGCGGCTATCCCGAATAGGCTCTCAATAAATTTCGCCTGACTTATCGCATCCCTTCTATCCAATCTTTTGACCTGTCCCTTCCTGAGCATGTTCACTGCTTCAACTCCTTGCAGTGTCCGCTCTGCTGTGTCAAAAGAGCGATAGCCTAAGCATGCTCGCACTCTCTTCTTAATAAAACGGTGATCTTGCTCAATGATGTTATTGAGATATTTTACTCTTCTCAATTTACAATCATGAGGTAGTACTTTCTCCTCTTGTGAAGTGGTAAATGCCTCAGGATAGGCAGCATTCTTATCTACACTAATAGTAAATGGCAGCCTTCTATGATCTGCTCTCATCATCTTCTTAAAGCAGCGTTTTGCTGCGGAAACATCCCTTTTTGCTGAAAGCATGAATTCAATCGTGTTCCCTGTTGAATCAACAGCTCGATAGAGGTATTTACAGTTCTTCCCTACTTTGATGTATGTCTCATCTACTCGATATGAAGCCCCAGATAACTTCAGATGCGGGCGGATTCTTTTGTTGATTTCCGGAGCATAGCGCTGTACCCATCTGAAGATCGTAGTGTGATCTACAGTTAATCCTCGTTCACGCATCATCTCTTCCAAATCTCTGTAGCTGAGTTGATAACGAAGATACCAGCGGACACACAGCAGAATGATTTCTGGCTCATAATGTCGCCACTTAAAAGGAGATGAATTATGTTTCAAGATAAGACCTGATGATAGTTATTTTGAGAGCATGAGAAGTGGATTATACTTGAAAAGCTATTTTGCAACACAGCCGCGAAGAGTCCCTCGGCTTTACCATCGGCGAGCTGCTCGACTTGCGGAAGATCTGGACAGGCCAGAAGGGTGAAGGTCGCATCTACGGAATTGAAAAGAGGCAAGGGTTGGTGCCAAGGTTCGGTCATCCGCAAAGAAGAGCAACTGATCTACATGCTTAAATGCTGGCCATGCAGTCACGCTGCCTCAAAACTCCGAGTATTAAATTCTCTGCATCAGCACGCCAATTTTGATGTGAGAATAAGCAGATCCCGACCATGACTCTTACCGGAGCCTTGCACAAGAAAGTACCTTAATCAAGAGTGGCGAGTTGTTGTATTTCCCTAAGGCGTGTCGTCAAACGCTGGCTACTCATCTCCAACTCGTGGCGGGCTTTATTAGTCTCATAATGCTCCAGCGCACGGCTGACCATCAGTCGCAGTTCTTCATTGTTCCAAGGCTTTGTCACATACTGATAGACATGACCGGAATTGATTGCTTCCACCAGTGTTTCAACATCCGTGTACCCGGTGAGAATAATGCGCACCATGTGGGGGCGCAAACTGGCGGTACGCTTTAGGACTTCGATGCCGGTCATGTCCGGCATTCGCTGGTCGGTGATAATGAGTGCTATATCATGTTGCTCAAGCAGCCGCAGAGCTTCCGTGCCGGAACCCGCCATGATCACCTCATAGTCATTGCGGAAAAGCCTTTCGAGCAGACGTGTGTTGGCTGGTTCATCATCTACAACCATAATCTTGTAAGCCATTAGATGAATATCTCCTGTCTTGGTTTGATAAATCTTAAATTGCTGCCACTTTATTCAGTAGGTTCTGGTGGAAGCCGGCGGTCGGCCTCAACGGGGATCGCGATTGTAAAGGTCGTGCCCTCGCCGAGCTTGCTTTGAACGCTGATCGAGCCGCCGTGGCGCTCAATGATGCCGTAGGTGATGGACAATCCAAGCCCAGTACCTTCACCGACGCGTTTGGTGGTGAAGAAAGGGTCGAAAATCTTCTTCAGGTGTTCGGGAGCAATCCCGTCTCCAGTATCGCTAACAGCGACAACTGCCATCTGATTCTCCAGGCGGGTTGCCACACGCACCCTTCCCCCGCAGCCCGTTGCTTGTGCTGCGTTGACGAGGATGTTCATCCAGACTTGATTAAGTTGCCCGGCGTAGCACTCCACGAGGGGCAAATCTCCGTAGTCGCGTTCCAGCGCCACACGCTCGGGGCCGTAATACTGCGTTAGCAGCCTTATGGTTGACTCGATTCCCTCATGGAGGTTAATCCTCTTAAATTCAGCTTCATCAAGCCTTGAGAAGAGGCGCAAATTCTGCACGACATCACGAATCCGCTCGGCCCCGCTATGACAGTCATTGATGATAGACCGGAGGTCTTCCAGTGAATGCTTGTAATCAATCTCTTCCTTGATCTTCTCGGCCTCTGCCGCTATTGGCGCGGGCAACTGCGCGTCATCATAAAACCTGAGAAGGCGTTCAAGTCTGGTGCCGCATTCACTTAACATCTCCATGTTCCCGTAGATGAATCCGGCCGGGTTATTAAGCTCATGCGCGACCCCGGCGGCGAGTTGGCCTAAAGACGCCATCTTCTCGCTGTGGATGATCTGGGCCTGTAGGCGTTCCAGTTCCGCTTTGCGGCTAGCAAGTTCCTCGTTATGATTTTCCAGACTGGCTTTATACAGACGCGCGTTTCTTAAGAGCGCACGCCTTTCCAACGCGCGCTCGACCGAGAGTTCGAGCACGTCCATGTCGCAGGGCTTAATCAAGTAGTCGGAAGCCCCGAGGCGGAGAGCATCGAGCACGCGCTGGGAACGGTCAACTCCTGAGGCAATAATGACTGCCGTTTCGGGAAACTGATCACTTATCCGGCGCAGGAGTTCGACGCCACTCAGTCCAGGCATCTGTATGTCTGTAATGACGAGTGCGAAAGGCTCGCTGGCCAGTCGCACCAGTGCTTCCTGCGCATTGCTTGCCGTAACGCACGAATACTTACCTTCCAAACAACTGGAGAACAGCCCACATACTGATTCCTCGTCATCCACGATGAGGACACGCTTGTCGCTCGCCCACGTGAGATCACTCGCGCTAGGTTCTGATAAGTAAGATTTACTTAAAGTCGCTGCTATCATTCTTCGTAATGTCTATAACTGATAGAAGGGGGACAGGCGGGTCTCCGCCTTACTTAGCTCACAGAATGTAACTATTAGTAATTACTTGCGCGGTTTTGGCGAGGAGGTAGTCTTGCTGCTTTGTGTCTTCGTCGTGGTCGTCGAGATTCTGTAGGTAAGCGACTTGGTACTGATAATCGCGGCGGCAGACTGGTTGATGAGCACGCTGACGCTGCTGTCTACAAAGTTTGCCGTCGCGATGTCCGGTTTACCATCATTGTTGAAATCGCCCAAAGTGGCTGCAAAAGGGGTCGAAGGGTCGCCTGTACCGAAATTAATTGCAGAGCCAAAGGTACCGTCGCCATTGCTGATGAGAATACTGATCGACTGGCTGTAGGCGTTGGCTACGATCAGGTCTAATAAACCGTCTGCGTTAAGGTCTCCAGCTACGACTGAATGAGGAACAGTTCCGACCGAGTAGTTAACAGCCCCTTGAAATGTTCCGTTACCATTACCGAGCAGAACACTGACGAATCCGTCGCCGCCGAAATAGCCGTTACTATAAGGGCCGATGTCTGCGGTCACTAAATCGAGATTACCGTCTCGATTGAAATCGCCGAGGCTGATGGAAACAGGATAGGGTGCGGTCGCGTAGTTGACTGCTGCGGAAAATGTTCCGCCGCCTGAATTGAGCAGGACACTTAAATTGCTGCTGTCCTGGTTGGTGACCGCCAGGTCAGGCTTCCCGTCCCTATTAAAATCGCCTGTCGCGACCGACGTTGAGGCCAATCCCGTAGCGTAGCCAGTAGGTGTACGAAATGTGCCGTCCCCATTACCTGTAAGTACAAAGACCATCCCGCCGAATCCGGCGACCGCCAGGTCAGGCTTTCCGTCCATATTCAGATCAGCAATCGCAATGTGCTCGGGCCTGTCTACAGGGCCGTAGTTAGTGGCCCCTAAGAAAGTACCGTCGCCGTTTCCCAAGAGCACGCTCACGTCATTGCCCGTTTCGTTTGCGATGACGAGGTCTAGCTTCCCATCTCCGTTTAAATCGCTGCTTGTAATGGCTCGTGGCGAGTACCCCGCAGAGAAAGACGAGGCAGCTGAAAATGTTCCATCACCGTTGCCCAAAAGAATGCCAACATTATAAGAATCTTGGTTTGCTACGGCTAAATCCACTTTGCCGTCACTATTAAAATCTCCCGCCGTGATAGCCGTTGATGCTGTTCCGCCGAAAGCGTATTTGACAGGGGAAGAAAAGCTGATGCTTTGAGCCTGAGTCAGAGCAGAAGAACAGTTTAAGAGTAACGGCAGGAGCAAAGCCAAAAGCAACTGCCGTCTAAAAAGACGCAGGTTTGGGCCTTTCCCATTATTGATTTCTCTGAATAGAGGTCTCCCAGTACAAGCTCCGCAAAATATCTCTAGTGCCGAATTAACAAGATTCATCATATATCTCCAATTGCGCTTTTAATAGCAATTCAGGCTGTGGTGAAGTGAACCACTGTGGCGCGAAATGCCTTCTATATCGCCACAGCGGATAGCAGATTCAGCCCTTTAAAGGCTGCTGACGATAACCCTTGCATTACACTTGCCGCAGTTATGTTGAACGAGTCTCCGGTCTAATAATGGGAGGAGTTTATCTCGCGGTTTACCGGGTGTCGCATCGAGCTAGGTTATCTGATTCTATTCCGAGGAAGTTGCTGAAAGCCGAGGGAGGCGGCGAAACTCTTATCAGTTTCGCCGCCTCCCTGATGATGAGCACGAGGCGACCCGGCCTCGCATTAATGCCTATGGCACCGAGTGTGCCAAACATTATACTCAATAAATTGTTGATGAATAAGATTACTGTCACCAATAGTATGGCGAATCGGGATACTGTTTAAGGATAATGTAAGGCAATCTGCCTATAGGTTTATAAAGAAACGAATACGAGCATGTTTGGGCTATCGCTCATTCGAAACGGCAGGGCGAACGCTACAAGGGATTGAAGCCATGCATATGATAAGGGGCAGGTGAAGAGATTGGATAGAGATGACGTGTAAGGACAAGCGAATTTTATCGCCAGCTTGTTTCAAGTTGCAGCATAGACCTAAGCTGCTTGGAGCCTTCTTGCGTTTCAAAATACTTTTCGCAGTATAATCCTTGCAATTCTGCCTAGCCTATATATCTCTTAGTAAATTATAAATCCTTCCGAAACTGACAAGTCCTAATAGCCTTTCATCGAACATTGAGACGTGTCCTTTCGATAAGTTGTGAAGGGTGGATGATGCAAATTTAATGCAGGCTTCAAAAAAAGATAGGCGCGATTCAGAAAGCCGTAGGCAGCGCAAAGATTTTTGCGTTGTCCGCCTCAACGACGAAATCCGCGCAAAATATTAATCGGATTACGGGTAAACTGGATTGCAAGAAAGCAGCCGAGATGCACCTACTTGCAGGATGATTTATGTTCCAGTTCTTCGTATTAGATAAGGCCGCGCAAAAATCCCGTCTAATTATGACTGGGGTACGACAGATTTGCTGCCGAACCTTTTCTTTCTGGCCCTTTTCGCTTCCGGCTTCATGATCGAGCGGCGGCGGGGAACAATCGGATCTCTCATCTCAAGCAAGTCCCAATCAGGGTGACGCGAATGCCAGTAATGACAGGTGGCTGGATGCCACAACCGCTTATGATTCTTATGGTAATAAGACATCTGTAACTGATGCCAACGGTCGAGTGACGTATTTTGAGTACGATAACGCCGCGTACGGGCAGCCCAATCGCGTGAAGGTCGATCCTCTAAACGGCACAGGCGTGCAGACCACTTCTGCTATTTACGATCAATATACCGGGCTTGTGACCAGCCAGACGGAGGGGTTGCTCCTAATGCGATAGAAGACACGCGCCCCATCTGAAGCAACCAACCTTCTTCTGATTACTATTCACCGATTGCTAGATTCAGGTTTTTTCTGTATGTAGGATTTGGACCCAGTTCGACGGAGGTTGTCTTACCCTTTCTTCTGTCTGGTAGGGAAACGCAGACTTCCAGCTTACCTGCTGGTAGATTGCGAAGGATATAAGCACCCTGGCTGTCTGTCCAAGCTTGGGCGCTCCCAGCAACGACTCTTGCCCCTTTAACTACTTCATCTTTATTCGCATCAAATTGCCCGTTTCCATCTCTATCTATGAAGACGATACCGGAGACGGCGCGTTGAGCAATGATAGGTAGGTCTGTGTAGGAACCTTGCAAGGGATTGATGAGGACAGGCCAGGACGTTTGGTCGGGCACACGAAAATCCGCCGGGATTGACGCAGGATCAATCTCAAGCAGATAACTACCCGGCGAGAGATTGCGAAACTCGTATGTGCCGCTCGCATTTACCACTTCCGTTAGAGGCCGCGCGGCGTTCGCGCCTCCCATAGACGCCGGTCGCAGAGTGACTCTCAAGCCCTCTACACCCGGCATATCTCCGGCAGACATTTCGCCTGATAAGAAGAGATCATTAAAAATGCGGCCCCGGGCAAAGCCGAAGTTGGTCACGCCGAAGCTCAAGTTGGTCGCCTCGCGCGGCGAAAGGGAGAACTGCCTGCGCGTCGCACCCGTTGCGCGCAGCCTCACGCCGAGCTCTTCCGAAACAAGCGCGACGTTATGTTCTCCGGGTTCGAGCGCTTTGAATTGGAAGTGTCCTAGCGTGTCCGTAGTCGCATAATGATTTCCATCTAGTTCGATTTTCATTCCGGCGACGCCGGGTTCATCCGGGTCATCCTGTCCGTCGCCGTTGAGGTCTAAGTAGACACGGCCATGAAGAGATGCGCGCGAGAGACCGAGCAGCTTGGAGAATTGAAAGCCGCCGCCGCTCCCCGCGCCGAAACGATGTACGTAAGCAACGGTAAGCGTGGTCTGGCTCGCAGCGCCGTCGAAAACAAAAGCGCGCGCGCCGCTCACCTGAATTGAATTGGCCGCATCAAGTTTTAAGTCAACGCCAAACGTGGCGAGCAGGTCGCGTCGCTCGCGCGCCGTGATTGCCCCGGCACTGTAGCGTACCTCGCCCGCCAGATTCAGGCGCGAGAAGGCGACCTGGAGGCGAAGCCCCGCTTCAGTGTTGCGCGTAATCGGCAGTTCGACTCCCGGAACAAGAGAGGAAAGCTCATCACGGTTTGTTTGCAGGAATCGAGCGGGATTGGCTGCGAATGCCGGGCGCAATTCAACGGGCAGAAGCGCGGGATTGCGTAGAATGAGACCCGTGAGCAAAGACGTATTGCTACGGTAGTTGATGAAGCCTGTGAGTGAGCCGCCGCGCCACGAATAGCGTAATTGCTCACGCAGGCTGAAGCCGCGAGTCATCTGCTCTGAAGTCGCACCTTCGCGGCTCAGAATAAATCGGGCTTCCAGGTCGTTCGTCCAACGTGGGGTGATGCGCTGTCCGTACCTGAAAGTTGCGGTGCGTGTTTTGAGGCTGAGAAGGAAAGGAAGGTCTAGAGCTGACGGCGTTTCAATCACCTGCTGGTTGAAACTGAAGCCGAGGCGCGTGCCGTGCGACGGCACGTAGTTGGCCGTGGCAGTAAATATTCTACTGTTCAGCCCGACGCGCCCGGAAGTCGAGAGCGTAGAGTTAGTCGTGCTGTTATAGCTGAGGGATGCGTTGAAACCGGGACGGGGACGCCATTGCATGCCAAAGAGATTCATCTTGCGCCCGCTTGATTGCGCGCCCAGAAGGAGAAGCGGCGAGTGCTGGTCAAGTTTGAAGAGTTCGCCGTAGAAATTGAACGGGCCGCGTCGCAGGTCTAGCCGTGTGCGCCACGAGAGACCGCCGTTCGCGTAAGCCATCTCGGCCTCTACGGTTGTTTTTTCGTCGGGAGCGTAGCGAGCATCAGTCTGCCAGAGGATTCCGCTGCCCTGACTCTCAGGCTGTCGTTGTGGCGAGACGAAAATAGCGCCCGCACGTATGCGCCACGACGGGCTTTGCGCGATGGGCACGAGCGCGCCCGCAAGCCTTCCCTCGCCGTCGTTCAAGAATGAGAGTTGAGGGCGGGCGCGACCGGCGAAAATCTCTAACCCTTTGAAGCGCGAGTCTGATCTCAAGATGAAGTGCGGGCCGCGAATAGTATAGTTACTGAAGCTGAGGCGCGAGATGTCGAGTTCGCTGTCGAGCAGGTCGAATCGGCTTGTGGGAGAATCAATGCCGAGCGTCATGCGATTGATGCCGAAGCTCGTGCCCAGGGGTTGCGCCAAGCGGCGCTCGCCGCTTCCCATGAAGTTGAACATCTGTCCACTCGCACGAATGGTGCGCGAGCCTGATAACTTTTGATTGAAATCGAAATCATGTCGGAGCAGTGAAGGTGCTCCGTCAAAGCCCGGCGAGAAGTAAAGACCATAAGAGCCTGAGAACGATTCGGCGTGTTCGTTTAAGTGTGTGGTATTGCCGCTTGAACGCGCCGCACGAGGCTGGAGCACCACTTGAATGACGTAAGCGCTGCGGCGGTTCTTGCCAGAGATAATGAGAATTGTTTCGCCCACGTTGAGTCCGGTGATGACCACATTGCGAGCGTTCTTTGTCTCGGCGGCGGCGACGTTTGGATCAAGGACTGTTAAGTTGATGATCGCGTCATCGAAAGTCAGCTCTTGTGTGCTTCGCACACGAAGCTTGATGCGCGTCGCATACGTGCGTGAAGGTTTCTGAGGGGCACTTTCCTGTGAGCTATCCTGCTGAGGCGAGGTGAGACTGATTGTTGACCGGATGAAGGAAAAAGTAGACGAAGTCGCCTGGCCTAAAGGTATGAGGTCGAGTATGGCGACAACCAGCACAAGCGCGCCAACGACTCTGATACTTCGCCAGATTAGGTTTCTGCGGATGACATGTTTCCTGCTAATCAAACACCTCCCGGAAAGGAAGCTCAAGTGTGTTAGCGTCAATAAAGGAGCTGCTTAGCGGGTTTGTGCAGCCAACTTCTGCTGGCATGTTTCAAAAGGAAGCTCATAGACGAGCGTGGCAGGCTCCATGCCCACACGCTCGTAACTGAGCGTCATGACCGCCGTATACTTGCCGGGTTGGAGTTCTCCGGCCCAGGAAACTTTCATCATGTTTCGCTGGCCCGGTAAGTACTTTGTGTCTTCGATTTTTCCCCGACCGGCGAGGACGCCTTTCGCGTCTAGGATCGCGAAGACGCCACGCACGCGTGCGTGCATGATCCCGCGATTACGCACGTCTATGTTCATCTCAAGCGGCGACGAAGCAGTCGGGGGGGAAGCTTTACCGCCCATTATTTCAATGTTGTATTCACTCGCATCTTCCGTAGCCAACATCACAAGGCCGCGAAAGCGAATACCTATCGAAGCGGTAGCCATATTGCCTCCAGCTTGTGAAGATGTAGCCTCTGTGTTGACAGGCATTGCCTCAAAGACGGGCATCGTGTAGTAACCGCCCGTTGCTGCGAGCGGAACTGTGATGATGGCTTTGACGCTGGCCGAACTGTGAGCTTCGATGATCACTTCCGATGGCGAGAACTGAACCCAGGGCGAGGCCGAACGGGGAAGCGTACCGGGTCGGCCTGTCACGCGTTTATTGTTTTCGTCGTACCAGTAATCTATGACGGAACAACTGAGACGCAATCGCTCAGCCGTGTTGTTGAAGATTGTGTAAGTCTGAGTGTAGGTTGAGCCGCGCTTGACTCTCGCTTCCACTGAAGCGGGCGCGACCCCCAGCGAGTTTTGCTGTGCCTGCGCCGCACCAAAGCAGCAAAGCAGCACGGTGAGGAGATACACAAGTCGGGCGAAGAATCTCTGATGAATCATCTTTTCTAATCTCGATTAAATCAGACGCGCCCACTTGCCTGAAGGAGCTTGATTTCCAAACTCGGTTGAGAGATGGAATCCACTGCTGCCAGGCAAGCGAGCGGTTGATGCTCTGGTTAAAGCTTGAGGGTTATTCCACGGTGATGGTGTAGACCAGCGTTGCGCTCTTCGCGCCGGCAGCCTCTGTTCTGGCGGCATACATGCCGACATAGCGCTCGATGGCGACACCGCTGGCTGCGCCGGATGCCACCGACGAGGGCGTCGAGGTGCTCACGGTCGAGCTTGAAGAGATGGACGAATTGCCCTCACGAGCCAAAGCTGTGTCACCAGCCGCATCCTGCTGGACTTCGATGGTGGCCGTCTCGGTCGTGAAGCCGGAGTAAACGGGCGTCAGGTTGATGGGCGTTTTGTAGAGCGCGCCCGAAGCGTCTGCGACAACACTGACACCAGCGGCGGGCGTGCCCAGGCCGAGGCCGTTAACGTTGCCGAAGCTGAGGCTGAAAAGGCCTGTGGAATTGCTACCGCTAACGGTCGCGCCGCCCGAGCCCGTCGAGAGATTGAGCTGCACAGCGGTCTGCACGGTTGCAGACATCTCCAACTCTGAAGTAGTAGTCGAAGCACCTACCACAGGGCCTTGTGCGTAGGCAGCTCCGCCGAAGACGAAGAGCGCGGTAAGCAGAAGTGCTAAGCGAAGTGGGGAACGGAAATTCATTTGAGAGTTTTCTCCTATTCAGTGAAATGGTTTGTTGATGTGCTCAGTGAGCGGAAAAGGTTGAGGGGCCGTATAAAGATGATGTTGGCCGCTCAACGTCTGTCGGGATTATTTGGCGATGGTCAGTACGTAGGCCGTATCAACGGCGCGACTTTCGCCGCAGTACATAACCATTCGGCCTCAATAGCAACCAGCATGCCACTTCTGTTCCCGAACACTCGCAAGCCATTTCAGAGCTTCAGAATAGTTGTTATGTTATTGAGAATTTCGTGGCTCGCCGACCAATTCACAGCCGAAGTTGTGAGTTGAGGCAGTGAGCTTTTAATAACGGCAAAAAGGGTGGGTGATGGGTGATTGAGAAGGGAAGAATTCTATTAAAGGAGGTACACGAGAAAGAAGATCGGCAGCACCTCTCATTAACAAACTGCGATCAATTAAAGCAAACATATACAAGAATGCAAGGGTCTTCAGGAGTATAATCATCACAGACATTTGCACGCCGAGGCTGCTTTATTGTGACCAACTCCTGTCAAGTAAATAAGGCGCGGGAAACCGGGAGCAGATGAGCGGAATGGTTTTTGATGGCTTGGGCCGGAGTGCCTGTGGAAAGCCGGGCTAATGATTGGGAGGTACCGCGATGACAACAGAGTTAAGGGAGACGGGAATCAGCGTCGTCGGCGACATCCCCTGGGGCACGCACTTCTGTTACTTCTATGAGACCAAACAGGATCTACTCGACGTTTTGGTCCCTTATTTCAAGGTCGGGTTGGAAAATAATGAGTTCTGCCTGTGGATAATCTCGAACTCCGAGCTACTGACGATGCAAGAAGCAACGAGTGCGTTGCGAAAAGCTCTTCCCGACCTTGACCGCTATTTGGCGGAGCGAAGCATCGAAGTGGTCGCCCACGATGAGTGGTTCCTTAATGGAGGCACTTTCGATTTTCACAGGGTCGCCAATCGGTTTAAGGAGAAACTTGATGAAGCATTAGCTAGAGGCTATGTCGGGATGAGAGTTAACGGAAGCCCGGCCTGGCTCTACAAAAAGGATGGAAAAGAGCTTCGCGAATTTGAAGAAGAAGTCAACGAATTATTCCCCAATGAACGCATTATCGCGTCATGCACCTACCCGATTGGGGAAAGCAGGGCTGATTTCCTGCTGGATGTGACGCACAACCATCAATTTGCTATAGCGAGGCGACAAGGGAACTGGGAGGTTGTCGAAACCCCAGAGCTTAAGCAAGCCAAAGCCGAAATAAAAAGGCTAAATGAAGAGCTTGAGCAACGAGTCGTTGAACGAACCCAAGAACTTGCAGCTACGAACGAAGAGTTGAAAAAGGAGATCATCCGGCGCAAACAAGTCGAGGAGGCGGAAAAAGAGAGTAGGCAATTGTATGAATCCCTCGTGCAGTCAATTGACGGCATCGTCTGCGAGATGGATGGGCAAACCTTTAGGATTACCTTTGTCAGCAAGAAGGCGGAAAGAATTCTCGGCTATCCGGTAGAACAGTGGACGGGCGAGCCAAACTTTTGGTTAAACCATCTGCATCCAGACGACCGCGGCTGGGCTGTTGATGCCAAAGTGCAGGCTGTTGCGAGGATGGAGGATCGCCAGCTTGAGTACCGGATGATTGCAGCCGATGGTCGCGTGGTTTGGTTCAGGGACATCCTGACGGTAAATGTCGCGCAGGACAATTCGGTGCTGCTGCGCGGCGTGAAGATGGACATTACCGAGCGTAAGCAGGCCGAAGATGCATTGCGAAGAAGCGAAGATCATCTTCGACTTGTTATAGACACGATCCCTGCCAACGCCTGGAGCGCTCTGCCCGACGGCTCGGTCGATTTTGTCAACCAACGTTTGCTGAAAGATTTGGGCCTCTCTTTTCAGGACTTGCTGGGCTGGAGTTGGACGAACACAATTCATCCCGAAGACGTGACAGGCTTCATGAACAAGTGGCGCGCGGCCCTCGCATCCAGGGAGCCGATGGAGATCGAGGCGCGCGTGCGGCGTGCCTCCGGGGACTACCGTTGGTTCCTGATACGCAACGTGCCGCTACGCGACGACGCGGGAGACATCATTCGCTGGTATGGAACGGGCGTAGACATCACCGAACGTAGACGGGCTGAGGAGCAGATCAGAGCCGCTAGCGAGCGGTTGCGCGCTCTGTCAGCACGGCTTAGCGCGGCGAGAGAAGAGGAAAGCATTCGCATCGCGCGTGAGATTCATGACGAGCTGGGCGCGGCACTCTCAAGTTTGAGATGGGATTTGGAGGAAGTTGATGAGGTGGTTTCCGAATCAGGAGATCAACCCCAACTCGCAGCTCTGCGGAAGAAGATCGAGGCCATGATGAGGCTGACAGATACTACGGTCAATATCGTCAGAAGGATCGCCTCGGAACTGCGGCCAACCGCTCTGGACGAACTCGGCCTGGTTGAAGCCATTGAGTGGCAGTGCGAGCAGTTTCAAGCGCGAACAGGGATCATCTGCCAGTGCGATAGCTCTCTGGAGAATCTTGATTTGAATCAGGAGCAATCAACAGCCGTCTTTCGCATCTTCCAGGAAGCGCTGACCAATATTCTCCGTCACGCGCAGGCGACAAGGGTTGACGTTCAGATGAAGGAAGAAGCTGGCGAGTTCGTCTTAACGATCAGTGACAACGGAAGAGGTATTACAGAGGATGAGAAAGCAGGCTCGCAATCGCTAGGGCTGCTCGGCATGCGAGAACGCGCTCATCTTATCGGTGGACAGATCAACATCTCCGGGAGTGAAGGACAGGGAACTGTGATTACTGTACGAATCCCAATTTCCGTGCCAGCGAATAGTTGAAAGCTGTGCTTCAATTAGAGGATAATGCTCCCATCATAGAGAGATAGCTCAGCTCTCTGAGGGCCGCAACAATGAAGCGAATCCTCATCGTTGACGATCACGAAGTCGTTCGAGACGGTGTGAAGAGAATCTTCGATAAGCAACCCGGCTCGACCATCTTCGGGGAGGCGGGTACTGCGCCGGAGGCGCTCCGACTTGCACGCGAGCAGGATTGGGATGTCGTGGTGCTTGATCTTTCTCTGGGCGGCAGAAGCGGGCTGGAAGTCTTGAAGGAGTTGAAGCAGATTCGCCCCAGACTTCCCGTGCTCATCCTCAGTATGCATTCAGAGGAACAATTTGCGCGGCGCGCATTCAAAGCGGGCGCTGCCGGGTACATCACCAAAGACAGCCCTCGCTCAGAGTTGGTCAAAGCGATTAACAAAGTCAGCAAGGGTGAAAGGTATATCAGTCCCGCCCTTGCCGAGAGACTTGTGGTTGATCTTGGAAGAGGCACGGATCGCCCGCCACATGAAGCTCTGTCTAATCGTGAGTTCGAGGTGATGCGCCTGATCGCTTCGGGGACGACGGTCAGCGAGATTGCCGACCTGCTCTCACTGAGTAGCGGCACAATTAGCACATACCGAACGCGTATCCTGGAAAAGATGGGGATGAAGACTAATGCAGAGCTAACTCACTATGCCATCCAAAACAAATTGGTAGACTAAGACAAAAAAACTGCAAGACGCGCCCGTCCAGCCCTCACGCTTGTACCCGCCAAAACTTAAGTAATCTCTCACCCGATTCCAACCGAAGGCGAATTTGTATTGCAAACACCGACACGGTTGTAAAGCAATCTCAGACACAAGAAACTTAATTACAAAGATACCACTTGCCCTCTCCGGTCTGTACTCTGACAAAGGAGCAGACGCCTACGCAGATGAGATGTTGCGGTGGGCTGGTTTGGGGCGAACCGCTCTGACCGCAACGAGAGCGCGCCCCGTCAAGTTGCGTCTCACGCACCGGAGCGCGCTTGGAGGCGGGGAGGGGTCTTTGCAGACTCACTTCCCCGCCTCATAGATAAGTTCCCCCGAAGAGGAACAGCACCACAGACTCTATTTGTCAAAGTTTTGGTGGCTGGCAATGAAAATATTCGTCGTAGACGACTCGATGATGCTGCGTGAACGAATAATTGACATGCTCTCTGAGTTGAGCGGAATCGAAATCAGCGGTCAAGCGCAAGATGCGCCGTCTGCCACTCAAGCGATATGCGACCTCAAACCCGATGTTGTGACGCTGGACATCCAGCTCATCGAAGGAAACGGAGTTGATGTGCTGAAGAAGATCAAGCAAGAGGATCACGTACCTGTTGTCATCATGCTGACAAATAGCACCGCACTTCCATACCGGAAAAGATGTATGGAGGCGGGTGCGGATTTCTTTTTAGATAAATCAACTGAGTTTGGGAAGCTAAGAGTGATCGTACAAGGCCTGCTTGAGCGATTCCAGATGACAGTAACCAAAGCGCCGTTGGGCTTTGGGGGATGATGATATTTTAGTCAGAAGCCATCATCATCCTAAAAATAAAGTGATCAGTATGCTAAATCTTCCTCGCACCTTAGTATTGCGCTACGGCGTCGCTATATCAGCGGTTGGGCTGGCTCTACTTGTCACACTGCATGTAGATTTACTGGCAAACCGCGCACCCTTCGCCCTCTTTTTAGCCGCCGTGATAATCAGCACATGGTATGGCGGGCGCAATCCCGGCCTGCTGGCTATCGCTTTATCTACTTTGGTCAGCACTTACTTCATCCTCCGTCCGCTTTATTCGCCGGTGCTGTCCTATAACAATATCTTGCGAGTAAGCACGTTCATCTTATTATCACTGCTCATCAATTTTCTTACTTCCGCACGCCAGCATAGCGAACAATCACTGCGCGAGAGTGAAAAACGCTACCGGCTCTTATTCGACAGCAACCCGCTCCCGATGTGGGTTTATGATCTGGAAACGCTTCGCTTCTTGGCCGTCAACAAAGCCGCGATTCAGTGCTACGGGTATACGCGAAAAGAATTCCTCTCCATGACCATCAAGGACATTCGTCCCGCAGAGGAGATTACCGCTCTGCTTGCTGCCGTCAAAAGTGTCTCAGGTGAGCTTGATGACGCAGGCACATGGAGACATAGAAAGAAGGATGGGACGGTCATTGATGTAGAGATCACCACGCACTCAATAATTTTTGCCGAGCGGCGCGCAGAGATCGTGCTGGCAAACGATATCACCGAGCGCAAGCGCACCGAAGAGACAGTAGTCCGGCTAGCCAGCATCGTCGAATCCTCCGAAGATGCCATCTTCAGCAAAACCCTGGATGGTGTCATCACGAGTTGGAACGAAGGAGCCGAAAGGCTCTACGGATATTCGGCGGCAGAGGCCATGGGCCGTTCCGTTTCCATGCTCATACAGCCCGGCAGGACAGAGGAACTGTCGCTCATTCTCGGAAGGCTCAGGCGCGGGGAGCACATTCAGCATTTCGAGACAACGCGCTTGAAAAAAGGCGGCGAACAGATAGATGTCTCTTTAACCATCTCCCCGATCAAGAATATCTCCGGCGCAATTATCGGCGCATCAACGATTGCGCGCGACATCACTGAACGCAAGCGCGCCGAGGAGCAGATTCATCGGCTAAACGAGACGCTCGAACAACGTGTTGCAGAGCGGACGGCGCAACTACAGGCCGCCAACAAAGAGCTCGAAGCCTTCTCCTACTCGGTCTCGCATGACCTGCGCGCCCCCCTTCGGCACATCAACGGCTTCAGCCAGGCGCTCCTTGAAGATTACGCGGACAAGCTGGACGAGGTAGGTAAGAGCTATCTACAAGAAGTACGCGGCGCGAGCAAGGAGATGGCGCAACTGATTGACGACATGTTGCAGCTTGCGCACGTGACGCGAAGTGAAATGCGCCGGGAGGTCGTCAACTTGAGCGAGATGGCTCACGCGGTAGTGGCTGAGCTGCGAAAAGGAGATACAGAGCGAACAGTTGCAATCAATGTTGAGGAAGGACTTTCGACGCACGGCGATAAGCGCCTGTTACGAATCATGCTCATTAATCTGTTGGGTAACGCCTGGAAGTTCACCTCGAAGCGGGAACAGCCGGAGATCGCTTTCGGTCAAGAGCAGTTCAGTCAAGAACAGAAGGATGGTGAGCCTGTCTATTTCGTCCGCGACAATGGCGCTGGGTTCGACATGACCTATGTCAATAAATTATTCGGTGCGTTCCAGCGCCTCCATACCGCCGGTGAGTTCGAGGGCACAGGCATCGGGCTGGCAACCGTTCAGCGCATCATCAATCGTCACGGAGGCCGCGTCTGGGCTGAAGGGGCGGTGAATGAGGGGGCGACCTTTTACTTCACCCTCCGCCAATTTCAAGGAGATGAAACATGGAGAACAAAGTGATCCTACTGGTGGAAGATAACCCTAGAGATGAAGCATTAACTTTACGCGCTCTCAAGAAGAGCAACATCGTTAACGATGTCGTCGTCGCGCGCGACGGGGTCGAAGCGCTGGATTATCTCTTCGGTACCGGCACGTATGACGGTCGAGACACGACCCTGATGCCGCAGCTTATTCTGCTGGATTTGAAGTTGCCCAAGGTGGACGGCCTTCAGGTCTTGCAAAAGATACGAGCAGACGAGTGCACCAAGCGCCTGGCAGTCGTCATCTTCACTTCCTCAAGCGAAGAAGAAGACCTCATTAACAGCTACAACTTGGGAGCGAACAGCTATGTACGCAAGCCTGTGGAGTTCGAGCAGTTTTTGGAAGCGACGAGGCAACTGGGCTTGTACTGGCTGGTTTTGAATCAGGTCGCACCTACAGAGTAAACGTCGAGCATGAATAAAACCTTACGAGTCTTAAACGTCGAAGACCAAGAGCGGGACGTGGCGTTGCTCACGCGCCACTTATCGCGCGCGGGCTATGACCTTATCTCCGAGCGTGTAGAGACGCGCGAAGCGATGAAGGCTGCGCTTGAGTCTCAGGAGTGGGATGTAATCTTGTGTGACTACTCGATGCCACAGTTCAACGCGCTCTCCGCGCTGGCCGTCCTGAAAGAGACGGAGCTGGACATCCCGTTCATCATCATTTCGGGCACGGTCGGCGAAGCGGTGGCGGTCGAGGCCATGCGCGCCGGGGCAAACGATTATCTGATGAAAGATAATCTAGTGCGGCTCGCCCCGACCATCGAACGGGAGTTGCATGAGGCTGAAAATCGTCGGGCGCGAAAGCGCGCCGAAGAGTCACTCAAAGTCTCCGAAGCAGAACTACGCGCTTTGTTTGCAGCCATAACGGATCCGATCTTCGTGCTTGATGCTGAAGGCCGTTGTCTCAGGATCGCGCCGACCGCTCCTACTTATTTATACAGGCCGTCGGCTGAGCTGATCGGCAAGACGCTGCATGAGGCATTCCCGAAAGAACAGGCCGACTTATTTCTCGGACACATCAGCCGAGCCTTAGAGATGGGCCGGATGCAAAGAGTCGAATACAGTCTGCAAATTGAGGGAACTGAAATGTGGTTCGACGGGAGCGTTTCGCCGATATCGAAAGATACGGTCGTGTGGATCGCCCGCGACATCACCGAGCACAAGCGGTCCGAGGAAATGGTGCGCGCGGCTGACCGCCGTGCGGTCGAAGAGTACGAGCGATTGCTCGACCGCCTGGCGAGCCTCGCGCTCACCTTCGGCACGGCGCGCGACCTGCTGACGATTTATCGCGGGCTGCGCGACTTCAGCATCTCGCTGACGCCCAGCTTCGCACTCGTCATCTGCCTCTACGACGAAGCGCGGGAGGCGCGCGAATGCGTTTACCTATATCAGAACGGCACCGAGTTGGATGCTCCAGCCGTGGAGCCTGTGCCCTTGCGCTCCGGGCCTGTGGGCCAGGCCGTCAAGACCGGCACCGTCGTTGTCAGTAACGATTACCAGGAAGACTTAGCCGGTAGAGAGCACGTCCGCGTCGGCTTCGACGATGATACCGAACTCCCCCGCTCCGCACTCATTGCTCCGATGACAATCATGGGGCGCACAATCGGCACCATCGAAGTACAGAGCCACGGACTAGCCGCTTACACACGGGAGCACGCCACCGCGATGCAGATGGCGGCCAACCTCGGTGCCACCGCTATTGAAAACGTGCGCCTCCTGGAGAGCGAGAGAGCGCAAGCGGAACAACTCCGTCAGTCGCAGAAGCTGGAATCAGTGGGGCAACTTGCCGGCGGCATCGCCCACGACTTCAACAACCTGCTCACCGCGATCAACGGATACAGCGAACTGACCTTGAGGCGGCTACAGACGGCAGACCCTTTGCGGCAAAACATCGTAGAGATAAAAAAGGCAGGCGATCGCGCCGCCTCTCTGACGCGACAGCTCCTAGCCTTCAGCCGCAAACAGGTCTTGCAGCCGAAAGTTCTTGACCTCAACTCTATTGTCTCTGATTTGGAGAAAATGCTCTGCCGACTCATCGGAGAGGACTTAGAGTTGCGGACAGTGCTTGAGCCGCAACTTGG
Source organism: Pyrinomonadaceae bacterium (assembly GCA_036403815.1). Lineage (GTDB taxonomy): Bacteria > Acidobacteriota > Blastocatellia > Pyrinomonadales > Pyrinomonadaceae > JACVRN01. The sequence continues at coordinate 25,805 of DASWQH010000030.1, read as the reverse complement.
AAGCATCAAAGCCGACCCTGGACAGATTGAGCAGGTACTAATGAATCTCACGGTCAATGCCCGCGATGCGATGCCGCACGGGGGCAAACTCATCATCGAGACTGAGAATGTCTACCTAGACAAGGACTACGCCGGTCAGCATATCGCGGTCAACCCTGGCCCTTACGTGATGCTGGCCGTGAGCGATACCGGCACCGGCATGGACGAGAAGACTAGAGCGCGCATCTTCGAGCCCTTCTTTACGACAAAGGAAGCAGGCAAAGGAACCGGCCTTGGGCTCTCTACGGTTTACGGCATCGTCAAGCAGTCGGGCGGCAATATCTGGGTCTACAGCGAGGTCGGGAGGGGTACGAGCTTTAAGGTCTACTTGCCGCGCGTTGACGAGGGCGCTCAAGAGTACAAGCGAAGCGCGGAACCTGAAGAGGCCATTCAAGGCGCAGAGACAATCCTGCTGGCTGAGGATGATGACATGGTGCGAAAACTCGCCAGCGAAGTATTAAGTCTATACGGCTATCAAGTGTTAGAGGCGGCTAACGGCGGCGCTGCGCTCTTAATCTGTGAGCGCCACAAAGAGCCAATTCATCTACTCGTCACCGATGTCATCATGCCTGAGATGAGCGGGCGCGAACTGGCAAACCGATTAAGCCAGCTACGACCCGAGATGAAAGTGCTCTACATGTCCGGCTACACGGACAATGCCATCGTCCATCAAGGAGTGTTAGACGAGGAGACGCACTTTATCCAAAAGCCATTCGCCCCTGATGCTCTAGCGCGGAAAGTAAGAGAGGTCTTAGGTAAAAATTGAAGAATATCATGCAAGCATTGGTCATTGATGATGAACCTCAGATACGCGATTTCGTCGGCCTGATTCTGCGTGAAGATGGTTGGGAAGTCAGCGAGGCGGAATCGGCTGAACATGCTTTTGAGATGCTGCACGAGCGTGACTGGTCACTGGTTCTCTGTGACGTGATGCTTGGTGATGCCAATGGCTTCAATGTGCTCAAGCGTTTCAAAGAAGAATTGCCTGACACGCAGGTCGTCCTGATGACCGGGCACGGCTCTGCTGTAGACGCGCTCGATGCCACGGCCTTCGGCGCTTACGACTACCTGCTTAAACCTTTCGGCGTTGATGAATTGCTCTCGCTCCTGCAAGCTCTGCGCGAGCGTTACTTAAATCGCACCCGCGGGCAGGTCTTCAATAAGAGAAAGTCATCCGGTCACTATACTTCGGAGATAGATCTAGTCGGACGGAGCGAGGCTTTCATCCAGGTGATGAAGCAGGTCGGGCGTGTGGCAGCAACCTCCCTGCCCGTGCTCATTACGGGTGAGAGCGGCACGGGTAAGGAGGTCGTGGCCTCCGCATTACACCGCCGCAGCGCGCGAAGCGGGAAGCCCTTTGTCGCCGTCAACTGCGGAGCCATCCCTTCAGAACTAATCGAGTCTGAACTTTTCGGTCACGCCAAAGGCGCTTTCACCGGCGCGCACGCAGACCGAGTGGGTCTTTGGGAGGAAGCAGATGGCGGTACTGTTTTTCTTGATGAGATTACCGAGACGACAACCGCTTTTCAGGTCAAGCTACTGCGCGTCCTTCAGGAGGGAGAAATACGTCGCGTTGGCTCGAATCAGACGCAACGTCTGGACGTGCGCGTGATTGCCGCCAGTAATCGCGACGTGGGGAAGGAGGTTGAAGCGGGACGTTTCCGCCAAGACCTCTTCTATCGTCTTAATGCAGTGACTATTTACTTGCCCCCTTTACGCGAAAGGAGGGAAGACATCTACCCACTCGCCAGCAGTTTTGCTGAGCGCGTCTGGTCCCTGAATCCTTCGGCCAGGTTTTCACCGGAAGCACTACGCTTGCTGGAGCGGTATCCCTGGCCGGGCAATATACGCGAGTTAGAGAATGCTATCGTGCGCGCCGTCGCGCTATGCAGCCACACAGTCAGACCTGAAGACTTGCCCGATAGCATACGCAACTATCGCTTAGACCCAGAGACAAAGGTGAATTCGGATGGGACAGAATCAATTCAACTTCCCGAGGAGTGGCCGACGCTTTCGGAAGTGGAAGGACGATATGTGGCGCGAGTGCTTGCACACACGAGCGGCAACAAACAAGCGGCAGCACGCGTGCTCGATGTTGACCCCAAAACGCTTGTACGCATGATCAAGCGACACAAAATTGAGCTAAAAAGCCTGACCGTGGCTTCGCACAACGGACAGCCCAGCTAACCTCATCCGTTGGCAATCAAGATATAGAGATCGCACGCCTTCATCAAACAAACTTTTCACCTGAACTTATTGATGAGATTGCTTATGTGACTGGTGAATTGACGATCGTTTTGATGAATCACGATGACCATAACGAGGAAGGATTAGTTAAAGAGGTTCTGTCACTCGCCCAAACTCTGCGCCAACACCTCCGCTCAAATCAATTAGGGGGTGAACAACTCATCCAAGCCTTTGACCCGTTTAGAGAGAAGATCGATAATCTTCTGGTTGGGCACAAAAAGGCTGCCTGAGCTGCGAGCTGTCTCAGATAGATGCTCCAAGCTTTAGCGCCCTCGTTTCCGACATCGGGCCAGAACCGCCCCAAGTCGCTTCTCCACTTCTTTAGATATTAATTCTCTATTTGATTGGCCGGAAGTCTTTGTGTCTTTACTTGCTGTAGGTTCAGGTTTGAGCAAAAACTCAATCAGGGGTGAGCGGGAGTTGGTCTCGTTGAGTAATTCAAAAGGTAGGCATTCCCGGCAACTCGGATAAAACTTGATTCCTGCGAGCTTTCTTCTGGTAAATAGATCTCCTTCTTTAATACCTGAGCCACACTCAGCACAGAGCAAATGCCTCAGCGCGCGATAGACTGGGACTTCTTTGCCGCGATTATCTTCGGCGAACCCTACAACTTCACTGACAGGTACTTTCATTAGATTTGGTAGATACTATCTGTTGGCAGCGTCAAGTCTAGTTATGCACCAACTCCTTGAAGAAAACATCTGTCTATTGGAGTGTTGCTGAACAATAGAGGGGTCTGAAAAGTCATTACTTCTTTCTCTTACTTTTCGTAGTTATGCGTAATCTTATTCCTTCATGCATTGGTGAACATGGCAATCGAGATGGGAGGTCAACTTCATCATCAATAAGTGCATTCACCCACACCCCCGCCAACTCACTATAATGTAATAAAACTTCCAGCGTGGGTTCACGCCTACCGGATTCCCATCCAGATACATAACTCCGATCAAGTTTGCCAGTTAATCCTAGATCCTTGATCTTCTCAATCATCTGCTCTTGGGAAAGGTTGAGCAATTCTCGAATCGATCGGAGTTTTGCGGGTAAACGTTTTGGAATGGCCCGTCTAGCATTCCCCATCTCAAGAATAACCTCCTCTTGAGATGGAAAATTGGTCTACTAGAAATAGACAGACATAGCCAATGAGCTGGGGCAAGACGTGCTAATTGGCACTATGATGCTGCAACATTCGAAACCTGCCCAGAGTCTGTAAGTTCTAGACTCTAGAGCAGCGCACATCATTCAGGATGTTGTGCCGTATCACACATAGTTCGTGGGCGAAGTTGTCAAAGATAAGGCAAGCGTAAAGATACCAAAGCTTAGGCGGAACGCGCCATGATTTTCTGATGTCTGCAGCAGTCCTTTAACGAAGCATAACATTTCACTCCACCTCTAGATAATTTGGTTGTGGAAATTTAATTCAGGGATGACAGCCAGAGATCACAATAAAACACTCAGCATCATCTACGGAGTACTGGGTGGTTTATTGGGAGCAGTCTTACTCGTCATAAAAGCGAAAACGTTCTTTCATGAGCGGTCGCCGGGAGAACTCGAAGACCCTTTTCTCTCTACGGCAGTGCCTGTAGGATTGGTACTGGCATTACTTCTTCTGTTCACCGCTTACGGCCTCTTTAGAAGAAGGAAATGGGGCAGGATCCTCGCGCTAATCGTGGCGTGTCTTTTTATCTGGCTATTCCCTTTGGGAACACTTCTGGCCGTTTATATCTGGTGGTTCATGCATAGTGAAGGAGCAAAGCAGTTGTATGGTATGAAGCAGGGATAGCTACTACGTCTGATAACATAATCCCATAACCACTCGAGACTCCTTTCATGGTCATCAAAGATAAACTTTCCCAACCCGAGCGCAGCATCCTTGACGAAGCGCTCCGCCTCTTAGGCGATAACCTGTCCGCCTTCTTGCTCGCAGGCCTGGGCGAAACCCAGGTTACTCACCGCCGCACCTTCGCCGCCAGAAGCGTGCAGGGTGAAGAAGCCACCTGCCGGCTGGAAATGACGAATGATTTCGAGCAAGGACTGCCAATAGAACGTGATCCTCTGGTGATGGCACATGTTCTTAACGTCCTACACGAGCAGATGAGGATAGACGACATTGTTGATTTTAGCGCTGATAATATCCTGAAGGCTCTTGGCTGGCCTCAAACTTCTGAGTCTCAACTGATGATTAAACAGGCTATTGAAAGATATGCCTCAACCATCTACTGCCTGACTGAGCCTGCCGCATCTGAGGGTGAGCCCAGAAGCCATTTCCAAAGACTTTTGATCAGTTATGAGACCGTATTGAAGCCTCTCTCCGAAGAATCAGCAGGACATTTATCAATTAAAGTGAAGTTCTTCCCAGCATTTATTTACCACATACACAGTCAGAGAAAGGTATTTCTCGGAATTGATTTTCGTGATTTGCAGGAGTTGAAAGAGATTTCAGGTTGAGATTACTTGAGTGAGACCCATTAGTATGGTTACAAACATTGAATTGAGTGCTGCTGAAGATAATGTTGTTGGTGTCGCTCGCAAACTACTTGGCGATAATCTCGCGGACTTTCTGCTCTCAGGCTTAGGGGAGGCGGATAATTCCCGCCGGCGCAGTTTCACCGCCCGGAGTACGTTGCCACAAAGTGATGGAATCACTTACCAACTTGAAATGTTCAGTGATTCCGAATCGGGCTTACCCACTGGCCGCGATCCTATTGTGCTATCCGTATTGCTTTCTCTGCTGTGGGAACGCCAGCCGTTACATAGCACTATCCTATTCAAAGAAGCCGATATCATAGAGAGGCTGGAGTGGGATAACAATGCCGAATCCAGGAGGCTGATTAAGCAGGCAATTGAGAGATATTTCTTTACAACTTATGGTCTCATTGATCCTGTCGTTTCCGGCGAGGAGGGTTTTAGTGGACGATACGCGAGTGTTGGAAGACTGCTCCTTGGAGTGGAGAATACTGCCATACTGTCATCAGCTAAAAGAACAGGTCAGCCGCGGTCAATGAGGGTACATTTCTATCCTTCTCTCATTCACGACGTCATATCTCAGAAAAAGTTCTTCCTCGGCATTGATTTCCAGGCGTTAGAAGGAATCATTCAATTCCCTACCAGCGAAGTCTGAACGGTGAAAGCTGAGATATAGTTGATTGATCCGGCAATATGTAGTCGCGGGGACTTTTAATTACAAATCTTTTCTGACTACAACTTGAACAATCTGATTTGAATCCTCCCACCTGTAAGCTAAAAAAGATAGTCTTTCTTTAATTAACCTAAAAAAAGCTCCGTTAAATTTGTTTCGGAGGGCTATTGCCCTATGTACCGTGGAGAGTCAGCACGACGACTTAACTACGAATTTAATTCTAAGCTCAAAAAGCGGCTACAGGATAATAAAAAGGCTATCCAGTACCTGGCCAATAGGGGGCTGACCATCGATACCATCGAGCACTTCGGCCTCGGCCTTTCCCTCCCCTATTCCAGCAAGAAAAGGGGCCGCGAACAGTCGGACGCACTCATGTATCCGTTGCGTGGCCGCGACGGCAGGTTCTATAACAAGTACGGTTACTGCAATGTCCCCAATGTCACGCTGAACCCACCGGAAAGCCGGTTCTGGATCAGCGGCGACGTCCGCACATACTACGGGGACTCGGCCGTCGGGAAGAAGCTCGTCTTCGTCTGCCAGAGCGCGCTTGACCTCTGGCGGCACTGGCAATCTTTTCAGGGTGCCAGTTTCAGCACTGACTTTCTTTTAATCTCTTCTACTTCGGACTGCGTCTTTCCCGAGGAGTGGAAGGAGCAAAGCTTCTGGGCTAGCTGGGAGACCATCTTCCTCGGGCACGACAACGACGCTGCCGGCGAGCAACTCTCCCACATGCTCGCCGAACTGATCGGTCGCGACTCCAGGCGCGTGCGTGTCCCCGCTTACTTCGGGCGGAACTGGACGGAATTCTGGCAGGGCGGTGCCAGTGTCTCAGAATTCACTTCCCTGGTACGCGACGCACCAGTCCTCTCCCTCAAGGTTCAGAGTTATGAGGAAGACACACAAGGATACGGCCGCTTCGCCTACAAGCCGGTCAACATCAACGGCGCGTTCCACAACGGACACCTCTATTACGCCGTCCAGATATTGAACCGCGCAGTGGACGTCATCTCCAACGACGACGCGCAGAATTCCCGAAGACCTGAAGAGAGAGTTCGGCGGACTCCTGCCCACCGAGAGCGAGAAGGTGCACCGCCTGCGTGACGAGCTTCACAGCTGGACGTTCGATAATGTAAGGAAGATCGAGAACGAATACCGGGCGCTTTACCCGAAGACTCCGGACCGCGCCGACGAAATCACGGCCCCTCTGAGGGTGATGGCGTCATTGGCCGACGATCAGGAATTGTGCTCCAACTGGAAGTGGCCCTCACGAGGCAGAGCCGACGCCCCCTGAAACTCGACGACCCTGTGGAGCTCCTCTCCGAAGCGATGAAGAATGTCATCGCGCAGGGCTATGACTTCGTCAGCACGACGCACGTAGTGCTTGAGATACGACGGCTCGTAGACCAAGGCGGCGGCACCAACGGCGATCATGGCTTTGAGTGGGTGCGGCCAGAATGGGTTGGAAGAAGGCTGCATGCACTCGGGGCCTTGGGCGGCGAGCCGGATAACTTCAGAAGGATGCGGGTACACGGCTCGAATCTACGCTTTTATCAGATCAACCCATCTTACCTCGCTGGCGTGAAGGAAGAGTTCGAGCGGCGGAACGTGGAGATAAAAGTAGGGACGAAGCACCCTACGGATTTCTGCGGCGACTGCGGGTCATGCCCTTACAGCACTCACGGCTGCGAAATTATGGCAAAGAGGCAGAAGACAAACGGCTTGTCACACTCTCTTGTGATCAATAGAAGGTGAGCAAATGTTAACAAGTAACCCACGGTGCATGACCTTAGTATGAGGCGCTCAATGCCGGCCTATCTACACTATGAAAGCTATAATGCAACCCAAACCGAAATAGACAGAAACCAGATGAACGGCCTTCCCTCATTCTCCTTTAGAAGTTAAGGCGTAATCCCATCCAACCTTGCAGCAACCTGCCTGGGCAGTTCAAGCTACTGCCACTATTTACTTTTTTGTGCAGACTCTATGTAATTGGGCCGTTTCTCAACATGTGCCTGCTCTCATTCTATCCAGCCACCATGTGGCGGGAATTGCACGACTTTAACCGCATTGTGAACAGCGGCTAAACCTTCGATACGACAACAGAGGTAAAAATGGACACTAAAGGCGGACACGATCAGGATACTCCCCCGCCCTCCGACGGAGAGCCCATCTTCGCAGGCCTGCTGGTTGACAATTCCTGGCGCGGTCAACCCGATCATCTGTTTCTCCAAGGCAACTACTATTTAGAGCCCGGCGAAGATCGTCCGCTCAAATGGCTATTCTTCGAAACGGCACGCTTCATGGGAGAGGAATTGCCGCCCCATTTCATATTTTACGCCGGCGAGATCTTCTACGACAGCCTCCGGGTGGAAGAGGTGCGGCTGGCCGGCATCAGCATGGTCGGGATAAATAACGACGGGTTGGCCGACTACGTAGAGTGGTCCACCCGGGTCAGGCCCCGGTTCGAAGTTACGGAGGCGCAGAAGATTGTTCTTTCTGATATCGACCGGGGTCGCACTCACGTGGCCGCGGTGAAGCTCGAATCTCACCTGGCAGTCGCGTTCGACGTGGCCGCCAATGCGAATCTCAAATTCGGGCGCGGGGTTAAGGCCTACATCTTCCCTGTGAGCAGCCCCGACGCCTCTCCGCAGGACGCCGCGGATCAGGACCAGGTACGTGAGTCCTATTTCTCCCGCGCCGAAAAACTACTCGAAGACATCCCCGTCGAGTCTCTCGAAGAGTACCTGCTGCCGCAGAGGCCGATCGAGCCCGGCGAGCGTAAGACCCTTGTGATCAAAGACGGAACCCGTCGACTCATCTACTCCTACGACGAGGAGGAGATGTGCTACGAGTTCGCCATGCGTTATGTCAAGTCGGTGAACCTTTCGGAACAGAGCCTCATTAAATTCGCCAAGGAGAACAATCTCTCACTTGCGAGGGCTAAAGCGCTGACGCTCTTCCTGCACTCGAAGGCGAGGGATAAGTTCATGAGCGAGAACATCGAGGGCTACAGGAAACGGTGCGAGAGGGCGCTCCAAGACACCTCCTGGCACCTGCTCAAGCAGGAGCCGATTGTCACGGACCTGGCCGAGTTCGAGAGCCCGGGGGTGGTCAGAGAGCTTGAGACTAGGGAGGTGAAGAAGATCCTGTCCTGGGTGTCTGACAGGCTGACGAAAGGCCGCATCGGAGTTAAGGTGGGGCGTCCGCTAGGGAGCGAGACGAAGAAGGAGCAGGAGAAGTTAGAGACAGAGAACGCTGAGCACAAGGCGGCAATTATTGAAGCGATGCAGAAAGTGTATCAGGAAGCGCAGGCCGGAAATCCCAAAAGCAACCCCGAAGAAGCCATTACAAGGACCGCGATCGGCAAGAATATTGGTACACCTAATACCCTCAGAGCATGGCTCAAAAATGGCAATTTCGATTTCGAGTCTTTAAAGACAGAGGCGCTTAGGGCGCTCAATAGAAATTAGCATCTAGTTTCCATTGAGCATTTTCCTGACAGGAATCTCAAACGGATTTAAGATACTCGTGCCCATTCTTTATTGATTGGTGACGGGCGTTTTGAGGAACCTGTAGTGAAGACGTGAAGACCTCGTGAGGGAGAAAACTCTCGATGAGTGAGAAAATTCAGCGCTGGCGGAATGGAGAATTTTTCTGCGGGTTTTTGGGACTCCACCTTACCGCTAATCTCTTGCTTTTGTTAGAAGTTAAGGAAGGTTGTGGGCGGTAAATGTAGGGTACGTGGTGCTACAGAAATAAATAAAAGCATTCAAGTCGTCGGGAGTAATGACTTCAGCGGCAATGCTGGAGACAGAGGTCATGATTTTATTCACCATCGAAACTTTAAACCCCTAAATCCAGCGCTATAAAATGACTGTAAACAATAGATTTATCTTTCCCCAACTAAATTCCTCCATCTTTCAGACTGGCGCTGTCGGCGAGATTTCTGAAGCACTTTTAGTTACTTGGCCGAGAAGAGCTTAGTTACTGTTGAAAAATGACCAGAGAAAATTCCATCGCGATGAATTTTTGTTGCTCTCGAGCGCGGGGGTCAAAAAGCCGGTCATTGGACCTTCGGCTCTGGCCCAAGTTCTCAGGAATTTTTAATCTGATGGTGATCCAAAACATATTCCCGATGATTTTTAACAAACCCCACGGATCGCCCGCTGACTTTGTTGTTGTGGGTAAAAGACCTCCTGTGAGGGATTATTATTATGATACATCCAGCACACCGACCAGCAGGGTAAATACAGTACCGGTATCTGCTGACCGCCATATTTACTCGGTTCAATTCCGGTCTGCTGCATGATCTAAGCTTTCCTGCCTACCCAAAGGGTTATGGCCAGGAAGACCTAGCTTTGAACCGGCAACAGGAAAATGCCGGTCAAGGTGCCTACTGATCGGAGCCGGATTTTCTCGCACGCTTGATTGCGAGAATCGCGGGAAGAAATTATTTCTCTTGCGTTTTTTAGAAAGGAGGTGCTAAAGCGACAGAACTTCAAGAACATGCTAACGGGGATTTTCAGTCTCGAGAGAGGCCGCGAATTCCCGCCGTCATGGTGAGAATGCGAAGAGCCCAGGCCATTGGGTGACCTGGACTCCACATATTGTTAGACCAACTAGCTTGCCGGCTCGTAGGGTCTACGTGTGTGATTATCTGCCTTCTCGCTGTGTGTGTCAATACCTAACCACATATGGAGATAACTTATGATCACCGAAACAAATTACACTCAGGACTCCGTCGTACAGCAGCCCCCGAACCTTCAACAGGCTGGAGTCGTTCAGGAATTTGCACATTCACTAACTTATCAGCGCCTTACCGAGTTCCATCTCAAGAGGTGCGCAGTCAAACGGGATGGCAACGAGCGAACTGGACAGTCCTTGAAAAACGAACGTAGTGCTGTCAATAGTTGGCTCATCTTCATGGGGGTTACCGAGTTTGAACCAGTTAGAGAGGAGCTCGGCATAAAGTTCCCCCAGTCTCTTGCGGACTATCTCTCCGCGCTCGGTAAAAAGGTGAAGTCTAAACAGACTCTCAGCGATCGAAAGTCGGCCTTGGGCAGGCTTCGCGAGAGCTTTTTGGATCTTATGCGAACCAACGGTCTGCCGCCCGGCTTCAACGACGCGCTTAATTTTCTGATTACTGGATCGGGCCTGTCCGCAGGACAAATATCTAGGAAAACTGGCGTTAAAGAGCGCACGCTTACTAATTGGATGGAGGGCCTCGTAATCCCGAGGAGTACCTCACTAAAAAACGTCGAGAAGCTGGAGGTTTTCTTTCGAATCGCCCGGGGGTCGCTATCTTCAAGGCTCCCGGAGGCTGTCTGGACAAAAAGCCCCGTCTGCAAAGGTGCCACCCCGTGGAGAAAACACAACCGTGAATTGGTCAGGTTGAGATATCGCTTATTGGAGTTACCTGACCGTGTGCAGGACGAATGGGATGATATAGTCCTCTTCTTCACCGACCCGCTGTGGGCCGCCAGCCGCGGTCTTAAGACTAACAGCGAATGGCGCATCCGCTGGAACGGGGACCGTTGTGTCACCGCAAAAATTAAACTCGAAATGCTGACAAGCTTTTTCGGATTCCTATGCCTGCCAACTACCAGCGACGACATTAGGCTGACAGGCATGGGTTTTGATCCGCAGAAACTAACAGTAGCAATGTTAGGCGATGCAGACCTAGTACTCAAATATCTGCATTTCATGAAGTCCCGTACGTTGAATAACTCTTTCAACTCGGCGACTATAAACTTTCTCCAGTTCTGTGCATCGCTCCTCAGGAAGGAAACTGGGTACCTCAGTCAACATTCCGCGCTGGGATCGAGATTGCTCACCCCCCTTAGCGAAGATGACTGGGCCACTTGGTGCAAAACTAATTACCGAAAAATTAAGGAGTTCAAAATATTCATCAAAAGGAGCAAGAATAACGGGCTGAGACTATCACGCGATCCCTTTGCGGCAATCGCTGACATCATCAGACAGCGGCAGCATCCGATCAGTGCGCTCTTTGAGGTCACGTCTAATATGGAGACCATGACGCCCCTGCTGGAGAGTCGCTCTGAGCAAATTCTGGCCGCTCATTGTAGGGACATTTTTCTGATCAGGCTTCTCAGCTCCAACCCGTTGCGGGTCGAAAACATCTCCATGATGACTTTTATTCCAAAGAGTCACGCCGAATTTGAGCACGCCTGTGCTCTTTACCGCCAACGTGAGAAAACAAAACAACCTTTCGACCATTCAGAGTTGTACGTGGACACAGATAGTGCGAGCAATCTCTTTCAAAGGCGGGATGGCTCTTGGTGGCTACGCTTCGAAGATCGTGACTTCAAAAACGCGAAGGCGGGTAATTTTCAGAGCGGAAACGGGCCTTCACTCTATGAGGTCAGCGTAGTCCGTTCTGTATGGCACGCACTTGTTGATTATCTGTTCAGACACCGAGCAGTCCTCAATAGTTCTCATCTCGGCATCCTCCAGAAAACGCGTGCGGCTCGCGGCTTTGCGCCACTGACGCATGAGGAAGAGATCGCAATCAACAGATGCCGTTACGTCTTCCGAACCGGCCCTTACGGAATTCCAATGTTAAACGACGAGAAATTGCTCAGGAAGTCTGGCACAGAGCAAGTACCTATCAGTTCCCTAAGCGCCCAAGTGTTTAGTGCGACCAGTAGATACTTGCCTGGCAGTAAAGGATTCCGCGCCCACGCATGTAGGCATTTGGTCGCGACCGGATACGTTAAAAATCATCCCCGCGGCTATGAAGAGGCGGCAGTTGCACTTCGCAACTCTGCCGCCATGGTGCGAAGGCACTACTCGTGGGTCGAGGTCGCATCCCTGATTAAACCCTGGAGCGACTACTATGAAGAACTTCATGAGAAATTCAATAACGGTGGCATATAGGACAAAGCGCAGCCTATACATATAGGAATCGCTTCAAACTATGGGTAACAAGGGAGGGGGATTTATATTTCCCCTCCCTAATTTTTAGTAAATTTGTTTTTTATGTTAAACAAAGTTGCATGTGTGCAACTTTATCAGACCCTCCACATGTTTCATTTTTGAGCATATGTGCTTCTCTCTATCGATGTCCCTTGTTGGTAAGTACGCTATAAGCTCTTGCTTCGTAGTCCAATGAAGCTTTCCTCTACCTTACCTTGCCTTTCAGGCTATGAATCTCAAATCGGTCTCGCATATTATTTGTCCTGAACTCTCTGGTCTTGTGTGCTGGCACCATTTTCAACCTGAGCAAGGCATGAGATTCTTCCTTCGAAGTTGACGCTATGCGAAATTAGGAAAGGATATGGTCATCGGAATGCATCGCCACAGTGAAAAAGGCAGCCAGAACACCATCAGCAAGATCACACGAAGAAAGATTATAGAGACCCTGACTTCTGCTTCATGGTGGGGTGACTTAGACGAAATCGATTTCCTTAACCGCCTCTACGATCTGGATGGCATGCCATCTACGGACGGTCGCTATCCAGACGCCAAAGGGGACATTATTCAGCATCGAGTGGCGAATTTTGACTGGGATGATTCGTGGGTCTTCTCAGACGAGCGCTTCGGGCTCTATGACGGGCCTCACGAGACATTTCTTCGATTCTTGGCCGAAACACTACACCCGGAGGTCCGTAGTAATTCCGACCAAGTGCTCCAACTCATGCGTGATATCAACTCTCATCTGATGAGGGACGGCTGGGAATTAATACCCGTTGATGAGTTGTCCGGCTATCCCATTTATAGATGGAAACAGCGAGATAAATCACTCACCAAAGTCCCCGAAGGCTTTCCGCTTGAACTTGAGCCTCTCATCCGGACCCTCGCTGAAGTCATGAAGCATAGGGGGCAGGCGCGCGAACTGGCTATTCTGGCTAACTCTTCTTTTCACCTGGAGCAGGTCTCATACGACAACTGGAACGGCGGAATGAGAGGCTGGGGGTTAACGTGTCAAGTGGAAGCCTCATTGTATGCCCGATTAACTGCTGAGGAAAGAACCGATTGTGAGGAGATCATCAAACAGGTAACGGCAGAGTCATTCAGGCAATTCACTAATGACTTTCTGGAGCAGGTTGTTCTCATACCGATGGCAAGATCCTCGGGTGATTGGAGGATCTATGCTAATCGATGGTTATCCGGCGAAGGCGTCAATAACCAGGGCCGAGTTCGCAGTGATAACATCGCCTCTCTCGAATGTGATGGGCTACTATTTCGCTCGGAGCCTGAGATCAATCTCTATCGCGCCTTAAAACATTCTGGAGTTACATTCGCTCCCCTGCCTGTATTTCTCCGAGGCGGTACGACATACGCCCGTTTGGAACCGGATTTTGTGGTTTTAAAAGACGGGTGCGTACTTGTGATTGAAGTAGACGGTGATACCTATCACCGCGAGACGCCAGCCGATGCGCATAAGAGACTTCTGCCGCTCGACCACGAAGGGGCGAAGATTGAGCGAGTGACGGCAGGTGAATGCGACACGCCGGAGAAAGCCCAATTATGCGCACAGCGCTTGCTTCAGGTTATCGAGGGGATCGTAAGACGGCGTTAATTTAACGATTAGAGCTAGTGCGAGAATAGACCGAAGATGGAGCTCCGGCATGTCCATATTTTCCTTACGCCCCAGCCGCTAAACCTTCTTTCTGGTTCAAGAGAGTATGAAGGTTATGTCTTCTTGAGAATCGCTTCGGTGACACCCCTGACGTGAGCCTGATCCTCCGCCAGATGGCAATCTCTATATTGTCTGCCTGAGCCGCAGTGGCATTCCTGCTCGAATCTGACCTCCTGAAGAAGAAACCCGCGCGCGTGCCCCATCTCCGGCCCGATCCAGACTCCCGCCTGCTCCCAGACCATCCATTTGACGAGCCATTCAGTCACATGTCCCATGAACTGGACAACGGTGTCTCTTTCCCACCGCCAGACACCCTGCCATGGCGGGTACGCGCAGAGAGCGCCGTCGCCAAGGTGATGCTTCTGCCTCTCAGGTACCGGCACGACGGGATGCCGCACGTAAGCCCGCGGGTGTGTCTCGTCGCCGCCATACTTGACCTCGAGCTTGTACTCCACAAAGGGGTTTGACAGCTTATCCATCCAGTCATGGTGGCAGTGTCTTACCTTGCAGTCCGGCCGGTGCTCTATTCGACCGCCGGCCTGCATCAGCACCGGTCTTTCGTGGTAAATGTCATCGAGCAGCTCTTCCAACCCGTCTGTGCTCTGGATCGGCTGCACCCTGCCCTTCCAGACAGCGACAGGGCCGGTTCCGAGGGGGAGGCCCGCGAGGGAGAACTCAGGAAAGTACTCCCTCATAGCCTCAATGCTGGCGTCAAGCCGCGTTGTGGTCGCGCCCATAAGATTTAGACCCCTCCGTAGGAAGGCTTGGGTGGAACGACAATGGGCGGCGGCTCCGGCTTCGGTGGCTTGTCCTTATCTTTATCTTTATCCTTATCCTTATCCTTGTCTTTGTCCTTATCTTTGTCGTCGCGCCCCTCGTGCTCTTTGTTTTCCTTTTCGTCTTTGAGATCCTTCATCTCTTTTCTCCTATGTATCAGGCTTGGTTTCTGACCTCTGCTTGTGTATGCTCTCCATCAAACTCGTGCCCTCGCCGGCACGACCCTTGGTTTGCATCGCTATCACCTCAGCGCGAGGCTTCATGTAATCCTCCCCGCTGCTAGTAACTGCCGGGTCGTCGCTCTTTTTTGCCATCTGGCGGATCAATTTCCAGTGATAGGCATGAAACGGCGTCAGGACGCGTTGAAAGAGGCCTCTATCAGAAGATTTTTCTGCGACGCGCGGCAAAACGCGCTTTCCACCCGGCAATAATTAGTGAGGACGGCCTTCGGAGGGATGATCTTGAGTGACAGTAAAGGTGCCACCACGATAGAGCTCATCTACGAAAAGTTAACTGACCGGCTGGTCAAAGAATTGGTCGCCTTCGCGATCAGGAGAAGTAAGGAGCTGCGGTGGCGCACGGGTAATGCTATGGAACTGCCCGGCGGAGAAACTCCACAGTCTATTGTCTCCCTGGCGATCTTACGCGCCGCTGAAGGCACGCGCAGGTGGAACCCGGAGACGCATCCCGATCTGGGCTTGTACTTGAAAGGTGTCATCAGGAGTCTCCTCAACCACCTGGCGACCGGCCGAGAGAACACGATGTTCCTAGCCGCTACAGCTTCCGACAATACTGAGACTTCCCCTCTTGAAATAGGCACTGACATTGATGAACTGAGCGGTGTTGAGTGGCTCGCGCGCGCACCCTTGACCCCCGAAGAGGAGCTGCTCCTTAAAGAACATTTTAAAGCAGAAGAGTGGGCCGCTGCCATTCTCGATCAGGCAGCCGATGAAGACGAGCCGGTATCAATGATCATACGCGCGATGCGCAGCGGCTGTGACCCGGGCAGTGACATTGAAATTGCGGACGAGACAGGCCTCCCCGTTGTGGAAGTCCGCAAGGCGAAGAAGCGGCTTAACAGGCTGATTGACAGAGTCGGTAACCAGGTACGGGAATCTCTGATTAAGCAGCCCGCCGCCCGGAGGACGAAAACTAATGAGCAATAAGATGAAAAAGAGAACTCCGAAAACAGACGCCGAAATTCTACGATCCATCGCCAAAGCTGACGACGAAGCGGAATGGTCGGACGATGAACTTAATGCATACCTTCTAGAGCACGGGGTTGATCCCTCACAAGCAGTCAATCAAGTGCGGTCCAAAGTCAAAGATATATTGCGAAGGTCGATGAAAGAAGAGTCGGCAGAGGACATCTCAGAGCGGCAGACTTCACCAATCATCAGTTTGGTGCAAGAGGGCGGTGCGCGCGGGTTGTCTATCGTGCAACTTGCCAGAGCCTCAGGTCTGAGCTTGCGATTGTTCGCCAAACTTGAGAGCGGTCTTCTGGAATTCACTTCTATTCCGATTGAGGTAGTTACAGATGTCGGTAAGGCAATCGGTCGCGCGGCCGAGGACGTCAGCGACTACTTACAACGCGTTCGACCGAGTGCACAAGGGGCGCACTTTAAATCGGACGCGGCCCCCGTAACCTCTATGCAGCAGAACTTCTTTATAGCCGTAGCGGAGGACGACTCTTTCACCGCCGAGCAACTTGAAAGATTGCGGGTTCTTGAAAAGAGGTATAAGGGGAGTTCCCCCTCGTCCAGTCAAACGGCAGGGGCCGAAGCCGAGCTGGCGGATCTCCCACCGCCAAGCCCTGGCCTGCGTGCTGAGGTACGTGCAATAGCTGATGAGTTCGCCGAAGCGTTTGAGGAGATGAAGCGCCGTGGCGACTGAGCCCGTCGTCTATATATCTTATGAAGACGCGGTTCATGCGCATATTGAACTAATGCGCTATTTGGGTGAGACCCGCTACGGCGTGGACGACCGCGGGCTCATTAAGTCGGCGCTGGCGCGGCCGCGCCAGGCAGCCACCTATGACGAAGCTGATTTGATTGCCCAGGCGGCAACACTACTGTACGGTCTCATCAAGAATCATCCGTGGAAAGGTGGCAATAAGCGTACCGCGACAACTATCACGGAGCTTTTCCTCCGCCACAACAGCTTCAGGATAACATCTAGCAAGAATGAGCTGGTTGAGATGGCATTAGCAGTTGAAGCCGGTGAATGGCAGTTACCGCAGATTGAAACCTGGTTACGCCAGCACGTTAAGCGCGTGAACACGCTCGCAGCAACTAACCCAGATGAATGAGTCGATAGACAATAGGAGAGCCTGCTTTGAAACACTGGGATGAGATCAGGCTAAAGGCACGCTACTGGCGTCGGATCGCACTTGAGCAAAGCGGGGGTGACGTTTCGGCAGAGGCACTCCTCTCAGCCGCCTCCTACATTACCGGGGTGCCTCTGGAGGGAGTCCCGGCGGGCGACTCTCTACTTTTCAACGCACACGCTGTGTTACGCCTCGGTGTCATTTGGTTCAACAGAGACAGGGATGAGTGGCAGCGGCTCTTCGACCAAGCTCACGAGTATGCGCATTTCTGGCTAGGAGATGAAGGATGCATCTGCGGCGAGGTTGATCTGGACTGGGAGGCGTCGGAGGATTCAGTGCCACTTGGGGCCGCGCGGGTCGAGGGATATGGGCCGCACGAGCGTCGTGAACTGAAGGCCAATGTCTTCGCGCGCGAGTTCCTTCTGCCGGGCGACAGCCTCCGCCCTAGTTTCTTGGAAGGCAAGAGCGCCGAACATATCGCTGCCGAGGTCGGGATGCCTTCCCCTATGGTCTTCCATCAGTTAACACGTGCCCTGCTCGCGCCGGAGATTAAGGAACCAGAAGGCCAAGTTAAGCAGCAGACGCCGGATGATTCTAAACTCGACCCGAGCCAGCGCGCGGCGGCACACGGTTCAGGCCCGATACTTGTTGACGCCGGACCCGGCACGGGCAAAACGAGAGCGCTAGTAGGTCGGGCGGTTTACCTCCTGGATCAGCCCGGAATCGAATCGTCGCAGATACTCGCACTGACCTTCTCCAACAAAGCAGCCGAAGAGATGTACTCGCGCGTCGTCTCCGCAGTTTCAGCCGACGCGTCCCAAATGTGGATTGGGACCTTCCACGCATTCGGTTTGGAACTTGTACATAAGCATTATGACCGGCTCAGCCTCCCTGCCAAGCCAACGATTATCGACCCGCTCGAGGCTCGCCTCATGCTCGAACAATCGCTGGCGAAACTTAACTTGGAGTATTACCGTTCCCTGCGTGATCCGGTGGCGTGCCTCCCGGATATACTGGACGCTATCTCGCGCGCCAAAGACGAACTGATCAGCCCAAAGCTGTATGCTCGTCTTGCCACCAATGAGCACCGTTCAGCCTCGAAGGGTAACGAAGGAGAAGAACAGCGTCGGAAAGCCCTACGCGCTCTTGAAGTCGCTCATGTTTATTTGCAGTACCAAGAGCTGCTGAAACAGAACGGCTACCTCGACTACGGAGATCTTCTGTTTCTAGCAGTGAAGCTTCTAAAGCGTAACAGGGACGTGCGCGAGTCTCTTCGGGCGCGTTACAAGCACGTTCTGGTTGACGAGTATCAGGACGTCAATACCGCAAGCAGACTATTGTTGAAGCAAATTGTAGGTCCAGTTGGTGAAGGCTTGTGGGTAGTCGGTGATTTAAGGCAGGCGATCTACCGATTCCGCGGCGCAGCCCCGACAAACATGAAGCGGCTGACGGCGAAGGATTACCCACACGCACGTATCGTACAACTTAGAGTTAATTACCGCTCCCTGCCGCCAATCGTTCGATCGTTCGAGTTGTGCGCCTCAAGGATGAGCGCCATGCGAGACCGGCGCACCGAATCTTGGGAGGTTGCGCGCACAAATGGGACGGCTACCGCAATCCGCTACAAGGTCGCCCGAGCCTCGGAGGTGGAAGCCGAAGAGATCGCTGAGGAGATTGAGCAGATCCGCCACTGGCCCATTTCCAGTGAGAATGATGACAAAGTCTCTTACAGGAACCAGGCGGTGTTGTGCCGCACCCACCCGTCCCTGTCGCGATTAAGCACGGTGCTCGAGAGCAAGGACATCCCGGTGCTCTACTTCGGTAACTTTCTGGAGCGACCTGAAATCCGGGACATGCTGTCGCTTATCGAACTTGCCGCTGAGGTCGACGGCCGCTCGCTTCATAGAATCGCACCCTTCCCGGAATACAACATTTCTCATCAAGACGTGCGAGCTCTTATCACTTGGGCCCATAAGAATCAGGTGTATTTCCCCGAAGCTTTACAACGCGCGAGCGAAGCGGAAGAAATATCCACTGACGGCCTTCAAAAGTTTGAAGTCCTCGCCCAACACTATTCTGAATTTAACTATGGGACCAATGCCTGGAATCTGCTCTCGCGTTACCTGTTTGTCGAAAGCGACTATCTACGGAAGCTTGCCTGCGACGATTCCGTTCAAGCAATGCAAAAGCGTTTGGCGATATACCAGTTTCTGCAGCTTACCTACGCGCTCAGGGACCGTTTTGGTGAGCAGGAGAACGACCAGAAGAGGTTATTTCTAGACTACGTACGTAGGCTGAAGACATCCGGAGAGGAGAAGTATCTAAGACAGACTCCCGCGTGGGCTGACGATATTGATGCCGTGCGGCTACTGACCATTCATGCTTCTAAAGGGCTGGAGTTCAGCGCCGTGCACATACCTAATCTTAGCGAGAGTCAGTTCCCGATGCCGGATTGGGCTGGGAGGAAAAACCGTTGCCCCCCTCCAGCTGGTATGCTGACCGAAGAGATGCTCGATTGGCACATGGAAGAGGCATTCTTCCTCTTCTTCGTCGCTCTCTCGCGTGCACGCGATACTCTCAGGCTATACCGTTCGCGTCGCTACGGTAAAGATCGCTATGACAGGAAAGAGTCACCCCTTCTGTCCCTGATCAAGGATGCATTGCCTAATGCCGAATGTCAGCGCCCGCCAGTTCCTAAGGCTCGCGGCTCCGGTCATGCAATAGCAGATTCTCCAGGGGTTACACCAACTCTTACAGAACGCCAGCTAATAACGTATCTGAGATGCTCGCTTGAGTATCATTATAGGCACGACCTGAATATCCAGGACAGCCGCAGGGATTCTCCTTATGGTCAAACATATTTATGCGTCTATGTTGTCTGGCAGGAGGTTGAAGATATTCTCGCTGCGAAAGGTTCCGTCGACAGGGAGTCGGTCTCGCGAATGATGGACGAGGCGTGGGAGGAGAACGGGCCTGCCGGACATGCTTACGATGATATGTACCGTCGTGATGCCAACCTGATGGTTCATTACCCCCTTGATTACACGTCGCCGGCGCAAGCGCGCATGCTGCGGCCGAAATTGAAGATCTCGCTTAACGAAGGAGAGGTCTTAGTGAGACCCGATTATGTTGAGGAGGTTATTCGAGACGGTCAGAAGTTGGTTATTGCCCAGCGCATGCGCATCGGCCCGGCACAGGCACCGTCGAAAGAAGAGCAGTTCCTGTATGACCTATATGACATGGCGCTCGAAGAGGCATGCCCTGATGCTCACCGCATTATACAGGTCGTTTATATGTCTGCGAGTGAACCGCTAGACATAAAAATCGAGCGTAATACTCGGGAGAAGACTAGGGCATGGTGCGTACGTGCTCTACAGGGCGTGGCTTGTGAGAAGTTCGTCGCACATCCGAAAGATGATCATTGCCCGTACTGCCCGGGTTACTTCCTCTGCCCGTCATCTGGACGACATCCAGACTGATACAATTATTTACTTGCCCTATACCAACGCAGACTATGCTCTGCTCTGGAGTTACTGACTCAAAAGAAATGTCTGCACATGTCCAACTAGCGCGGCAGCAAAGCGTCTGAAAGTGAGATCTTCGGCTGGTTGCGTAATGCTTGTTAATTCACTCTTGCTAGTTAGAACCAAACAGGCGGCAGTGTAAAGTCTTTCTAATACTAGGCGGCGGCACAGGAGTTCATACCGTTTGCTGTAAGACGCCCTCTTAAACTCAGGATCGACCTCGAAATGGGGCTCTTGATTGCCAATAGGAGCGTGAACCTCTGGTGCATCCTCTAGCAGGAAAAGGTAGCCGAGAAAAGGACGCGGGCTATCATGGAATAGCCCTTCCCTGTAAGCCTTCCAGATGTCTTCAGCGCTCCCGATTGCTTCTTCGGCGCGGTTGTTGATGTTCTTGCCGAATGAACCAACCTGACTCTTAAACTCAATGGCGGCTACCAGCTGCCCGCGCGCTAGCACCAGCATGTCCCAGCGTTTCTCAGGCCTGTAGTATCCTGGAAGCTCCAGCTTACTGCCGGTTCGGATTGTGAACCCTGCCAGCTCGGGATCCGTCTCAATCGTAGGGTGCCGCAGCCCTGCGCCCTCTACGATATTAACTACGAGCTCCTCAAGCGCGCTCATCTGCTTTCCGCCGGTGACTGCTCCGCGCGTACCCGCGTCAACGCGCCCCGCAGCTTGCTGCCGTTGCTGCTGCTCTTCTCGCGTCAACCAGAACTTCTGGACGGCCTCGTGGAAGCGTCTTTCAAGCTCGTCTAGTTGTGAAGGGTCAAATACCAAACAGGCTCTCTTTACTCCTCCGGAGGGATCCCATCAATGCCGTAGACTTTTAAAGCCATGCGGGTGGCCTCTGCTGCATCGCGCTCATCAAATGCGTCGACGAGGGCCTGTGATTGCGCCGGCGGAATCTGCTCAGGTAACGGCAACCGTATGCGCCGCAGGTACTGCGCCTGCATACGTAGGTAGCCACCACGCATTCGCACCCCATAGGATTCTACGAAGAACTTACCGACATCACTCATCAGGAGGGCACCGAGGACACGTAGGTCCCACCGGTTTGAAATGATGAAGTAGAGGTTATGGTGGGGATAGCTTGTTCCCTCATCAAGTACCGGGTGAATCGTGTTCTTGATGTCGGGCACGTATAGCTTTGATTTTTTCAGGAGCTCTAGATTTACTCTGTCAATGGTGCGATACCAGTTGCGTTTATGGACGCGCGCCACATGGCGCTTCTCAAGCTTATCCCGGTGCTCTTCAAAGTACTTCCTTAGCCCCGGGAAATCTTTTAGATCGACGAGTCCTTCTTCTGTCCAGGGGTTGATCAGATAGCTACCGGACCATTTGAATGTTCCCGTAGCGATGTCACTCGTCACGGCAATGGATAGCAATCGATCTCTTTCTACAAGACCGGAGTCTTTGGTGATAAAGACCTCGTCAAGCCCCGTGGCCACACCGATTCCGACCTTCGTTTCGGAGACTGGGGATTCAAGAGGCGGAAAGCGCTCTTCCAGATGTTTCAACAGGGCCAGGCGCTTCGGCGAAGTGCACGGCCACGGATCGCCTCCCTTAAACCAGCCATCAGCCCGGCACCCCTCGAAGCCTTCGGGAAGCGGCGCGCCGTTTGAACCCTTGGTGAAATTGCGCAGAAGAAATGCCGAGGCGGAGGCGTCCCGTTCTCTGGCCGTTGAACCGGCTCGTGCCACGAGCACCTGCCCCTGCTCGGCGCGCCGGATGACAGTGATCGCGGGGTACGCATCGACTTCGGTCTCGAAGGCTTCAGCGTTGTGCATCTCGATCACGGCTTCAACGCTGTACTCGGAAGTGATGAGTCGACGCAACTCTATCCCGTAGTGATTAACCATCCACCGGTCGGCGCATATGAACGCGCACACTCCTCCGGGCTTTAAAAGCCTGAGCGCCGCTTCGTAGAAGGCCACGTAGATGTCTGCCCTGCCCCTCATTGTCGAAAACATTGATCTGTAGAGAGTATTTCTATTCTGTGGTATCTCCTCCAGGCGGATGTAAGGCGGGTTGCCGATGACGAAATCTACGCCACTGTTTTTCTCCTGAGCCGCGTCGTCTTTGAAAGGCAGCGACGTACCATTGTGTCTGCCGGCATCTAAAAGGAAGTCTCCATTCTTTATCCAGGAAGAAGTGAGTTTTTGTGCTTCGACTTTTGAGATACCGAGGTCAGTGAGCTTATCCCCGGTGGCCTTTCGTAATTGATCGGCGGCCGCCTCTTCTAATTCGTAAGCGGTAAGTGATCGGGCACACTCCTTCAGCAGTCGAGCCTGCCGTCTGCATGAAGAGACCAACCTCTCTATCATCGGGATGAGGAAGGCCCCGTCGCCGGCGGCAGGCTCCACGGCCATCATGTCGACCAGGTTCTCTTCCGCGCGATAACCGGCGAGGTCGAGAATCAGGTTTGCTGTCCAGGGGCGCGTGTAGACGGCGCCGAAGGCTACTGACATTCGTTACTCATTCCCTCAGGTCAAAAGTCTGTTAGATCGCTGTTCTTTGTGGGTGCCCAGTAGCACCCTCCCTCGTGATGACACGGCGGCAGGAGGTGATAAAGAGTCTGGTATGACAGATCATACGCTTCCGATGAAATGATTACGGGGTCCTCACTTTGCGCCATGTCTCCAACGAGCTTCATCATCCGTGGCTTCAATCTTTCGTACCAGATTCGATTCGCGCAGAAAGTTGAATCAATTGCTTCTACCTGCTCTATCTCTTCGCGCAACCGGCCCAGCTCAGGTTCTCTCGCGGCGAGTTGTTCCCAGGTTAAAGGCATAGGTCCCGCCTCTGGATTTCTTACCCGCCAGTTCCCTCCGCTACGAGTCTTTCGTGCCTGCACTTAGCCACGCCCTTCTCATAACCCTGGGGATAGTACATGCCGCTGCCCCCACAGTCCGGGCACTTGCTGATGTCCATATCCTGATTGGTTATCTTCGACTCATTCGCGTCGGCTCTATTTTCATCGCTCAGTTGTTGCTTGTCTTTCTTCCAAAGCCTGCGCCTCAGATGTTCACTTAGGAATGCAGGTACTGAGGAGACGGTTGTTCGTGCCGCCGCTATTTTCAGTTCCGTGATCAGAACATCAGCCAATTCCTGCCATCTAGCGGCTTCTGCTCTGGAAGGCTCTCTGCCGGTTATCTCTTTTGCCGCCTTTTTCCAAGACTCAATAAAACGGGCGAAAGCCTCATCATCATCATAATTTGTATTATTAGTCTTAAAAGAAGTCTTAGGCTGCCCGTAACTGCTATTATTATCAACAATTTGAGTTGTACTAGTACTACTAGATTCTGGTACATCTAGTTCTGCTACTTTCTGGGTAGGGCTAGATATACTAGTTATACTAGATGTACTAGTACCTGCTTCCTCTGGAGTGAACACCTCATACTCGTTGCCAATCAGCGAGCCGATGGCGGGTTTGATTCTGATCAAGCCTACCATTTCCAGATGATCCAACGCGGCATCCACTGTAACCATTGATCCGAGGCCTGCCCCGGCTTTGATCTCTCGCCGGGACTTTCTCACAGATCTGACCGGGATAATTGCCCCCCGCGAAATGCTCCACAGATAGTCCCATACCTGCTTGCTCTTACCTCTGAATAAACCTTCCGGAATGGCGCGCCGTGTCACGGAATTCGGAACCCGGTGAAAGTCGCGCTCGGGAGCAATGGCAGGTTTTTTAAGTTTTTCAGTATCTTGAGCTGTACTAGTAGGACTAGGTGAGCTAGTTATACTAGATGCGCTAGATATACTGGTATCACTAGGGCTACTAGGTGTACTAGTAGGGGGCGCTTTTTCAATAATTTCCTGTGCGGGCTCAGGTTTAGCCACTGTGCGTAAATCACGGAAAGTGACGTACTTACGCTCTTCGCTCATACAGATTCACGCACCGCTTTCATTGTTCCGTGATTGGGGGGCGGCATCTCTTCCGACTCGTCAGACGGTCGAACAATGTCTGTCGCGGCGAGTTCAACTAGATCAGCCGGAATCTTTTCCAGCCCGTTGAGGCTCGCATACTGGACGGCCATCGCGCATAGCTTTATAGCCTCGCGAGGCACGCCTTTAGACCACTGATAGACGGCGGAAATGGCTTCTGGCTCGAACGGGTTTTTGACGTTCGCCACGGTGCAGCGAAATTCGATCATTCCAGCGGTCTCTTCAGGAGTGAGAGCATCCAGGGTTGAAGACACGGCAATGCGGGAGACGAGCGCCCGTTTGCTCCTGTCGGCGAGCTTGTACCGAAGTTCAACCTGGCCCGCCATGACGATGGAGATTAACTTGGTCTCGTCGGTCTCAAAATTCAGAATCTGGCGAATTTGCTCGAACATGGGACCGCGGAGCTGCTGCGCCTCGTCGATGAAAAGCACAACGTTTTTGCCTTGCCGGTACTGATCTATAAGGAAAGCGCGCAGCTCGTATTCCGTCTCGCGCTGGCTTCGCTTGGTTTTTACACCGAATTCCGTGCAGATTGCCTTGAGAAATGCGGTCTCGCTGGTCTGCTTCGGATTTACGATGAAGGCCGAAGTGTAGGCAGTGTTATCATCGTAATCGTTGTAAAGCAGGCGTAGGAGGGAAGTTTTGCCAAGCCCTACATCGCCGATAATCGTGGTCAGCCCCTGCTTGGCGCGGATCACGTACTGGGTCTTGGCAATAGCTGCCTGCACGCTCGGAGTGATGTAGAAGAAGCGAGGGTTAGGCGAAATTGAAAAGACACTCTCGGGTATCATAGTACGGCATATAACACATAACAGGCTTAAAAAACAACAGAAATCTTATAGGGGGGTAGCATATTTCATTGGTAGTAATAGATATGGTTATAATAAATCCCGTGAAATTACCAAGCTCCGTACTTACTATAACTTTGTAGGAAGGATAATCTTAAAGGTAAATTTTGTCCTGAGTAGAGCCCGTATTCAGCAATTAATCAATGGGTAGAATAAGGTTTCACAGAAAGTAAACTGTTACAAAAAGAGACGTTCCACAGTTAAATCTTTCTCTTCTCATGGCAATTCCGATAATGCACCTTTTCGGAAACCAATTATTGACAGGATTTTATTTTCAGTTCATGATTGCTGGCGTTTTAGGTCTCAAAACAGCTCTGAGGAGAAGCCCTCTCATGACGCCTGACCAAAAACTGCTGGATTT
>DASWQH010000029.1:0-34389 GCA_036403815.1 Pyrinomonadaceae bacterium | reverse complement strand
TGCGTGTCGGCGACGCGCAGATGTACGAGTACATGAAGCGTTTCGGGTTCGGCTCGAAGACGGCGGTGGAACTGCCGGGAGAGACGAGCGGGCTGGTGCGTGCTGTCGAAAGATGGCAGCCGTCTTCGATGGGTTCGATAGCAATCGGGCAGGAAGTGGGCGTGACGCCCGTGCAGATGGCCGCGGCCTTCGGCGCGCTTGCCAACGACGGCCTGCGCTTTGCGCCGCATCTGGTGCGGGAGATTCGCGCCACAGACGGCTCGCTGGTTTACAGGGCCGAGCCTGAACAGCACAGGGTCGTCAGCGTAGAGACGGCGCAACAACTGCGACACATGCTGGAAGGCGTGACCTTAAACGGGACGGCCAAGAAAGCGCAGCTCGACGGCTACACGGCGGCGGGCAAGACCGGCACGGCGCAGAAGATTGACCCGAAGACGAAGACCTATTCGTCTACAAAATACATAGGCTCGTTCGTAGGCTTCGCTCCCGTTGATAATCCTGCGGTCGTTATCATAGTGGTGATTGACGAGCCTGCGGGCGCATATCACGGCGGCGATGTTGCGGCTCCGGTGTTCCGCGAAATCGCCCAGCAGATTCTGCCCGACCTTAACGTTGCGCCCGATATGGAGATAAAGCTGGACAATCCGATTGCAAGCGCAATGCGCGATTCTGAAAATGCGGATAGAGTGCGAGCCGAATTGCAGCGACAGGAGCAGGAGCGCGCGGCGACTCTGCCGCAAAGCGCGAGTGCGACAGGTACACAGGGGGCAGATGAAGTTATCTACGCGCCTGCGACCGCGCGCGGCGTGTTGATGCCGGACTTGCGCGGCAAGAGCGTGCGTGACGCGGCGCGCATCTGCGCTCAGCTTGGCTTACAGATGGAAGCGCGCGGCGAAGGACGCGCACTGCGACAGTCTCCGGCGGTTGGCGCAGAGGTGGAAGCCGGACGAACCGTACGCATTGAATTCGGTAGGAGCGACTGAGACGATTTTGGATTTTAGATTTTGGATTGGAGTGACCGCTCATCCTGAGTAACTTCAATCCCGCTTCGTTAATCCAAAATCTAAAATCCAAAATCCAAAATCATCATGTGCCTTCATCACGGAACAAGACAGAGAGTTTTGGAGTGTCGCAAGCGTCTGCGCCGGAGTCGTGTCATGCAGAAAGGCGTGAGTATTAGTGGTAGCGCCGAGGGCTGCGAGACACAATCATGGCCGCTCGCAGCGCGTGGCGGCGCGAGAGAGAAAGCTTCTGCTGAGACCTCTATGAGCGATGAAAAGGGCGCAAATAAGGAAACAACGCGCCGCTCGGTCGCTGAGGTTGACCATTTCAGTTCCCTACGCGCAAGATGATATTTAGAAAAAGCGTAGGGAGGCTTTGGTCAGAAGCTTGAATCTGAGAGATGCAGCGAGTTTGATGAGCGCAAACACCGAAGGTGTCAGCGCCGAGATGTTTGACAAAGAAATCAAAAACTTTTCGATTGATTCGCGCTCAATCGAGGCGGGCGAGCTTTTCTTCGCGCTCTCGCAGGAAGACTACACGCGCGCCGGTTTCAATGGCGAGTTCGAGGATGGTCATCGCTTCATCCACGGTGCGCTCACACGCGGCGCTCTGGCGGCAGTAGCGCGCATCGACCGCGTGCGCTCGGTGGAAGCTTTACGCGCGATGGGCGACCGCCTGATTCTGGTCGAGGATGCGATTGCCGCTCTTCAGACTCTGGCACGCCGCGTCTATGAATCGTGGTCGCGTCCGGTCATTGCCATCACGGGCAGCGCCGGAAAGACCACGACCAAAGACTTCACGGCGCACATTCTGAGCGCGACGGGTCGCCGCATTCTTAAGAGCGAGCGCAACTACAACAACGGTCTGGGGCTACCGCTCGCGGTTCTTCAGATGGTTTCGGAAGGACGCACGCCAGCGCAGTTTGATCTGGCCGTTCTTGAGATGGGCATGTCCAGCCCAACGGGCGAGATTGCGCGGCTTGTCAAAATCACGCCGCCCGACATAGGCGTGGAACTGCTGGTTGCGCCGGTTCATCTTGAGTATCTGGGCACGCTTGAGAACATTGCGAAAGCAAAAGCCGAACTCATAGAGGGACTCAAGCCGGGCGGCACAGCCGTCCTCAATGCCGATGATGAGAGGGTTATCAGGATGCGAGCGCTGCATGATGGGACTGTCATCACCTTCGGGATTGAAAACGAAGCTGACGTAACGGCACTCGATGTTGACACTTCGCGCTTCGGCCAGAGCCGCTTTCGTCTTCGCACTCCACTTGGCGAAGCCGAAGCGGTGCTGCCTATGGCTGGACAGCATAATTTGATGAACGCGCTGGCGGCAGCAAGCGTGGCTACCTGTTTGAAGATTTCGCCCGCCGAGATTGCGCGCGCGCTTTCAACGGTCGTGCCGCCGCACATGCGCGGCGAAGTTCTGGATTTCGCCGCAGGGTTTACAGTTGTGGACGATTCCTACAACTCTAACCCGCGCTCTTTGCTAAGCATGGTCAGAACGCTGGCCGAAACTCAGGCTGCGACGTATCGTCGCATAGTCATCGCAGGCGAGATGCTTGAGCTTGGCCCTGCGAGCGCAGAGATGCACCGAGAAGTGGGAATGGAAATCGCGCGCCTTGGCATAGATGTCCTGTGGGGCGTAAGAGGGGATGCCTTAGAGATGATAGAGGGCGCGCTATCGGCTGGGATGACCGCGAAGGCGACACGCTTTTTCGAGTCGTCGGAAGAGGCTGCGCACGCGCTCTGTGATGAGATACGCGAAGGCGACCTTGTTCTGGTCAAGGGGTCGCGCGGCGTGAGGACGGACATGGTGGTAAGCGCTCTTCGTGACGGGTTCGCGCTCGTGGGCGCTGATGAACGGTTCGGGTCAGTAGAAAACTGAGAAGCGGCTGAAACTAAAGATGGTCTATTACATCTTCTACGAACTGCTCTATAACCAACTGAAGGATGGGGAGTCGTACATCGTTAAGGCGCTGAACGTTTTTCAGTATGTGACGTTCCGCACGACGTATGCCGCCATCACCGCTCTTTTAATCACGCTCTTTTTTGGCCGTCGCGTCATAGAGGCTTTGAAGAACTGGAATGTAGGGCAGCAGATTCGTGAAGAAGGGCCGCAGGCGCACATGGCTAAGCGCGGCACGCCGACGATGGGCGGGGTGCTGGTTATAGGCTCCGTGATTCTCTCTACGCTGCTCTGGGCTAAGCTCACGAATCTGTATATCTGGCTAGCGATGCTCGCAACCATAGGCTTTGCCGCCATAGGCTTCGCGGATGATTACGCGAAGATGGCTAAGAAGCGAAGCCTGGGGCTGACGGGCAGAAAGAAGTTGATCTTTCAACTTCTCATAGCCATAGGCGTGTGGCTTGCGCTCTATCTTTCGACAACCTTTTCGGTGCCCTCACCGCTCTTGCGCATGGGTGATATGAAAGACCCGTCGCGGTTAATGCTCAAGCTGCAAGAGGGACGCGACCCAGTTTCGCAGTACCTGCGCCCGCAACTGAGCTACTCTTTGCAGCAGGAGATAACCGAGTATGACGGCACGAGCACACCCTCTGAGGCCGTGCAAAGGTCTTTGACAGATGAATTGAATCGCATCATGCGCGCCGGAACATCGCTTTATGACGAGAGCCGGTTTACCAGGGTGAAGCTGAACGAAGATACCAGAAAGCTTCTCGCGCAGAATCCGAAGGGCGATGATCTGGTGCGGCTTAACCGCGCGCTGCTGGAAGAGGCTTATCCGGACGAGATTGCCAAGAATCAGAAGTACTCCTGGAACGTCAACATCCCGTTCTTCAAGGCGACGGCAAACACGAACCCGAACACGGCCATCAGCTACATAGGCCCTTGGCTCTACCTCGCGCTCGTCATCATCGTACTGCTCGGCTCGTCAAACGCGGTGAACCTGACAGACGGCCTTGATGGTCTGGCAATCAGCATCACTTTCATAGCGACCGCCGCGCTGACGGCCTTCACCTATCTGATTTCGGACGCGCGCTGGGCTAGATACCTGGATTTAAGCTGGAGGCCGGAGGCAGCGGAACTAACGGTCTTCTGCGGCGCGATGGCCGGAGCAAGTCTAGGCTTTCTGTGGTTCAACGCGCCGCCTGCGGAAGTCTTCATGGGCGATGTAGGGAGCCTTGCAATCGGCGGCGCTATCGGAACCATAGCCATCCTGACCAAGCAGGAGTTCATGCTGTTGATGGTCGGAGGCGTGTTTGTCATAGAGGCGCTCTCCGTGATGTTGCAGGTCGCCTCTTTTAAGATGACGGGTCGGCGCATCTTCAAGATGTCGCCGCTCCATCATCATTTCGAGTTACAGGGCTGGCGGGAATCTAAAGTGGTCTTTCGCTTTCTGATTCTAGCCATCCTCTTCGCGCTCTTGAGTCTTTCAACACTCAAGCTGCGCTAATTTGTCAGTACCGCCTGCGGTAGCGGGTGGTTGGCTCGCTGATACCCGCCCGCTACCGCAGGCGGCACTGACCTTGATCGGTAGAGAACGGGTTTGGAAGTTTCGGGCAAGAAAGTCTTAATCATAGGCGCGGCGCGCAGCGGCATAGCCTGCGCGCGTTTCCTCAGTGAGCGCGGCGCAGTCGTCGGCCTCAATGATCGCAAGCCCGTTGAAGAGTGGAGCGAAGAAGCACGTTCTTTGAAAGAGCAGGGCGTAGGGTTGATTGGCGGCGATGTTCCAACGTGGTTGCTGGATCAGATTGAGTTGGTCGTGGTCAGTCCGGGCGTGCCTACAAAAAGTATTCCGATTCGCTATGCGGAACGAGCCGGGGCGGAAGTCATAGGCGAAGTCGAGCTTGCATCACGTTTCTTGCGTGGTCGAATGGTCGCCATCACGGGCACGAACGGCAAGACCACGACCACGACTCTAATCGGCGAGATTCTGAAGGACGCGAGGCTAAACGTGCAGGTCGGCGGCAACATAGGCACGGCGCTCATCTCGCTGGTTGAAAGCTCGCGTGATGATAGCTGGACGGTCGTAGAGGTCTCAAGCTTTCAGCTTGAGACGATTGAAAGCTTTCACCCACAGGTTGCGCTCTGCTTGAACGTGACGCCGAACCACATGGATCGCTACGAGACAGTCACGGATTACGCCGCCGCCAAGCACCGCATCTTTCGCAACCAGACGGCGGGCGATGTGGCGGTGCTGAATGCTGATGACGAGATAGTCTCAAGCTGGGCTACGGGGTTGCGCGCGCACACCGTCCTCTTCAGCACACGACGGGAGTTGGAAGAAGGTTTGTTCCTGCGCGGGCGTGAGTTGATTTCGCGCACACGCGAGGGCGAGAGGGTTTTGATGCGACGCGACGAGATGCAACTGCGCGGGCTGCACAATGTAGAGAACGTGCTGGCGGCTTTGAGTGCTGGCCTTGCCTGCGGAGCATCGGTTGAATCAATGCGCGAGACGGTCAGGAATTTTCGACCTGTAGAGCATCGCATGGAGCGTGTCGCCGAAATAGGCGGTGTGACTTTCTACAACGACTCGAAGGCGACGAGCGTGGATGCGACGCTTAAAGCGCTCGAAGCTCTCTCGGAAGACGAAGGCAGGATAGTTTTAATCCTCGGCGGGCGCGGCAAACAAGCGCCCTATGCGCCGCTTGCGCCGCTTATTCGCAGCCACGCGCGCAAGCTTATTTTAATCGGCGAAGACGCCCGGACAATCGAGCGCGAGCTGGGCGGGGAAGCTCCAATAGAGAGAGCCACAGACATGAGCGATGCCGTGCGCCGCGCATTTGAAGCGGCAGAACCCAACGATGCCGTGCTGCTTGCCCCGGCCTGCGCCAGCTTCGACATGTTCAAATCCTTCGAGCACAGGGGCGAAGCGTTCAAGGAAGAGGTAGCAAAGCTACAGGTGTCAGGTGCCGGGTGTCAGGTGTCGGAAGAAAAAACCGGCACCCGGCACCCGGCACCCGGCACCCAAAGCTGAAAGCTTTATTTATGGCTAGAAAGCTACAGGCGGATAGATGGTTGTTTGCGGCGGCGGCGGGGCTGGCGCTCTTTGGCGTCGTCATGGTTTACAGCGCGTCCTCCGTCCTGGCTTATCAGGAGAACGGTAATCCATATTACTACTTCGTCAAGCAAGCCATCTGGACTGTCATAGGGTTTGCGGCCATGCTCTTTGCGATGCATTTCGATTACCAGCGCCTGCGTAATCGAAAGCTGGTTTACGCTCTGCTTGGCCTGACTCTCTTTCTGCTGCTGGCCGTCTTTGCTTTCCCGCGCATCAACGGCGCGCATCGCTGGATTAAACTTGCGGGCTTTTCCGCTCAGCCTTCGGAGTTGTCAAAGCTCGCGCTGGCGATCTTTCTGGCTTACTTCCTTGAAAAACGCGCCGGAGAAGAAGGCTCTTTCTGGCGAACCTTTGTGCCTGCGATGGCTGTGACGGGCGTGCTCGCACTGCTCGTCGTAGCGGAGCCGGATTTAGGAACGGCGATGATGCTCGCGGTCGTGTGTGTGGTCATGTGTTACACGGGGGGCGTGCGGCTACTGCATCTGGGGATGGCTGCGGCTCCGGCGCTCTTTGGCATCGTCATGATGCTTATCTTCGTGCCGTGGCGTATGCGGCGCATGATTACTTTCTTAGACCCCTGGTCTGACCCGCAGGACAGCGGCTTTCAGGTGGTGCAGTCTTTGATTGCCGTCGGCTCAGGCGGAATCAACGGGCTTGGATTCGCGCAAGGGCGGCAGAAGATGTTCTTTCTGCCATTCGCGCACTCCGACTTTATCTTCGCAGTCATAGGCGAAGAGCTTGGACTCTTGGGCGCGCTTTTAATCCTGCTCGTCTTCGGCATCTTTTTGTGGCGGGGACTCAGAGCAGCCCTGGGTGCGCCCGACCGCTTCGGGATGCTTTTAGGTATGGGATTGGTATCGGCCATCGTCGTGCAGGCTCTCTTTAACATCAGCGTCGTTTTGTCGCTCGTGCCGACGAAAGGGATTCCGCTGCCGTTCATCTCCTACGGCGGATCAAGCCTTGTGCCGACGCTCGTTGCGGTCGGCATACTCTTGAACATCTCGCAGTACGCCGGAAGCGTGGGCGACGCTGAGACAATCAAACGCGGCGACGCAGAGAGAAAAAAGGGAACTGCGCGTGCGCTCGTTAATACGGCGACGCGTCTACTACGCGTGCCTGCGTCTACGCGTCCTGTATGAGTGCGATGCGTGTCTTGATAGCTGCCGGTGGAACGGGCGGGCACATTTATCCCGGCATCGCCGTAGCAAAAGAGGTGATGCGGCGCGATGACGGATCGAGCGTGAGATTTGTAGGGACGGCGCGCGGTCTTGAAACACGACTTGTGCCGCAGGCGGGTTTTGAGCTTTCGCTCATTGAAAGCGCAGGGTTGAAGAACGTGGGGCTGATGGCGCGTGTGCGCGGTCTACTTCTCCTGCCGAAGAGTTTCTTTGCGGCTCGTCGCCTTATACGCGAGTTCAAGCCGGACATAGTCATAGGCGCAGGCGGCTATGTATCGGGGCCGGTTCTTTTAATGGCTGCGCTGATGCGCGTTCCCACGCTCGTGATGGAATCCAACGCGCTGCCGGGTTGGACGAATCGCGTGCTGGCGCGTTTCGTAGACCGCGCGGCGGTCACCTTTGAAGCGTCGCTTACGCATTTTCGCGGCAAGGGAGTTTTGACTGGAAATCCAGTGCGCCGCGAATTCTTTGACATTCCGCGCAAGACGCGAGACACTGCGCGTTTTTCCCTGCTCGTCTTCGGCGGCTCGCAGGGCGCGCGCGCCATCAACGACGCGATAGTCGCAGCGCTCCCGCTTCTGGAAAAAGAGCGCGACACGCTCTTTGTTACGCACCAGACGGGCGAGGCCGATTACGAGCGCGTCAGGCGCGGCTACGTTGATGCAGGGTGGGCGGAGCGCTCCAGTGTGCGGCGCTACATTGACAACATGGTGGCGGAATTCGCCGACACGGATTTGATAATCTGCCGCGCCGGGGCGACGACGAGCGCGGAACTGGTTGCGGCTGGCAAAGCTGCGATCATGATTCCGTTCCCTTTCGCCGCGGACGACCACCAGCGCAAGAACGCCGAAGCGCTTGAAGCTGGAGGAGCAACCCGCATGATCTTGCAGCAGGAACTATCCGGCGAGCGGCTGGCGAAAGAAATCTCCGCACTCGTGAGTGAGCCGGACGCGATTACTGTAATGGAAGAAGCCAGCCGCAAGATGGCACGCGGCGACGCAGCGAGTACGACAGTAGATTTGATGCAAGAGCTGATAAAGAAAGCTAATAGCAGTCAGCCATCAGCCGTCAGCTAAAACTGAAAAGCTGAGTGCTGATAGCTGAACGCTGACAGCTAATTTATGTTTCGTCACATTCAACACATTCATTTCGTCGGCATCGGCGGCATAGGGATGAGCGGCATCGCGGAGGTGCTGGTCAATCTGGGCTTTCGTGTTTCGGGGTCGGATTTGAAGGGATCGGATGTGACCGCTCGGCTGGAGAAGCTGGGCGTTGAGTTCAACGAAGGGCACGCGGCAGAGAACGTGGGCGATGCGCATGTGGTCGTGCGCTCGACCGCGGTGCGCGATGACAATCCGGAGATCGTGGAAGCGCGACGCGCTTCGATTCCGGTCATTCCGCGCGCAGAGATGCTGGCGGAGTTGATGCGGCTCAAGTCCTATTCGGTTGCGGTCGCAGGCTCGCACGGGAAGACCACTACGACCTCTATGGTGGCGACGGTGTTGGGGCGGGCGGAGCTTGACCCGACGATTGTAGTGGGAGGTGTGGTCGGCGCTTTCGGCTCGAATGCCCGTCTGGGCAAGAGCGACCTGATGGTAGTCGAAGCTGACGAAAGCGACCGCTCGTTCCTGATGCTTTCGCCATCAATCGCCGTGGTCACCAACATCGACCGCGAGCACATGGATTACTACACGGACATGGACGACATGCGCGAGTGCTTTACGAGCTTTGTCAACAAGGTTCCGTTCTACGGCGCGGCAATCCTTTGTTTGGACGACCCGCAGGTGCAGGCCGTCATCCCGCACGTCAAGCGGCGTCGCATCACCTACGGCTTGAGCGCGCAGGCGGATGTCTCCGCGCACAACATCAGATTCGATCAGGGCTTCGGCTCGGCCTTTTCGGTCTGGCGCGGCAATGATGCGGTGGGCGACATAACCATGCGCGTCCCCGGACTTCATAATGTTTACAACTCGCTGGCGGCTATCGCCGTAGGCTTTGAGCTGGACGTGCCGTTCGAGCGTATAGCCGAAGCGCTCAGCAATTTCACGAACGCAGACAGGCGGTTTCAGTTCAAGGGTGAAGAGCAGGGCGTTATGGTCGTTGACGATTACGGTCATCATCCGACGGAGATAAAGGCCACACTCGCCGCAGCGAAGATAGGCTCGGCTGGCCGCCGCATCGTAGTGCTCTTTCAGCCGCATCGCTTCACACGCACGCGCGACCAGATGGAAGAGTTCGCGCGCTCCTTTAATAACGCCGACGCGCTCTTTGTCGCGGACATCTATGCCGCGAGCGAAGACCCTATGGAAGGCATAACGAGTGAAGCATTGACGGAAGCCATCAAGCGCTACGGCCACAAGAACGCGCATTACATAGGCGCGCTGGATTCTTCCGCAGAGGTTTTACGTGAGAGCGTGCATGCGGGCGATCTGGTTATCACGCTCGGCGCGGGGCCTGTGTATCGAGTCGGCGAACAGTTGCTTACGCTCCTGCGTGGCCGCGAACAGGCGACCGCAAGCTGAAGAAAGATTTTGAAGATGGCGGGAGAGCAGAAAAAATGCCCGGCTTGCAGCGGGGAGCTGGAAGAGGGATTCATATTCGACAAATCATCAGCGCTTGTTCTGGTTCAGCGTTGGATAAAAGGAAGCCCGGAGAGTTCCATATGGCAGGGGACGAAAACCAGTGACAAGGAGTGCCGCTCGGTTGAGAGCTGGCGCTGCGTGCAATGTGGTTTATTGAAATCCTACGCGATCAAGGAAGTTGAGCCACCGGAATTCTTTCATCAGTAGAGGCCGGAAGTTTTATGGCGGTAGATGTAGAAAGCAAAGCGGAATTTGCAAAGCGAGACGCTGCGATTGAAGAGGTCGCGGCGCGGCTTGGCGTGCGCGCAGAACGTGGCCGACGCTTTGCTGAGTTGACCAGCTTGAAAGTGGGCGGCACGATTGACTGGGTTATCTCGCCCGACACGGAAGAGAAGGCTGCACGGCTCGTTGACGAGCTGGAGAAGGCTGATGTTGCATGGCGCGCTCTAGGCTCCGGCAGCAACGTGCTGGCAGATGATAGAGAGCATCATTACGTCGTCCTGAGCCTGAAGGATTTGAAGGGTGAAGCCCGCTTCGATGGTGAGCGTGTAAGTGTGAGCGCGGGCTACAGCCTGCCGCGTCTCTGTGTTGATGCGGCGCGGCGCGGGCTTTCAGGCATTGAAGGACTGGGCGGCATCCCCGGAACTGTCGGCGGCGCGCTCTGGATGAACGCGGGCGCGTACGGCCACGAGATAGGAACGGTAACGGAAAGTGTGAGGGTTGCGCGCGAAGGCCGCGTCGTAGATGTCCCCGGAAGCGAAGTCGAGTGGAATTACCGCCACACATCTTTTCGTGAAGGCGAGTTGCTGCTGGGCACAACGCTGCGTCTTCAACGGGACGACCCCGAAAAAATAAAGGCGCGCATGGAAGAGGCCAAGCGGCAGCGACTCGCCACACAGCCGCACGGCGCACGAAGCGCGGGCTGCTTCTTCAAGAATCCTCCGGGAAGCCATATCGGCACGGGCAAGATGATTGACGAGATGGGCATGAAGGGCACACGGCGCGGCGGCGCAATCGTTTCCCCCGTTCACGCCAACTTCATAGTGACCGAAGGCGAAAACGCTCGCGCTGAAGATGCCCTCGCACTTGCAGAAGAAATTAGAGAGCGCGTACGACGCGAGCACGGAATCGAATTGGAATATGAAGTAGAGCTTTGGAGCGCGGAAGAAAGTCTGGAGAGTCTTGGGAGTCTGGAGAGTCTAGAGAGTGAAAAGAAAGAATCCAGTTGACTCTCTAGACTCTCAGGACTCTCCAGGCTCTCTGGACTATTGAAGGAGTTGGATTGAAAGAGCAGGTTGTTACACCGCGTGCGGGAAGAAATGGGGGAGGCGGCGGCGGGCGCGCCCGTTCAGGCGAGATTGTGCAGCGCCCTGCGCGGCGTGCGCGCAACTCTTCCGCTCAGACCCGCAGCATACCATCAAGCCTTAGAAGATTTCTAGGCTACCTGCCGGTGATAACCAAAGTGGTGCTCGCGGTGGTCGCAGGCGTGCTCGTCTTTGCGGGCTATCGTGCCGCCGCCTCTGCCTCTTTCTTTCAGGTGCGCTCGGTTGATGTGGCCGGAACCACGCGCGTTTCGCCCGACGAAATCAAAGCGGTTGTGCGCCGCGCCGCTCAGCCCATGGGCGTCTGGCGCGCAAACCTGGACGCGCTAAGTGCCGAGCTTGAAAGACTACCCTGGGTGCGACGCGCCATCGTCTCTCGTGTTCTGCCGGATGGCCTGCGCGTGCGTATAGTCGAGCGAGAGCAGCGCGCAGTGGTGCGTACCTCCGAAGGGCGACTCGTCTGGGTGGATGACGATGCGGTCGCGCTCGGTGTGCTTCAGTCAAACGATAAATGGCCGCCCTTCTTCATACGCGGCTGGGATGAAAGCGGGACTAATGCGGCACGTGGGGAGAATCGCGCACGCATAGAGAAGTATCTGGAGATGCTGACAGAATGGCAGAAGCTTGGGCTAACGGAGCGCGTCAGCGAAGTGAATCTGATTGATTTGACGGACGTGCGCGTGCAACTCACGGGCACTGATTCGCAAATAGAAGTTCGCATAGGCAAGGAGAACTTCGGCAACCGGCTGCAAAGGGCATTGATGGAACTGGACAAAAGCCGCACGACGCCTGTCGGCCCCTTCATCACCTATGTTGATGCCTCCAGGTGGATGAAGAGCGGCGATAGCGTTGTGCTTGGCCGCAGCCCGAATGCTCCGAGCCTCAATGCTGGTTCCAGCTCAAATGAGTCGGACACTGCGAAAGAAGGAACGGGTGGGCGCGGCCTCGCGACTGTTGAAAGCGGAAAGAAGAAACCGGAAGCGAGTGCGGATGCGCGCCGCGATGAGCAGAAGAAGAGTGATAAGAAAGAGACGGAGAAGAAGGAACGAGCCGCCGATAATGCTAAAGGGCAGAGTCGGCCACGCCGCGTCGGTTAACCTGCGGATTCGTTTGAGCGTAGGCAGAGGAGTTTCGGATGGCTAAGCGCCAGCAACATACGGTCGGCCTAGACATAGGGACAAGCAAGGTGACGTGCATCATCGGCGAGCAGGGTGACAGCGGTCTCATAGAGATCGTAGGCATCGGCGAAGCGGAAGCGCGTGGCCTGCGCAAAGGCGTCATCGTCAACCCTGAAGCCGCCGTCGATGCCATCAAGCGCTCTGTGGAAGATGCCGAACGCATGAGCGGCCTTGAAGCCGAAGAGGTCACAATCAACCTGGCAGGCTCGCACATCATGGGATTTAACGGTCAGGCAATCGTCGCAGTCTCTGGCCGCGACCGCGAGATTACCGCCGACGATGTGCGCCGCGCGATTGATTCTGCCTGTGCCATACAGCTTCCAGCGGGGCGCGAAATTGTTGACCGCCTTCCGCAGGAGTTCATAGTTGACGACCAGGACGGCATCAACGATCCCGTAGGCATGATCGGCGCTCGCCTCGCCGTCAAGGTTCACATAGTGACCAGCCCTGTGACCGCGCGGCAGAACGCCATCAACGCCGTCAATCGCGCAGGTCTTGTTGTGGCCGACATGGTGCTCGAACAACTCGCCTCCGCCGAAGCTTCTTTGACTGAGGATGACAAGGAGTTTGGCGCGGCGCTCGTGGACATAGGCGCGGAGACAACCGGGCTTGTCATCTACCAGCGCGGCGCGGTTCAGCATACAGCCGTCTTTGCCCTTGGCGGCTCGCACTTTACCAACGACATCGCTTTCGGCCTGCGCACACCCATACCGGAAGCCGAAAAGATTAAGCGCACGGTCGGCTGCGCTTCGAGCACAAGCTTAAGTGAAATGCAGCGCGGCGAGCTTGTGGACGTGCCAAGCGTGGGCGGTCGTGCGCCCAGACAGCTCTCGCGTCAAATTCTTTGCGACATCCTTCAGCCGCGCGCCGAAGAAGTTTTGATGCACGTCGCCGACGAGATAAAGGAGTCAGGATGGGAGCGACAGCTATCGAGCGGCGTGGTTGTGACGGGCGGCGGCGCGCTTCTTGACGGCATGATTGAGGTTGCAGAACAGGTCTTTGATGCCCCTGTTCGCATAGGTTACCCGGAGCGCGACCGCTTCGGCGGACTCATCGAAGATATACAAAGCCCCGCGTGGGCTGCCGCCGCTGGCCTTTCGCTGGTCGCGCAGCGCTCGCAGATGAACGAAATGCGCGCTTTAGTGGGCAAAAGAGGCTCTGCCGGAAGGCTCACGCATTTTGTTTCCAAATTTCGTAATCGTTTCAGTAGTATTTTTTGACAAGTTGTTGTATGCTGCGGCGCCAGCCGGCACAAGATATTGTCCGCAAGATATAGGTGCTCACGGCGCGCTCAGCCCAATATAAACGAAGATGGCTTCGGACAGCTCTGGCAGTGAGCCTGTCTGAAAGAGAGGGAATGTGATATGACACCGGAAGGCCGTCAACCGGGAAGTGGGATTAATATTTTCATAGATGACGACCCGCCGATCACCGGCGCGCGCATCAAGGTTGTTGGTGTGGGCGGTGGTGGCGGCAATGCCGTCAACCGCATGATCGAGGCTGGCATAGAGGGCATAGAGTTCCTTGTCGCCAACACGGACTTGCAGGCTTTGAAACGTTCACGCGCACCGATCAAGATTCAACTCGGCAGTCGTTTGACTAAGGGCTTAGGCGCTGGCGCTGATCCGACAGTCGGTCGTGAAGCGGCTCTTGAAGACACGGAGAAGATCATCGAAGTCCTGGAAGGCGCGGACATGGTCTTTATTACAACGGGCCTTGGCGGCGGCACGGGTACGGGCGGCGCTCCCATCATCGCGAGTCTGGCGACGGAATTGAACGCGCTCACGGTGGCTGTAGTCACCAAGCCCTTCCATTTCGAAGGACGCCGCCGCATGTTGCAGGCCGAGCAGGGACTCAGAGAGTTGCGCGAGTGCGTTGATACTGTAATCACGATTCCGAATGAGAGACTACTGCACACGGTCGAGCGTAACGTCTCGCTCGCGGACTCGTTCAAAGTCGCGGACGATGTGCTCAGACAGGCCGTGCAGGGCATCTCGGATTTGATTACCGTGCCGGGCCTCATCAATCTGGACTTCGCGGACGTGAAAGCGATCATGGCCGGAATGGGGCTGGCGCTGATGGGTGCAGGCCGCGCTTCGGGTGAGCATCGTGCGATGGAAGCCACACAGCAGGCCATCTCAAGTCCCTTGCTGGAAGAGGCGACGATTGAAGGGGCGAAGGGCGTGCTCATCAACATCACGGGCGGGCCTGACCTGACTCTGTACGAAGTCAACGAAGCTTCTTCCATCATAAGGGAAGCGGCGGACGAGAATGCCAACATCATCTTCGGCGCGGTGATTGACGAAACGATGCGCGATGAGATGAAGATTACGGTCATCGCTACGGGCTTTGATAAAGTGATGGCTGATGTCGGCACAACAACTGCCCCCGGCACAGGGATGCCTGCACAGCCTACGCGCTATACCAGAACGCCGGGCGATGATCTGGCGCGTCCCGTCGGCGGCACCGGTCGCCCGGATGATCTTGATGTCCCGACATTCATTCGCAAGAAAGCGGACTGAAGAAGTAAAACAGAGATTAGAGGTCAGAGGTTAGTAAAAAGAAAGTCAATTACTAACCTCTGGCCTCTGACCTCTAATCTCTGTTCTCGCCTTTTTACTTTTGCCTTCTTTTCGTGTAGCATGTCGAACATTCCTTAAGCAGGTTTTTCCATTACGGGTAAATTACCGCTTCTCTCCTTAACTGGCCGCTAGCCTGCGAGAGTAGTAAAAGGCTTCAGCGCTTCCGCTCGCGTGGGAAGAGCTACGGACGCGCCTTTCGGAAGCCGCGTGTAATCCCCTTCTTAGAGGTGGAGGAAGTAATCAAAGTGAATCGCAAACTTATACGTACGACGTTAGCAGAGATCAAGGGAAAAGAGCGCTCGATTCCAGAGCGACAGAGAGAGCGCACAAACGGAGCGCCATCGCGCTCGTCTAGCGACGGCGCACCGTCGGCACCCAGCCCGCGTCCGCCACAGCCATCTTCATCCTCAAGCTCCGTGCAGGTGCGCAAGCGCACGCCGCCCCCTATGGAGACGAATGCAGAGCTTTTCTACTACAAAAAGCAGATAGATGCGCACACGCCTATGGTGATTGTGTTGCAGGACGGCGAAGAGATAGACGGAACAATTGAGTGGTATGACAGGGGCGCTCTCAAGGTGAATCGCAAAGATGCGCCGAATCTTCTCGTACTCAAACATAACATCAAGTACATGTTCAAGCAGGAAGAGCGTGAAGGTCAGCAAGAGACGAAGGAAAGCAGGAAGTAAAAGGTAAGCCCCGGCCTTTTTCTAAACATCCGTTCCAAGCTGGCATGGCGCACGAGTTCGGGTTACGACGCGCTGCCGACCTCGCGTTTGGTCAAGTCCATGACTGAGTTGCCACACAACTCTAAATCTGCGAATTCGCGCTCTCGCCAGAAGCTACCGCGCATAGGCATCACTATGGGCGACCCCGCAGGGATAGGCCCGGAAGTGGTGCTCAAAGCTGTGGCCGAAGAAGATGTCCTGCGTGTCTGCCATCCTGTCATCATCGGCGACGCGCAGCTTCTGGCGCACACGGCGCGCACGCTCGATCTCACCTGCGGCTACGACATCGTCAGGCGCGACGAAAAGTTACCTGTTGAGCTTAACAACGGCCCTGTCATATATCATCTGGACAACATCAGCGGCTACATCGAACCCGGCATCGAATCGGGCGCGGCGGGCAAAGCCGCCGCCGCTTACATTGAATCCGCCGTAGAATTATGCGCCGCCGGTGCGATTGATGCGATTTCGACCGCGCCTATCAATAAGCGAGCGCTTTTTCTGGGCGGCTACAGTTTTCCAGGGCACACGGAATTCCTTGCGCACCTGACACGCGCGGAAGATTATGCGATGGCCTTCGTCGCAGCCAATCTACGCATCGTGCTTCTTTCAACGCACGTCCCGCTGTCAGAAGCTATACGCATGGTCGAGCGCGACCGGATCGTAGGCATCGTCCATCTTACTCATAGAGAGTTGCGGCGCTGGGGAATCGAGCGACCGCGCATCGCTGTGGCCGCTTTAAATCCGCATGGTGCCGAGGGCGGATTGTTCGGCGTCGAAGAGGCTTCGGAGATAGTTCCGGCGGTGGAGCATTTTCGCGGCGTTGAGGAGATGAACGTGCAGGGGCCATATTCTGCCGACACGGTTTTCCTGCGCGCCTCGCGGGGCGAGTTCGATGCGGTCGTGGCGTGCTATCATGATCAGGCGATGATTCCCGTCAAGTGCCTGTCGTTTGGCGAGGCGGTCAACGTCACGCTTGGCCTGCCATTCATACGTACCTCTGTGGATCACGGCACGGCCTTCGACATCGCCGGACGAGGCATCGCGGAGCATTCAAGCATGGTCGCGGCAATCACTCTGGCCGCGGAGCTTGTCAGGCGCGCAGACGAATCGGCGCGTCCCGT
Source organism: Pyrinomonadaceae bacterium (assembly GCA_036403815.1). Classification (GTDB taxonomy): domain Bacteria; phylum Acidobacteriota; class Blastocatellia; order Pyrinomonadales; family Pyrinomonadaceae; genus JACVRN01. The sequence goes on along the minus strand of DASWQH010000029.1, from coordinate 17,676 downwards.
CGAAGCTTAATAAGTTAGGTGAAAGGTAGAGAGAGAAGGAATGTCATCCCAAACTCCTCAGCCCTCACGGCGCATTCTCGTCGCAGATGATGACCCGGCGATTCTTCGCCTTGTGACGGCCATTGTCGTAAAAGAGGGCTACGAAGTCGTGCCTGCAAAAGACGGGCGCGAAGCCTATCAGATTTTGCAAAAAGATTCGGACTTTCTCGCAGGCATCTTCGATGTCATGATGCCGCACATACAGGGGCCTGAGCTTGTCCGCTACATGCGCACGGAAAAACGTCTGATGCGCATCCCCGTCATGATGATGACCGCCGAACAGAACCCCAAGCTATCCTCGGACAGCTTCGCCGCCGGAGCCGTAGTCTTTCTCCCCAAGCCCTTCACTACCGCGCAGCTACAGATCATGCTCCGCATGCTGGTTAGCAAAGCCAGCGCGTAATAGAATGCAAACCCGATTCGCGGTCGCAAAAGTTTCAAGCGATGCAAGAACGTGCAGAGGTTCTTAGCTCCGTAGGAGCTTAATGTTTATAGTTTTTGGATTGTGACGTGAACCAAGCCCCGTAGGAGCGGCATGTCATTGTCACAAAACATTAAGCTCCTACGGAGCTTGATTCTTTTTGGAGACTATGTGCTATAAACATTAAGCTCCTAACGGAGCTTTCATATCTTGCGTCGAGCGTACATTCTTTCATTTCAGGGAGAAGACTCATGAGCAAACGAGCGCGACTGCTTATCTTAATCCTTTGCCTGTTAACACTCTCGGTCTCGACCTTCGTGTACACGAGTGCTGCCGAGGATTTGAGCGCGAAGGAGGCGCGGCGGTTGATTGCGCGTGTGGCGGGGATAGAGTTGGCGACGGATGCCGTGCGCGTCAAGTCTATTTCCAGTCTGGGTTCGTCTGCGGTTGTAGAGGCGCAGGTCGAGACGGCGTTTCGTTTTGTGCGCGGCGATGACGGCAAGTGGCGCGTGTCGGAAATCCGCACGGGCGATAATAAGTGGGAAGACATTGACATGATTGCGCGCGCCATTAATCAGGAGAAGTCGCAGCGTGCGCAGGCCGAGCTTGAAACTTTTGCGACCGCTCTGACTTCTTTCAAGCGCGAGCGTGGCTTTTATGTGGAGGCCGGAAATGTAGGCGCACTTCTCGATCAGCTTAATCCGATTTATCTGGCGCGCATCATACGCGTTGACCCTTGGCACAGGCCGTATCAGTACGAAGGCAGCCGCGACCGCTACGTTCTGCGCTCCTTCGGGGCGGACGGCAAGGCCAGTACCGCCGACGACATTGTGCTTGAAACACGGGTTCCGTAACTCTTCTAGAATGAACAAGGCAAGCGCGTATCTGGTTCTCCTCATTAAAACTCTTGACGCGCTTGCGGGACGGGTGTTAGGTTTCAAAATGTAGTCGCACGGAAGAGCGTTTTACATCCGAAGCGACTCGCTCTTGACTTGCCCCGCGCTGCCCCATGCACGCGCTCTCGACCATTGACACGCGTGACAAGCATTGAAGTAGCCCCGCTAAATGGGAACGGCGCTCAATTCTCAAAGGAGTTAGCGATTTGGTCACGGGACGCAAATTGTTGCTCGCGGACGACTCCGTCACCATTCAAAAGGTGGTTGACCTGACCTTTTCAGATGAAGGCATAGAGGTCACGACCGTCAGCAACGGAGAGCAGGCGATCTTGAAGTTGGAAGAGATGCAGCCTGACATAGTGCTCGCCGACATTTTCATGCCGGGTCGTAGCGGTTACGAGGTCTGCGAGCATATCAAACGGGATGAGCGCTTTCGCCACATACCCGTCATGCTTCTCGTCGGCTCGTTTGAACCTTTCGACGAAGCGGAGGCCCGCCGTGTCGGCGCGGATGATTATTTGACCAAGCCATTCCAGTCCATACGACAACTCGTCAGCAAGGTGACGGCGCTTATCAGTGGAGGCGGCGGCGCAGCTTCGGAGAACGAGGCAAGCACGACGCGCGACCTTGAGCTGCCGGAAGAGATGACGGAGAAGGAAAAGACGCGCGCGAACGGTGGCGCGGATATATACACAGCCGACACCGCTCCTCTTCCTAAAGAGCTTGAGGACAAAGACCCTGCGGAAGTGGCTGCGCATCTGGCCGGACATGAGAGCGTTGATGACGAGATGATAGAGGCGCGTGCGGCGAATGAGATTATAGAGCCGCGCGATACCATCGGTGCCGGAGACACACGCCCGACCGCTCCGCTGTCATTCGCAGATCTGGCAGAAGCCGGAATCAAGCCTCCCGCGCAGGAAGACCAGCCCGAACCATTTCAAGAGACTATACGCGATTTCAAATTAGACGAGATGAAAGAAGAAGCACTTTCAAACGATTCGCCGGAGAGCCAGAGTACAACGAGCCGCTACATGAGCAACGCCGCAGCCGCAGACGAAGCGCTGCTCGATCTGGGTGACATAGAAGCGCCAGTCTCAACGACGGAGGCTGACGATTTTATTCTTGACCTACAGGACGAGGCACCCGCTGCTTCCAGTCAGGAATCTGTACCTGCCGGTTCTCCCTGGTCGGAGGCGGCTCAGCCTGCTATGGAAGCCGCAGGCGTCGCGGCCAGCTCCGATTTCGCTCATCCCGCAACCGGCTCATCCTTTCAAGGGTTCTCTGAAGAGATGACGCCCGCCACAGCCGAACCCGTAGAGGCTTCGGCAGCCAGCTACGGCGCACAGGAAGCAACCGCCCGTGAAGCGTATGTAGGGGATTCGCCTGCGAGTTCGGAATCAACCGAGGTTGAAGAGGCTGCGCCCGAAGCTTCCGAGCCGCAAGCGGTCTCGCACGGCTTTTCTGAAACGATGTCCCCGGCGATACAGGAGACCTCGCTTCCTGAAGAAGCAAGCGCCGCCGTTGTTGATACGGAAGCACAGAGCGCCGAAGCTACTGCTGAAGCCACGCCGCACACAGGCCAGATAACTCTTGACCAGCTATCGCCCGAAGCCATTGACGCCATCGCTCGCCGCGCTGTCGAGCTGCTTTCAACCAAAGTCGTAGAAGAAATCGCATGGGAAGTCGTCCCGCAACTGGCGGAGCTTCTCATCAAGCGCAAGCTCGAAGAGGAGAAAGCGCAGTAAACAGTTTTCAGTTTTCAGTTTAAAGCCAAGACGCTAGTTAAAAAGTCCCGTAGGGACGATTGACAATAGCCCAGTGCTTTATCACTGGGAATGGACAACGGATAAAGAAGATGAGTCCCGTAGGGACGGCTGAAGCTATGTTCAGTCGTCCCTACGGGACTCAGCTCTTTTTTCCCGCCTTCTGTCCCAGCCATAAATGGCTGGGCTATTCTCAACAAGTCCCTACGGGACTTTCAAAACAGCTTCTACGTAGCCGCCAGTATTCCGCTCGGAGTGAAAACTGGCGGCTATTGCTTTACAATGGCTACTGAAAACTGAAACTGTTTTTATGGACATTCCGAAGACCTATGACCCTAAGCAGGCCGAGAGCCAGCACTACGCGCGCTGGGAATCGGAGGGCTGCTTTGCGCCTGAAATAAATCGTGACCCAGATGCTCCTGTCTTTTCCATAGTCATCCCGCCGCCCAATGTGACCGGCTCGCTTCACATGGGGCACGCTCTACAGCATACGCTGATGGACGTGATGACGCGGCACAAGCGTATGTGCGGCTACAGGACACTGTGGCTGCCGGGGATGGATCACGCGGGCATCTCTACGCAGTTGATGGTGAGCCGCGAATTGAAGAAGGAAGGGCTAACCAGGCACGACCTCGGGCGCGAGAAATTTATAGAGCGCGTCTGGCAGTGGAAGCACGAGTCGGGCGGTCAAATCCTGAATCAGATGCGGCGCGAGGGCGCGAGCGTGGACTGGTCGCGCGAGCGCTTCACTATGGACGAGGGTTTGTCGCGCGCCGTGCGCGAAGTCTTCGTGCGGCTTTACGAAGAGGGCTACATCTATCGCGGCAACCGCATCGTCAACTGGTGCCCCGCAGACCAGACGGTGCTCTCCGATCTGGAAGTCGAGAAATCGCCGGAGAAGGGAAAGCTCTACTACCTGCAATACCCTGTCAAGGGGAGCGAGCGCCGCGTGACGGTTGCGACCACACGGCCTGAAACGATGCTCGGCGATACGGCTGTGGCAGTGAACCCGAACGACGAGAGATATAGCGACCTCATAGGCGCAACGCTTCTGCTCCCGATTGTCAACCGCGAGATTCCGGTCGTCGCTGACGAATATGTTGACCCTGAGTTCGGCACGGGTGCTGTTAAGGTGACGCCCGCGCATGACCCTAACGATTACGAGATGGGATTGCGCCACGACCTGCCGCAGATAGTCGTGATTGACTTGAACGCGCGCATGACCGAGGCCGCAGGTGCGGAGTTCTTCGGCCTTGATCGCTACAAGGCGCGAGCGAAGGTCATAGAAAAGTTTGAAGAACTCGGATTGCTTGAGAAGGTCTCTGACTACGAGTTCTCGATTTCGAAGTGCGAGCGCTGCAAGACTGTCATCGAGCCTCTGATTATGTTGCAGTGGTTCTGCAAGATGGACGAGATGCGCGACCTAGCGCTTGAGTTGATGCGGCGCGAAGGCAAGCCGCACTTTACGCCGCAGGTGCCGTACGAGAAGGTCTACACGGACTGGCTTGAGAACCTGAAGGACTGGACAATCTCGCGGCAGCTCTGGTGGGGGCATCAGATTCCGGCCTGGTACACGCCGGATGGGCGTGTGTTCGTAGCACGCACATTGGAAGAGGCGCGCGTGGCGGCGGGCAACGATGAATTGACGCAAGACCCGGATGTGCTGGACACGTGGTTCTCATCTGCACTGTGGCCTTTCTCTACGCTCGGCTGGCCGGACGAGACGGAAGACCTCAAAACTTTTTACCCGACCACGGTGCTCGTCACCGCGCGCGACATTATTTTTCTATGGGTGTCCAGAATGGTGATGACCGGCATGAAGTTCATGCATGAGACGCCCTTTCATGACACGTTCATCACGGGGACTGTGCTGGACAAGCACGGCCAGCGAATGTCCAAGACGAAGATGAACGGCATTGACCCGCTGGGTGTGTTCGACAAGTATGGTGTGGATGCGACGCGTCTTGTACTGGCATCTATAGGCAGCACCGACACGCGCTGGAACGATAATCAGGTCGAATCCTATCGCAACTTCGCCAACAAAATCTGGAACGCGGCGCGCTTCTGTTTGATGAACTCCGAAGGAGCAAGTGTAGGTCGCGGATTCGAGAAGCCGCGCGAAGAGTGGGCGCTGCATGATCGCTGGATAATGTCCAGGCTGAATCAGACGGCGCGTGTGGTACACGATGCGCTGACCGCTTATCAATTTCACGAAGCCGTGCAGACGCTCTATCATTTCTTCTGGGATGATTTCTGCGACTGGTACATAGAGTTGTCCAAGCAGGAAGTCTCTGCGGAGGCGGCTTCAACGGAGCGCGATGCGGCGCGAAGTAGGTTAATCACAGTGCTTGAGCAGGCGCTAAGGCTCCTTCATCCCTTCATGCCGTACATTACGGAAGAGCTTTGGCAGCGACTGCCCGGCGTTGGTGAAGAGTTGCTGCACAGGGCTTACAAAGGGGCAACGCGTCCGACCGTCATGCTCGCAGAGTACCCGCAAGCCCTTGAGCAGTTGATTGACGAGCGTGCTGAAAGCGAGATGCAGGCGGTGATTAATCTCATCTCCCGCGTGCGCAATATACGAACAGAGATGAACATCAAGCCGGGTGAGCGCGTGCGTCTCATCATAGCTGCGCCGGATGAAAGCTCGCGCAATGTGTTTGAAGCGAGCCGTGAGCAGATAGCGCGCCTCGCCCGCACCTCAGAGATTCTGATACGCGAGCGGCTGGATGCGCCGCGCGCTTCGGCTCGCGCTGTGCTGGCCGGTGGCGCTGAAGTCGCCGTGCCGCTCGAAGGCTTGATTGATTTCGAGACGGAGCGTGCGCGGCTCTCGCGTGAGATGGAAAAATTGCAGAAGGAATCTGCGAAGCTAGAAGGGCAGCTATCAAACCCGCAGTTTGTAGAGCGCGCGCCTGCGGAAAAGGTTGCGGAGATTCGTACACGCCTCGACGACATTACGGAGCGCGTGCGCCGTTTGACAGAGACGCTGGAGGCCATTAAATGAACTGGCTTGACGACGCGGCTCTCTTCGCTCAGGTAGGCGCGTTCTTGGCGGAAGACTTGGGGCGCGGCGACATCACCACGCAGGCTTGCGTTGCGCGCAACGCGCGTGCGCGCGGGCGCTTTCTGGCGAAAGAACCTATGGTCATTGCCGGACTCGAAGCCGCAGAGGCGGTCTTCTCCACCTTAGACGCGCAGCAGCAGCTCGAAGCCTTCGTCTCGGATGGCGAAGAGATAGAGGCAGGGAAAGTAGTCGCGCGCACGAACGGTTTCGCGGATGTCCTTCTGGCGGGCGAGCGTGTTGCGCTTAACCTGCTTCAGCGCCTTTCCGGCATCGCGACGCTGACGCGTAAATTTGTGCGCGCCATAGAAGGCACGGAGGCGCAGATTGTTGACACACGCAAGACCACGCCGGGGCTGCGTATGCTGGAAAAGTATGCTGTGGTCGCGGGCGGCGGTCGCAATCATCGCTTCGGCTTGGACGACGGCGTGCTTATCAAGGACAATCACATAGCGCTCGCGGGCGGAGTCGGCGCGGCAGTCGAGCGTGCGCGAGAATCTGTGGGACATCTGCATAAAATAGAGGTAGAGATTTCGACGGAGCGTGACCTGCGTGAAGCAATCGAGAGCGGCGCGGATATTATACTGCTCGACAATCAGACGCCGAAGGCTACGGCGCGATTGGTTGCACTGGCGCGAGAGCTGAAATCTGAAGTCACGCTGGAATCGTCCGGCGGTATCACGCTCGATAACGTTCGTGCCTACGCCGAAGCGGGCGTTGACTTAATCAGCATCGGCGCGCTCACACATTCGGCGCGTGCCATGGACATCAGCTTTAAGATTCAGGCCGGATGAGAGCTTAGCTTAAGTCAGTACCGCCTGCTTAAGCCGGGCGGGTGATAGCTACACTTGAGACCCGCCTGGCTTAAGCAGGCGGTACTGACTTTCACAAATGGAACTCTTACCTTGAGGCGGCGTGCAAAGTTATTAAGCATCCGCTGGAGATGTGTGCGGCATCTCTGTTTTCAGGATGGAGCGGATTTAGACCTGGTTGGAGGTTTTGTGATGCGTATTCGATTGAGCAGCCGTATGATTTTGTTGCTCGTCGCGGTCGTGGCAATTGCTCTCGGCGTGATGGATGTCGGCGCACAGCAGCGCCGTCGCAAGCGTCCCTCGCGGCGCGTCACCAATCCAGTCACCACGCAGCCCGCGACGACAGGCACGACGACTACTGCGGCGCAGCCTACACCTGTGCCATCCTCTACCGACCCGACCATCATCAGCACAGCCGGGGACTCAGGGACAGGCACGACGACTACTGGAAGCAGGTCGCGCTCGCGCACAGGAGCTACGACGCCTACAGTGTCCGAGCAGGAAGTATTGCGCCGCACCGTGGACAAGCTTTCATCACAGGTCAACCAGCTTTCGGACAAAATAGGCAGGATGGAAGAGCAGCAGCGCACGCTTGTGGACATGGAGAGACTGTCGCGCGCCGAAAGCCGCGCCGAGAATTTCCGCACGCAATTGCGCGACGTGCAGGCGAAGGAGGCCGATCTACAGGCGCGACTGGAGCAGATAGAGTTCGACGTGCGCCCTGAAAATATAGAGCGCGTCACGCAGACCTACGGCTCTACACGCCCCGAAGAGCTGCGCGATGCTCGTCGCCGCCAGCTTGAAAACGAGCGCACGCGCGTCCAATCGCAAATTCAACTGCTCGCGCAGAGCCGCGCGCGACTGGAGACGGCCATCGCCGATGCCGACGCCGAAGCCGATACTATACGCAGGCGCATGGAAGAAAACGGGACGGCTCCGAAAACAGACACCGTTGATGTGAATACCGAAGGCACGCCTGCGACGACCACAACCACACCGCCGCCCGATCAGTCTCAACCTCTGCCCAACGATAATCCACAAAGAAAGTAAGCTGTGAGCAACAGGTTGTAAGCAGAAGCTCTTAGACGCTTGAGCTGCTCATGGCTGAACGCCCACTTTCTTGAAAGGCTTATCCAGTGCGCCCGCGCCTCGCACATGTTGCGACCTTCGGTGCGCCGGATGTAACATTAAGGGAAATGATGAAGGCAGAGTGCAGAATGATGAATGAAAGACTGATTCTTATCATTCATCATTCTGCACTCTGCCTTCTGCATTGATTTTTATGGCAACGATTGCACAGGCAGAGCTTTATCGTTTAATCGGCGAGGCTAACGGGCGCGGCGAGCGCGTGGTAGTGGCGAGCGTGGCGGATACGCGCGGCTCTACGCCGCAACGACGGGGCGCGAAGATGCTCTTTTTCGAGAACGGCGAAGTTGCGGGTACGGTCGGCGGCGGCTGCATCGAGGCGGAGGTCTGGGCAGAAGCGCGCGAAGCCCTGCGCAACGGCACACCCGCCCTGCACAAATTCAGTCTCACAGCGGACGAAGCGAGCGAAGAGGGCATGGTCTGCGGCGGCACTATGGAAATCTTTATTGATGTCTGGAATCCTGAGAACAGTTTACAGTTTTGAGTTTTCAGTTTTCAGAAAGAAGAGCCGGTCGCTTTTACTTAAAACTGAAAACTCAAAACTGTAAACTGCGAGTGGAGTGAGCTATGGCAGAATCTTTCATGGAGAATTACAAGGCGAAGCACAGGCATCCCCTTAATCGCCTGACGCATAGCATAGGCATTCCTATGATAGTCATCTCTTTGCCTTTGCTGTTCTTTAACTGGCGCTGGGCGCTGGTGCTTTTCGTCGTCGGATGGATTTTGCAGTTTCTAGGCCACTTCATAGAAGGGAACCAGCCTGCCTTCTTTCGTAATCCCCTTTATCTTATCGTCGGCCCCCTGTGGCTCTTGCGGCGCGCCGGGATGGCGTTAGGGTTGGTGAAGCCGTTGAAGTAATCTACGGCAGCAGCGACATCTTCCGCTCTATGAAAGCGCGCGGGCGGCGCAGGCGACCGAAGTCCATGTCCAGACTCATCATCGAAGCGGTCGAGCGTATTCTTCGGGAAAACTCTCTTGCCGCGCTTGCCACAATCATACGCGCGCCTGATGGCATGGGCGCGAAAATCCTCATCACCGAATCGGGTGTACGCACCGGAAGCTTAAATGATATTCAGCTAGACGAAGCGGTCGCCCGCTATGCTACAACCTTTCTGGCCTCTCGCGCCGAAACAAAGACAATCAGCGCGGCAGAACTTTCGCCGGAGCTTCCAGCCGAAAGCAATGCCCTCTTGATGTTTGAGCGCATAGAGCCTGAGCCGCGACTCGTAATCTGCGGTGCAGGACATGTCGGCGCGCAACTGGCGCGTCTGGCACGCATGGTTGGCTATCGCACTACGCTGATTGACGACCGGGCGGATTTCGTCACGCGCGAGCGCTTCCCGGATGCGGGAATTGAACTGGTCGCTGCCAGTACATGGACTGAAGCACTTCGGCGAGAGGTCTGGGGCAATGTTTATGTGGCAATCGTCACGCGCGGCCACAACGAGGATGAAGAGTGTATGCGAGCTGTGCTGGCAGCTAGGCCGCGCTATATAGGCATGATTGGAAGCAGGCGGCGCACGAACATCGTGCTCGAACACTTGCGCGAGCAAGGCGCGAGCGAAGAAGATTTGAGGGAGGTTCGCGCGCCCATAGGCTTGGACATCGGCGCGGTCTCGCCCGAAGAAGTCGCGCTCGCAATCCTCGCAGAGATTGTTGCCGAAAGACGCGGCGGCACGAGTAAGCCATTATCATCATGGCGGCGAAATAAGTGATGAGTACTGAGTACTGAGTAAAAGGAAGAAGCTAAGTACTCAGTACTGAGAAGCTGTTTGAAAATTCCTTTTTCAGCCGCGCGAGCGGCACTGAGAAGGTAGCCAGACGTGTAACGTCTGGCACAGGCAATTGAGCATCTCCCGCGTCTTCAGCGCGGGCAGAATCTCCGGCGCTCCTTCAGAGCGCGACTGCTTGGTTGACTCTGACCAAACGTTACACGTCTGGCTACCTTCTGGCTGCGCCTGCGGCGCAAACATCGGAATTTTCAAACAGCTTCTCAGTACTCATCACTGTTCTTATAAAGGGGAATCATAAGGGATGGGTGTCGAGTTAGAAACGCCTTTGAAGGAAGAGCCGCTCAGGGAAGAGCCACATGCGGGTGGAATGTTTCGCGCGCTCTCGCATCGCAACTTCCGTCTCTTCTGGGCGGGCGCTTTTCTTTCAAACGTCGGTACGTGGATGCAGGCCGTGGCGCAGGGCTGGCTCGTGCTGCAATTAACGGACTCTCCTTTCTGGCTGGGCGTTGACGGCTTCATGGCGACTGCGCCGGGTCTCTTGCTCACGCTTCTGGCAGGCGTCTTCGCAGACCTTGTGGATCGCCGCCGCCTCCTCATCTTCACGCAGATCGGTGCGGGACTCTCTTCGCTCACGCTCGGCATTCTGATTGCCACGCACGTCATCAACGACAAAGCGGATGTCTGGATCATTCTGGTTCTGTCATTTGTCACGGGCTGCTGCTTTGCGCTCGCAGGGCCATCATATCAGGCGATTACCATTGACCTTGTCGGGCGCGAAGACCTCTCGAACGCCATCGCGCTCAATTCCACGCAGTTTCAACTCTCGCGTGTCGTAGGGCCTGTGTTTGCAGGACTGGGCTTCAAAGTGTTCGGCCTGGCCGGATGCTTTTTCGCCAATTCGCTTTCGTTCGTCGCGGTGATTGTGGCGCTCAAGCTGGTGCGTTATAAGAAGGAGAAGGGCGCTTTGCAGACGCCAGCGCATTCCGCACGAGACCGCCGCGCCGTGTGGCAGGATTTGAAAGAGGGGTTGAGTTATGTGCGCGGGCGTCCGCGTGTCTTCATGCTGCTTGTCATCTCCGGACTGACGAGCCTTTTCGGCGCGCCCTATATGAGTCTCGTTCCTGTCTTTGCGCGCGACATCCTGCATGGGGGCGAAACCAGTCTCGCGCTGATGAGCGGAATGTCTGGCGCAGGAGCATTCCTGGGCGCGCTCGTGCTGACCTTCCTGGGCAATTTCAAATACAAGGGCTGGTCTGTGCTGGGCGGAGCCTTCGCGTTCGCGCTCTTTCTCACGGGCTTTGCGCTTTCGACCCGTCTGAGCATCTCGTTGGCGTTTATCTTCGGGATGGGCTTTGCGATTGTCTCGTGCGTGGCGGTCATCAACATGCTCTTGCAGCAACTCGTTACCGACGAGATGCGCGGGCGGGTGATGAGCATGTTCATACTCTCTTTCATAGGCACGATGCCTATAGGCAATCTCATCGCCGGAGTGTCGGCAGAGCGCTTCGGCGCGCCCCACACACTCGTCGCAGGCGGCATTATCATAGCCCTTTGCGTCGCCCTCATCACGCTTCGCTACAAGCGCCTGCGAGAGCTTTAAGCTGATGAGTAGATTCCGCTAGAGACATTCCTTCGGACATGTCCAAAGCTGCTCCCGTTTTGGCTTGTAAGCATTGACACGCTGTTCGCCGAGTCATATTATCCCCGCCGTCTAAAGAAGCTTACAGGCTGGCCTCTGGAACTCAGCACTCCCCTCGCATCCACTTTATCCAGCCTTCCCCTATCGCTCGCGTTCAGCCTTTCAGGACGGACGCCCTTCCACAAAAGGAGCCACAAATGAACAGAAACCTTCCATACGGCAAACTCTTCTACTTCATCCTCGCGCTTCTTCTAACTCTGGTCGGCACACCATTGATGACTTCGACTGCGTGTGCTCAGACAGTTTTGAGCCGGACGCGAATCGGCGGCTACTCCGAAGACATCACCTATGTAAATTCGGGAGCGCTGAAAGACCAACTGGTTTTTCTGGATGGCTATGAGCTTTATGCCGTGCCTGACGCTAAGAAGAAATCAACCGACCCGGTCGTTAGAATCGCTGATCTGCGCGGCATAGGCATCGGCGTCTTCCCCAACGGGCTGACCTACGTTGAATCCGAAGGACTGATTACCATCAACGATAGCTCTCAACCGGCAAAAGAGTTCCTCGTTGACGCGCAGGGACAGCTACGCGGCACGCGCACCATTAAATATCTGAACGGTTACGTGCCCGGACATCTGGAGGGAATGACTTATATACCAACCTCCTCGCCTAGCTTTCCGAATCATATAATTCAGGCTACGTGGGACAGTATCGCCGGAGGCCCTTCAAGGCTTGAGGTAATAAGGCTGGACGGCCAGGTGGTCGCAGAGATAATGCCCAACTGGCCTGCCGCTTATCAACTGGAAGCAATAGGAGACGTAGCTTTTCTTGAGCCGAACCGGCTGCTCGTCACCTTCTACGACGAGTCCGTCTGGACGATTGACTTCAATGGCAACGTCATCACCGGGCCGCAGTATTTTCCGGGCACGATAGGATTCGAGGGCATCGTGCAGATGAAAGATGGCCGCATCGTCGGCGTAGGCTATCCGCAGAACTTTCTTTTCTTCGACAGCAACCTCAATCGCCTGCCCGATAGCGACCGCCATGACATCTTCGGCCTGAATCTAAACGGCCCGCAGGGCGTTGCTTGGAACACGGATACCAACGAGCATCTAATTGTGCATGACGTATCAGGCTTGGGCGCTTCGGGCATAATTTCCGCCGTGCCAACTTCTTTGAATAGCGCGACACAGATAGCCAACCCCGGCGCTCTGGGCTTTACAGTACCCCGAAAAGCAACCTACCTGCCCAGCGAGCACTTGATCGCCGTCGTGCATGCAAACGCTCCCAGAGCCATCCTGCTCTTCAAAACAGACGGCACGCTGGATAGCCAGATAAATCTTACCTCGCTTGGCCTGGGCGCTCCTACCAGTATTGCTTTTATCCCCTCGACCAACCAGTTCGCTGTCAGATTCAACAGACCTGTAGACCCTGCGGAAGCAAGGCGGCTGAGAATCCTTTCGCGCACCGGCACACTCGACCGAACTATTGATATGACTTGTACCGGCACGCAGAGCATAAGCGGAGTAGCCTTCTTCAACCCGTCGCACCCGAGCGGCGGCCAGTTTATCTTCATCGCCACCAGCAATCGCATCGTCGTTACAGACTTCAACGGCAACTTGGTGCGCGAGTTCAATGCTTTTGTTAAGCTCGGGCTGCTGACGCCAAATGATCTTTCCGCCATTACCACGGGCACGCAGGCCGGAGCCTTCGCCATCACCGACGGAAGCGCCGGAGAACTGGTCGTCTTTACGCTGGATTGAGCTGCCCCGGTTAATGTGAGTCCGGTATAAGTAGTAGCGAAGTTACATCATTAAGCCCCTGAAAGGGGCGGAAGATTGTAGCCCATGACGTAAGTCATGGGAGAACAGGTCAATACTTGAAATCAAGCCCCGTAGGGACGACATAGATTTTGGGGGCGGGATAGAATTCATCTTTACCGTTTAATTTCTGTCGCCCTTACGGGGCTTGATTTCATTTTTCGCTTTCATTACCCACGGCTCACGCCGTGGGCTACAATCTTCCGCCCCTTTCAGGGGCTTAGGGGTGCAACGTTGGCATCGCTTATTGAACTCATGTTAAATATCGTGCGCAAGAAAGCCCTGAAGCAGCGTTCTTAGAGGCAAGCAAAGCGCTCTTTGTGATGTGTTGAGCGCAAAACCCTTGAGCTTTCGAGGAGAGAGATAATGCAAATCAAAAGAGTTTCGGCCTCGCTCGTCCTATTCTTACTGATCGTCCTCGCCGCTGCTATGAGCGCAAGCGCGCAGGGCGTGATTGTGCCGCGACCGTGCGATCGCTGCCCGCGCCCGCCGCAGCCAGTTACCTTGCCCCGGTCGCTGCCTATTAAATCAATCAATATCGAAACCACGATTAAGGGACAGGTCGCCACCACGCACGTCACGCAGGTCTTTCGCAACGATACGAACGCCGTGCTCGAAGGCACATACTTCTTTCCCATCCCCGAATCTGCATCCATAGTGGAATTCGCTATCTGGGACGGCGACCGCAAACTCGTCGGCGAAGTGCGCTCGCGCGAAGAGGCGCGACGCATCTACGACGAGATAGTTCGCCGCCAGCGCGACCCCGGCCTTCTGGAATACGCAGGCAAAGACCTCTTTCAAGCAAGCATCTTTCCCATCCCCGCGCGCTCGGACAAGAAGCTTGAGCTGACCTATACGCAGGTGCTCACTGCGGAATCCGGCACGGTCTCTTATCGCTATCCCCTTGGCACCGGAAAGAATCTGACGCAGATTGGAACCGTCTCAGGCCGCGTTGATATTGAGAGCAAGCAGCCCGTACGCAACATCTACTCGCCGAGCCATGCGATTGACACCAAGCGTGTGAACGATGCGCGTGTGAGTCTTTCTTTCGAGACGCGTGGCGGGCGCGAGCCGCAGGACTTCCAGCTCTTCTACACGCTCTCGGATCAGGACTTCGGTCTTTCGCTTTTGACCTACCGCGAGCCGGGCAAGGACGGCTACTTCCTTCTGACCATCTCGCCCAAAGACAACTGGTCTGAGACGGAGTACACAGCCAAGGACGTAGTCTTCGTGCTGGATACTTCCGGCTCTATGGCCGAGGAGGGCAAGATGGAGAAGGCGCGTGCGGCGCTTCTCTTCGGCATCAGAAATCTGAGGCCGGATGATCGCTACAACGTCATCTCGTTCTCCGGCGAAGAGCGCCTGATGGAGAATGGGCTCATCGCTGCTGACGAGCGTGGCCGTGCTCGCGGTCTTGAATTCGTCAAAAATCTGAAGCCGTCGGGCGGCACGAACATCAACGGCGCGCTTCTGGCCGCCATGAGACAGTTCGACCGTAGCGAGCGTCCCAAGCTCGTAGTCTTCATGACGGACGGGTTACCGACCGTAGGCGAAACCAACGTCGGGCGCATCATCAACAATGCTCACGACGCGCGTGTGCCCGGCATACGTCTCTTCACTTTCGGCGTCGGCTATGATGTGAACACGTCGCTGCTGGACAAGCTCGCTTCTGAAAACAGGGGCGTGGCCGATTACGTAGAGCCGAAGGAAGACATAGAAGTCAAAGTCTCCAGCTTCTTCTCGAAAGTTAATTTCCCAGTCCTGACAGATTTGCAGTTGGACATGGGCGGCGTGCGTTCCGATCTGGTTTACCCGCGCGAGATGCCAGACCTCTTCAAGGGGACGCAGATTACTCTCATAGGCCGTTACCGCAACGCGAACGACCTCAATAATATTCGCATAGCGCTTTCGGGTAAGAGCGGGCGCAACACGCGCACCTTCGCTTACGAGAACCTGCGCTTTCCGCTTAAAGAGGAAGATAACGAATTTCTGCCCAAGCTCTGGGCGACGCGTCGCGTCGGCTGGTTGATGGAGCAGATTCGCTCCAACGGCGAGCAGAAAGAGCTTGTAGACGAGATAGTTGATCTGGGTACGCGCTACGGAATCGTCACGCCCTACACCTCTTATCTGGCGCTTGAGCCGAACGCGCAGCCCGTCACCAGCGAAGACAGAAACAGAAGCGGTGCTGACGCAACCGGTGGCAATTTCGGCAGCGGGGCTGTGAATGGTCGCAGAGCGGCAAAGACTCCCAGCGCCGCAATGGCGTCTCCGGCAGATGCAAAATCGACGACGGGCGCAAGCGCAGTGATGCAGAGCAAGCGTGCGCGCGAGCAGCAGGAGACCGTGACCGTTGATAAGGATGATGCCCTGTCGTCAGCCGTCAAGACAACGGGCGGCAAGACCTTCTACCTGCGCGAGCAGGTCTGGACTGATGCAGAGTTCAAGCAGGATTCGCGCCTGCCTGAAACCGTCGTCACCTTCGGCAGTAACGAATACTTCGACCTCTTGAAACGCGAGCGTCGCCTGGCCGAGTTCTTCTCGCTCGGTGAACAGGTCGTAGTCGTTCTGGATGGCCGCGTCTACCGCGTCAAAGCGGCTACGAATTAGTAGGCCATCTCAAAAATGTAGGGGAACTTCTTCTCCACCCCTACGCATCAGGGCCGCGCGTCTCTATCAAATGAGGCGCGCGGCCCTCATCTTTTCATGGACTCCCCGCGACACCCCTTGTAAAGTACGGGCGTCTTTACCGGCGGCTAGTAGTACGGAGCGTTATTATCCGTAATCATTCCATGTAACACGCTTATCTCGGAGTTATCTTGAATGATTCTGTATAATTGATAGTTGGGCGTCTTTATTAATTATGACTGAAGAAAAAAATACAGACTCGAACGAGATGGAAGTACCAAAACCAGTCCAATCTGCATTGCAGTTGGATAGATTAGTAAGGTCTTATACTTTACATCAAGCCATATCTATAGAATGGGTGATTGATAATATTATCGCTACGCATTTCTGTCACAAGAAAGAAGAGTACCCGCTATTCTTTTCGCTAATCTTTAGGGAAGGAGAGATAACATTTTCTGCTAAGATTAAAATTCTGAAGAAGCTTCTAAAGCTTAAGTATCCTGATATAAACAAACAGTTTCCTAAGTTGATTAAAAGATTGGATGTTTTCAGAGATGTGCGGAACAAGTTCGCTCACTCAGGAATAGTTCTACCAACTGAAGCTTTGCCTGATCAAGTTATAAATGGAATTACATTGAAATATTACAAAGATGGAGTAGAAACCCGAGAGGAGATTACAAGGGAAAAGGCAGAACATTATAATCAGGAAGGCTGGGAACTTTCCCAAGAATTGATTGTCATTCTTGCGCTCGTAACACAGGAGATTTCAGGTAATGCTCCTGAAGAATCCGAACAGACCGTTGAAATTGAAACGGCACAACAAGTAATTTTACCGGATGACTCGACAGCGTAGCTTTCAGTGTTGTTTTAGTCTCTTATTCTTGAAGGTTATTCGCTCGGTTCAGTAAATTACGGGCTGGCAACTCACGTGAGAATGTAACTGCAATAGAAATGTTTGAGGGAATAGCATGAAAAATGTGTTGATTAAGAACTACATTGAGCTATTGAAAGAAGCGTCTGAGATTAGAATGGTAAAGCTCCCAGAAATTTTGTTGCCTGCTCCGAAAGATAAGCTTAGACGTGAAATTGAGCTTGAGATAAAAAAAGACCCCGAGCAAGAATCTTCATACTATTTACTTGGGGCATTGGATTTATTCTCACACAAAGCACATGAATCACTCTTAGCAAGTAAACTCGCAATCGTTCCTTTCCTTATTTCGTTCTTTTACGTTATCTGGATTGTCTTTCATGGAGCGCCTTGGTTATGGCTTCTAAATCCGGTTGTAATTGAGGTCGGAGCTATGTTTTCGTTAATGCTAAAGATGCTTGGGAAGGAGCGGAATTTCGGCCAAATCTTATTGGTAGAAGCAATCGCAGTTATTACCTTTAGTTGTTATAGCGCAATTTTCATAAGACTGGTTTTTTATAGTGGGTTCTACGGGCTTTATACGTCAACGATTAAGGAATTCAGCCTGTGGAACCTTGGACTTTCGTTATTAGCTATATTTTTTGGTTGGCATTACTCGAAAGCCATAAACAAGCTGCACTACTTTCTATTTACCAATAAATATATGGGTGTTAAGGAACTTGGATTCAAGTTGTAAGTGCAATTTTCTGTTCTTTGAAAAAGACCCGCTGTGGCGTTCGATAGTTTAGCCTCTTGCGCGGGCGATTGTTTAAGCGCGTCATCACCCGCTGGATGTCTCGCTCGGTGATCTGACTGA
>DASWQH010000028.1:0-20668 GCA_036403815.1 Pyrinomonadaceae bacterium | reverse complement strand
CCCCCCGCTTCTGTTTGCGGTTCATCTCAATGTCCCGGCGTGCTCGCCCCGTTCTTAATTGCTCATGCGGTCTCGTCCAGGCACCGCGCCAGCACTTCTTCAAAGAGAGGATCGCCTTCCTCGCCGCCGTCGAAGCGACCGAAGGCGCGCACCACTCCGCGACGGTCTATGAGCGCCACAGTCGGCAAACCCACAGCGCCGTAGGTCATCTGCGTTGCGGCGTCTTCGGAGACCCCGACCGGAAACTCAAGCTCGTGCTCGCGCACGTAATTGTTAATCAGCTCAAGCTCCTTTTCGGCTGATTCCACAGGGCCGGGGCTGGTGTAATAGTGGCGCGTCAAGGCCAGCGCGCTTAATCCTTTATCAGCGTGCTCTTCATGAAGCCGCTTGACCTTCGGGAAGACTTCAACACACGACCTGCACCATGTAGCCCAGAACTCCAGCAGCAGCACACGCCCGCGCAAAGATTCCAAAGAGAGCGGCTCGCTGTTAATCCAGTGCTTGACCAGAATCTCCGGCGCAGGCTCTCCTATAAGAGAGACGCGCGTGTAATTGTCTCGGAGCACGGTCAGGTCAGTAAAAAATTTCCGTTTCTCAAAAGGATTGCCCGTAGCCTTCACCTGCTCGAACTGCGCTTCAAGAAAGGCGACCTCTTCGGCCAGCATCCGGCGCGCTTTCGGAAACTCTCCTGCCTCCTGATAGATGTCTGCGAGCATCGTAGCCAGAGCCGTGCGTCCCTGAGAATCCACAGCCGACGCGGACGAACGCGCATCTTCAAGCCCTGCCTCAAGCTCGCGTATAGCAGCTTCAAGATTGCCTTCTTCCAGCAACTCGGACGCGCGCTCAAGCGCTTCAGGCATAAACATCGGTTGCCCCATCGCGGGGGAATTGGCTGGAGGCTTCATAACAGAATCCATTGACGAAAATCATCTCCTTCAAAATGATAGCTTGAAAATATTTGATGCCATGCTCAATCAATGCCAGGCATCATCGGGACGGCAGGTGCAAAAGCTTTTGCGCCGCAAGCGAAAGCTTACCCCTGCCTGTAATTAAAACAGTGTAAGAAGACGAGCCACGAATCCACACTAAACTAAACGACACGAAAAGCGCTACGGTAATCTTCGCCGCCATTTTTTGTACAGCTTCGTGTGATTTAGCGGTTCGTGCTGTTCTTTCTTTATCGTGGCATAGGCATGCCCGGCGGAGGCGCTCCGCGCATACGAGCGCCCGGCGGAGGTGTACCCGCGCCGCCACCTGTACCGCTACCCGTGCGTGTACGCAGGAGCGCAGGGTCAACGTTCTTCAGTTCATACAGCGTCTTGTAAAGCCCCTCGCGCTTGACCAGCTCTTCATGTATCCCTTCGTCTGCGACTCTTCCCTGATTGAGCACGATAATACGGTCGGAGACAGCGGCGACGAAGTTAAGGTCGTGGCTGATGACGATACACGTCTTTCTGTTTTCGGGCTGTTGCGCATATTCGCGTATGACCTGAATAAGGCGATTGCGCTGGTCTGCGTCAAGATTCTCCGTCGGCTCGTCAAGCAAGAGAACTTCTGGCCTACGCAGCAGATTGCGCGCCAGAGCAATCAAGCGCTTCTGTCCGCCCGAAGGAACCTGCACGTCTACAATCGTGTTGTAGCCCTTAGGCATACGCTTCGGGTCAATGATGACATCGTGTATGTGCGCCAGCTTGCACGCTTCTTCAACCTCTGCATCGGTCGCGTCCGCTTTGCCCAACCGTATGTTCTCTCTGATAGTGTCCTTCAGGAAGAATGGAAACTGCGAAAGCTTAGAGACCTGCTCGCGCAGAGATTGGAGCGTCACATCTGTGATGTCTTTGCCTTCGAGGCGAATCAATCCCGATTCCGGGTCAAGAAAGCGCAGCAGCAGGTTCATGATAGTTGACTTGCCGCAGCCAATCGGCCCCACGAAGGCTACCGTTTCGCCTTCTTTAATGTTGAAGGTCAAGCCATTCAGAACCTTCTGCGTAGGGCTGTAGCCGAAGACGACGTTATCAAAAGCTACATCGCCGTGAACTTCGCCCATGTCTTTAGCGCCCGGCTTCTCTCTCACGGTCGGCTTAGTATCGAGCAGTTCATAGGTCGCCACAACGTTCGGCACAAAGGACTGGTACTGCGTGTAGGTGGCGACGAGCCTTTGCACCACGCCGAACATCTGCGGCGTCATCTGCACGAAGGCTATGACGGCGGCGAGCGTTAGTCCGAACTGCGGGTGATACATGATGCCTACAATGAGCACGAGCGCGGTCGAGGCGGCGATGAATATTTGCGCACCGCTGTTGCTGAACCCCATCCAGGCCATCATCGCCGCGGAATTTTTGGCCGCGACTTTAGAGGCTTCCGAGAAGCGACGGCTGCGCTTCCCTTGAGCGTTGAAAATCTGTATGTCGGAGATGCCGCTGATGGTCTCTTCCAACTCCGCGCCAAGCTCGCGCCCGCTCATAGCCATGCCACGAGCCGCCTGCTGCATCTTCTTGCTCGTGTAACGGAACATTAAAAGCACCAGCGGAGAGAGTAGAAAAGCTACAAGCGTCATCTGCCAGCTTAGTATCAAAAGATATGTGAGCACGACGATGAGCACGATGACATCGACCAGGGGATACAGCATGACCTGCGTCAGCATTCGCTGCACGCCCGCGCTCTCTGACAGCACACGCTGCATGAGCGCGCCCGTTTGCCCGCCCGTGAAGAAATCCAGCGAGAGCGATTGCAGGTGGTCGTAAATCTTCTGCTGAAGCCCGCGCAGGAGTCGCGCTTCCAGTTGCGCGACTATCCACGAGCGCATGAAACTAAGAACCTGCGAAAGCACCAGCGCGCTTGCCCAGACGATGAGAATCGTCTTCAGCGAAAGCGGCGTAGCCAGCCAGCCCAAACCGTAATTGCTCAGAGAGCTTGTGTCGGATTTGCCGAACAGCGGCGCTGTCATCTCCCAGATGCTGCGAGCGGCGTTTGCGCTTTTCGCTCCCGGTGGAAGCGGCGCGGCGAATTGTCCGAGGATTTGAAAGATGGAAGCGAAGGCGACGCTGACGACGAAAGGAAAGAGCGTCACCATGAGCGACAGTAGCATGGTGACGGCTGTCAGCGCCTTGTGCTCTCCGAGGAGCCGCAGGGCGCGGCCTATGTAGGGACGCGCGCTCATCATCCTGGGCGGCATGCCGGGCGGGCGTCCCGGCGGCATAGCGCCCGGCGTGCCTGAAGCAGGCGGAGCGCCTGGCGGTGCAGACGGCTTGCCGAGCGGCGGCCCCGTAGGCAAGCCTGCCGTCATGCCCGGAGGCGGCGTCGGCTGAGAGGGGCTGGACATGAAAGTTTTCCTTTAGAGCTAAAAGGGTAGGAAGAACGCGAAAAGCAGAGGTCAGAGGTCAGAAGTTAGAGGTCAGTTAAATTCAATAACAAACCTCTAGCCTCTGATCTCTAATCTCTGTTCTAAAAAAGCAACGGGTGGGAAAGAAGCATTCTTTGAAGCTTACTTTCCCACCCGTGTGGAATCCGCAACTGACTAGCAGTACCACCAAACGTACACGCAGTTGCCGTAGCCGTCGCATTCCCAGGCATAACAAACGTCCTGGTTGCTGTAGGCCTGAACGTCACCACCCTGCGAGCCTGCCTTCGCTACTGCCGCTGCGTCTGAACGGCTGCGATTCTCTTTCTTCGGGAACATCTCACCGGCCTTCTCCGGCGAGATAGCGTACTTCTCAAGCTCGGAATCGGGAATGTCGTAAAGGTTTACTTTCTCTCCATCAGGTCTGCTTACTATAGCCATGGCTTTTGTGTCTCTCCTTCTTTGGGGTTAAGAGGATTTCATTCCTCGTGTGTAACTGGAAGTTTCGCGTGCGCACACTCTTTATTTTGCGAACGACATCCTTAGAACCTTTTTGTGTCCGCCGTCCGTCAGCGCCCGTCGTTTCAAAGATGCTGCATGAAATTTATTCAGCGGCAGCTTTTCTCAAGCCTAAGAGCCGAAGGGCGAAGCAATTGCAATTGCTTCCCCCTCCATTCTGCTCTTTCTGCTCGTCATACAGAGCTTTGACGCGAGCCTCGAAAATTTTTGCGAGCCTGCGCGAGAAGGCTATTTCACTACAGATTCAAAGACTGCTGAAGCATTTGTCAAACAAGGACAAAACGGCACTCGCTTTTTGTCATCAACCGTCAATCCACGCCATCTAAATCAGGATAGAGGAGTCGAAAAAGAGCTTGCGGAATAAGCGCGGGCGAGCAGTAGTTACAGCAAGTTGTGGAAACTGGCTAGGTTCGCCGTCAAATAAAAGCTGAGCTTGAATTATCTTCTAAAGCGGGCGACATCCTAGCAGCAGGCGCGCCCCAGCGCAAGTCTTTTCTAGTGGGCTGGGGGAGCGCCTTGAAACAAGGCGTCGCCACGCTATTTCCTGCAAAGATATTTCAGACCTGCTCGTCCAGACAGCGGCTTAAAATTTCGTTAAATTTCGGGTCGTCGCCCCCGCCGAAATGCGCGTACCTGACAATTCCGCGACGATCAATCAAACAGAGCGTGGGCATTCCTGTAGCGCCGTAAAGCTCCTGCGTGGCTTCTGTGTCGGAAACGCCTACACGAAAATCCAGCTCGTGTTCATTGATGGTTTTGCGCATCAACTCAAGTTCTTCGCCCAGCGAGTCAGCCGTTCCGCGATAGGCGAAATAGTGGCGCGTCAGCGCAACAATCTCAAGCCCGCTTGCGCGATATTCTTCATACAGCTTCTTCAGCTTCCCGAACATCTCGCGGCACGGCTTGCACCATGTAGCCCAGAACTCCAGCAGCACCACACGCCCGCGCAAAGATTCCAGAGTCGCAGGCTCTCCCTGAATCCAATCTTTGACGGAAATCTCCGGTGCCTGTGTGCCCAGAAGGGCGACCTGCCGTGCGCGATCACGTATCTGTATGCGCCCGCCGGAAGCTTCACGCTTCTGATCGGTCGTTCCGGTGGCCTGCATAATCTGAAAAATCTTTTCGGCGAATCCGGCTCTTTCATACAGCACGGTGCGCGCCCGTTCTATGTCATCATCTTCCAGATAGATTTCGGCAAGCCTCAGCCCAAGCTCTATGTGCGTGCGAAACTCCAGCTTGTAAGGATTCTCGCGCGCCTCTGCCAGAGCCTTTTCCAACTCACCAGCGGCTGCCTGTAAGTTATCTTCGGAAAGCATAGAGAAAGCGCGCCGCAAACTTTCCTCCACTCTAGCCTGCAAGCTTTCCCCGACAGAATCGGTTGAACTCTCCATTACTGAATCCATCTTCACTCCAAATAGGGGTCGGGTGTCAGGTGCCGGGTGACAGTAAAAGAAAGCGCGCATGATTTTTCTTTTACCGGCACCTGACACCCGGCACCCGTTACCCGCTGTTCATTGCTTTATCGCTTCTTCGTCCGTGTCGAAGACTTCAAAGGCTTTGAGCACGTTGGTCATTTTCATCAGCCCGCGAATCTGCTGCGGGATGCTGGTGAGCCGCAGGACAGCGTCATGCCGGGTCGCCGTCACCAGACAGGTCACAAGCTCTCCTATGCCGCTCGAATCAACGCGGCGACACTGTTTGAGGTTCACGAGCAAGAGACGACGACCGGCGGACACGCTTTTGCGCACCATATCGAGCAGGCTTTCCGTGCCGCTTCCGACCGTCAATTCTCCGACAATATCTATGACCAGCGCTCCCTCAAGCTCTCGCTCTTTAAGCTGCAATTTATTCGTAGTCATGTCTAATCATCCGCCTCTATAGAGTTTTGAATAGAACTACGGCTTTTGACGCGCATGCGGTTTTCTACGCAAGGGCGCTAAATATACTCGAATTGCTTGAACGACCGCCAGCGGTGGAAAGTTCTCGGCAGGGGCGCGCTCGGCTTGACGACTGTTTCTGCCCGTCCGTAGAATAGCCTATAGTCTCCAGAAGCTTAGAATTTTTGTCACCCACGCCCGCGCAGGTTTCTGTGAAAGTGTGAACACCGTTTGCGGCGCATGTGACATCTAAAGGATTGCATCACGTCTATCGAGATAGTTTAATCGAAGGAGATCAAGCGACTATGAGCACCCCTTATAATCCCCAGAATGAACCGGAAGAGCCGATTGACGATCTTATACTGCATGAAGACGACACGGGCGCTGGCGACCGCACGCGCGTTTCGTCTTCCGTGCGCGAGATGGCTTCGCGCATCCCCGAATCCTTAAGCGCCATAGGCCGCGACATCAGTCGCACCATAGAGCGCGCCATGTCGGCCAAGGACGACTACGTCGTCGCCGTCAAGGTTTCGCACGATGCTCAGGACAAGCTTGAACAGCTTGTGCAGGCCGGAGTCTTTCGCAGCCGCGCCGAAGCCGCCGCTTACTTGATTGACGAGGGCATCAAGACGCAATCCGCCCTCTTTGACCGCGTACAGCAGAAGCTCTCGGAGATTGAACGCCTCCGCGCGGAACTACGCGGCATGATTAGCACGGACGAAAAAACAGGAGTCTAGAGAGTCTTGGGAGTCTGGAGAGTCTATAGAGAAGAACGCTTCCGGCTCTCCAGACTCTCCAGACTCTCTGGACTCTCCAGACTCGTTTAATCCTCCTCGTTTCCCCCACGTAAAGACAGGCTTTTGTTGAACAGGCGCGCTATCTGGCGGTCTGCATTTGCAGCGTCGTTAAAAGAAGAGCGCTCGCTTCATGAATCAAATTTCTTCAGGAAGGTTTTGATGAAACGGCTAACACAAAAAGCTACTGCCGTGCTTCTAGTACACGCCTTCGCATCTTTGGCGCTGGCGCAGGCCGGAGGCGCTGGCGTACGAAGCAGCACAGGTGACAACAATCAATCGAGGTCAAACGTGTCGAATCAATTCAGGATTCCGCCGACGCCCATCGAACAGTTCAGGTTGAAGAACGGCTTGCGCGTGGTCTTCAATCGTGACAACTCGATTCCGGTCGTGTCGGTCGCGGTCTACTACAACACAGGCTCGCGCAATGAAAAGCAGGGACGCACAGGCTTTGCGCACCTCTTCGAGCACATGATGTTTCAAGGCTCGGAGAACGTGAAGAAGACCGAGCACTTCCAGTACATCTCAAATGCCGGGGGCGACATGAACGGCAATACCACGACCGAGCGCACAGCTTATTTCGAGACGATGCCCGCCAACCAGTTGCCGCTCGCGCTCTGGCTTGAATCCGACCGCATGCGCTCGCTCGCCGTGACGCAGGAAAACCTGGACAACCAGCGTAAGGCCGTGCAGGAAGAGAAGCGGCTGAACTATGACAATCAGCCGTACCGCAACGCTCTGCTGCGGATGAACGAGATGATCTTCAAGAATGCCGCGAACGCGCACTCCACCATCGGCTCTATGGAAGACCTGGACGCCGCGAGCGTCAAGGACGTGCAGGAGTTCTTCCGCATCTACTACGCGCCGAACAACGCTGTGCTCGTGCTTTCGGGCGACTTCGATCCGAAAGAAGGCCGCGCGCTCATAGAAAAATATTTCGAGACTATCCAGCGCCAGCCAGACCCGCCCGCGCCCGATGTCGCAGAGCCTTCGGAGGTAGCCGTCAAGCAGGACACCTATAACGACAAGTTCGCGCAGCTTCCGGCCTTCATCCTCGGCTGGAAGGTTCCGCAGCGTCGCACTCCGGACTTCTACGCGCTACAGCTCGCGGGCAATCTTCTCTTCGGAGGCGAAAGCTCAAGGCTGTATCAGAAGATGGTCAAGGGTGAAGAGTCGGTCGTGGCGATTCAGGGATTTTTCGGTGAGAGACGCGGGCCGTCTTCGATGTATATCTTTGCGCTGCCTAAGCCCGGCAAAGACCCTGCACAGGTTCGCGCATCCGTTCAGGATGAGATTAAGAGACTCGCCACCGAAGGGCCGAGCGCAGAAGAGATGGAGAAGCTGCGCAACAACCTGATTAACGGTGCCGTGCGCGGTCGTCAATCTTCGCTCTATCGCGCGCAGCAGATAGCCGAATACGCGCTCTACGATAACGACCCGAATCTCTTCAACACAGAGCTTGACCGTTATCTTGCGGTCACAGCCGACCAGATCAAGCAGGCCATCGCGCGTTATCTTAATACGGACAACTTCGCCACGCTCAACGTCGTGCCCGCTGGAGGCGCTGGTAAAGCATCAGGCACACAGTCGTCCACGCAGCAGCCCGGCTCGCCGCCGCCGACGGTGCCCGACAAATCGCAGCCTACGAAGCCGACTCAACCGACGACACCGGCTCAGCCTGCGCAGCCTACGGGTCAGGCGCAGCAGCCGACCGATACGCCGAAGCCGCAGCAGTCCGGCACGGGTCGCCCATGATTTCAAGGCCGAAGGAGAGATATTCACACGATGCTTCACACAACTAACAGACTGATTTTGAGCGCCGCAATTATTTTAAGCGGCGCACTACCGTTCGTCGCTTTCGCGCAGACAGGCGCGCCGCAACAGGGTATGAAACAGACAGAAGATTTTCGCAAACAGGCTCCGCCGCCGCTCGCACCAAAACCGCTCAACATCCCTAAGCCTTATGAGACCACGCTTCCAAACGGTCTTCAGGTCGTCATCGTCGAAGACCCGCGTCTTCCGCTCGTCAGCTACCGGCTGGCCTTTCGCGCAGGCGATGCTACCGACCCGACGGACACTCCGGGATTGATGGACATGGTGACGGGTTTGCTCAGCGAAGGAACCACTGGGCGCACGAGCAAACAGATAGCGGACGAGGTTGCCAGATTCGGCGCAACCCTGACGGCAGGCTCAAACCCTGACTACACGACTATCTCGGCCAGCGCGCTTGCTATGTACCGCAACGAGATTCTAGACCTGCTCGCCGACATTACGCTTAATCCGACGTTTCCTGAATCGGAGGTCAAGCTCGCGCAGCGGAACGCGCTTCAAGGTCTCATACAACAGCGCTCGCAGGCCGGTTTTCTAGCCAACGAAAGAATGGCGCATGTTCTTTTCGGCCAACACCCCTACAGCATCATCTCTGCGACACCGGAATCCATAGGTGCCATGTCGCACGATAAGCTGATGGCGTTTCATCGCTCGCTGTTCGTGCCTAATAACGCCGTGCTCGTCGTCGTTGGCGATGTCAAACGCGACGAGGTGTTGAAACGCGTCAATGAGCTTTTCGGCAAGTGGCAAAAAGGGCAGACATCGGAGCGTCAATTCCCTGCCCCGCCCGTGCGAAATGAGCGAGCGCTCTACATAGTAGACCGTCCAGGCTCTGCGCAATCCAATATCATCATAGGCAACATGGGGATTAATCGCACGAGCACAGATTACTTTCCGATGCTCTTGATGAACGTAGTGCTCGGCGCAAACGCTTCGTCGCGTCTCTTCATGAATCTGCGCGAGGCCAAAGGCTACACCTACGGCGCTTATTCTCAACTGGACGCGCTCAGACTGGCGGGCGCAGTCCGCGAGACGGCTGAAGTGCGGACGCCCGTCACTGGCCCTTCGCTTAAAGAGTTCTTCTATGAGCTTGGCCGCATACGCGATGAGGTTGTTTCCGACAAAGAGATGAGGGACGCGAAATCTTTTTTGACAGGCGTCTTCCCACTTCAGATAGAGACGCAGGAAGGACTGATTAATCGACTGGTGCAGATTAAGATGTTCAATCTCCCGGCTGATTATCTACAGACCTACCGCGACCGCATCAGCGCCGTCACAGCCGCAGACATACAGAGAGTCGCGCGCCAGTACGTACAGCCAGATAAGGCTGCAATCGTCATCGTAGGCGATGCTGCGGCCATCATGGATCAGGTCAAGCCTTACGCGCAGAACGTAGAGGTCTATGACATCAGCGGCAAGCGTAAAGAGGCACCGGCTGCGACCACAATTACAGGAGGCGTGACCGGCAGCACAGGCGGCACCGGAACGACTGCGAGTGCCGGTGCAGCCAATCTGATCGGCAAGTGGGCTATAGAGATTACAGCGCCCAACGGCGCGAGCATGCCTGCGACACTGACCGTCAATCAGGAGAACGGGAAATTGACCGGCAAGGTCAGCGGGCAGTTCGGCGATGCAGACTTGAACAACGTGACCGTCAACGGCAACAACTTTGATTCAACTCTCACGCTCAACCTTCAAGGCCAGAGCGTCAACGGGAAAGTTACCGGCAGCACGGCCAGCGACAAAATGGAGGGCACCATCAACATAGACATCCCGAACGTCGCGCCACTTCCCTTCAAAGGCTCGCGCGCGAAGTAAAAGGCAAGAGTTAAAATGGCGTGTTTCGCAAGCCCCTGAAAGGGGCGATAGAATTTAGCCCATGACGTAAGTCATGGGAGATGAATAGCGATAAATAAGTGAAAGCCCCTGAAAGGGGCGAAAGATTATCAAGCCGAGATTTCTTTCGCCCCTTTCAGGGGCTTTTCATTCTTATGGGTGCTTGATTCCCACGGCTGACGCCGTGGGCTATAAACATGATGCCCCTGACGGGGCTTAAAATCGGCTCTCTCTTATATCGCGCCTCACGTTGCTTATATCCAACGTACGTTTCTCCCTTTGCCTTAACAAAAAATCGCCCGGCGTTGGCTCAAAACGCCGGGCGGTTAATCACAGGAGGAATCGAACGTTACCCTGCCGCTTTTCCCCTTGGGCGGTCTGTACGAGTAACCTTGCCGTCTCCTTCGATGCTTTCTGTAACAATCATGGTTGCTTATCGCTCGTAATTGAGGACGATGCCGTCGCCGCCGACCGCCCAACCGCTCTTTTTATCAATAAATAGCGCGTAAAGATTCTCTTTCGTGCGGCTTTCCTGTCTGACCCAGGTTCGGCCTCCGTCGTCGGAGCGAAGGATAACGCCGCCGCGCCCTACTATCCAGCCCTGATCTTCATCCACGAAGGTCACGCTCAAGAGCGTCGAGCGCACAGGAACGTTGACGGAACCCCAACTCTCGCCGCCGTCCGTAGTCCTCAGCACAGTGCCGCGCTCGCCCACCGCCCAACCGACCCGGTCATTACGAAAATCAACGTGATAAAGCGTCACGTCCGTGCCCGACGGCTGTTTCGTCCAGTTCTTACCACCGTCCTTAGTGAAAAGAATAGTGCCGCTTCCGCCTACGACCCAGCCCCTGTCCTCGCTCACGAAATCCAGATGAATCAGCTCCTCGCGCACGGGCGCAAGCTGGCGCTCCCAGGAAACGCCGCCGTCGCCCGTATGTATGATGAGACTATCGGCAATGACATCGCGGCGGCTCACGCTGCCTACGACCCAGCCCTGACGTTTGCCTGAAAAGCGTATGCTGTAAAGCTCCGGCTCGGCTCCACCGAAATCGCGCGCTAGAAACTGTCGCACGTCTCGCCACGTCTCGCCCGCATCGGTTGTGCCGAAGATGCGATTGCTCGCAAGCAGGTAGCCATCGTCTCTGCCGCGAAAGTAGATGTCGTTAATGGCGTCGGTCGTTCCAACAGATTGCGAAGACCATGTGCGACCGCTGTCCTTCGTGCGGCTCAGGAATCCGCCGTCGCCCGCAATCCACCCGCGCTTTGAATCCGCAAAGAAGACCGCGTTCAAATCTCTACCGGCCTGCCCGCGCTGCGCCGCCGTCCATCCTTGAGTCTGGGCTAAATTAGCGCTCGCCAATGCTGTCAGAAGGAAGACGGCGTAAAATTTTTTGACCGGAAACCCGCCCCTAATCGAGAACATTCAATCAGCTCCACTTCCAACCTTTCCCTCTCGCGCACACGAATACTTCAGGTCGGGCGCGAGTCCAAGATAGTCTTTACTCATTACTCGAAGATAACACGGAAGCTATTTATTTGAAGACGCCCCTACAAAATCCTGCATCACTGCTTTGCGCAGCAGGTCTGGCGGCAGGAGTCCCTGCCCAAGTATGAAGTCATGAAATTTTTGCTGGTCGAAGCGCTTACCCATTTTAGCCTCTGTCTCTTTTCGCAGCTCAAGCAGCTTGGTGTAGCCGTAGAAATAGCTGGTCGCCTGTCCGGGGCTGCGGAACGTGTAGCGCTCAATCTCCGTATTGGCGAACTGCGGCGAGAGCATCACGTCCTGAGTCAGGATTCGCATCCCGTCTTCGGGTTTGAGCTTACCGCTTTGAAGCTCCGGGTCAATGAAGGCGCGCGCAGCCCTGAGCAGGCGAAGTTGCAGGGAGATAAGCTGTCCATCAAGCGGCATGAACGGCTTCATGATGTATTCCGAATAGAGTCCCCAGCCCTCCACGTTCACGCTGTTGAAGGCATAGATTGAGCGCGCCAGAGAGACGCCGCGCTCTACCATAGAGGCAAACTGCAACTCGTGACCGGGACGTGCTTCATGCGCCGTCAACGTCCAAGAGGCGGCGGCATAGGTAAAGTCGTCAATCTGCTTTGTCTCGGCTGAGCCAGCGGTGGGAACGTTGAGCGGAAGAACAAACGTGCCCTGCTCGCCCGTGTTGTTTAGAAGCGGAGGCGGCTGCATGTTCGGCGCAGGCTGTTGCGCAGTCTCCGCGGCGGTCGCAAGGCGAATGCGAGCCGGACGATTCGGCAGCGTCACAAGTCGCTCCCTGCGAATAATCTCTTCGATCTCTTTGAGGCGTTGCTGGTAATGCGGCAGGATTGCGTCTCCGACCAACTGGTCTTTCTTCAATTCCCGTATCACGTCGCGATAATCGGATGAAGCGAACCCGCGCTCCTTTGCTATCTTCTGCGCAATCTGCTGCATCTCCTGCTGGTATTCTGCAAACGCCTTGTGCGCCATCGCCGTGAGTTGCTCAACGGGAATGTCTATGCCGTATTGCTTAAGCGAAAAAGCATACTCTTCGGGCGGCAATCGAAAATCGGTGCGCGCCTTTGGCAGAATCTCCGTCTTCACCCACTGATTGTAATCCGTGAGCTGTCGCTTCAGTTCCGCGAATGGCTCCTGATAGCCCTCAATCTTGTATTTTTCGAAAAGCTGTCCGATGCCATTAATAAAAAAGTCTGCTCGCGCAAGGTTGCTTTCAACTTGAATCTTCGGCGGCCCCAACTGTCCCGGCTTAGCCCAATCCACCGTGCGCATCTTTGCCTGCGCCGTAATCGGTTCAAAGCCCTGCTCTAGCCCCGTATACTTTCGCAGGCGAACGAGCGCCGCCTTGCGCCTCTCCTGCGGAATCTGATCGTCCAGGAGGGCACGCAGGCCGCCGAAGATAAGCTGCGTCACGTTGAAGTACGGCATGTCGTACTTCTGGCTCAGCTCTGTGCCGCGAATAGTCTGCTCAGCAGCCTTAATCATTATCTCAAGGTCTTGAGCAACCAGCGTGTCTTTTTCCGCCGCGAGCCGCCGCTTTAGCTCCTGCACTGCCGCGAGTTGATCCGCGCGTGCCTTTTCTCTACGGTCTTTTGGAAACTGCGAAACCTGCTCGTCGAGTCCGGGAATCCCCTGACGGCTTGCGCCTTCAGGCGCGTACTTCGCCTGAAGCTTGAGCAGAATCTGCGCATTCTCGTTACTGCGCTTAATCCATGCGGGCTGCGCTGGACTGTTTGCTTGAGAGGGGGTTTGTGCCTGCGGAATAGCTTGCAGATACATGGACAAAGAAATAACAAGCAATAAAGCGCAGCGTACAATTTTCATAGGGAAGGTCTCCTGGCGGTCAAAAGTAACAGGCATCGGGCTGCCAGTCTAAGAACTCTCTTTGTTGAATTTCACGCTCCGCATTGTAGAGATAAAGCCTGAGAATCAAAAGCTCGCACTTACTTTCATCCATAAGCCTCAGAAAGGGGCGAAAGAATTTAGCCCCTCACGTAATACCGGATTGCAATCAAAGTAGAGGAAAGGAGAAACCACTAAATCACACGAAGCATCACAAAAGATGGTTTCTGTTCGTGTCGTTTCGTGTAAATTCGTGGTTTCTCTTTCTCCTCTCTTTTGACTGCATCCTGATATAAGTCATGGAAGCAAGTAGCATTCAAAGTCAAAAGCCCTGGTAGGGGCGAAAGAGTCTGAAGGCGTAGGTTTCTTTCGCCCCTACCGGGGCTTCTAATTTTCAATAACGCGTCATCCCCACAGCCCAGTGCTGTGGGCTAAATTCTATCGCCCCTGTCAGGGGCTTACGGAATACGGCCTTTACCTGTCGCTCCTGGAGCGAAGTTTTTGATTCTGTTTTCTGAGGACATCCTGATACTTCTGTGCGACCATTAGAGGTCTGGTGATGTCTTCGTCTTCCAGATTCGGATAGCGCTGGTAGGTCTTTGCAATCGCGGCGGTCAGCAGCTTCTCCGCATCCTGTGGACGACCTGCCTCATAGGCCAGAGCCATGTCATGAATCGCCTGTGCCAGTTGTGCGATGGTGAAGTTTTTGCCGACTTCGTTATCTATCAGCATATCTTCGGTCGAGCCGTCTTTGATGGTCAGAAACGCGGCCTCCATCTTCACAACCTGCCTCTTCTGCGCAAGGTCGTAATAGGTGAAGCGTACATTGACGGGCAGCCGCGACCTGTAGGATGTATTACGAGCGACCCTGAAGCGCAGCATGATGACCTGGGTCAGCCCGATGTTCATGTTGTCCAGCTTAATCGCCATCCCATGCGGGCGCATCTGCGGTTCATAGCCATAGAGCTGCACCAGCTCCAGCCCCTGATCGTAGTCAATCTCCACGTTCGGCTCGCTGGCTACGGGCGAGACCAGGCTTTGAACTTCCTTCAGAAAGACTTTATCTATGTCCTGTGCATCGGCCACGAAATGAAACAGCCCGCGCCCGCTTTTGGCAAGCTGGCGGAGCAGGTCTTTGTTCAAATCAAGGCCGACGCCGATGGTAGAAAGGTCTATGCCTCTATCGTTGAAGCCCAGAGAATCCCTGGCAATCCTTGACGGCTCCGTTACCCCCTGATTGGCTATACCGTCGGTCAGCAGGATGACTCGATTGGTTGCGTCCTTACTGTAATTTTTGAGGGCTTCCCTGTATCCCAGCATCAGCCCCGCGTGAAGGTTTGTGGAGCTGCCCGGCTCTATACTTCTAATCAATTGCCTGACGGCCTCCTTATCGCCTATGACGCGTGCAGGCATAAGCACCTGTGCTTCGGAGTCGAAGACGACGATTGACAGCACGTCCGTCTCGCGTAGTTGAGTCACAAGCGTCAGCAGAGCCTCTTTAACTCTGGAGATTTTATCCGCATCGGCCATAGACCCGCTCTTATCAATCACCAGAGCCAGATTGAGCGGTCGCAACTGCTGCCGGTCGTTTGCCAAAGCCGTGCTGAACCCAACCTGCAAGACCACCTCGCGGCCAGCGCCCGGCACCACATTATTCCCCCAGCGAACGTCTAAAGCCACAGCCTCACCGGCTTTGGGGAGTCCGATTTGATGGCGACGGTAGTTGACTATCTCTTCGACGGCGACTTCACGCGATGCAGGTATCAATCCAGCCTCGGACAGGTAACGTGTGCGGGAGTCTGCCGCCGATGAAGCCCCAGCCTGTGCCAGGGCTGTTCCGGTTAGAGCGCAAAAGAGAAGCGAAAGGGTCAGGAAAAGCTTGAAACCGAGGGACGTAGTTTTGTGGACTGCTGGCAACATATATCCTCCTCTAGAATAGTTAGAGTAACTAATCGTTCAGGGAGAGATTTATGGGAGCTTTGGAACCAATCGAGGAAAACCAAATTGTTACGGCTGTCAGGGGTAGAGATGTAGATAATAGAATCAGGGATGCCTGAGCTAGTTACCTGTGAAGAGCGGGCGCTTAAAGGCATAACGCCGGAGACGGTCTGACCTTCTAATCTCTACACTCTTGAAAATCAGCTTCGAGCGGTTTGTCAGGTGCCGGACTGGTTGTCCAGTCTGTAACAGACTTCGCCGTTTGCCTTGAGTTCGCCGCGCTGCCACCCCTGTCTTTCATAGAATCTATCGGCGCGTGTGTTGGCAGCCGTGCTCAAAGCGATACTTGAAAGCCCCATGTCAAACAGCCATGCTACAGCCAGATGCAGAAGTCTCTGACCGATGCCTCTTCTTTCATGCGCCGGTTTCACGAACAAAGCCCAGATGGACGCATCCCTCAGGGAAGCAACGGAGAACCCTACAACTTCACCATCAACTTCACAAAGCCAGCCCTTACCTATGTCGCACAAATGCGTCTCATACATCTCGCGCGTAATCAGATGAGGATTAGACAGGGCATTCTCCTGCACAGACAAACGCACTTCGGATAGAGCAGAAATATCTTCTGTCCTGGCTTCACGGAAAATCATAGAATAAATTCAGTACCCCGCTTGTTGCAGGCGGTTCATAAAATCGGTGTCGGAAAGCTTAATTATTTGCGCCCACCGCGCGCCCATACAGCTCGCCTAAGATTGCCATGCGTTGTAGCCCTTCAGAATACTTTTGCTGCCAATCGTAGAGGCTACATCGTCCAGAAAGCGATGCCAGTTAGGCTTCAAGTAGCTCTGGTAATTACGCCTTGCCGATTCCCTGTATTTCTTCTTTGAGCCGTCGCTCTGTCCTTACGCCGTTAAGAGTCTCAACCACCATGCCGTCCTCGAAAACCTGTATTTCTCGAACGCTTGTTTTCAACTTCAAAAGTGACGATGGCGGCTGACTCTGAGATAACACCGGACTGGCAGCGGCCAGAGAGAATGCGACGACGGCGCACAAGCACGACGCGTACGAAAATATCCGGCGTGTAAACTTCATAGCTCCTCTTCTTTCGCAAATTTTCAGAGCTACTGAATAATAGCGGATGATGGAAGAGATGCAATACGCGCGTCCGCTCAGATGTCTTTTGGGCTGGCTCCTCTGCACAAATTTGAGATTGAGTGCGACCGGATGAAAGGCTGTAGGGGCAGGGCTTGTCCCTGCCCGTCGCGCGTACTCGCGAAAACGATTTGTAGATATTCAATGCCGAATCAATGCGTATCTTGATAATCGCTCTGATGAGCGATACGGGCAGAGGACTTGTCCCTGCCCCTACCATGATTGCGCAGCTCTGAAGCAAATAGCGGCGCTCACTTAAAATGAGCGCCGCTATTTGCTTCAGGCAGGCTACAGAGTTCAAGCTCTGTGCGCATCTTCGGTGCCATAGTGTCTGATTAACCAAGCTGCCCGGCAACTGCTAATCTTTACACTAGCTCTTCACCAGTTCCAGCTCGAAAGCCGATTCGAAACCGAGTAGAGTGAAGCATGCGTCGAAGCAATAAAAGACGATTACCTTGTACTTGCCGTCTATTGCGCCGCGATTAATCAACACAAACTCGCGCGACACGCAGGATGGCTGGTCGGGCTTATCTGGATTGCACGGCGGAATGTCGCCGTAACAGATATTGAAGTTCGGTTTAATGATAACCGAAGGGGTGCCGTCGGCCTGATTCGGCACCGGCTTACCGTTCGCGTCCGTTACGATGACTTGTAGTGTGAAATCCTTAAGCATCACGTTTGAATAGGGATTGCAGACGGTGATGCAGAATATCTCTGTATCGTCCGTTTCCAGATGGTCTTGCGGCCCATCACCCCAACGCAAGCGCAGGCAAGGCGCAATCTTGGGCTCTTCAACCTTCTGGCAAACCTCTACGATGCCGCCACAGATTACTTTTTCGAGCACGGCCTCGAAGCCGCCCACGCTGGCGATTGGCGCGGCGAAGGCCTGGCCTCCGGTGCTGGTAGCCAGGCGCGCATACTCGGTCACTGTAGCAAGCTGGGCACCCGTTCCTACATAGGTGAAGACCTTCACCCCCTGCGCGTTGGCGCGAGCGATAGCGGCAGTACACGCGGCTACGTCGCCCGCGTTCTGAGGGTCGCCGCCCTCCAGCGCTTCATCGCCCAGGTAAAAGATAATGCGCGCCGCGCCTGGCCGCCAATCGTAGTGATCTGATATGTCTATCACTGCTGCGGCACCGTCTTCCAAGTCACCCGGAGTGCCTACGATGACGGCGTCAGAGACGCCCAGCCCGTGCAGGTAGTTGCGGTAGCTCAGGTTGAAATTCGTCCCCGCCCATATACCCTCAATCCCGAACCAGGCTACGCGCAGGTCGGAAGGGCAACTCTGTTGTGCTGTCGATATGGCGGCTGCGGCAGCGTTGCTTAGATCGGTCGCCTCGTCGGTCATTGACCCGCTGGTGTCTATGACTACCACCAGGTCAACTTTCGGCGGCGCTCCACTGCCACCGCCAGTGCAATTGCCGGAGGTCTGCTCGAACTCTTTCTGCCCGCAAGCCTTGCGAATCAAGTCGTCAGCGAGGTCTTCAAGTCTCTCGCAAAATTGGGCGTTGCTTAGACGCCCTGCCTGTGCGAAGGCGTCTCGTATCTCGCCCGGCGGCAGCGAACGATCATAACGATTTGGGTCTTTGTTTGAACTACTCATGATTTTTCTCCTTTGAGGTAAAGCGCTGAGGCGAAGGACACAGCAGTAGTAGCGTATCGGAGGCTGGCAGTTAGGCGCTGAGAAAGGTTAGTAACACCAGCCTAAAAACCCGTTTGAGTGCGGGGACAATACTCTAACCAGTGGTTACAGTCAATGGTTATTCAGCACGAAACTTTCATTATCAGAGGGCGCAACTTTAGAAGGAGGCTATGGAGTTGTCTGGTTGAATGAAATGTTAGGCAGTGCGCGACTACACGAACACTATCGCCTAAGCATATACGCCTACTGTCTTTTAGAACCTCTCGATTTAACGAGTGAGATAACTATTGCCGGTATAGCAATCCCTGCCGCGATAGTCGCAATATCAATTTCACCAAAGCGAAGATATTTGATTAGTGCTGCTGATAAAGCCAGCACAGCAGCAATAACAGCAAGCACAACGGCGATTTGTCCCGCTCGACTCGTGCCTTGTTCTGACATTTTCTCACCTCCTCGCAAGCAGCCTGAGCAAAGATGAAAGCAGAGACTAACTCGCGCCCCGGTTAAATGAGTTATTTAAGTGCATCGTGTTCTGTAACAGTGTAGAACCCCTTCCCCACCCTCACCACTTCAGCAGACCAGCACGCGGTAGTTACTTTTACATTACCCTGTACGCTTGTCACCTTACTGGGCATTATTTGTAATAATGCGGGGATCGAACCCGCTGGCATAGCCCCTTATGCCACCGTGAGTCCAACTTAACCCAGTTGGCGGGTTGTGCTCGCTTCCGCTGAGGCAGCTACCGACTACACTGCTATTCCATTAACTCAATTTTCCAATTTGTCTCCTGGATTCTCGAATCCAACTCACGAACCGCTTTTGACAGCTCATCAATCTGTTTCTGAATCGCCTGAACATTAACCTTAGCCTTATACTTTACCTCCGATTTGCTATAGCGATCCTGCCTGACCGAAGCACTCAGCGAAATCTGGTTGTATGCTTCACGCTTGAGCAGGAGCACATCTCTTTCGGCTAATGCGTCGGAAAGAGTCATGCCTTCCTGAAATTTCGTCAGGGAATTGGTTCGATTTATTCGCCTGATGAGGCTGGAAAGCTCGTTCGAGACATTTTCTAATTCTTTAATAAGCTCCAGAGGGTTTTCAGGCGGCTCGTCGCCTTCCTGAACCATAGCGCTTCGTATGATTCTTTGCTTCAACTGCTCGAATCTTTTGTTGCAATCAGCGCGTAGAATCAAAGCTTCGGCAAGTTTCATCTGTAATTACCTCTGTGTGTATTTTACCTGTGAAAGGATACCGGATGAAGGCGAAATGATGAAAGCGTGGCTGCTACGAGTTGTAGCAGCCACGCTTTCATCATTCCTGCTTGTTCCTGTCTTTTCTAATTCGTAGCCGCTTTGACGCGGTAGACGCGGCCATCCAGAACGACTACGACCTGCTCGCCGAGCGAGTAGCATTCAGCCCGCATATGCAAAGACAACGATGAAATGAATGCTATCGCGTGGTCGGGTTGAATGAGCTGTTGGGCGCGCCTTAGACGTGAAAGATTATCGCCGCCCGATTTACCTCGATGAAATCGAAATGGTTGAAATTACCTGCGATACTTTCCAGATTTGACATGAGTAGCAGCTCTAGCTCTGAGTTTCGGATGTTTCCCGTCGAGATCAATAGTAGCTTGTGAGGTCTTCGATGTAAATGGAAGGAATTTACGAAATCAGCATCTTTGGTAACGACAACGTATCCTTCACTGATGGAAAGCTCGTTGATAATGGAATCAGGTGTGCGATTGCCATGCGGCAAATCAAGAGTATGGATTGCTTCATGCCCTGCCTCTCGCAATCGAGAAACCAAACGACGTGGAAGCTGGGCATCAACAAGAAACTTCATGCCGATATTGGCTCAAGGCGCTTGATTTGGCTCAGCCGCACAGCAAAGGAAAGCGCTGCTAGAATATCCTCACGCTCCAGGTCTTCATAATCAGCCAGGATTTCTTCAGTGGTCATTCCCGAACTAAGCAATTCGAGAATCATTTCAACTGGATAACGCAACCCACGGATACAAGGTTTACCGTGACAAATATTTGGATCAGTCGTAATCCGCTCAGCGAGATTCATAAGTGCCTCCACCTAAAATCATAGCACATGTTTCACATTGCGCTAGCGCCCAACTCCCGAATTAACCGAGCGCGCCCACAACGCCAATAGATTCAAGTCTCGCGCATGAAAGCCGTGCTATTCGCGCTCCGGTTGAATGAGTTGTTGGGCAGCGGCATCAGTAATACCGTACAAGTATCTATAAATCATTCGGTGAATTCAACTTGTAAGTGCAACTTTGAACTTAGTCCGTAAAGGGCAAGCTGCGGTAGCATCGCTGTGCTCTTCAACGGCCAAGTTAAAGGAGCACGGAAGTTGGCATACACGCAGCTCACCCGTGAGCAAAGATA
>DASWQH010000027.1:0-170100 GCA_036403815.1 Pyrinomonadaceae bacterium | reverse complement strand
CGCTGTGGTTGGTGGATGCTTGGCATCTGTTTTAGTATATGTGTGACTACGGTCATCAGCCATTTACCGAGTGATGGATGTTTGGTCACATACATTTAATCGGTAAATGGCTTTTCTTGTCTAATTCTGTCAACAGTATTGAATATAGCAAGTTTTATCAGGACACGAACTGGGAGACGTTATCGGACGCAGGCGGGCTTTCCTAACTGTCCCTGATTGCTAATGCTAGAAGGGTAAGAAATAGAGCGCCCAGGCCAGCACAAGTCCTATGAGTACGAATTCGCCGAACACCTTCATACCGTAACGCAACTGCTCTCTGGGCGTCTCACGCGAGACTAATCCCATCACAACCCCGACCAGCCCCGCAAAAAGCATCATTACCAGTAGATGCGTCATGGCTTCCTCCCCGCCGCTATGTCAAAAGCATCCAGCATTGCCAGATAGTTCAGTAGTCCTGCAACCCACAGAAAGGTGTTCCCGTACTCGAACGTGGCTCTACGCATCTGTTCCGGCAACTCTGCAAAATTCAGCCCCGTCATGGAGCAGAACAGATATAGCCCGCCCGTTCCAAGGTTAGCTATGGCAGGTGCCGCTTGCAGCAAAGCGTTAGTGCCGTCCTCTCTGGCAGTGAGGCTGAATAGATGCCCCCCGAAGAGCAGGCCTATAACAAACATTGCCCAGACGGCCCCTCCTAGCAGCAGGCCGCGCCCCCACCTGCCCTGCAAAAGATGGCCTGCACCCGGCAAAAACCACGCGAGCGCTCCCATCAGCCAGGCGACTGGCGGTGCTGCCTCGCGCTCCTGCAACTTCTCTTCTACTCTATCTTTATTTGCCAACCTTTTCAGTCCTCTCTTAACGCTTTTATGTGCGCCCCTTGTACCCCTCACGCGCAGCCACCTCATAGCCGCCCGGCAGCACCAGCACGCGTAAGCGCCGCCACTGCCCAGCCTCCACGCGCGGCTTAGGCCTGTAGGTGAGTATATACTGCGTACGCAACTCTTCTGCTATGGCCTTGTAAGCAGGCAAAAGTTCTTCGTCTCTGCGTGGCAGAAACATCCTTCCGCCCGTCTGCGCCGCAAGCCCCTCCAGTTTGGCCTCCGACTCGTCAATCAAGGCCAGGACACGCTTGACCTCCTTGGGGTCATAGCCGCCCAACAGACGCTTGAAAGTGCCTGCTGTGCGCCTCAACACAGCCTCACGTAGCGAAGCCGTCAAACTTACAACGTAGACGCTGGCCTCCGCACGCCTGACAGA
Source organism: Pyrinomonadaceae bacterium (assembly GCA_036403815.1). Classification (GTDB taxonomy): domain Bacteria; phylum Acidobacteriota; class Blastocatellia; order Pyrinomonadales; family Pyrinomonadaceae; genus JACVRN01. The sequence goes on along the minus strand of DASWQH010000027.1, from coordinate 168,846 downwards.
ATTGACCGCCTCCGCCAGGCTGGCGCGCTTCACCTCGGCTGTGTCTATGCCGTCCGTGAGTAAAATAATGATACGACGGCCTTCCGTCTTCCTCAACTGCTCTTCGGCTGCCAGGTACAGGCCGTCATAAAAGGCCGTGCTCTCGCCCGGATGGTAGCGCCATTCGAGCGCTTTCGTGAGCTCGACGGCATTTGCAGCACTCGTCCAGTCCTGCAACAGCTCTACTCGATCAGCAAACTGCATGACGCAGACTCTATCCTCTTTGAGCAAGCCCTCTATAAAGCTCTGCGCAGCCTCGCGTATGAAACGCATCTGGTGAAAAACGCTGCCTGAAGCGTCCAGCAGCAGCACTATATTGGCTGGCACGCGCTCCCTGTTGAAACTGGCTAGATCCTGTCGCACGCCGTTGTCGTAAACCAGAAAACGCTCCGCCGTCAGGCCGTTGACGGGTTTCCCTTCCACATCGCGCACAGAGACAGGCACCATCACCTCCTCCGTACGCACACGCAGGACATCATCTAAAACATCTACGGGCTTACCCGCAGGAGGTGTATTCTGGCCTGCGCTCTCAGGCTCCGAGCGGCGACCGCTCTGCCCGTAAAGTGTGACCGCCATCAACCCACAGCAAAGCAGCAGGCGCAGTAGGCCAGATGTCTTGAAGCTGATCTTCTTATATAGCAATGACAGTTTGTCCCACAAAAAAGCGGCAGTCGTTATCGGACTCCCTGCGGCGCACAGGTACTTCTCTTTTCAAGCGCTTCTCTTATTACGCGTCCAGGGGAATTTTAGTTGTGCAGAGGTCTACGTTGGTTGGCTCTAAAGCCCCTCTTACAGACGAATAGAGCAGCCCAATCCCCTTCACACTTTACTGAAACCAAGCCCACTTAAACAATTGTGTAATAACCGCCAGAAGCACAGGGGCGACAGAGCTTGCGTGTATCTGTCGCTATTACTTCCCGGCCATCATTAACCCCTTCGCCGCAATCTGCACAGACGACGCGGGAGCGCGTGTGCCCCGGCGCATCCATTTCATTATAATTAACTCTCACCCTGCTTACCTTGAACAGCTCCTCATCCGTAGCTTCCCTGTAAGCGCGCAGTTGCCGCTCCTTCTTACTCTCAATCTGCGCGTAGCGCTCATCCGCAAGCCCTCTTGCTTCGTCCAGGGCAAGTACGCGTACGGCTTCTCCCATTTCCGTGTTGAAGAAGGTTGCAGCCACCTTCCCGTAGTCGAAGAATTTCAGGCTCCTGCGCCCCAGCCGCACGCCCGTTACGGCGCTGACGGCATCCGTCATGCAGCGGTCTATCTCAACCCACACGATCAGCTTTTTTCTGTCCGCGCCGCGCGCATCCCTTATCCCTATCAACGCGCAGCCCAGCAGCGCCATGCGCACGCCCAAAAGCTGCCCCGCGCAAATATGTCCGTGCAGCCGCCCGCACTCTTCCAGCAATTCATCCAGCATTGCCAAGAAACCCTCTTCCCCTCAGGTATCACTTCAAAGGTCGGTGCGCCGACTCTTCTTTAACCTATACCTTAAGAATCAAGCCCTAAACAGCTCTTATACCTTAATAAAGCAGAAAGCGCTTACGCAACTGCATGAACTCTTCAAGCCCCTTCTGCCAGGAGCCTACAATCGTCTCAAGTTTATCCCCGCGCTCAATTCCTGCACGCAGCTTATCCGTTCCGGCTATCACGTCGAAAGGATTTTTGTCGAACACGTACTCGTACGGCGGCTCTTTCCAGCGCAATTTGTCCCCGTAAAGCTCATGTGTTACCAGAACTGTTGCCACCCCTGCCATCACAGGCTCGAAAGCCTGCCTGTCCAGCACATGTATCTGCACTCCGCCACAAGCGTCTCCTGCGTGCTTCTGAAACGTAGGCTGAAACCCGCAGGCGCGGAAATAAACTCCCGGCAGCTCCAGATTGTTCAAGGCCTCTGCGTAGCCGGTTGCGTCTATGTAGGGCGCGCCTATAATTTCAAAGGGGCGCGTCGTACCACGCCCTTCGGACATACGCGTCCCTTCCAGGTGAACCGTGCCCGGAAAAACGGTCGCGGTCTCAAGCGTAGGCATGTTTGGGGAGGGCATAACCCAGGGCGTATCCGTCTCGTCCAGCCAGGCTTCCCGCCTCCAGCCCTCCATCAAGACCGTCTCCAGCTCGCAGCCTATACCGAACTCTTCGTTAAAGAGTCGCGCCAGCTCACAGACAGTCAGCCCGTGGCGCGTTGGTATAGGATACTGCCCCACAAAGGAGGCGAACTCAGGCTCCAGTACGTTTCCAGCCACTGCTTCGCCCGTAATTGGATTCGGGCGGTCGCACACCACCACGCGCTTCCCGTATTTTCTGGCCGCGCGCATGCAGTTCGCCATAGTGTATATAAAGGTATAGATGCGACACCCAACGTCCTGCATGTCGAAGACGAGCACGTCAACACCTTCCAGCATCTCTTCAGTAGGCTCTCGCGTCTCGCTATAGAGCGAATAGATTGGAAGGCCTGTATCTCTGTCTACAGCGTGCCCTGTCTCCACCATGTTATCCTGCACGTCGCCTCGTATGCCGTGCTGCGGGCCGAAGAGCGCAGACAGGTTTATCTCCTTATGCTCGTGGAAAAGGTCTGCCGCATGCCGGAAATTGTGATCGACAGAGGACTGGTTGCAGATTAGCCCGACCCGCTCGCCACGTAAGCTTCCAACCTTCTCTCCAAGGAGTTTTTCCAAGCCCAGGGTCACATGCCTTCTCTTCCGCGTGGCTCTTGCAAAAGCCCCACGACCAGCCCCAAACCGCAGGTCGTTATCAGACCCGGCACCCGTTTGCTTTTCCAGTCTGGCAGATAGCCCCAGCAGGCGCTGCCCGTACGCACGTAAAGTTGCTATTACCTCCATTTCTATTGACTCTACATCAGGCGTCGATGATTCGTGCTGGCCGCCGGTATTTGCTGCCTGCTCTGAAAAGAATTTGCGCACCTCTTCAAGCTCAACCCCGTGTCGGTGCAGGATTTGTCCCGCAAGGGTCTCAGCCCTGCACAATAACCCTAGTAGTAGATGCTCAGTCCCTATGTGTCTATGCTGAAGGCGGTCAGACTCCTCATGTGCATAGGCCAGCACGCGCTTTGTCGCATCAGCCAGCGGCAGCTCTACCGCCGTATGTATCTTCTCTTCTGTCTTTAATTGCGCCTGCATCTCCTGGCGCAGCGTTTCCGGCGTTACACCATCGTCCTTTATGAAGCGTTTGAGCAGTCCCCTGTCTTCGCGCGAGATGCCCAGCAATAGATGCTCCGGCTCTATAGTCTGGGAGCCGAACTGTGAAGCCTCGTAACGCGAGAAGAAGATTACACGCCGCGCTTTTTCCGTGTAGCGTTCAAACATTTGCGCCGTTACCCCCGACTCTCTAATCTACTCTGTTTGTAATAATTCTTAACCAGGGTCTTCAACATTTCAACAGCCTCACAGCACCGAGCCGCCGTTGATGCTCAGCACCTCTCCTGTGATGTGGCGCGCCCAGTCGCTCACTAGAAAAACAATCGGGCGCGCAATGTCCAGTGTACTCGCAACTCGTCCTAAAGGAATTTCCGCCTCTATCTCAAGCCTTACCAGCTCGTCGCCCAGAACGCCTTCGGTCATATTCGTATACACCCATCCGGGGGCTACTGCATTGACGCGTATTCCGTGTGGCGCAAGTTCTGCTGCCAGGGCTTTTGTCAGGGCAATCTGCCCGCCTTTTGACGCAGCGTAGCTAGAGTACAAGGCTTCGCCGCGCTGCCCTGCCGTAGAGCTGACCAGAATGATTGAGCCGCTTCCCTGCCGCTTCATCAAAGGCACAGCCGCGCGCACAACCGTCCAGGTTCCCTTCAGATTGGTATCCAGCACCTTCGTCCACAGCTCTTCAGACATTTCTTCCACAGCAGCCCCCTGCCACAGGCCAGCGTTGCACACCAGAACGTCTAAACGCCCCCATCGCTCCGTACATTTCTCTACCATGCCGAATGCTTCTTCCAAGCTCTGCACATCGCCCTGCACTATGATGGCTTCCACGCCAAGCTTTAACGCTTCCTCAGCAGTACCTTGCGCGCCACGCTCGTCGCTCAGGTAATTTACAGCCACGTGCGCGCCCGCTCGCGCCAGCTCCAGCACTGTCTCCCGTCCAATCCCTTTAGAACCGCCGGTCACCAGCGCCACTTTCCCCTGAAGCTCTATTCCCTCTACACACATCAGCTCTTCTCTCTCTGCCTCTACTATTTTTTACTCTTATTCGGCCACGGCTTTGACCATAAAGTCACATTATGGTCAGACTTTGTGGTCAAGTGTACCCCAAAAGAGGTTTTTGACCACAAAGTATCTAGCAATAAAAGCCTTTCCCGAAAACTCAGATCGGGGGTGCAAGTAAATGACTAGCATCTCCGTTGATTATTCTCATGATAAAGTAGGCGTGTTTTCTCACGAAGGCATATGGAGGTATCTTCCGATGGAATCTCGCCTAAAAGACATCACTATTGATAGTGAAACTCTAGGTCACGCCTTAAAGGATAAGTCTCTCTGGGTTCCCGCAAACCAAAGAAACTATGCGTGGAAAGAAAAGCACATCAACGACCTTTTCTCAGACATTACACTAGCGATCAGCAACAACGCCCACGAATATTTTCTAGGCTCAGTAGTAGTGATCGCCAATAAAGATGGTCGCTCTATGGTAGTTGACGGGCAGCAACGCCTAGCGACTACCTTGATACTTCTCGCGGCTATTAGAGATTTCCATGAGGATAACCATGACGCTAAAAGCGCAGGTAAACTTCAGCGAGCTTACATTCTGTCAGAAGACTATGAGTCAGAAGAACCCAGCCCTCATCTTCATCTAAATGAGACTGACCATGACTATTTTTACAAGAGAGTGCTGCTTCCAAAATCTGACCCTCGCCGCCAAGAAATAGTAAAAATCCAGAAAAACCTAAAACCCTCACACGCTAACATCAATAAGGCTGTGATGCTTGCGGCGGCAAAGGTACGGAGCATAGTTAAAGACATCAGGCCGGAAGATCAGTTTGAGTTGCTCCGCAAATGGGTGAACTTTCTCGAAAAGGGAGCGCGCGTAATTTGGGTGGAAGTACAGGACGAGAGTTCTGCTTACACTATCTTTGAGACGATGAATGATCGCGGCCTCGCTTTGTCTGCCATCGATCTAATTAAAAATTATATGTACGGGCGCGCAGGCGCGGACAGATTAAGTCAGGTCAAGCACAACTGGGCGCAGATGATAGGAACATTGGAAACTGCGCCCGAATCCGAAATCGCCAAGTCTTTCATTCGCCACTATTGGATTTCGCGTTACGGAATAGTCCGTGGTCAGGAGCTATTTTCCGCAATAAAGTCGCGATTCAGAAATAGTTCTGACGTGGTTCAGTTTTCTCAAGAATTAGCTAACGAAGCGGTGAACTACGTTGCCCTTCTAACTCCCTCCCATACCTTATGGGCTAAATACGGAGATCAAGCGCGGGGGAGTTTAGCGACTCTCAACCTATTAGGCGTTGAACAGATAAGACCGCTTTTGTTAATCGCGTTGGCTAGGTTAGACGCTAAAGAGATGTCCAAGCTATTAACGCTTGCCGTCTCTTGGGTAGTTCGCCTGCTTGTTGCTGGAAAGCAAGGGACTGGCGCACTTGAGGTCTTATATGGGTCGGCGGCAGAAAAAACGGCGGGGGGTGAAATAAAAACCGCCGCCGGAATAGCACGTCACATGAGCAAGGAAGTGCCGAACGATCCGAAGTTTGAAAGCGATTTCGCGCAGGCCAAAGTTAGCAGGGCTGCTTTGGCTCGGTACTATCTGCGCGCGTTAGAGCGGCAGCACCGAAACGAGAAAGAGCCGTATTTAGTACCGAACGAGGAACTTGTAATCAACCTGGAACACGTCATGCCAGAGACGCGATCTCACGAATGGAGTCACGTTTCCCAAGATGATTTCGACTCCCACGTTAGTCGAATCGGCAACCAAGTTCTATTGCAGGCAAGTCAAAACTCTGCGCTGGGTAACAGGGGTTACTCGAAAAAGAAGCAGACTCTTTTAGATGCGGATTATGAATTAACAAGATGGGCGGGGCAGCACAACAGTTGGGGTGTGCCGCAAATCGAAGACCGCCAGCAGAAACTAGCCGAACTGGCGGTCTTGACGTGGCCTCTAAAACTCAACTGAGGGCGTCGTTATTCCGTCCAGAAGTTAGGCTCAATACCTAACTCGTAAATGGACTGAATAACACAGCAAAGGTTATGGCAGAGAATCTTACAAAGCAGTTCATTTTCTTGCGCCACTTTTGTTTTAGAGCGTAGACGTTCTCCGAACTTAGCTTTGACCATGCTGAAAACGGTTTCGACATTTGAACGCTTGTGATAATGCTGTTTGAACTCAGCTTCATTGAACTTAAAGAAGTGATAGAACCGCTTCCACAGTTCGCCCTTGTTGCTGGGGTTGGGCATACGCTTTTCGCCTTCGCGGAAAGGGATGTAAGCCATTCCACCTTTGATAAGCACAAGACAGCGATTATTGAAACTGTCATAGCCTTTGTCGGCTGAAAGTTCTTTGACCTGAAAACCGTTGCTCGTAGTCGTCTCAAGTAAAGGCTTGAGAAACGTGGTGTCATTAGCGTTACGGTGCGTGACTTCAACACTGGTCACGATGTTGGTTTTGACACCGCACATGAGATGTACTTTTATCCAATCGTGTATCTGTTTTTCTTCGCCGTACTTGGCATCAAACCAGCGCGAGAACTGACCTGTAGCGAAGCCGGATGAGTCTACGGCAAAGTCAGACTCTATTGCTTTCAGTGGCAAAGACGATTGCGTAATGAGTTCTTTCAAAACGGATGTCAGTTCTTCACTCTCAAGATATTTAGAGATGGTGTTGAAGTGAACAGGCTTTGATAGATAGCCGCGTTGTAGGGCTTCACGCATGTCTGATTGGTTTCTACGGCCAGACATGCCGCAATAGACCTTGAGACACGCGGCAAAGACCAGATCAGAGACGCGGGCGCGAGGGCGTCCCATCACTTGTAGAGGTTCTTCGATTGATTGACAGAGTTCAAAGAGAAGAGACAATAGTTGAGACTTCTCGTTTACCTGAGCCTTGTTATATGAAGGCCATTCTTGCGGATATGTTTTACGGACTTTCTTTTCTTCTAACATCATGCACCTTGCTTTCGGTGCGTGACGAGAACACAATAGTCTTGCGACTTCAGTGTGGTCGAACACGCTGTGGTCGAAAAGGTCTAGTTGGGTGGTCGAACACTCAACTAGGCCATTATTTTTGAAGTTGAAAGAGCTTTGCCTTGCACGCATAATACACTTTTTCACCCACGAAATCAATAGGTAAATCGTTGATTCTAAATACATTTAGCAGACTATTTGGTGTATTAAAAGTGTAAGGTAAAGCCAGAAGAAAAGGTGAGTTTTTGATGCCTAAGAAGCATGACTAAGCGGCATTATGAATCGGATAGACTTTATGGTCAAGCCATTTACTTTATGGTCAAAACAGACTTTATGTGCAAAGCCTTCGGCCACCCGCAGGCGTTATCAGACGCCGAACACTTTTTCGCCCTGCCCTTCCCTAGCTTCTGTATATTCAAGCGCAGCTTGTACGAACCTCTTAAACAGTTGCACGGAAAACTTATCCTCCCCCCAGGCGATTTCTGGGTGCCATTGTACCGCCAGCGTAAATCTTCCTGCGCGCGGGTCTTCCATTGCTTCAACCAGCCCGTCACTCGTCCAGGCAGTCGCAATCAGGTCACGCCCGACTGTCTCTATAGCCTGATGGTGATGACTATTGACGAGCGCGTCCGTCCCACCTGCAAGCTCCTGCAATAGACTCCCTTCAAGAAAACGCACGCGGTGTGAGCGGCGTCCGCGCGGCGCGCCCTGTTGATGCTTGATTGCTTCCGGTAGCTCAGACTCTATGTCTTGAATGAGCGTGCCGCCCCTGTACACGTTCAGAATCTGCATGCCGAAACAGATTGCCAGGAGCGGCATGCTCCTTTTTTCCAGTTCCTGAAGCACGAGCAGGTCTGTGCTGTCTTTAATTGTGTGTACGCTGCCAAGCCTCCTATGCGGCTCTCTTTTATAGAGCAGAGGGTCAACGTCCGAATCGCTTCCGGGCAGCAGCACTCCGTCCAGGGTCTCCAACACCTCCCGTATATAATCCTCTTGCGGGATGAGGCTGATATGTACGGGCACGCCGCCTGCTGCCTCCACTGCCTCGCTGTAAAAGCGGGACAGGTAGAATCTGTCAGTCTCGAATTCAATGCGCATGGTGATGCCTATGCGCGGTCGTCTTGTTTCACTCATTCCTGAAGTCATCCCTCTGGCGACATATTTAGAAGCTCGTCCCTGTAGACTCGCTCAAGCCTAATTCCTTTTGTGTCGCTCTCATCATAGCGCAAAATTATTCTGCGCGTCTTGCACATAACCTTTTACTTCAAACGAAACTTTTTTTTCGAGCGCGCGGCCTCGCCTTGACTTCCCTTCGCGCCAGTTCCTATAGTGCTCTCTTCATGATGAAAGACGAGACTTTAAAAGTGCGTAGTACGACCGTTCTGCTCGTGCGCCGCGATGATCAGGTAGCCTTAGCTGGCGACGGTCAGGTGACTATGGGCGATACTGTTATGAAAACGGGCGCACGTAAAGTGCGGCGTCTATACAACGACCGCATCCTTGCAGGCTTTGCAGGGGCGACCGCAGACGCTTTTTCGCTGCTGACGCGCTTCGAGGGAAAGCTTGAGCAGTATCACGGCAACCTTGAGCGCGCCGCCATAGAACTCTCCAAAGACTGGCGCACGGATAAAATCCTGCGCAACCTAGAGGCGCTACTGGTCGTGGCCGACGATAAAAGCTCGTTTCTATTATCAGGCAACGGCGATGTCATCACTCCAGATCAGGGCGTCCTAGCCATAGGCTCTGGCGGCCCCTACGCACTGGCCGCCGCCCGCGCCCTTTTAGAGAACACGGAAATGAGCGCACGCGAAGTTGCCCTTGAGGCCATGCGCATCGCCGGAGAAATCTGCATCTACACGAACACCAACGTGATCGTCGAAGAGCTTTAATTACAGTTTTCAGTTTTTAGTTTTCAGTTTTAAGAGCAGATGCTTTTACTGAAAACTGAAAACTGAAAACTAAAAACTGAAAATGGTTATTTACTTACAAGGTGAAGTTGACGAGAACGTCCGGCTGGACGAGATGACGCCGCGTCAGATCGTGGCGGAGCTGGACAAGCATGTGGTGGGACAGCGTAATGCCAAGCGTGCTGTTGCCATAGCCCTGCGCAATCGAGTGCGCCGCCAGAAACTGCCGCCGGAGATGGCCGCCGACGTGATGCCCAAGAACATCATCATGATAGGCTCTACGGGTGTGGGCAAGACGGAGATAGCGCGCCGCCTTGCGCGTATGTCGAATTCCCCTTTTCTCAAAGTCGAAGCCTCTAAATTTACGGAGGTGGGCTACGTTGGCCGCGACGTGGAGAGCATGATTCGAGACCTCTGCGAAATAGCGGTGGAGATGACGCGCGAAGAGAAGATTGATGAGATCGCGGACAAGGCGGAACTGAACGTGGAAGAGCGCATACTTGACTTGTTGCTGCCTCCGCCGAAGACCTCTCTTTCCACAGGCTTCTTCGATTTTGAAGAAGATGAGGCTGAGCCAAATCACGAGAGCACCGAAGCCGCACGCGTGGAGAACGATCAGTTTCAGCGCACGCGCGAGAAACTGCGCGCTCAGCTTCGCGCAGGAAAACTTGATAATCGCATCGTCGAAATCGAAATCCGCGAGAAGAGTTTCCCGACCATAGAGCTTGCAGGCCCACAGGGCATAGAAGAGATGGGCATCAACATGAAGGACATGCTCGGCAATCTCTTCCAGGGACGCACCAAGCGCCGCAAGATGCGCGTGGACGAGGCCATGGAGTACCTGATGCAGGAGGAGGAAGAGCGCCTCATAGACATGGACACGGTCGCGCGCCTTGCGCTTGAGCGCGTAGAGTCCGCAGGCATCATCTTTTTGGACGAGCTGGACAAAATCGCCGGGCGCGAATCCGGTCACGGCCCCGATGTGTCGCGTGAAGGCGTGCAGCGCGACATACTGCCCATAGTCGAAGGCACGACCGTCAACACACGCTACGGCATGGTGCGCACAGACCACATCCTGTTCATAGCCGCAGGGGCGTTCCATGTTTCCAAGCCCTCGGACTTGATTCCGGAATTGCAGGGACGCTTTCCTATTCGCGTGGAGCTTGAGTCGCTGACCATAGATGACTTCAAGCGCATCCTGACAGAGCCGAAGAATGCTCTCATTAAGCAGTATAAAGCGCTGATGGAGACCGAAGGCGTAGAGATAGAATTTACGGAAGATGCTATCGATGCGATTGCAAATTTCTCTGCGCGCGTCAATCAAACGACAGAAGATATAGGCGCGCGTCGTCTTCACACCATTATGGAAAAGCTGCTCGACGAGATCAGCTTCGAAGGCCCGGATTTGGAGCCGAAGCAACAGCGCATAGACTCTGCTTACTGCAATCGCATGCTTGCCGAAATCGTTAAAGATCAAGACCTCAGCCGCTACATCCTTTAAGGAAATGCAAATTTAAAAAGGTAAAAGTAAAAAGTGAGGCGGAAACCATTCTTAAAAAATGCTTTGATTCTTGCTTTTTCGTTTTGCTTTTTTAATTTTGCATTATCGTGCGGCAAGCGCAGGCCGCCCGTTGCGCCTACAGAGCGCGTCCCGCAACGCACAGAAGCTCTTTCGGGCGCGCAGCGCGGCAATCAGGTCTTCCTGAGCTGGCCTGCGCCGCAACGCAACGCTGCGGACGTGAGCGTGCAGAGCATTCGCCGCATAGATGTTTACCGCCTTGCGGAACGCCCGGATTCGCCTCTGCCTTTAACCGAAGAAGAGTTCTCTGCGCGCGCGACCCTTATAGGCTCCGTCACCTACGAGACCATCAGAAACACGCCTGATACTATTACCTATGTTGACACGCTTGAGCTGGCCGGAGAGCCTACGCGCCTGCGCTATGCTCTCAGATACGTCAATGCTGCCGGACAGCGTGCCGGATTCTCAAACTTTCTTTTGATAGAGCCTGCGGCGCGCATCGCTCAACCGCCCACGCTCTCTGGCCCCGCGGAGTTGACCGAAACCGCAATCACGATTAAGTGGCAGCCGCCCTCAGCCAACATTGATGGCTCTACGCCTGTTAATCTACTGGGCTACAACATCTATCGCTACGATCAGTCGCAGACGGAATCCGGACAGACGCCTATTAACAACACGCTCATCAGCGGGACGGAGTACGCGGATAAGAATTTTCGTTTCGGCGGTAAATACAATTACATAGTGCGCTCGGTTTCGCTTGGCACGGGCGGCGCGCAGGTCGAAAGTGTGAACTCAAACACTGTCCCCGTCGAGCCCAAGGATGTATTTAAGCCCGCAGCGCCCGGCCCCGTCCAAATAGCGGGTGCGCCGGGTCGCCTGTCGCTCTTCTTCCCGGCGAATTCCGAACGCGATGTAGCTGGCTACTACATCTATCGTTCTACCGATCCGAACCTGTCTAAAGAGCAATGGACTAAATTGAACGATCAGCCTCTGACGCGTACCACTTTTCAGGACGAGACGGTTGAAGCCGGGAAGCGTTATTATTACTATGTGACGGCAGTGGATACTTCGGGCAATGTGAGCGCGCCGTCGGAAGTCGTCTCGGAAACAGTGCCATGAAAATTTGTCGCTTCACAACTGAAAGCATCCCGGATGTGGCTTACGGCATAATCGAAGGCGATCATGTGCGCCTGGCTGCCTTCACTCACTTAAACAAAGATTTCTGGGTACATGACCCTCGTGACAACGCGATAGAAATCCCGCTCAAGTTTGTTAAGATTCTGGAGCCCGTCGAGCCGTCTAAGGTCGTCTGCGTCGGGCGCAACTACAGAGAGCATGCAGCCGAGCTGGGTAATCCTATGCCCACGGAGCCGCTGCTATTTTTGAAAGCCCCTTCCTCAATCATAGGCCCGGAAGAGACTATAGAGTTGCCGCCCGAATCCAAACAGGTCGAGCATGAGGGTGAACTCGGAGTCGTTATCGGACGCCTTGCGCGGAAGCTTCGCGCCGACGACGACCCGCTTCAGTATGTAGTGGGCTATACTTGTCTGAACGACGTGACGGCGCGCGACCTTCAGCGCAAAGATGTTCAATTCACGCGCGGGAAATCCTTCGATACCTTCTGTCCCATAGGGCCGTTCATAGAGACGGACATCAACCCTACGGATTTGGAAGTCACCACGCGCGTCAACGGCGAGGTGAAACAGCAGGGGCGCACCTCGCAGATGGCCTTCCCTGTGCCCATGCTGATACGCTACATTTCACATATAATGACGCTCTACCCCGGCGATGTTATAGCCACAGGCACGCCCGCAGGCGTCTCCAGGCTTGCACCCGGCGACACCGTCGAAGTAGAAGTAGAAGGCATCGGCACGTTACGGAATACAGTCTCAGAGTCTAGAGAGTCCTGAGAGTCTAGAGAGTCAACTAGATTCTTTCTTTCACTCTCTAGACTCTCCAGACTCCCCAGACTCTCTAGACTTAGTTACTTGGAGGTTATGATGAAATTTTTTATTGATACAGCCAATTTGGATGAGATACGAGAGGCGAAGGCGCTGGGGATGCTGGATGGGGTGACGACCAATCCTTCGCTCGTCGCCAAAGAAGGCGGCGTGGATTTCAAGCAGCATATTGCGGCCATCTGCGAGATTACTCAGGGGCCTGTCTCGGCAGAAGTCACGAGTCTAGACCTGGAAGGGATGCTGCGCGAGGGACGAGAATATGTGCGCATCGCGCCGAACGTTGTCGTCAAATGCCCGCTCACCGCGGATGGGTTGAAAGCCACGCGGGTGCTTTCTGAAGAAGGCACCAAGGTCAACGTCACGCTCTGCTTCTCTTCCGCGCAAGCGATACTCGCGGCCAAAGCTGGCGCTGCTTACATCAGCCCCTTTCTCGGACGCCTGGACGATATTGGTCAGAGCGGCCTAGCCCTCTTAGCAGAGATTATAGAGATTTACGATAACTATGACTGGGAAACGCAAGTGCTTGCGGCAAGCATGCGCCATCCCATACACGTTATTGAAGCGGCGCGCATGGGCGCAGATGTTGCCACCTTACCCTTAAAGGTCATACAGCAACTTATCAAACACCCGCTCACGGACAAGGGATTAGATCAGTTCCTTGCCGACTGGAAGAAGAGCGGAAGACAGTAGGGTTGCGATTTTAGATTTTCGATTTGCGATTTCCCGGAATCGCAGACCGCCTTGGAAATCGCAAGCCCTGCAATCGAAAATCTAAAATGAAAGAAAATGTTATTGAGGCGCGCGGGCTGACGAAAGTTTACGGCCAGTTGCGCGCCGTGGACGGAATAGATTTTTCGGTCGGGCGCGGCGAGACCTTCGGGCTTCTGGGGCCGAACGGCGCTGGTAAATCCACCACCATGCGCATGATCGCCTGCCGCTCTCCCTTAAGCACAGGCACACTAACCGTAGAAGGCATGGACGTGCGCCTGCATGCCCGCCAGGTTCGCTCTCTCATAGGCGTCGTCCCGCAGGACAACAATCTAGACCCTGACCTCAACGTTCGCCAGAATCTTCTTATATACGCGCGCTACTTTCGCATTCCGCACCGTGAGGCCGTTGAAAGATGCGACGAGCTTCTAAGCTTGATTGGCCTCGAAGAGCGTGCGCATTCTCGTATAGATGAGTTGTCGGGCGGCATGAAGCGCAGGCTCATGATTGTGCGCGCTCTCTTGCATCGCCCGCGTCTTCTGGTTCTGGACGAGCCAACCACAGGCTTAGACCCGCACGTCCGACAGGAAATCTGGCAGCGGCTGGAAGAGTTTCGCCGCCGTAGCCAGGTAACCATCATCATCTCCACACACTATATGGAGGAGGCCGAAAAGCTATGCGAGCGCCTGCTGGTCATAGACCACGGGCGTATCTTGGCGAGCGGCAGCCCGGAGGAGCTTGTGCGCGAGCGCGTCTCAAGTTACGCGCTTGAGGTGCGCGATGTTGACTCAAGACCCTTGCTGGAGGTTCCGCCTGAAATCACCGCGGTCGAGCGTGGCGGCGCGCATCTTTACTTCGCGCCCGAACCCGAAGCTTTGACGCCGCTCCTTAAAGCCTACGAAGGCCAGCGCCTTGTAGTACGCCCTTCGAATCTTGAGGATGTCTTTCTACAACTTGTTGAGACAGAGGGCAATTCAAGGTGAGGGACTTGCACGATGATAGCGATGTTGAAGTGGCCGTGCGCGTGTTGAAATACGACGGCGCGCTGCACAGACGCTGGCGCGCACGTGTGTCGCGGCGTGAAGAATCACTGCTCATCCTAGACGCTGCCTTTGAAGAAGAGGTGAGGCATGCACAGCTCGGCCTTATCTCGCGTGGCACTGTGAGCATAGAGTATTACTGGCTAGACCGTTGGTACAACGTCTTTCGTTTTCTGGAGCCTTCGGGCGGCGTGCGAAATTTTTACTGCAATGTGAACATGCCGCCCACCTTTGACGGATACACACTCAGCTATGTTGATCTGGACATAGACATACTCGTCTCGCCGGACTTCTCTTACGAGATACTCGATCTGGACGAGTTCGAGATTAACGCGTTGAGATACAAGTATCCGGCGAATGTGCGCGAACGCGCCCGCCGCGCGCTTGAAGAGATTGTCGCTTTGATTGAAGCGCGTGCGTTCCCTTTCAACCAGTCCGTATGAAGAAGCCATGAGCGTTAATGTTTCCGAAATCAAGCAACCTGTAAAGCCTACAGGCGAACGCCGCGTTCTGGCCTACACGCGCGTTGACATGCAGGATGCTATGGCCGTCTGGCGCAGAAATCTACTGGTGCATCTACGCACTTGGAAAGTACAGATGGTTGCGCCCATCATGGAGCCTATCTTTTCGGTGCTGGCTTTCGGCTGGGGCGTCGGCGCGCTGGTCACATCCCGCGTCCAGAACGTCCCTTATCTGACTTTCGTAGGCGCAGGCATACTCGCCTTCACGGTCATCATGCGCGCTCTGTTCGAGACCACCTACGGCGCATACTTTCGCATGGTCTATCAATCAACTTACGACGCCATACTCGCCACCCCGGTCGAGGCCGAGTCCCTTGCCTTTGCCGAAATCCTCTGGGCTGTCACGAAGGCTTTGATTGACGCTGTGATTATCCTAATGATCCTCATACTCTTCGGCGCGGCCACCTCCCCCTGGGCAATTTTAGCGCCGCTTCCGCTCGTCTTCGGTAGCTTCTTCATAGCGGGGCTTTCGCTAGGCATCACCGCGCACGTTCACGACATAGATTCTTACAACTTCTACATGGCGTTCTTCTTCTCGCTCATTTTCATGTGCGGCGCATGGTTTCCGATTGATGTGCTTCCACGCCCGCTGCAATTCGTAGCGTGGTCTCTGCCCATCACGAGCGCCATTGATTTGACGCGCGCATTCCTGACCGGCCAGTTCCTGCGGCGACAACTTCTGGAAGCCTTCTACCTGCTCGTGATGGCCGTAGTCTTTACAGAATGGGCTATGCGCAGTTTGCGTCGCCGCATGGTAGCCTGATACAAATAGAGACGTGATTTTAGAATCCTGAGCTCACACGAGACGAAAATTTCAGATGGCTTCTCAGCAGAAAGAGCAAACTACGCCGCCTTCAAAATTAGACCGTATGAAGGAGCGCGCACGTCGCGCCGCGTTGGGCGGAGGACAGGCGCGCATAGAAAAGCAGCACGCCGCGGGTAAATGGACGGCGCGCGAGCGCATAGAATTTCTTCTGGACGAAGACACGTTCGAAGAATTCGACCGCCTGGTCGTTCATCGCTCTCGTGACTTCGAGCTGGATAAGCAACTCTATCCCGGCGACGGTGTAGTCACAGGCCACGGTCTGATAGATGGCCGCCGCGTCTTTGTCTTCGCCCAGGACTTCACTGTCTTCGGCGGCTCGCTCTCGGAAACCCACGCCGAAAAGATTTGCAAGGTCATGGATATGGCTATGAAGGTCGGAGCACCTATCATAGGCTTGGACGATTCCGGCGGGGCGCGAATTCAGGAGGGAGTTTTAAGCTTAGGCGGCTATGCAGACATTTTCCTGCGCAACACCTTAGCTTCGGGCGTCGTCCCGCAGATTAGTTGCATCATGGGGCCTTGCGCGGGCGGCGCTGTCTACAGCCCGGCCATCACTGACTTCAACATCATGGTCAAGGACACTTCCTACATGTTCATCACCGGCCCTGATGTCATCAAGACGGTGACGCACGAGGATGTGACGAAAGAAGAGCTGGGCGGCGCTATGACACACAATCGCGTATCGGGCGTGGCTCATTTTGCTGCCGACTCGGACGAGCATGCCCTGCGCATGGTGCGCGAGCTTTTGAGCTTCGTCCCTTCAAATAACATGGACGACCCGCCGCGCCTGGCTACAAATGATCCTGATGATAGAACGGATGAAGCACTCAACACGCTCGTCCCTGAGATTTCCAATCTCCCTTACGACATACGCGATTGCATTAACATAGTGGTTGACGACCGCCACTTCTTTGAAGTCCACCAGCACTATGCGCCCAACATTGTCGTAGGCTTTGCGCGTCTGGGTGGCCGTCCTGTCGGCATTGTCGCCAATCAACCGGCGTACCTCGCGGGCGTCCTGGATATTGACGCCTCTGTGAAGGGCGCGCGTTTCGTGCGCTTCTGCGACTGCTTCAATATCCCGCTCATCACCTTTGAAGATGTGCCGGGTTTCCTGCCCGGCGTGGCGCAGGAGCACGGCGGCATCATACGCCACGGCGCTAAGCTGCTATACGCCTTCGCAGAAGCGACTGTGCCGAAGATTACCGTGATTACGCGCAAGGCTTATGGCGGCGCTTACTGCGTGATGGCCTCAAAGCATATTCGCACGGATATTAATTTCGCGTGGCCTACTGCTGAGATCGCCGTCATGGGCGCGGAGGGCGCGGTCGGTGTCCTATATCGCCGCGAAATCACTGAAGCTTCGGACAAAGAGGCTGCGCGTCGCTTTCGTATCAGCGAACTGGAAGAGAAATTCCAGAACCCCTACGTTGCAGCCGAGCGCGGCTTCATAGACGAAGTAATAGAGCCTTCGCAGACTCGCCCCAAACTGATTCGCGCCCTCAAGCTGCTGGAAAACAAGCGCGACACCAATCCGCCCAAGAAGCACGGCAACATCCCGCTTTAAGATACGATTTGCTTGCTAAGTAGGAACCACTAAATCACACTAAACGACACGAAGGACAGGTTCTTTTCATGTCGTTTAGTGTGATTTAGTGGTTTCTCTTTCTACTCTCTTTTGGCTGCAACTTAAATTGCCGGGCAGGAGTCGTCATGCGACGAGACTACTCGCGCAGACTGCTCCACTCTTCAGCCAGCAGCGAGAAAGCTACCATGTCCACATACTTCCCCTGATTCACTGAAGCCGCCCTTCGTATCCCTTCTTCCGTAAACCCCAGCCGCCTCGCAACCGCGATTGACTTTTCGTTGCCCACCTCCGCCAGCAATGCTATACGGTGCAGTCTGAGTGTCCCGAAAGCATAATCAAGCATCGCCGTGACCGCTCGTGTCACCAGACCTCGCCCCGTAGCATCTTCGCCGAGCCAGTAGCCCACCTCCGTCGCCATGATGCGCGCCTCGATTGGGAAGAAGAGCACGCCCCCTACCATCTTCCCTTCGAGCCAGATGCCTACCCACGGCAAACTGTCTTCCACATACCGCGTTACTCCACGTCGCAGGAACGCTTCAGCCTCTTCGACGGTCTTAATCTCGTCTCCCCACCTGAGCCAGCGCCCAAGGAACGCGCGATTCTCATCCACGAATCGAAGGAACTCTTCAGCATGCCGAGCCTCAAGAATTCTAAGCTCTGCGCCATCTCCAAGATCATACTTAAACAATTCCTACCCCCTACACAAAAGCTAACCGACCTGAGTTCGACTCGACAGGGCTGTAAGCAACTAACCAGATCGGGCAGTCCGCTCGAATGATTTGCTGGATTGCGACTAACGGCTCGATTTCCCCTCGGTGCTCGGCGTTGGCTTGCAAGTTAGTCTTCATCAGTCGCCGATGGGAAAGCGCATTATGCTCTGTTGCGCCGTCGTGAGCGATTGCCACACGGAGCGCGGAACAGTATTGACCTCGCGGCTGTAGTCAGCATACCAGCGTCGCACGTAACGTATGCTGACAAGTGTACGCGGTGTGTTGGCTATATTTGGCGTGCCTTGATGTAAAGCCCAGGGATGGCGTATGAGTACGTCGCCTAATTCCAGAGGCACCGGCTGCATCTCGGTCTCTGCAAACTTTACAGAGCGCAGCGCTTCGTTGCGTGGCATACGGTGCGTACCGGGCGCAATCTCTATAGGGCCATGTGCCGGTGTAATGTTAATCAGGCCAAAGCTGACTACCAGCATATAGGTAGGAAGCAAAAGTTCTGGAGCTTCTGGAAATAAAGGACGCTGATAATCAACATGAGCCTCCTGATGTGTTGAGCCTTGCACTGCCACATCACAACTCCATTGGTCGGCCACTACCCTCTCATCCATTATTCCACGCACAATGCTCAGCACCTCCGTGTCGAAGAAAAACTCAGGTGCAAAGCAGGGCGGCTCAAATGGCATCGCCAAAAAATGACGCTGAGTGCCACGATTAGGCTTGTCGTGTTGACTCTTTAAGTAATCCAATAGAATCGGCCAAAAGCATTCACGACAAGCTGCAACCAGAGATTTGGGAAAATGTGCTTTGAGGATACAAAAGCCCTTCTCTTGAAGCTCCGCAATTTTATCCTCGGCTAGCATTAAATCTCCGTGCGCGACAAGTTACTATGAATGAGTTGTTAGATGTGGGCTTTCTTATCACTCAAGCGCTCTCCTCAGGGCTGCTCTCGCGAGCAGGCGTGTCGAATCCAGGGTAGGTAGAGGAGTGTCGTCCGGGCGCACGATTAAAGGTATCTCAGTGCAGCCGAGGACGACCGCATCACACCCAATCGCCTTTAACCTGCCCGCCACTTCATTTAAGTATAGCCGGGAGGCTTCAGGAAAGACCCCTTTGACTAATTCATTGAAAATAATCCCGTTGATTTTTTCCCTATCCGCCTCATCAGGTATTTTGCTCTCTATCCTGAATTCCTCTAACGCTCCGGGATAGACAGGCCCTTCCATTAGATACTTCGTCCCTAAAATGCCGAGCCGCACGTAGCCTAAACGGTGCGCCTCTTCAGCGACTGCGCCAGCGATGTGTAGCCACGGGATAGGAGAGCGCGGAATTAAGTATTCAAACGCCTGGTGGTATGTGTTATCGGGGCAGATAGCGAAGTCTGCTCCGGCCTGCGCGACCTTATGCGCGGAAGCGACTAGAGTCTCGGCTAACGCCTCCCAATCGTTTGCACGAATGTGGCGCATGTGCTCGGCCAGCGGCACCGAGTTCATGGTAATCTCAGGGTGATTATGCTCACCCATAACGGTCGCCGCCTCCAAACAAATCGTGCGGTAACAGAGGGCAGCGCCCTCGGCACTACCTGCCACGATACCGATGTGTCGAGTCACAACCTAATCACCTCCACTTCATCTGAAGACCTTCATAGCTACCAAGGGGAGCATCCAACGCCCCAATTAACCTAGCGGGAAGCATTCAAGCCTTCAATCTTGCGAATGACATTCAAGCTGATTCCGCTCCGGTTGAATGAGTTGCTATGCCTCGCCGCTTCCAGCTAACCACTTGAGCTTGTTAATCAACTCCTTCCGCCCAGCAGGATGATTTTTATAAAAGATAGTTCTCTCCGTTGTAATATCGAACGGAATAGCTTGATCTTGGCTCAGTAGAATCACATCACATCCTACTGTATGAGCTACACCAAGCTCATAAAAAACATTTGGATTACTGCCAGTAATATCCGCCACAACAAGATCACTCATTAATATCGCTTGCGTAATTGTATCTGTTATTCTACGCGGGTGGGCAAGCTCATCTGCTCGTATAACCGTCCAATGTTTATCACTTAATGCTGCGCTAATCATCTCATAGATTGATTTCAACTCACGTTTAAAAGGCATAACCACAAAGCATACTTTCTTCCCTATCGCCCTATTAAATAGCTTTCTAACTGATGCAATCTGTTCAATACTTATTACCCCACTCCTCAATAAAGCATTAAGATATTGCTCACAACTATTACATAGGGGGCCAGATTGAAATGCATAATCGAAATCTGTTGGGTCATCACAGTAGTCGAAAAAGCAACCCCTCGTTTCATCATGGAACGCCATATCGGCGCACCAATCTAATGCAAATCTTGCAAACTCAAAAAATAAATAAGGCTGTAGCCGACGTATTCCCGGAAGATGCTCCCAGCGGTAGGTGCTTATAATTGAAACATGATTGTTAGCCTTCGTCCCAATTAAAGAGAAGAAATAATAATCTGGTACGCGTCCGTAATCTTGATCGCCAAATGGTGCAGAGGTTAATAGAATGATTGGCCGAGGTAATTGACTGTTTTGCAATAGATCGGCAGCAGCAGCTTCGAGATTTATACTCTTGTTAGGAAGTTTGTACTTAGATGTATTTAGTGGTAAGCGCTCAGGATGCATTTTAAACCCGAAGGCTCGCTGTATTCTTTCTGCAAGTTGGGCAATATTTATAACTTCAGCCCGATTCAGTTTACCTAATTGAACTAAGGTGAAATCTAATCGTGGGGTTGTCCTAATCATATTGCTGATTATACATTACAGTGATAGCCGACAGAGGCATAACTACAAAATAGATATGCGAATGATTACGGATAATAACGCTTGGGCTGTGCGTGTTATCTCAGAGCAGTTGATTCTTGTTGAAGCATAAATATGAAAGGCCGGGAGATTTCTCCCGGCCTTTCATTTCTGGAGTGGTTAATTATTTCTTACGCTGCGGCGCGTTGCGCGGCGGGTTTTTCGCGCAGTAGCTCAAGCGCTTTCTTGAGTTGTATGTCTTCCTGCGGCGTTTGGGTCTTGGGGCCTGTTTCGGGCTGGACTTCGCGCTTGTCGTTGGGCTGGTTCTGTTGCTGGCGAACGGCGTCGTCGTCGTTGCCCGTCAGGTCGTCAGGGTCAACTGCGTCTGCCAACTCAGGCCGTTTGACTTCAACCGAGGGCGCAATGCCTGAGCCTGCGCGGTCGTTGCCCAGGAAGGGCTTGCCCTTGCTCGAAGCCCACTTCACGACCGTTAGTAGAAGACCGTCGCCATCGCGGAGCGCGAAGAGTTGTTGCTCAGCGCCAGCGCCGAAGCTCTTCTCGCCGACGACATCGCCGCGCTTGGTGTCTATGAAAGCGGAAGCGACGACTTCAGCCGCGCCAGCCGTGCCAGCATCAATCAGCACCGCCACGGGGCCGCCAAAGATGGCCTTTGAAGGCTCGGCTGCCGACTGCTTCAACATCTTGCCTTCGCGCCCTACCTTCTGTGCCAGCGTGCCTTCTTTGATGAAGAGATTGGCGACCGACACGCCTTCATCGAATGAGCCGCCCGCGACGTTTCTCAAATCGAGCACTATCTTCTGCGCCCCCTGCTTTACCAACTCCTGAAGGCGTGCGCGCACGTCATTGCCTTCGCCTTCCGACAAACTGTTGATACGAAGGATGCCAACCTTTCCCTGCTCCATGCGGCTCTCTGCGGCAGGCGCTTTGAAGGTGCCGCGCCTGACGGAGAGCGTCAGGGGGCGAGAGTTGGTTCTGAGGATTCTGAGTTTCACTTCCGAGCCGGGCGCGCCGTTCAAAAGCTGCTTCGCATCATAGAGCGAGATGTCACGTGTAGCCTTGTTGTCAATGTACTCTATGAAGTCGCCTGCACGAACGCCCGCCTGTTCCGCCGGAGAGCCTTTCACAGGAGCTATGACATAAAGATAAGAGGCGAACTGTGAAAGCTCCGCGCCTATGCCAGCCTGATTGTTACTCGTTCCGGCTTTGTAATCACGCACCTGATCGGGCGTCAGGTAGGTCGAATAAGGGTCAAGCCCGTAGGCCAGCCCCCTCAATGCGCCCGCGCGCACCTTCGCCATGTTCGGCTCGTCAACGTAATCGTTCTGAATGTGCTGTAGAACATTTTCGAAGATACGCAGTTGTGCGCCCGGATCATTTTCTCCCTGCTGAGCGCGTGTGGACATCCAGCCGCCGATCACTGCGTACAGAGCCAGCGTTGCCGATAAAACTATCAGCGCGAATTTGCTGCGGAATGACATCTCGTTTGTTACCTCAAGAATTCAACCGAAAAAAAGTTTATGAAGCGGTCGGGAAAAGGCGTCTCTTCGCCCGCGCCTTTGCGCCTCCGAACGTTATCATACAGTGGGCCAAGCGAAGCGCGCAAGGCAGTGTACGCTTTCCGCGCTTGACAGGTTTCATGCGCGATTTTTATACTCCGCCCACCCTGCAACGAATTACATTGTCAAAAAAAGAGGACAATCAGGAGACCTTTGAGAAGCCTGTGTGCGAGCCGGGTCGCCGCCTGCTGGCGCTCGACCTTGGGCGTAAGAGGGTCGGCGTTGCCGTCTCCGACGAGCAATGGCTCGCGGTGCGTCCCCTTAAGGCATTGCCCAGAACAAGCTGGAAGAAGCTCCTGCGCCAGGTCTACGAAATCGTCACAAGCTTTGACGCACAAGCACTCGTCTTGGGTTTGCCGCTTCATCTTGATGGAAAAGAAGGCGAAGAGGCACAGGAAGCCCTGCGGCTTGCGCGAAACTTCCAGCTCTCGCTGAAAATCCCGGTCTTCATGCAGGATGAACGGCTCACGTCTCATGAGGCGGAAAACAATTTGCGAAGCGAAGGCCATTCCCAGGAGAGCTTACGCGAGGAGGTTGATAGCCGCGCGGCAGCCATTATTCTGGAGGATTTTATCAGTAATCGTAAGGCTTGAAGCGGTTTCGCTTAGCATCCTTTGAGCGCGCCTGAGACATCAGACAACTTCCGCTCCCTTTGAACACCCTGTGAAAATGAAACGAACAAAACTTGCGCTTATACTCTTCTTCATACTGCTGTTAACGGGCGTTGCGATTCTCTACTGGAGCTACAGAGACCTGCATTCGCCCGCCGCTCACAGCAAGGCCGAACAGTACATAGAGATTCCACGCGGCTCAACGCCTGCAAGCATCGTCGAGAAATTGAGAAGCGAAGGCATTATCAGACGTTCGTGGCCGCTTCTGGTCTATATCAAGCTCAAGGGACTCGACGGCAAGTTAAAGGCAGGCGAATATCGCTTCCCTTCGCCCATCTCGCCCCTGGGCGTGCTCACGAAACTTATAGAAGGCGAAGACCGTCTGAATCGCTTCACAGTCATAGAAGCCTGGACGCGCTGGGACATTGCAAACGCTATGGCGCGGCTGCCCGAATTGAAACTTCAAAATTCGGACGAAGCCCTTGCCCTGATGAATGACACGAGCGCGATTCGTGACCTTGACCCTAAAGCGGAGAACTTAGAAGGCTATCTCTTCCCTGAGACCTACAACTACCCGCCGGACGCTACGCCCGAAGAGCTGATTGCTGAGATGGTCAAGCGCTTTCGCCGCGTATGGAAGCCTGAATGGACAGATAGAGCGCGTGCCCTTGGCTTTTCACCCAGAGAGATTGTCACTATCGCCTCTCTGATTGAGACGGAAGCGAAGCTGAAAGAGGAGCGCCCCGTCATTGCATCCGTCATCTACAATCGCCTGCGAAAGCAGATGGCGCTCGGCATAGACTCTTCAGTCATCTACGCGTCTAAGCTCGCGGGAAAGTGGAAGTACGACGGCAAAGTTTATCAAAGCGACCTTGACCGGCGCTCGCCTTATAACACGCGCCTGCAAAATGGCCTGCCTCCCGGTCCCATCGCTTCGCCGGGCCTCAAATCCCTTGAGGCAGCTCTTTACCCAGCCGAAACCAACTATCTCTACTACGTTCGCAATCCTGACAGAAATGACGGCGCGCACAATTTTTACGACAACGCCGCAGACTTCGAGCGTGGCAAGCAGGCCCTGCGCAACTGGGAGCGACAGCGCGATGCACGCGAGGCCGCAGCACGCGCTAACGGCAACGGGAACGCATCTCAATGAATGAAGAGGAACTGGATTATCTTCTTCAAAGCTTTTATTTCAATCCAATCAACATAGCTTGTAATTGCACGTCCGTTGATTTATGCTCGCGAAGTGTTTCCCTGCTCCTATTCATCAATAACAAAGACAAAAGTTTTTGCTAGGTCCGAGGGGAGTTAAAGAAGTGAAAAAAGCAATCGCTATTATTTTCATCACGATGATTGCCGTCATCGGCGCTACTGCGCAGGAGAAGGGTGTGGATCGCCAGAACGACCGCATACGCGATCAGGGACAGGGAAGAGGCGCGGCTGAGAACGGCTCCAAACAGGATGTAGGCAGCGGGCGCGGGATGGATTTCGGTAAAGACCGCACGGTCGAGCCTCCCCCGATTGCTAATCCATATCGCTTTACCACGCGGCGCGACACGCTCATGCGTGCCATAGAAGAATTGATGCGCGACCGCAAGCTGATTCTGGACGAAGCCGCCTCCAAGCCCAGCGACGGCATTCTGGTAACACAGCCCTACACTTTCACCAAGGGCGCTGTCGTGAGCCAGTCCGAGCTGTATCGCTATTCAGAGCTTCCAGTAGCTAATTCACGCGGATGGACTCGCGGTCGCTACACGCTCATAGTAGAGGTTCAACCCATTGACGCCATCAACATCAACGTCTTCGTCAACGCCAAAGTAGAGGGGCGCAACGACGGGGCTTCCGGTGCCGAATGGGTAACGCTGCGCAGTAGCGGACAGGCCGAGCAGGATTTTCTGGGTGCCCTTGTAGAAAACGTCACGGGCGCACCGGCACCTGGACGCCCGCCATCTGAGCCTTAAAAAGATTGCAAGTCATGAGAGGATAAGGAAGAGGTGAACACTGTCTTGCTTAACTCTTAGATACCAACAACTTCCGTCTTGAGACCTCACAGATTGGTCTAACTCTCTGTGCCGTATATTGCATTATGTCAATCATTAATAATTCTGAAGAACCGGACGTAGCCATACACGACCCGGAAGAACTTCGTAGCCGCTCACGCTCCCCGCTCTTTTTCGCCGTTGCCGTGCTGGCCGCATTGGCTCTGACTTCCGCTCTGCTCGGAGGATACTTCTACCTGCGCAGCCGCCATGCTGCTCAAACGCTCGCCTCCGAGCAACAGCAGCAGAAGAGCGCAGTTCCGGCCAAGCCGGTTATTCAGCCTGAAGTCAAAATCTTTGAAGATGAGGCCATGATAAAAGGTGCGCAGGTTACGGTCGGCGGCACAGTGCAGAACATCTCGAATGCACAGCTTACGGACGTTTCTCTTGAGCTTGAGCTGACGCGCCGCGCCGACGGTAAGACAGAGTCGCGCACCATTGCGCTTACGCCGAAGGATTTGGCTTCGGGCGAGCAGGGCAGCTACGCCCTGACCGTTCTCTCGCGCGACTTCAGGCGGGCGCGCATCGTGCGCGTTAAAAGCGGCGCACGCGCCAACGATATAGCCTTTGCCACCGCTCCGGGCAACCAGCGCCCCGCAGGGCCTCCACAGCAGACGAACAAAACCATCATCGTCAACCGCCCCGCCCAGCGCGACGCAAACGGCGGGTTCATCAACACACCCGATAATCCGACAACGATTCGCTGAGGACGGGAGGCCATGCAGGTCAGTACCGCCTACTTAAGCCGGGCGGGTAATGTCGATACTTGAGACCCGCCCGGCTTAAGCAGGCGGTACTGACCTCTTTTTCTACTGCAATCTGGTATTAGCTTCAGGCTTCAAGTATTACTTCAGAGGTCGGCACGACGACCGACTTGAAGTAACATCTTATTCAATTTCATTTATATACAACCAGGGCTGGGATTTGAGCGGAAGAGAGAGGCGCGCCGAAGCGGGCTTCTAAGGGTAATTCGCTGTGTGAAAAGAGAGGGGTTAAGCTTTTGATCGGCTCATGCTTTTGTGTGAGTGAAAATTTGGCCGCAGGCTTCTTTCAAGCTCTCTGCGAACGCCGCGTTATTTTCAATCTCGCGGGGGTGTGCGACGAACAGCAGGTCTTGGGTTGACCCGCGCAGCCGCTCTATCTCTTCCAGAAGCGCCTGTCGTTTGTGCTCCGGCCCACGGTCGTTGAAGATGATTGAATCTGCCGTAGCTATCAAGCGCTCCGCAGAGGGTTTCCAGAGGCGGCGGCTCACAGTCGGGTCTACCACCATCAGCGTTTGCGCCGGGTTGATGCTGAGCGCCAGCGTGTTGCTCTCAACGACGATGGATTTCGCGCCGTCTATTAAAGTTGTCATCTCGCGCCACGCTGCGTTGATAAATTCTTCACGCGTTATTGTCCAGAGAACTTTGAAGGCTCCGGCCAACGAAAGACGCGCCGTGTCCGTGCCGGGCTGCATAATGATTGAGGCTCGCGTGATGACCTGGTACTCGCCTCCGAGCGAGCCGCACACGTCGCAGCCTTTTCCGCCATGCGGGCACCCGCGCTCGCCGTGCGTCACTGTGATTTTGGCTGCGGCGGTTGGGTAATGCTTCGACAGTATCTTCGTGACCGCCTCCGCCAGCGAAGTCTTCCCAGCTCCGGACGTGACGCCTGCCACCACTATAACGGGAGCGCCCTCAACACAGTTTGCTTCCGCCGCCTTTGCCATCATCTTTTCTTTATTCGAGACAACCATTTCCGGCCAACCAATCGTCCCAAGACTGTTTTCCATACCTGCTTGCCGTGCTGAGCATGTTTAGCTAGAATCTTCCAGGTCGGCGCACAATGTGCGCTTAACCGAAAGCAAAGGCGAGCAGCATCAAATACCAAACGGCTCTTGAATAGGCGACACTGGAATGTTACTACGCACCCTTCTCTTTCTTTCTCTACTGACAGCCGGGGCAATTAACGCTCAAGCACAGGCGCGTCCGGCAACGAAGTCTGATCCCATGAGCGCAGAGAGTTCGAGTCCCGACTCGCCCAAAGGCGGCGACCTGGGCACGCCCGAAGATGAGATGCGCGCACGTAATGAGATCAAGATAGCAGAGAAGGAGCGGCAGGAAAACCTTGAGCGGGCACGCGAGGCGGCGCAGCTCGGAGCAGAGATTCGCGAAGGTTTCTCGAAAAACAGAACCTTCAATTCGACGGACATAAAGAAGCTGGAACGCCTGGAAAAGCTTGCGCGTCGCATACGCAGCCGCGCCGGAGGCGAAGATGATGATGAGCCTCTGGATAACATTCCGGCGTCGCTGGAGCCTGCTGTTACCAGATTGGCAGACACATCGGAAGCTTTGTACAAGGGTGTAGAGAAGACGCCGCGCATGGTCATTTCTACTACCGTCATCGAACGCGCCAACGAACTACTGGAGATCATACGCTTTATTCGTACTAATGCTCGCTGAACGCTAAAAGAGATGCCGAAACACGCCCCTTCCCGGAAAACAACAGTCCTCTTCTGTTCGCTTCTTATCGCTGCTCTCTACTGCTCGCTTCTACTCATTCCATCAAAGGCACAGCAATCGGGTGATGACGAAGTGTTGCGCGTCAACACCGACTTAGTTGTTTTGAATGTCACGGTGGCAGACGCCAGCGGGAAGTATGCTCACGGACTAAAAAGATCAGACTTCAAGCTTTTCGAGGATGGACGCGAGCAGACGATTGCGAGCTTTAGCGCCGAAGAGACGCCTTTTGCCGCCGCCGTGCTGTTGGATACATCCGGCAGCATGGAGAGCCGCATCACTATGGCGCGTTCGGCGGCGATTCGTTTCCTCGACGGCCTTCGCGAAGAAGACGTAGCCGCCGTATATCATTTCGATTCAAAGATAGAACAGGTTCAGGAGTTCTCTTCCAGCCGAGACCTTGCGCCAGTCGCTTTTAACCTGAAGGCCAAGGGGATGACGGCTCTCAATGACGCGATTTCTAAAGCGGCGCGCGATCTTTCCGAACGGCCTGAGAAGAGACGAGCCATCATTGTGCTATCGGACGGGGCGGATACCTACAGCAGCGCCTCTATGGACAAGGCACTAGCCAATGCTATTGCCGCGGGCGCGACCATCTATACGGTCGATATGTCGCAGATGGGTTCAAAAGACAGGCTGGTAGGCGCGGGCGCTCTGCGCAATTTCGCTACGAAGACCGGAGGGCGATATGTTTCAACGCCCGGCGGGCAGATGCTGCGCGACGCATTCGCCTCGATTGTAGAAGAGTTGAGCAACCAGTACACCCTCACCTATCGCTCTACGAACCGTGCGCGAGACGGGCGCTGGCGCGAAGTAGGGGTCAAGCTTGAGCGCGCGGAACTGGCCGCACGCACGCGCAAAGGCTACAAAGCGCCAAAAGAATAGAAGCTCACCTATACGTTTAACCGAAGCTGCCGAAACTATTCTCTCCAAACGGCTTTCTTAAATGCTGGTCGCCGTACGCTGCTTCTCCAGGTGCCGTTCAAGGGCAAGCTCTATCAGGCGGTCTATGACTTTGGGGAATGGGAGCTTTGTGGCCTCCCACATCTTCGGATAGCCGGAAACGTCCGTCAGTCCGGGTAGCGTGTTCAGCTCATTTAACAGAAGCTCACCTGTGTCGCGTCGCAGGAAAAAGTCCACACGCGCCAGCCCGCTTCCGTCCACGAGCTTGAAGGCTTCGACGGCCATGCGGCGTATGCGTGCGGTTTGAGCTTTCGTCAGGGGCGCGGGGACTACGAAATCAACGTGGCCGGTGCTGGAATATTTTTCCGTGTAATCCAGGAAGCTGGCCGCCGGGTCATGCACGACGTATTCGCCTGGAAGGCTAGCCTCCGGCTCGTCGTTCCCCATGACGGCGCACTCGATCTCGCGCGCATCAAGGCCCTCTTCGACAACCACCTTCCGGTCGTAACGCGCGGCAAGCTCTATGGCGCTGCGAAGCGATTTCTTGTCCGTAGCCCTGGAGATGCCGACTGAAGAGCCAAGATTCGCGGGCTTGACGAAGCAAGGGAAACCTATCTGGCGCGCAACTCTTCGCAAGACAGCTTCAGCATCCCTATCCCACTCGGAACGCAGAAACCAGGTGTAGCCGCAGATGGGAAGACCGGCTTCGCGGAAAAGAGCCTTCATAGTGACCTTATCCATCCCGCAGGCCGAAGCCAGCACGCCGCATCCCACATAGGGCACGCCCGCCATCTCAAGCAGCCCCTGAAGCGTTCCGTCCTCGCCGTATGTCCCGTGGAGCACAGGAAAGACTACGTCCAGAGGCTGCGCGCTGCGGTTTTCAACATCGAGCGAGATTAATCCTTGGTGAGATGGATCGCCTATGATCGCCACATCACGGCTCTCGCCCTTGACCATCGAAGGGGGGAGCAGTTGCTTTGTCTCTCCCGGCAGCAGTCTTGACGAATCGGCTGGCGACAACCACTTGCCCGTCTTCGTAATAGCAATTGGCACGACCTCGTACCTGTTCTTATCCAGAGCTTCGATCACAGAGCGCGCCGAACGAACCGACACCTCGTGCTCGCCCGAACGCCCACCGAAGACCACCCCCACGCGAATTTTTTTCGTCATAAAAGTTTAGAGTCTGGAGTCAGGAGTCTGGAATCAAAAACAAGAACCTCTTTCTTTTGACTCTAGACTCCAGACTCCAGACTTTTAAAGGATTGTTTTTCCCAGAGCTGAAAGGATTAGCTCGACTGCCAGTTGTGCGGTGCGGTTGCTGATGTCCAGGGCTGTGTTGATCTCTACGATTTCAAGCATTCGCATGCCGCCTGCTTCCGCTATTTTTTCCATGCCGAGATGCGCTTCCCTGTAAGTCAAACCTCCGCGCACCAGTGTGCCTGAGCCGGGAGCGTCGCCGGGGTCTAGCGCATCAACATCCAGCGTCACGCAGTAGCCGCCGGTGGCGCGCGAAGCAATCGCAATCGCTTCGTCCATCACTGCACTCATGCCGCGCTCGTCAATCTCGCGCATGGTGAAGAAACGCATCCCAAGGCGTCGGATCATCTCGCGCTCGCCCGCATCGACATCACGCGCCCCTATGTGTGCGCAAAATCGCGGGTCGAGCTTGGGCTGGAATCCGCCTATGTCCGTCAACTCCGGCACGCCGTAGCCCAGGAGCACGGCCAGCGGCATCCCGTGTATATTGCCCGAAGGCGTAGTCTCAGGCGTGTTCATGTCTGCATGGGCATCGAACCAGACGAGACCGAGCGATTCGTTGCGCTCGCGGTATATACTGACCGCTCCGGCAAACGAGCCGATGGCAATGGAATGATCGCCGCCGAGGACGACGGGCACTTCCCCGCCCTCAAGGATTTTCTTCACCTCTACGCGGAGGTCTTCGCAGGCGTGGCTAATCTCACTCAAGTACTTCAGCTTTTCACCGGCTTCGGCTGGCTGTTGTGGGCGCTCGACGCGCAAGTCTCCCAGGTCGCGCACTTCATAGCCAAGCTGGGCTACACGCTGGTTGAGATGAGCCACGCGCATCGCCGCAGGGCCTATGTCCACGCCTTCAAGGCCGCCACCGAATCCTAAAGGGACACCAAGAATACTGACGCGCCTGCCCACTCCGGGTTTCGTGCCCGCAGAATCTTTCGGTTGTACGGTGAGAGCTTCGTTCATGTTAGATAGTATGCGAAAAGGTTTGAGTTAAACCAAAACGCCTTTCGCTTTGCGAGTGACAATGTCTACGGCCTCTTCCGGTGTTGCAGCGAAATCGAGCAGGCCCACGTCCTTTTCGCTCACGACCAGATGCTTCTGCCAGCACTCTACGACCGGCGGCCAGCATTCTCCGAGCAGTGCAAGGGGACGAGCTTCTATCACGCGCGTTTGAATCTTGTTCCAGACCAGCGAGACCTCTGTCACTGTTCCCATGCCACCGCGCAAGGCTATGAAGCCCACAGAGCGTATAATCAAGTGCTGCAAGCGTTCGTAGAAATGCGCAGAGGCAACCTTGTCTGTGAGGTAGCGATTGGGTTCGGCCTTAAACTGGTTCATGACGATGCCCAGCACGCGGCCTCCGCGCTCGCGTGCGCCGCGGCTTGCGGCCTCCATCACGCCCAGATAACCGCCCGTGCAGATAACGTAGCCAGCCTCGGCCAGCAGTTGTCCGACGCGGCGCGCCTGCTGGTATTCCGTCGCCGTCTCGTCGCAGCGCGAGCCGCCGAAGATTGTGACAATGCGCTCCTGTGAATCACTCATACGCTTACCCGTCCCGTTAGCATCAATGAGCCAATCTCTCTATAGCTAATAAAATCCTCCAGGGATTTGAAAGAGCCGCCGTTGTAATCTTCAGGCACAGGCGTCGGGTCATGAAGGCGCTCGTCCTGCACATCAACGAATCCCGCCTGCTCAAAGAGAGCGCGATAATCCTCCACGCCTAAAAGATGCACCGGAACTTTAAGCTGCTCAATCCACTGGTGCGACGGCTCGTTCTCTTTGTATAAATCGACCACAGTGACAAACAGCCCGCCCGGCGCAAGCACTCTACGGACTTCGCGCAGCGCTGCCAACACATCGTCGTAATAATAGAGCGACTCCATCGAAAAAGCATGTGTGAAATATCCATCATCGAAAGAGAGACGCTCGGCGCTCCCGATATGAAATTCCACATTGCCGAACTCTTTCGACGAAGCCTGCGCCACCTCTATCATCTCATCGGCAATATCAATGCCGACCACAAGCCCGCTTGATGCATAGCCCGCCAGAAGACGCGTAGCCCAGCCCAACCCGCACCCAAGGTCTAGCACTCGCGCATTCTCTGCCACACGCATACGCGCAATCGCCTGCTCGCCCACAGGACGATGCCCGCGCTCCATGCTTTCACCACGCCCGGCGCGTGCCCACTCATTAAACTCAACTCTTAAACGCTCATCCATAAAATGAGTCCGGAGAGTCCAGAGAGTCTGGAGAGTCTGGAGAGCGAAAGAAAGTCGCTTCCGGCTCTCTAGACTCTCTGGACTCTCCAGACTCTATAGACTTCTTATGGCTTTAGCCTATAGAGCATACGTGG
The DNA here is from genome assembly GCA_036403815.1 of Pyrinomonadaceae bacterium. Taxonomy (GTDB): domain Bacteria; phylum Acidobacteriota; class Blastocatellia; order Pyrinomonadales; family Pyrinomonadaceae; genus JACVRN01. The sequence continues at coordinate 136,863 of DASWQH010000027.1, read as the reverse complement.
GAACGGGATGGTCTCGCGTATGTGCTCGATGCCGCACATCCAGGCGGTGCAGCGCTCTATGCCCATGCCGAAGCCAGCGTGCGGGACGCTCCCATAGCGGCGCAGGTCTAGATACCAGTTGAAAGCCTCTTCCGGCAGCCCGTGCTCTTTAATCTGCTCTTGCAGGAACTCTAAGGAGGTGGCGCGCTCGCCGCCGCCTATGACTTCGCCGTAGCCTTCCGGCGCAAGCACGTCAACGCCCAGCGCAAGCTCGCTTCGCTCAGGGTCGCGCGCCATGTAGAAGGCTTTGACGGCTGCCGGATAATGATGAACCATGACGGGCTTGTCGAACTTGCTCGAAATATAAGTCTCATCCGGTGCGCCGAAATCGCCGCCCCACTCGAAGCGCGTCTCCATCTCTCCGCGCTCATGAGCTTCGTGCAACATCCTTACAGCCTCGTCATAATGCAGGCGCGGGAACGGCGGCACAATCGCTTCCAGCTTTGAGACATCGCGCTCCAAAACTTTCAACTCTTCGCCGCGCTCCTCTATCACACGCGAAGCTATGTAGGAGAGAAATCTTTCGGCAAGGCTCAGCACGTCTTCAAGCTGTGCGTAGGCCATTTCCGGCTCGACCATCCAGAACTCCGTCAGGTGACGGCGCGTCTTGGATTTCTCTGCGCGAAACGTCGGCCCGAAGCAATAGACTTTTCCGAAAGCCGCTGCGGTCGCTTCATTGTAGAGCTGCCCGGATTGCGTCAGGTACGCCTTCTGGTCATCAAAGTAGTCAACTTCGAAGAGCGTCGTCGTGCCTTCGCACGCGGCAGGCGTGAATATAGGAGCATCTGCAAGCGTGAACCCGTCATTATCAAGAAAATCCCGCACGGCGCGTATGACCGTGTGGCGCACTTTCAGGATTGCGTGCTGTCGGCGTGAGCGCAGCCACAGGTGCCGATGATCCATCAGGAACTCTGTGCCGTGCTCTTTCGGCGTGATGGGGTAATCATGCGCCTCCTGCACAACCGACGCATTCGTGACATCTATTTCAAACCCGCCCGGCGCACGCTCGTCCGCACGCACAGTGCCTCGCACGACGAGCGCTGACTCCTGCCCCAAAGACTTCAGCGCATCCCACACTTCCGGCTCGATTGCTTTTTTGAAGACCACGCATTGCACAACGCCCGTGCCGTCACGCAGTTGTGGAAACAAGAGCTTTCCGCTCGAACGCAGATTGTAGAGCCACCCCTTGAGCGTGACCTCTTCGCCGACATATTTAGATAATTGGTTAATGTATGTCTGATCCATAAGAAGTACTGAGTGATGAGTACTGAGTACTGAGTAAAAGCAATTTCTTAACTCAGTACTCGGTACTTAGTACTCATCACTGCTTTATTTCCTCATCCATTCTATTTTTAATTGCACGGCGAAGGGCTGGAAAGCGTTCGAGCCATTCCGCCGCTTGTAGAACTATCTGGAATGTCGGGCGTATGAATTGCGCGTAGGTGTCGCCGCGACCACAGACGGCTGTTTGATATGAGAAGGTGCCTATGGCTTTAAGACCGCGCTGCACTGTCATTAAACGAAACTCGCGCGCGAACTCGTCCGGGTCCAGGGAATCAAGTCCGCGACGCCTGCGCTCTTCCAGAAAGAATAGACGCTGAGCACGAACCTCTGCCAGAGAGGGCGGCTCCGGCTGGCGATCCATCAGCAGCGAAACCAGGTCGTAGCTGGCAGGCCCCATACGCGCGTCCTGATGATCTACTATGCGCAAGGCTCCCTTTTTATCCACCAACAAATTCGAGGAATGATAATCCCTGTGGCAAAGCACGCGTGGCCGCGCCGACAACTCTGCTGCAACATCGTTCAGCTCCGCCTTCAGCTCCGCCGCTTCACCATGCGATAGCGTCTCTTTGCGAAAGCTTCCGAAATAATGCTCCATGAAGAAACTAAGCTCCCATGAAAGCTTCGCTTCGTCGAAAGCCAGATGCGAGGCTATGGAGCGCATCTCCTGCGCCTTCTCTGTTGCCGCCTGAATCGAGGCGATAAGACCTATGGCGCGCTCCAGATAGGCTTCGCAATCATCCTCCGAGCCGGATTCAAAGAAGAGGCGCAACTGCTGGTCGCCCAAATCTTCCTGAATAATCAGCCCTCGCTCGGCCACCACTTCGTAGATTTCCGGCACGGGCAGCTCAGCCGCCAGAAATAGCCGCGTGACATCCAGATAGGGCTGAACGTCGGGGTCGAAAGGCTCCGGATAGACGGCAGCAATCGCCGTGCGCCGTCTCCAGGGGATGCGGAAGTATTCACGCGTGGAGGCGTCGGGTGTCAGCGCAATGATGTCTTTATCCGCACCCGCATGCTTCTCTTCCAGAAACAGCTTGAGCCGCACGCGAGCGGGTTCCGGAAAAGCGTTGGGGGTAATGAGAGATGCCTGACCCATTCAATTTGCCGTAGAGAGCGCTCTTAGTAAAACAGTTTCCGCACGCCCTCTGCCAAAGCGGCGGGACATAAAAAGCGAACGCCCCGCCGTTTCTCTTATTTATGAAAGTTCCGGAATTGTATCACTCCGGAAGCGACACGACAAAGTTTGCCCCGCGTACCTCTCCGCGCAAAGCTTTCGCCGGGCGTTCCACGCCTTCCACCAATTCCGCCCGAACGACAGCCGCGTTCTCAACGATTGCTCCCGCCGGTACGTGTACCCCGTCGCCAAGTACCGCGTGACGAACGCGCGCCCCTTCATCAACCCTTACGTTCTCCCACAGAACGGATTCGCGCACCTCGGCGTTTGTAGCAACGACGGAGCCTTCTCCTATCTCAACATCCCTTTCCTCCTGAGCCATCAGGGCTAGGCTGATGTCCAAGTAACGCTCTATGGTGGATAGCTCGTACCACATGCCGCGCGCCACATGCGCCGCGATGCGCTCCCCCAGCGCAATCGCCTGCGGGTAAACATCCGTTGTCGAATGCGAGAAGACGCCGCGCGGAATGTAATCGAAGATGCGCGGCTCAAGAATCTGAATCCCTGTGAACATCAGCGGCGCATCTGAATCTTCAGAATCATCACCGGAGCTATCACCGTCGTTATCGGACGCCGCTGCGGGTTCGGGCATTCCGCCGAAGCCCGTGACGAGGCCGTCGTGTGTGTGAACGATGCTGAAGCGCTCGCGTTTGGGATTCGGGAGCAGGACGAGGGTTGCAAGCGCCTGCGAGCGCCTGTGTGTTTCAAGAGCGAGCGCCAGATTGATGTCTGTGACAATCTTGCCGTTGACGACGATGAAGGTTTCGTCTTCAAGCAAGTGACGTGCGTTGTCGAGCGCGCCGCTCGTGCCCAGGATTTCCTTCTCCTCTACATAGAAGAGGCGCACGCCGAAGCGGCTCCCGTCGCCCAAGGCTTCGCGCACAGAATCAGGGCGATGATGAAGGTTAACGACCACCTCATCGAAGCCGTAGCGTGCAAGGTACTCTGCGACGTAGCCTACGAGCGGGCGGCCAAGGAATGGAATTGCAGGTTTGGTACGATCTTCCGTGAGCGGCCAGAGACGCGTGCCGTAACCTGCGGCGAGAATCATTGCTCGCATCTAATTTGGGAATCCTTCAAAGTTAATGAAAAAGCTACGGGACGCTCATCATTACACAGTACCTTTCAAGGAACAAAGCGAGCGCAAGTTTTTCGCGCCGTCGCATTATCATCTGGCAGAGATTTGAGCGAAGCGGAATCTGTATTCATCAGAATTCAAGAACCCGCCGACCATGAAGCGATAATCCAGGCGATGCGGTGCGTTTGCTCCGATTAACTGGCCTACCCAGAAGTTAAAGCCAGTCGCATCGGGATCGCGACGCAGATAACCGAAATACTGCATCGTGATGAAGCCTCTGTCATAAAACTTCGTTCCCACTCCGCTCAGTTCCGTTGACAGAATAAAATCTTCCAGAGTCTGTGCCGGTGTTCGTGTGCCTGCCTGCAAGTTATTAATCAATGTCTGACGACTGGCAGGCGTGATTCCTGCCCTGGCGCATAAAGCATTCACGAACCCGGCGGCGTCAGCGGCCATCCGGCGCAAACTCCATCGCCACCGGATTCGCCAGCCCGCTTGCGACCGTCGTCTCCGTATAGTTGGGCGGGAGAGTGGTTGCGCGTGTTGTCGAATAGAGAGAAAAAATCAGCGGCGAAGCCAGAACGAAGAGAGTCCCATCAACAGCTTTTGCAGCAGTCCGCGCTCTTTGAAAAGTTGACGTGCGATGTGAGGCGGTCTCGGAAGAGAGCTGCGTGAAAGACTGCATACCTTGCTCCCGGAACAAACTGGTGCCGTTCGTGCCAGCCCATGTGATAAATGGATTTTGCGAGAACCCGTCTGAAGATATGAAATTGTTGAAAGCGTGGAGTTTCTATATTTCTAGACGGATGAAAAAACTTTTATCCTTACAAAGCCTGCGAAGCATCGCGCATGACCAGATCGAAGGTGCCCGGCGCAACCTTGCGAAAACGACCGTTGCGATTTAATGAGACGGCGATGCTGATGGTCGGATTGTGGCCTGTGAAATTGAACCCGCCCTCGACCAGCCGGTTATAAATTTCGTTGACATGAAGAGGCTCGCCCGATTCGCGCAGGAGCATGGTGGTAGCCTGCGGGATGGTGCGGTCTGCAAACCTGTCGCTTTTGACTTCTATACTGGGACGAAGTGTAGGGATGTCGTGGGGGATGGGCACCGTCTTGGGCGCGTAAGGAGAGCGTGCCACAGCATCGCGCCGCATGGCCGCCTCAAGCTCTGCATCTGACGGAGTAGGGCTTGAGCCTGCGCCTGTTCCCCCGCTGAGCATAGAAGACATCAGGCGAAAGATTGACGCCTCCGTTTGCGAGGCCAGCGTATCCATCTCCGCAATCTCCTGTCGGACGGTCTCGGCTTCGGCTTCTAATTCGCCAAGCCTCGTTGCCAGACGATTGCGCGCCGCACGCGCACTACGTAAGGAGATTTCCAGCGTCGCCAGTAGATTTTCGTTCGGCATATTTTAGCTTTCTCGTTCGATGATGTAGGTTGGAATCGAGCGTAAAGCGTCGCAGTATTCCGAATCCGGTAAACGGTCGAGCGCGTCGCGCGCCTGCGTAGAGAACTCAGATGCGCGGCGGCGTGCGCGCTCCATCGCGCCTGTTTTCAAGACCGCTTCAAGCAGCTCTTCGCGCGTGACCTGCTCGTAGTTGCCTTCGCGCATCACTGTCTGCACGCGGGCGGCCAGGCGTGGCTCCTCTTCCAGCAGATAGATTAGCGGAAGCGTCAGCTTTCCTTCAACAAGGTCTAGACCGGCTGGCTTGCCCAGAACTTCGTCCGTCGCAGTGAAATCCAGAAGGTCGTCCACCAGTTGAAACGCTGTTCCCAGATTCATACCGTACTCACGAAGCGCAGCCTGTTCGTCAGCAGTTGCGCTGCCGAGGATTGCGCCAATCTCGCAGCACGCGCTGAAGAGATACGCGGTCTTGCGTTCCAGCACCTCGAAGTATTGCTCTTCCGTTATATCCGTGCGCCCCAGCAGCGTTAACTGTAGCAGCTCGCCTTCGGTCATCTTGCGCGTCACCGCCGTCAGAATATCCAGCACAGGCAAAGAGCGCTCGGCAAGACTGGTCTCAAACGCAGACATGTAGAGCCAGTCGCCCATAAGCACGGCGGTCTGATTGCCGAAGCGCGAATTGATGGAGGGACGATTCCTACGCGTCACCGCATTATCAATCACGTCGTCATGCACGAGCGTCGCCGTGTGCAGAAACTCCATCACCGTCGCCATACGAATGGCGTTGTAGCGTGAAGCGTCTCCACCGACCCCGTAAACGGACAGCAGCGTGAGCGCAGGCCGCACACGCTTTCCGCCAGACACGCGCAGGTAATCGCCCAGGTATGCAATGACTTGAATATTGGAGCGCGCCTGTCGCTCGAACTCTTCTTCGACCAGGCCAAGCTCCGTACTGATGAGATTGAAGATGCGCCGCGCGCCCACTTGCGGCGCTTCAACCTCTGCTGTATGTGACGTACGCATAATATTCAGTGAGCAGTCAGCGGTAAGCAGTAAGCAGAATTTTTCTCTGACTGCTCACTGCTCACTGCTTACTGCTTACTTAGTTCGTCCTGTAGTTTGTAAATTGCATGTTGATGCCGAAATCTTTGGCCTTGAGCTGGGCGATGATGTCTTGCAGCGTGTCGCGGTCGCGCCCTGTGATACGCACGGTGTCGCCCTGAATCGAGGCTTGAACTTTTGCTTTGGTATCCTTGATGAACTTCACTATCTCTTTAGCCTTCTCCTGCGGGATGCCCTGCTGAATGCTCACTCGCTGTCGAACAGTCCCGCCTGCCGCAGGCTCAGCTTTCCCGTAGTTAAAGGCTTTGAGCGGCACGCCGCGTCTGACCAGCTTCTGCTGAAGGATGTCGTTCATGTTGCGCAGGCGCGTCTCGTCCTCGCCGCTTAACACAAGCTCATCTTTTTCCATGACGACTTCCGCCTTGCTTCCCTTGAAATCGAAGCGTTGATGAACTTCTTTCATCGTTTGATTGATGGCGTTACTGATTTCGGCGCGATCAACCTCGGAAACAATATCGAATGAGTTCTGTTGTGCCATAACTTTATGAATCCGGCAGACCGCTAATGCATGGCCTTTATATCCGCGTGTCGCTGAGCATAACATCAAACGCAACGGAGTAGAAAGTTTTCAATGATTAGAAGCTGTTTGAAAAAGCAACTTCCTCTTGAGTCCCGTAGGGACGAAACGATAATAGCCCAGTGCTTCAGCACTGGGTAAAAGGTATGAAAAATAAAGTAGAGTCCCGTAGGGACGACTGAAATCTTAGATTAATTTCCTCAGTCGTCCCTACGGGACTCTACGTTTTTGTGCCTGCTGTTCCCAGCCATAAATGGCTGGGCTATTACCAGAAGTCCCTACGGGACTTTGAACACAGCCGTCTCAAGCCCTGCCCCTACCGTGTTGCGTTTCCAGCTTCATTCGGATAAATCAAGATTGAAGAAGCGGCTGAAGTTCTCTGTTGTGATGCGGCCAACCTCTTCAGTCGTCAGGCCGTGAAGCCCCGCAAGGCATTCGGCTACCTCTCGCACGCGCGCAGGCTCGTTGCGTCGCCCCCTGTAGGGGACGGGCGTAAGAAAGGGGCAGTCCGTTTCCACCAGCAGCCGTTCGAGCGGAATCCGCCGCGCCACGTCTCTCAAATCTTCGGCCTTCTTAAAAGTCACATTCCCCGCAAACGAGACCATGAAGCCAAGCTCAATGACGCCTGAAGCCATCTGCGCGCTTCCTCCGAAGCAGTGCATGATGCCTCTCATGTTTGAACCCCGCGTCTCTTCCCGCAGGATGCTGACCGTATCTTCATCAGCCTCGCGTGAATGTATAATGACCGGCAACGCAAGCTCGCGCGCTAGTCCCAACTGTTTGCGAAAGACTTCGCGCTGCACGTCGCGCGGGCTGTGATCGTAATGATAATCAAGCCCTATCTCACCCCACGCGATGACGCGGGAGCTTTCGCGAGCAAGGCGTAGTAGAAGCTCTGACGCCTCTTCATCAAAAAGCTTCGCATCATGCGGGTGAACCCCGACGGCTGCATAGACATCCTCATACTCTTCGGCCACACGCACGGCGCGCTCAAACGTTCCGCTACGAGGATCGCCCGTCCCCACATTCAAAATCGCGCGCACGCCCGCCTCACGCGCACGCAACACCACCGCATCACGATCTGCGTCGTAGTCTTCACCATCTATATGCGCGTGGGAATCTACAAACATTAGAAACAATGCAGAAGTCAGAATGCAGAATGATGAATTAAGAGCTATTCCTTCTTTAATTCATCATTCTGCACTCTGACTTCTGACTTGCCTTACTTGAGCCTTGCGCCGTTCGGCACGTCTTCGGTGAAGGTGGCGATGACGGGGCGGCCTTCTTCGCCTATGGAGGCGGCCAATATCATCCCCTGCGATTCAAAGCCGCGAAGCTTGCGCGGCTTGAGGTTGGCGACGACCACCAGCTTTCGCCCGACCATCTTTTCTGGCTCGTAGTGTTCGGCGATGCCCGCCAGAACCTGACGCGGGGTGTCTTCGCCCAGATCAATCGTGAAGCGCAGGAGCTTATCCGATTTAGGCACGCGCTCGGCGGTCAGGACTTCGCCTACACGCAGCTCTATCTTTGCGAAATCAGTTATCTCTATAAAGCTCGTTACGCCTTCGACCCGTTGCGCGCCCGGCACGGCGTCGGCTTCCGTAGCTCCACGCATCGGAGGCTCCGGTTTCGTTTCGCTCGCGGTCGGAGAGCCAGGAACTGCATCCGCTTCCGTTGCGTGTTTGCCCTGCTCTTGTTCGCTACCCTTTTCGATTTCCGTCATGGTTTTCGCTTTATCAATTCGCGGAAAAAGCGCTTTGACTTCTCCTATTCGCGTCCCTTCCGGCAGTTCTCCCCAGCTTAGAGACTCCGGGTTCAATTCGCCGGGGCTGCCTGTCAATCCCAACTGCTCGTAGATTTTCGTAGTCGCTTCCGGCATCACCGGATACAGCAGCACGCAGAGCCAGCGCAGCGCTTCCGCCGCGCGATACAGCACAGCAAAGAGCGTCTGATGCTGCTCCTCCGACTTTACAAGCTCCCAGGGCTTTGCATCCGAAAGCATCTTGTCCACGCGCGCCACGATGCTCCATGCAGTTTCAATTGCACGACTGAAAGCGAAGTCGTCGAAGAGCAGTATGAACTGATCGCGCGCGTGCTCAATAGCAGAAGCAAGCGCCTGCGGGTCTGGGTCAACGCCCGCTCGTTTTGCTGCCAGGTACTTCTCTTCACTAATCGCTGGCGAAGGAATCTGCCCAGCGCAGTAGCGATTAATCATCGTCAGCGTACGGCTCGAAAGGTTTCCGAGGCCGCTCGCCAAATCCGCATTGGCGCGATCAATCAGAGCCTCGTAGCTGAACTTTGCGTCCTGCCCGAAGACTACTTCGCGCAGGCAGAAGTAGCGCACGGCGTCCGTCTGGAAATGCTGGTGCAGCACTTCAAGGTCAATCGTGTTGCCCAAGGTCTTTGACATCTTGCGGCCTTCGCCGTCGAGCAACATGCCGTGGGCGTAAACGGTGCGTGGCGGCTCAAGCCCCGCCGCAATCAGGAACGCAGGCCAGTAGACAGCGTGAAAGCGCAGTATATCTTTGCCGACCAGATGCACGGCAGGCCAGAATTTTTTAAAGCCTGCTACACCTTCTCGCTCTTCGTTGCCGAAGCCTATGGCCGTGATGTAGTTCGAGAGCGCATCAATCCATAGATAGATAGTATGCGCCGGGTCGTCAGGCACAGGGATAGCCCAGTACACGGATGTCTTCAAACGGCTGACAGACAAATCCTGTAGGCCGCTCTTGACGAAGCTTATAACTTCGTTGCGCCTTGAATCAGGGCGTACGGAATCCGCGCGATTCTCGTAAAGCTCAAGCAGGGTTTCCGCGTAATCCGACAGCCGAAAGAAGTAGCTCTCTTCGGCCACGCGGTCGAGCGGTATGTTGTGCTCCAGACAGAGCGGGGGTTCGCCTTCCTGCTCAGACTTTCGATATTCGTCCTCAGTCTTATAAGCCGCGCACGAAGCGCAGAACCATCCTTCGTAAAATCCTTTATAGATGTTCTCGCGCCCCTTCGGGCTTAAATTACCTGCGACGCGCCGCCACAACTCGGACACGCCCTGGTAATGAAAAGGCTCGGTCGTGCGCATAAAGATGTCGTAGCCGCCGTGCATCGTGTCCAGGTCGAATACGGTAAAAATCTTTTTGAACTGGGTTGCGATGCGGTCTGCGTGCTCTCGCGGCGTGATGCCTTCCCTCTCAGCCATGCGCTGTATGTTGATGCCGTGCTCGTCTGTGCCGGTCAGGAAGAAGGTCTCGAAGCCGCGCTGCCGTTTGTGACGTTTCAGGCAATCGGCGACGATGGTGGTGTAGAGACTGCCCAGATGCGGTTCTCTGTTGACGTAGTAGATAGGTGTAGTGACGTAGAAGGTTTTCATTCTCCCCTTAATCGTAATTTGACGTGGGTAGGAAAGGAACTAAACACTAAATTACACGTGCATGACACTAGACGAATTAAAGCAGATTCTTCTGCGTCTTTCTTTCGTGACGTGCGCGTGTGGATTCGTGTTTACGCTCCTTACTCTTATACCGACTCGCGTCTTCAGGGTCTTACGATTTAAGCTCCCATTCTGTTCCGGTCGGCTTTGGCAAATTCATCGTCCGGGTTAAAGCGCGGCATCTCGTCCATGTCTGCGATACGGCGCCCAATCTCGAACGCAATCATGGCCTCTTGAATCATGCCCTCAAAGTTCCACGTGTCGCTGTACTCGTCCGAAGGCTGGTGATAGTTGGCCGTGTTGTATGCCTTGAACTGCTGGTCGCCCCAGCCCTTCGGGCGGCCTACGAAATCCATCCCTTCCTTTAGACTGATGGAAGGCACGCCGACTTTCGCAAACGGAAAATGGTCTGAGCGATAGAACGAGCCTTGTTCAGGACGCGAGTCCGGTTGAACCGTCATATTACGGTCACGCGCGACCGACTCTACAACCCGCTTCAGGGAAGAGCGCTCCGCGCCGAGCGGCACGAAATCATTCGTGCGTCCCAGTATGTTCATAGAATCCAGATTGACGTTGGCCGCAGTCTTGTTGAGCGGTACAAGCGGATGCCTTGAATACCATTCAGCACCTAGAAGCCCCTGCTCTTCTGCCGTCGGGAACAGGAACAGTATAGAGCGACGTGGCCTTTCATTGGGCGGCAGCTTACTGAAAGCCTCTGCGATAGCAAGCACGCTCGCCACACCCGAAGCATTGTCTACCGCGCCGTTGTAGATATTGTCGCCGCGCTTATTCGGCTCGCCTATCCCTAGATGATCCCAGTGTGCGGAATAGATAACGTACTCGTCTTTCAAGCGCGCATCTCTTCCCGGAAGGATGCCCGCGACGTTCATGGATTCGACGCGCTTGACTTCGCTCTTGATGTCAATCGAAGCCTTGGCATTCAGCTTGACGGGTTGAAAATCGCGCGTGGTTGCTTTACGTCTCAGCTCATCCAAATCCTGCCCCGCGAGCTTCATTATCTTCTGTGCCGTGTCGTTCGTCACCCACGAGCGCATCTTTAGATACGGCGACTTGTCGCTACCGCCTCTTGCTATGTCGAAACGCCACGAGCCGTTCGACGTACGCACAACGCTCCAGGGATAGCCTGCAGAGTCGTCCGTGTGAATCAGTATGACACCGGCAGCGCCGCGACGCGCGGCTTCCTCAAACTTGTATGTCCAGCGACCGTAGTAAGTCAGCGCACGACCGCCGAAGAGATTCGGCTCGGACGTAGTTGCAGGCGGGTCGTTGACCATCATCACCAGCACCTTGCCTCTATAGTCATCAGCGCTTCCCTTGTAATCGTTCCACTTTTGTTCCGGCGCATCAATCCCGTAGCCTACGAAGACAAGGTCGGCGTCAACCGATACGTTTTCAGTCTGCGCGCCCGTGAAGGCTACGAACTCTTCCGCGAACTTAAAACTCTCTCGCTTATCGCCTGAAGAAATAGTCAGGGTAGGTTTCGGCTCAGCTTTGACGCCGACCAGCGAGACGGGTTGAAAGAAGCTTCCCTTCTGGCCTGCGCCCTTTAAGCCAAGCTCTTCCATCTGCGCGGCGATGTACTTGGCCGCCAGCTCGCCGCCACGCGCGCCCGTTCCACGCCCTTCCAGCAGATCGTCCGACAGGTACTTGATGTCAGCACGCATAGTATTCTCGTTGATGTTCGGAGTAGACGAGGCACGCGGCGCTGTGGCTCTGCGCCTCTGCGGGATGGCAGTCGCCGCCATCACAAGCATGAGCGCGAAGACGAACAGGAACCTCATGCGCTTCGCAAATATGTTTCTCTTAAATCGAAAGCTCAACTGAATGTGGCTATTCATTATCTTCGCTCTCTTTTCTTGAAAGCTGCTCGAAAAAAGCAGCTTTATATTTGTCCCTGACGGGACTTTTCAAACGGATTCTTAAACATTTCCTTTTATCAATGCCATCGCTTCGGCGCGTGTGCGTGGGTCTTTACGGAAGCCGCCGAGCACGCATGAAGTAACGGTGATTGCGCCGGGCTTCTTCACGCCGCGCAGGGTCATGCAGGTATGCTCTGCTTCGATGACGACCATGACGCCGAGCGGCTTCAGGGCTTCGTAAAGCGTGTTGGCAATCCCGGAGGTCAGGCGTTCCTGAACCTGTAGGCGGCGAGCGTAAGATTCGGCCAGCCGCGCCAGCTTTGATAAGCCTACGATGCGACCATTCTTGGGAATGTATGCGATGTGGCAGCGGCCTACGAACGGCGCAAGGTGATGCTCGCACATCGAAGCGATGCTGATGTCTTTGACAATCACCATCTCGTCGTGCGTATCGCCCGGCAGAGGCTCAACGTGCGACTTAGGGTCTTCATGCATCCCGGAAGTCAGCTCAGCGTACATCTCTGCCACACGTTCGGGGGTGCGCTGCAAGCCCGCGCGGTCAGGGTCTTCGCCGATGCCTTCCAGAATCATGCGCACGCCCCTCGCTATCAACTCAAGATCAACCTTCTTCGCTGGTTTATCTAAGGCTTCTTCGTCCGCCCCGGTCGCAAGATTCTGTATGCTCATTAAACGCCTTCCCCCTTTGCAGCCTTCCTCGCAGTCATCAAGACGCGCACTTCGTCTTCGACCACGCTTAACTGTACGCCTGCGCTCCGTGCCGCCGCGAGGCACTGCTCGTACTCAGGCATCTCATTCACGATGCGCCCGCCGAGACGCGCTACTTTAACATCAATTGCGCCGTAGCGCGTCTCGACACACACCACTTCGCGCTCAAGCGAGAGCCTTTTAACCTCACTCTCGCGCACGCCGAGCGTCGTCGTCTCCGAAAAAAGCAGCTCGCATAACTTTTCCCGCAAAGCGGGTCTGCACAGGATAGAGACAAGCACGCCTGGGCGATTCTTCTTCATCTGCACGGGAGTAAAAAAGCAGTCCAGCGCGCCCAGCTCAAACGCACGCTCCATCAGGTAGCCGAACTTTTGCGCGGACATGTCGTCAATGTTGGTCTCAAGCATGACAAGCCGCTCTTCTATGAATTGATGCACAGGTGGTGACTCATGCGTGGCTTCTTCCGTCTCACTTTCGCCAATGACGACTCGAAGCGCGTTGGGAAATCGAGGGTAATCGCGCGAGCCTGCGCCGTATGCGACACGCTCTATCCTCATCTTCGGCAGTGGCGCGTACTCGCTCGACACTGTGCTGATAATCGCAGCGCCCGTCGGCGTGACTAGCTCGCCCGTAATGTCTGTTGAATAAACGGGCGCGTCTTTCAGCAATTCCGCGACGGCAGGCGGGGGCACTGGAAAGCGCCCGTGCGCCATCTCTACCATCCCGCTTCCGACATGCAAAGCAGATGAAGTGAAGCGTTCAATGCCCAGCGCCTCAAAGCCTATGCACGCGCCGACCACGTCTATGATGGCGTCCATTGCTCCGACTTCATGAAAGTGTATGCGCTCGACCGGCAGATTATGAACACGCGCCTCTGCTTCGGCCAGACGGGAAAAGATTCTGGCCGCGCGATCTTTAACCCCATCGCTCAAACCCGAATCGTAGATGATTTTCAGAATGTCGCCCAGATGGCGATGAGCGTGCTCATGCGGCACTCTGACAGTTGCTTTCGTTGCGCTGATGCCGGAGCGATCAACCGTACCGAACTCCACTTCGTAGCCCTGAACGCCGAGCAGCGAAAGCTGTTGCAATAGATACGACGGTTCCAGCCCCGCGCCCACCAGAGCACCGAGTATCATATCGCCGCTCGCACCGGCAAAGCAGTCGAAATAGAGAGACTTCATAAGACGCGTGAATCGTAAATCGTAAATCGTGAATAGAAGAAACGGCTTTCCTCTATTTACGCTTTACGTTGAAGAGAGGCAGGATTTCTCCGGCCTTTCCCTGAATCGTTTCGTCACAAAGGCTGGAGAGCGGCGTACTCTCCGGGTTAATCTCTACGGTGTAAGCGCCGTTACGTTTGGCAATCTCAGGCAGCAAAGCTGCCGGGTAGACTGCTGCCGAGGTGCCAACGACAAAGCAAAGCTCGCAAGTTCTGGCTCTGGTCGCAGCGAGTTCAAATGCTCCGGCGGGAAGCAACTCGCCAAACAACACTACATCCGGGCGTAGAGAGTTTCCACATTCGGGGCAAATGGGCAAGCCCAGCGCATCGCAACCCGCGCGCAGGTCATAACGGCTCGCGCATGACATGCAGCGAACGCGCCAGATGCTGCCGTGAAGCTCTATCACATTCAGGGAGCCTGCCGATTGGTGCAGCCCGTCTATGTTCTGTGTGACGAGCGTGAAATCCGGAAAGCGTTCCTGCCAGCCTGCAAGTGTCGTGTGCGCCGGATTAGGGGCAAGCTCCTCTAAAAGGCTACGCCTGTGATTGAACCATTCCCAGACTTCCTGCACATCGCGTTCGAGCATTCCGGCGGATGAGATGACACTGAAAGGCATCCCCTTCCAGACACTCGCGCCGCCTCCGCCGCGAAACGTAGGCACACCGGATTCAGCCGAAACGCCCGCGCCCGTCAGCACAAGGACGCGCGTGGCTTCGGCGAACCTTTCTCTTAATTCCTCCGAAATCAACTCTTCTCTAGCCTGCATGAATCTCTTTAATGAGATGGTAACAGAGCGCACAGAGGAGGTGTCAAGCAAGGCAATGCAGAAGGCAGAGTGCGGAATGATGAATCAATCTTCTTCATTCATCATTCTGCGCGTCTGACTTCTGCATTGCTTTACGCTATACTTTCAGCTTTGCCGGTAGCGGCAAATGAATTAGGTAGAGTCCAAAGGAAACTTTTTTTACAGTGAGCTTGCACGATCTACAGGAAACCTTGCGTGAGTGCGTGCGGCGCGCCGCAGCCGAGAATTTCAACGTCCACTTGGAACAGATTGCAGCAGAAGTCCCGCCGCGCACGGAGATGGGCGACCTTGCTTTCCCCATCGCCTTCGAGCTTGCGCGCCGTATCAAGCAGGCCACTGGAGAAAAGCGCCCGCCGCGCACCATCGCCGAAGAGTTAAAGCCCCTGCTCGAAGCCGTTGAAGGAGTGGGGCGCGTAGAAGTCGCGGGCGCGGGCTACCTGAACATCTTCTATGATCGCACGCAGTTTCTCTCGCGCTTTTCTACGGAAATCGGGCGAGCCAATTTACCGGAGGCGTTATCGGACGTGGACGTGAGGCCGAAGCGCATGGTCGAGCACACCTCTATCAATCCGAACAAGGCTGCGCACATAGGACATGTACGCAATGCCGTGCTCGGAGACACCTTCGTGCGTATCCTGCGCGCTGCGGGCGAGCGCGTAGAGATTCAGAACTACATAGACAACACGGGCGTGCAGGTCGCAGACGTAGTCGTAGGCTTCATTCATCTAGAGCGTATGACGCTGGACGACATAAAGGCTCTGGACAAAAGCCTCCCGCCGGAGCGTACCTTCGATTATTACTGCTGGGATTTATACACGCGCGTAGGTCTCTTCTATCGTAAAGATGATCCGAACGGCGAGCATGATGCTGAACGCTTACGGCTTCGAGCCGAAACGCTTCACGCTATAGAAGAAGGTAATAATCCGACCGCCGAGTTGGCCGATTACGTAGCGACGCGCAACGTCGAATGCATCCTGGACACAATGGAGCGCCTTGGGATTCGCTATGACTTGCTGCCCCGCGAGTCTGAGATTCTGCACCTGCATTTCTGGGACGCGGCCTTTGAACGCATGAAGGAGCGCGGCGTGATTCACTACGCCACGGAAGGCAAGAACAAAGGCTGCTGGGTCATGCCTTTTGAGTCCCACACTGGAACGGACGAGCACGAAGCCGATAAGATTATTGTGCGCTCGAACGGCACAGTGACCTATACGGGCAAGGACATAGCCTATCAACTGTGGAAGCTTGGCCGGCTGGGGCTTGATTTTAATTACAAGCCGTTTCGTCATTACTTCGACGGGCAGATGACATGGATAACTTCTACGGAGCATATCAGGCAGGATACGACCGAGCTGATAGGCGCACGAACGAGACCGCGCTTCGGCGGCGGCGCAACTGTCTACAACGTGATTGACTCGCGCCAGTCCTACACGCAGGAAGTAGTGCGTCGCGGTGTCGCAGCGGTTGCGCCCGAAGTCGGCGAAGAGGCGAGCGTGCATTTGGGCTACGAGATGGTCGCGCTCTCCATAGCCGCCTGCGAAGAGCTGGGCATAGAGCTGAGCGAAGAGGATCGCACACGCCCCTTTGTGGAGATGAGCGGGCGCAAAGGCATAGGAGTTAAAGCGGACGACCTTATCAACCGTCTTGAAATGGAGGCGCTTGCGGAGGTTGAGCCGCGCCGTCCAGAGCTTTCTGTTGATGAGAAGAGCGCGACGGCTCATGCAATTGCCGTTGCAGCTTTGCGCTATTTTCTTCTGAAATTCACGCGAAGCTCCGTCATCGCTTTCGACTTTAAGGAAGCGGTATCATTCGAAGGCGAAACCGGCCCCTACTGCCAGTACGCAGCCGTGCGCGCCAATAACATCTTTCGCAAACTAGACCCAGCCGCACAGTCTTCCGCACAGGAGCTAATCAGGAAAGCGCAGAGCGGTGCTGAGAAGGTGAAAATAGCGCAGGTCTTTGAAGGCGAGAGCGGTGCTGAAATCTGGTCGCTACTAATGCTGGCCGCCAGGCTCGACGAAGCAATTCGCCAGGCGGTTGAAGCTGCCGAGCCTGCCACGCTCGCCAAATACACGTTTAATCTGGCACGCGCCTTTAACCTTTTTTACCACCACCACCGTATTATCACAGAGGAGGATCAAACACGCCGCGCCGTGCTTACCACTGTAGCCGATATTACGCGCCGCCAGTTGACCTCTGCGCTGGACACACTCGGCATCACAGTTCCCGAAAGAATGTGAGCGAGGCGTTGATGAGCGCGGGCGCGGCTGTACATTTGAGAGAGGCTGAAGGTATAAAGAAGTGAGCAGTAAGCAGTTAAAAGCTTTCGTTCGACTGCTCACAGCTCACTGCTTACTGCTTACCGCTCACTGCTCACTTTTGAGGAAGATATGTTAATTGTGATGAAAGCAGACGCGACCGACGCTCAAGTGGCGGACGTAGTGCGCGTCGTAGAGGAATTGGGCTTCAGGGCGCATCCGCTGCCCGGCGCAACGCGCACGGCCATTGGCATTACAGGCAATCAGGGCGCAGTCGATGTTTCGCGTTTTGAAAATCTGCCGGGCGTGGCCGAAGCCATTCGCGTCAGCAAGCCATATAAGCTGATAACGCTAGACCTGAAGCCGGAGAAGACGGTCGTGCGTGTCGGCGATGCTTCGATTGGCGGCGACGAGCTGGCGATAATCGCAGGCCCCTGTGCCGTAGAGAGCCGCGCACAGGCTTTCAGTGTCGCCGAAGCCGTTCGCCGTAGCGGCGCACGCTTCTTTCGCGGCGGCGCATTCAAGCCGCGAACTTCGCCCTATGCTTTTCAGGGCTTAGGCGAAGAGGGCTTGAAGATTCTTGCAGAGGTGCGTGAAGTCTACGGCCTGAAGATTATTACAGAGGCTCTGGACGAAGCCGGTGTGGATATGGTCGAGCGCTACGGCGAGGTGATTCAAATCGGCGCGCGCAGCATGCAGAATTTTACTTTGCTCAGGCGTGCCGGGCGCTCAAGGCTGCCGGTGCTTCTCAAGCGCGGATTGTCCGCCACGCTGGACGAATGGCTGCTCGCCGCCGAGTACATCATGAGCGAGGGCAACTACAACGTCATTCTTTGCGAGCGCGGCATACGCACCTTCGCGCAGCACACGCGCAACACGCTCGATCTGGCGGCAATCCCTGCCGTGCGCCGCATCTCTCACCTGCCGGTCGTAGTTGACCCTTCGCACGGCACGGGCAAGAACTACATGGTCACACCGCTTGCGCGCGCGGGCGTCGCGGTCGGCGCTGACGGACTCATCATAGAAGTCCACGACCAACCCGAACGCGCGCTTTCCGACGGCGCGCAGGCGCTCACCATCGAGCAGTACGAGCAACTCGTCAACGAAGTGCGCGCCATCCACGAGGTAATCGCTCCAACTCCGGTCGGATGATGCACTTTCAGGGAAGTTGTTCTAAGTTTAGTTAGCGGCCAAGTATGACATCAGCGTTAATTGGCGAGCGCCATTTTTTTGTCAACTTTTGGGGTGATAAGCACTCCTCTGCATATGGCGAGTTGGAAACGCAGTCGTAACCCGACATTTTGGATTGTGTCTCCAATCTGGTCTGCGCGCATCCAATGAGTTAGCGCTAGCCGCCCTATCCCTTCATCGAATCCAATCTCATTCAGACTTTGAGGTTCTATTCCAGGGGCAAAATTAAACCTACCGATATTGAGGAAAAATGCTTGCAGGTCGGAAGGTATCTCTGGCATCCGGCTGCCCGTGTCAACAACTTGATTGGCATATTTAACAGCCAAATCAGTAATATCTAATGCTTGATTCAAATCACGTCTACTCCACAAGTCTGCTAATGCAAATGCCAGCTCAACTTTGCGCGGGGTTGGCGAGCTTTTTTCAAGGGAGCGAAAAGCATCTTCACATAATTGCATGGCCCGGCTCCAGTTTTGTTCCGCTTGAGCACTCGCCAACGCCATCAGTGACCAGGCACGCCAGTCCGATTTGGATATTGCCGATGCCTTTTCGGCAGCAAGGGCATAATTGCTTTCTTTCGATAGTCTTTCAACATTTACCATAAGAATATAGTCTTGTAGGATTGTCTTAGTTTCTGAAGCACTAATAATATCCACTGCGCGCGAAGCCCATTCAGGTTGTCGTCCTTTCATGCCAGGCAGTGCCCCGTTTAGCGCGCGAAGTGCGAATCGCGCCAACCGAGAATCGCGTAACTCGCTCTCTTTTGTGTTTCGCGCGCGTTCCAGTTGTTGTTCTGGCGGGTCTGTCGTAGACGTTTCATATACTCTGTCCAGCCAAGAGGCTGGCAGCACCGAAGCAATTTCATCTATCAACAAATTCAGGCCATTAGCACTATTAGGCTCATAACTAGAAATAAGAGAGCGCACATTCCGCACATAAATACTGTAGACACTACCAACAGTATCAATATCAATGCTTAGAGGGCGTTTACCGTTCTGCGCATCTTTAATAGTTTCATTAAGCTTTGCCAGCGAGTTTGATAGAAACTTCAAGAGTGATGATCTGGTCGCTCCCTGCATCTGAGGATCAGCGTTGATTATTCTTACAACGGCTCGGAGGTCGAAAGGGTTTAAGCTCGCCCTATGGACAAGAATCCCTGCCAGTCGGCTCTCAAAATCCTTTAGTAAACTCTCTTTACCTTTTTCCTTCAGGGTTTGCGATATAAGGCTCAGGGACTCCGACACTTCTCCTGTTTGCAGGAGACTTGAAATTGCTGTTCCAATGCCTTCAGATGGGTTGCGCTCGATCTGGATTAATCCAATTTTGGCTAGATCATCGGCACGCTGCCGTTCTGCTGTGATAAAAGAATCTTTTCCAGATGCCTCTTTATTTGCCTCGGCTGATTCTGGAGAATTGGTGGGCTGACTTTTTACCAGATTGCCAGCGCGCTCTGGATCAAGCTTCGAGTAGAGTGCCAAAATATCGCTTCTAAGCCTTGCTCTTAGCTGCGGCCTAGGTTGCAGAGAAGCAGTTTTCTCTTCTCTATCCCACTCCTTCAAAGTATTCCAAGCCAGATCGAGCAGTCGAAGAGCATCGTCTTTATGAGATTGGGACAGAATTCCTGCCGCTTCCAACTGTATTTCAATCTTTTCGGCTGGGCTAGTGAGGCTTGAAGCCTCTTTACCTACTCTGAGCGTTAAGTTAACAGCGAGTTCTTCAAAGTTGTAACGCGCTGGGGCATCTGATTGAGGCCGAGCCGATTGATTATCTTGAGCCATCACCTCTGTCAGAGAGACTTTTAAGATCAGTATTATTATGATTGCGCCAAGCCCCATAATTTTAAAAGGATTCTGGTTATGCATAAAAATTCTCTCGCTTAACTCTTTTGCAGAAGAAGTTCCCAGAGAGCGAATTTTGATTTAGCCAACGCTCTCCGGGTATAAGAAAATATGAACTCAAAGCGCAATTACTTATATTTGCAATGCTCTCATTTTACAGAGCATCTTGGCTAGTTTCTGGCTCTCCGCAACCATGGTTACGAGTGCATTCGTAATACCAGTAATCACAATTATCATTGCAAGCTTGAGTGCTGCATTTGTCGGTACACTTCCTACGTATACATTTGCACCAAGAACATTGTTCCCCTACATAAGTGCAACCGCTTTCCTCTGCCGCCGGGCGGGAAAACGGATCGGCCAGAACTAAGTATGCACAACAAACGAGCACAAAAGCTGTAAGTAATCTTCGCAGTAATCTCATGGTTTTAGTTCCTTAGCAGGCTGTTGAGACAGTACAAACTTTATTGAGAAGCAAACAAGCAATGGCTCTTGATTCGCCCTTTTATCATAGAAGATACTAAAACACAAAAATAATTATATAGCCGATTCGACTATTTATTGGCCGAATCGAATATTTGAAGCAAAGATGCGTTAAAGCCTGCTCATTCTATTGATAGCCTCTCCGAACATAGAGAGGGGCAATCGCTATAAAACCCCTTTTTACTTCCAACAAGATATCTCTACTCACTTGACTCTGTACACGGCTACAGGGTTTATGATGTCTGATGTAAGATAAATTTAGAAGGTGACGGAGATGAGACAAGAGGGCGATGATGGCAATCACAGGTAGAAAGCAGGAGACGTATGCGGACGAGCATTCGCTGCTCAAGATTGGAGAGGTCTCGAAGCTGAGCGGGATAGGGATAGAGGCGCTGCGTTTCTATGAGAAGAGCGGCCTGTTGAATCGCCCGGCTCGCACGGGCAGCGGTTATCGTCTGTATCACAGGGACGTGCTTGAACGGCTGGCGTTCATCAAGCGTGCGCAGATGCTTGGGTTTTCGCTCGACGAGGTGAAGCAGATAATTGCGGAAAGCACTGCGGGGCAGAGTCCGTGCCGGGACGTGCGTGAGATTGTGCGGCAGCGATTACTGGAACTGGATGAGCGCATGGCGCAGATGCGGCGCTATCGCAAGGAACTGGCGACAGCGCTTGAAGAATGGGACAAGATAGAAGAATCCGAGGGGCACATCTGCGGGCTGATTGAGAGTACGGAAATTCAGCACCCGCTTTCCGCTTCGCGCAGCATTGCCGACCGGAAAGCCCTGCGAAGGAAGAAAGATGTCGGAAAGTAATTCCAAAGGGAGCGCACGCGACGAGCGCGTTGATCTGCCGATTACAGGGATGACCTGTGCCGCCTGCGCGCATCGCATAGAGCGAAAGCTCTCGAAAGCGCCGGGCGTCAGCCGTGCCGGAGTCAACTTCGCCACCTCGCGCGCCACCGTAGAGTATGACCCGCGTGCGACGGACGTACGAGCGCTTATTGAAGCGGTGAGAGAGGTCGGCTACGGGACGGCGGGCACGGCGCGAGCAGACTTTATAGTTGATGACTCGGCGCGCCCCTCAGGCTCAAGCGTGCAACTGGAGAATCATCTCAACAGGCTGCCCGGCGTCGTCAACGCTTCGTTCAATCTAGGCACGATGGAGGTTCGTGTAGAGTACCTGCCGGGCGCAACAGAGACTAGAGTCATTCGACGTGCGATTGAAGATTTCGGCTATCGCGTGCGCGAAGTGGCGGGCGCGGGCGGAGACGCTACGGCAGCGGATTCTGAACGTGCAGCGCGTGAGGCCGAGTACAGGGATCTGCTGCGAAAGTTCTGGGTCGCGGCGCTGCTTTCGCTCCCGGTGCTGTTGATAGCTATGTCGCATGGCCGCATCTCTTTTCTAAATTTCACAGGCGTCAACTGGCTTCAACTGGCGTTGACGACTCCGGTCGTATTCTATTGCGGCTGGCAGTTCTACAGAGGAGCGTGGGCGGCCTTTCGTCATCGAGCGGCTGACATGAACACGCTGATTGCCGTCGGCACCGGCACGGCTTATCTATACTCGGTCGCTGCCACCTTTGCGCCGCGCTTCTTTTCGACAGCTACGAATAACAGCATGACGGGCATGGAAGGCATGGCGAGTGCGCCTATGGCTCCGGTTTACTTTGAAGCCGCGAGCGTTATCATCGCGCTTATCATACTGGGACGCCTTCTGGAATCCCGCGCCAAAGGGCGCACCTCTGAAGCCATACGCAAGCTCGTCGGCCTGCAAGCTAAACGGGCGCGCGTCCTGCGCGAAGGCCGCGAGATTGATTTACCCGTCGAAGAGGTTGTGCCGGGTGATTTAATCCTTGTGCGTCCGGGCGAGAAGATTCCCGTTGACGGGATTGTAGAAGACGGCGCATCTGCGGTTGACGAATCCATGTTGACGGGCGAGAGCCTTCCTGTTGAGAAAACCAAAGGCGACGAGGTCTTCGGGGCGACCATCAACAAGACGGGCGCATTTCGTTTTCGCGCGACGAAGGTCGGGCGCGACACTGTCCTTCAGCAGATAGTGAAGATGGTGCAGGATGCTCAAGGCTCAAAAGCTCCGATTGCGCGCATGGCAGACATTATCAGCGGCATCTTCACGCCGGTAGTTATCTGCATAGCGATTGCAACCTTCGTTATCTGGTTCGTGGCCGCTCCCGTAGATGTTCGTTTCACTATGGCGCTTAACGCGTTCGTCTCGGTGCTCATCATCGCCTGCCCCTGCGCGCTGGGGCTTGCGACACCGACCGCCGTCATGGTTGGAACAGGACGCGGAGCGGAAAACGGAGTGCTCATAAAGGGCGGCGCGAGCCTGGAGATTGCGCACAAGCTTCAAACAATCGTGCTCGATAAGACAGGCACGATCACGCGCGGGCGTCCCGTGTTGACGGATGTGCTGCCCGTCGCCGGGGTGGAAGAGAATGAGCTGCTGCGGCTGGTCGCCGCAACTGAAACGAGGAGCGAGCATCCGCTTGGGCTTGCCATCGTGCGCGGCGCTGTTGAGAGAGATTTACAGCTCGGCGAGGTCTCAAGCTTCAATGCGCTCGCAGGCCACGGCGTCGAAGCCACAGTCGAAGGTCACGCGCTGGTTTTAGGCAATGCCAAGTTGATGGCCGAGCGCAATGTTGCGCTCAACGGATTTGAAGAGAGAGCCGTCCGTCTTGCCGAAGAAGGCAAGACGCCTATCTACGCCGCCATTGACGCGAGCTTCGCAGGGCTGCTGGCGGTCGCGGACGAAATCAAACCTGAGTCGAAAGATGCCATCGAGTCCATGCAGCGCATGGGACTTGAGGTAGTAATGATGACGGGCGACAACCGTCGCACGGCTGAAGCTGTTGCGCGACTGGTTGGCATCACGCGCGTGCTCGCAGAAGTTCTACCGGAAGATAAGGCGCGCAAGGTCAAACGTCTTCAAGAAGAGGGGAGAGTCGTAGGGATGGTCGGCGATGGAATCAACGACGCCCCAGCGTTGGCTCAGGCGGATGTAGGCATCGCTATAGGCACCGGAACAGATGTAGCCATAGAAGCTTCCGACATCACTTTGATTCGCGGCGACCTGCGTGGCGTCGTCACGGCGATTGCGCTTTCGCGGGCGACGATTCGCACCATCAAGCAGAATCTCTTCTGGGCATTCATCTACAACGTCGTCGGAATTCCTCTGGCCGCCGGTCTGCTTTATCCGTTCACGGGCTGGCTGCTGTCGCCCGTCATAGCGAGCGCGGCGATGTCTCTGTCGAGCGTTTCTGTCGTCACTAACAGTCTTCGCCTGCGCAGGTTCAGCCCACGGCTTCAGAAAGGATAAGCGATGGACGCAGCGGAAATCGTCGTCGTTATAGCAGGCGCGAGCCTCATAGCATTCGTGCTCTGGTACTTTTTCGGCGAGCGCGAGCGCACCAGCGCGACCGTTTCGGAAAGCGGAGTGCAGGAGATTAAGGTGACGGTCAAAGGCGGCTATTCACTCGATGTCATCGTTGTTCGGAAGGGCAAGCCCGTACGCCTCAACTTCTACCGCGACGAGACAAACAGTTGCAGCGAGCAGGTCATCTTCGGCGACTTCCGTATAGCGCGCGACCTTCCGGCCTACAAAACCACTGTGATCGAGTTTACACCTGACAGGACGGGCGAATTCACTTTCACCTGCGGCATGAATATGCTGCGCGGCAAGCTCATCGTCGAATAAGTCTAATATCTATCGCGACAAAATAGGTCAGTACCGCCTGCGGTAGCGGGCGGGTGGATACGATGCCAAAGACCCGCCCGCTACCGCAGGTGGTACTGACTTTTCTCTGGTTTACCTGCCTTGCAAAATCTCCGCTAGCCTTCTGGTAAAAGCCGAGCGCGGCATGACTTGCTCGATTCCGGCCTCGCGCGCCTTTCTTTCAAGCTCCGTCTGCACGTGGGAGAAGAAGCCCAGGAGTCGTATGTGACGAAGTTGCTCATCAGCTTTTAGCTCACGCGCCAGCTCAAAGGGGTCTAGCCGCTGTGTGTGCAGGTCGAAGATAATCAGTGACGGAGTGGCGGCGCGCGCCTCGCCGACAATCTCTTCAGCCTTGCGTACGAATCGCAATGGAACGTTCAAGGCTTCGGCGGTCGCGTTAATCTTCGCCGCGAAGAACATGTCGTCTACGGCGACGATGATTGCTCCCTTTGCCATCTACGGACTCCCTGTTTTTTTTCAGACCCTTTGATTTTGCATTATGAGCGCGTTCGCGTAAAGATAAGAGCTACGATGGCAACGGTTGAACAGGAAACCATTACGGCGGAGGCTTCGAGTGATGTTGAAATCGAAAGCTTCGCGCCGTCTTCCGAGCCTGTAGCGCAGTCCAGTCTGGTCATTGTCTCTTACAATATACGCTATGCTGTCGGGTCATACTTAATCACGGGCAGCCTGTTGCGGCGTGTAAACTTGAAACTCCCGCGCCGCCGCCCTCGCCTGGTCGAGCGGCATATCAAGAGGGCTGCGCGCGCCCTTCACGGAAACCTACGCTTCCCCAGCGCAGATGTTATAGCCTTGCAGGAGGCCGATAAAGGAACTTTGCGTGCAGGCCAACACCACGTGGCGAGAGAGTTGGCGCGAGAGCTTCAGATGTATTACGCACACGCTTCGCTTAATAGTCCGCGCGAAGAAGAGCAGAAGCCCAAGCAGTGGTATCTGGATTTCGAGGAGCGCATCGCAGCAGACGATACGGGAGACACTGGCATTGCTATCCTGAGCCGCCTGCCGCTTCTGGAGGTTGAACGGTTGGAGCTTCCCTGGTCGGAATGCGCGTGGCGACCCAGACTTGCTCTGGCCGCGAGCGTTGCGCTTCAAAATCAGAGTGTACGCGTCTTCAACCTGCACATAGACCCTCATGCTTCGACCGACGAGCAACTGGAACAGCACAGGGCAGTCATTGAGCGCGCGGCGGAGATTGCGGGGGCGACCGTTATCCTTGGCGACTTCAATACCCTGACGCGCGCCGCGTGCGAGCGTGTGCGCTCTTTTCTTGAAGAGCATGGTTACAAAACGCCTATGCCTACCAGAGTGGCAACGTGGCGCGCGGGTTTGATTCGACTTCACCCGGACTGGATTTTCGTGCGCAAGCTCCGTGTGACTCGCTGGGGCGTAATGAAGCCTCTGGGCGTCTCAGACCACTGGCCTGTCTGGGCTGAAGTGGAGTTGGAGCATCAGGCTTAAAAGATGTATAGCGGAATAATCACAAGCCGCCACAACGCTCTGATCAAACACGCACGCGCCGTGCGTGACGGGCGCGAATCGCAAGACCAGATTTTTATTGAAGGCTTGCGGCTCTCCGAAGAAGCGCTGCGCTCGCGTCTTGTTATTCAAGATGTTCTTTACACGGAAAAATTTCAGCATGAGGAGCGCGGCGCACGTCTTCTGTATGAGTTGAAGGCGGAAGGCTCACGCCTCTCGCTCCTGAGCGAAGAGGTACTCGCTTTCGTCTCGGACACCAGAACGCCGCAGGGCATCGTGCTCCTCGCGTCACGTCCGCATGAAGGCAGGGACGCGTTGCTTGCCGGATCAGCAGCTCGAAGCTCTAAGCCTGTAGAAGCCGGGCAATCAACCGGCGCTGGCTTACCCCTGATTGTCATCATTCACGGCATCAACAATCCGGCTAACGCGGGCGCGATTCTAAGAACGGCTGAAGCTGCTGGCGCGCAAGGTGCCATCTCTACTGTAGGGACGACCGACCTCTTCTCGCCCAAAGCGCTGCGCGGCGCGATGGGGTCTAGCTTTCGCCTGCGCCTGTGGACTGGAGCCGATTTCGCGGAAGTGTTGAGCTGGTGCAGGCAGAGAGGTATTCGCACTATCGGGTCATCTCTGGCGGCAACGCACGATCACACGGAAACAGACTGGAAAATTCCCGTTGCGCTCGTCGTTGGCTCCGAAGCCGCGGGATTGACCGAAAGCGAAATATCCATGCTGGACGAAGCCATACGCATCCCTATGCGCCCGCCTGTGGAAAGCCTCAACGCGGCGGTGGCAAGTGGAATCATCCTTTACGAAGCCGCAAGACAGCGGAGAATGGGTGCCGGGTGACAGATGACAGGTGCCTGTAAAAATAGAGCACGCATGATTTTATTTTACCGGCACCTGTCACCCGGCACCCGATACCTATACTTCGCGCTTCTCTACTGCAACCTGTTTCGGCTAGAATGGCGGGGAGTAATTATGACAGCTTTTCGATGGAACACGCCCGACGCTCTTCCGGTTACAATTGGGGTATAAAGATTTCAGCGTCGGATGCGTTTTGTAAAGGGCAGGCGCAAATGCTGGTTGAACTCTTGCTCCAATCTCCCTACCGCTCCTACAGCTTGAAGTGTCTTCGGGTTTCGCTCTTGAAGTGCAAATCAAATTTCCGTGTAATCAAATTTAAGCTATGACCAAAACCTCAACAAAGAATCAGAAGAAGGAAGAGAAGGTAGATAAGAAAAAGAAGCAGCAGGGAGCGTTGCCGGAGCGCTTGCTGCGCAGGCTCCTTGAAGGCATGGGCGCAGCCGTCGATCGTGGACTGGGACGCGAAGTAGAGAGCAAGAGCGGGCTGACCACCAACATGCTCCTTGAGAGGATGAAGCTTCTGATTGACGAGCGCGTGCGCGACGAAGGTGCCAAGGGACAGATTGCTCCACATCATCTCAAGCTCAAGATAGAATGGGGCACACATTCGGAGGCCGCGCCCGAAGTGATAGAAGCGCTTGAGCACGAGGTGCTGGCCGCAGCCATAGATCACATCAACGACCATCGCTACCGAACGCTTGCGCCGCTCAATATCGAAACCGAAGTTGATATTTTCATCACCGGCATCGCCGTTGATCCGACCTTCGGAGAGTTTGAAGAAGAGCTGCGGCTGGCCGACGAAGAGCGCCGCCGCGCAGCCGAGCTGGGCAAGGTCGAAGTCCCAAAGGGACAGCCGAAGGTTCATGACGTGA
Source organism: Pyrinomonadaceae bacterium (assembly GCA_036403815.1). GTDB lineage: Bacteria > Acidobacteriota > Blastocatellia > Pyrinomonadales > Pyrinomonadaceae > JACVRN01. The sequence goes on along the minus strand of DASWQH010000027.1, from coordinate 109,456 downwards.
GCATCATCGCCCGCGCAACCATGCCGGACGGGGCGCGCGAAAAGGTTCTGAGCTTTAAGCCGGGCGGTCGTCGCATCAGCGTCGGGCGCGGCTCGGACAACGACCTGCACCTGAATGACAAGAGCGTTTCGAAGATTCACGCGGCGCTCGTCATGAATCGTGAAGGAACGCTGATGGTCGCGGACACAGGCTCGACCAACGGCACGTATATCAACGGTCGCCGCATCGCTTACGGCGAAGCGCGCCAGATTGAGGACGGCGATGTCGTCGGTTTCGGTAATATAGAGGTTCGTTTTCGCAGAGGCTAAAAATTTATGCACGCAATTCTACTTTTACAGCAGGCGGCAAATACTACAGCGGCAGCGGCGCAGAAACTTCCCACGCCGGAAAAAGAGCCAGCGCTTTTGAGTCTGGTCTATATGGGCGGCCTTTCGCTCATGATTCTGTTGCTGCTCATCTCGCTCATCAGAAACCGGCGGCAGCGCTCGGCCTTAGCAGCGATTGCGCCGGAGGATTTGCCCGACGAGGTGCGGCGCAAGCTAGGCTCTACTGCGACCAACCGTGGTTTGCGTGCGCTTCGCATCCTCTTTATCTTGATGGCGTTCGGCGTCTTTGGCCTGCACGTCTACTGGGCTAGGAACGCGGCTGCGGAGAACGAACGTTTTCAGGAGGCGCGTTACAGAGACATGCGCAATCGTCGCCTTTCGGAATCAACCCTGCGCGGCTGGATTCTGGACAGGACGGGCAAACTGGATCGCGCGCTCGCTTACTATAAGAAGGGCGGCAATGGAATTGAGCGCATGTATCCACTGGATAAAGAGATGGCGCACCTGTTCGGCTCAGACCTTGGCGACCCCGGCCTTGAGCGCGCTCTCTTCGGCATTCAAAGCTCCGTTGTGCCGGAAGCATTAGAGGTCGTACAGGGCAAGCGCGTCACGCAGGATGCAGTGCAGGACGTGAAGCTCACGATTGACCGCGACTTTCAAAAGGCTGTTGCCGAAGAGCTAACCAAATCCGGGCGCAACGGCGCAATCGTCGCCATCAACCCGCAGACGGGCGCAGTGCTTGCTCTCTACAGCAACCCATCTTTCAGCTTGAAAGAGGTGCAGGACGAGGCGACTTGGGCGCGGCTCAATGCAGACAAGCGCGAGAACCCGCTCCTGAGTCGTGCGCTCAACGCCTACTACGTGCCGGGTTCCACTTTCAAGACATTCACCATGATCGCGTCCTTCCTGGCAGGCCAGCAGGATCATCAATATACAGCGACGGGCGGCGGCTATGTGGCGGAACCGGGCGCGCGTCCCATCACAGACGACAACGGCTCGTGCGAAGTTTGCGGCACCATAGGCATTCTTTCCGCTTACCAGCATTCCAGTAACCAGTACTTCGCAAACATGGCCGTGACCATCGGCGCTGATGCTTTGAAGAAGGCCGGGCAGCTTACAGGTCTGGGAACATACAACGGGACATCTGGCGAAGGTCAGGGCAGGCCGGAGCCTGAGATTTGGAACGCGAGCAGCAATGCTATTAAACGCTCTATCGCACCGACGCAGGCATGGATTGTAACGAATCCTAAGATGCGGCGCTACGATCTGGCGCTGGAAGGTTTTGGTCAGGGCTTAGCAGGACAGCAGACCCCTTTTCAGATGGCGCTCTTTGCTTCGACCATCGCCAATATGGAAGGCAAGCTGATGAAGCCCAAGATTGAAGAAGACCGCCCGCCTGAAGTCTTCAATCAGGTCGTCTCGCCACAGATAGCCGCAGAGATGCGCAAGATTATGCAGGCAGTGAATGAGGGCGGAACAGGCACGCGCGCCCTTGCGGTAGTGAAAGCTGCGGGCATCAACACGGGCGGCAAGACCGGGACGGCACAGAAGGACATACCGGAATATGACTCTAAGACGGGCGCGCCGAAGACCAGAATCGTCCAGCAGAAAGACCCCAAGACGGGCGCGGTCATACGGCAGTACGAAGAGGTCATCATTGCCCAGGAGCCGCGCATTGATGCATGGTATCTCTGCGTCGGGCCGATTGAGAATCCGCAGCTCGTCATCGCCGTAGTGGTCGAAGGACGCATCGGTGAGAAAAGCGTCTACGGCGGAAAGTATGCAGCGCCGATTGCCGCTCAACTCATGTTGCGAGCCAAGGCACTCGGTCTTTTAGGCGGCAGCCCGGCGAACAACTCGCAGAATATGCAGGCCGAAAATCGTCGCAAGCAGTAATCAGAAGCTTCTTTGATTGCAGATTGAATTTTAAGTTATGAAAAATCGCGCTTCATCACATCTCATCGCGCTCTTCATCATCATAGGCTTTGAGGTAGTCGGCTACTATGCCATTCACCGCGCCGGACTCATTCGCGGCTACGAGACCTCTTGGGTGAGCGGCGTGCGTGATCTGTTGCTTTATGTGCCGATTATCATCTTGGTCTTCTGGTTGACGCGCGTCATGAAATTCGTAGGCAACTGGACGCTCTTTACCGCCGCCATACTTCTCTTCTCCATCGGCATGCTGGTGCAGTATCGTCTCTACAGCGACCCGGAGTACAACGCGCCGCGCGGCAAGAAGGAAGCGGCACGCGAAGAAAAGACTGGCGTGCTGCGCGAGCGCTTTATACAGGAGACCTACACCGCGGAGAAGAAGCAGATGATGGGTCTGCCCGCGACGCCGCCGCAGGCGGTTCCCATTGACGAAGCGAACGCGAAGAAGTCCAACTACACATGGGAGGATGCGCTCACAGCAGGCACGACCCTGATTCCGCTCACGTCCTTCCTGCTCTTCGCGCTCTCTTTCTGGCTTTGCACTAAAGACCGCGTGCTGCTCTGGATTCAGCGCCACAGCTTTCTCATAGTCCTTATAACTTTGATTCCTCTTGCCGGGGCGGTCGTCACGTCTCAGGCCGGTAAGGTCGAGAACATGACGCCCTGGGAGCCTTCAAAGATTCCCTTCCTGCTTGGCTTCGCGGGGATTTTGACGGCGCGCTATAAAGACCTTGCGCGTACCTACTGGGGGTTACCTCGCGCGCAGGACGTAGTGCCGCTCATAGTCATGGCCGTGCTGCCGTTTCTTCCCTTCTTCGTCCTTAAAGACTTCGGGCAGATGCTCGTCTTCAGCGGTGCCTACGCGACACTCTATCTGGTGGCCGTGCGCCGCTGGCCGCAGCTATTTCTCTTCGTAGGCTCTATGGCGCTGGTCATAGGCATTCTGGTGGTCGGCGCTCTGCCTCGTGATGTGCAGGAGAAAGTCCCACTGCTTCCAGCTCTGGCTCGTCCCGTGAAGACGATTCTTCCAGACCGCATTCAGCAGCGCTTCCATCTATGGCTGGACGGCTTCACACCGCCCTCGCCGGATACCCCCTGGTGGAAGGATAAGTATGACAAGGCGCTCGCCAAAGAGAGAGAGAAATGGGACAAATCGGGTCAGCGCGAGATTATGGAGAAGAGCTTCGACGCGCAGAAATTCAACCGCGACGTTTGGTTTGACGATCTGGCGTTCCAGCCTTCGCAGGCCATCTTCGGCGTCGCTTCGGGCGGGATGACGGGGCGCGGCATCGGACTTGGATTTTCGGAATTGATTCCGATTGCCGACTCGGACTACATTTACGCAGCCATCGCTGAAGAGCTGGGACTGGCCGGAGGCGCAATCCTAATTCTGGCGCTCATCATCTTTGTCAGCGCGGGCGTTCGCACTTCGATTGAATCGCGTGATATGTTTACCAAGCTCGCTTCAGCCGGGCTGACGGCCTTCATGGGCTTTCAGGCGCTCGTCAACATAGGCGGCATCACACGCGCCCTGCCGATGACGGGAATCACGCTGCCCTTTGTCAGCCACGGCGGATTCAGTTTAATGACAAGCTTTGCCATGCTCGGAATGCTGATGGCTTTCTCGCACCTGAACGGGCGCGACACCATCGTCGCAGCCAAGACGGTGCGCCAGCAAGTCCAGAGAGATCCCGCAATTCCGGAGGCGGTTCAATGAAAGAGCAGTCAAACGGCACAAACTTGAACTCGGCGGTCGTTAGCGACCGGGGGCTTAGTAAAAAGCGCCCGCTCAACGAAGATTCATTTCTCTCCGACCCGTTGCGACGCATCTTTGCAGTCGCAGACGGCGTGGGCGGCGCACAGGCGGGCGAAGTCGCTTCGCAGACGGCTATGGAAGTCCTGGACGAAGCCTTTCGTCATATAGAGCCGGGCGCGGACGTTGAAGACCTGCTTGAAATCGCCATCCAGCGCGCCAACTCTTCAATTCATAGCATGTCGCGCGAACACCCAAAGCTCTCCATGATGGCGACGACGATTGTTGCGCTCCATCTGGACGGCCACGTTGCGACCATCGGCCACGTAGGCGATTCGCGCCTCTATCGCTTAACGCCCGACGGCAAGCTTCACCGCGAGACGGCAGACCATTCGGTCGTGGAAGAAGAAGTGAGAGCCGGGCGCATGACGCCGGAGCAGGCATCGAATCATCCGAGCCGCAACGTCATCAGCCGCGCGCTCGGCGCTGAAGAAACGGTCGAGGTCGATCTGAAAACGATGGAGATTGAAGACGGCACCTGCTTTCTTCTATGCTCCGATGGCATCACTCGCCACATCCCGGACCCGGAGCTGCGCGACCTGCTCACAGAAGGAACGGACTTGAGCGCCATCTGCGAAGAGATGAAGCGGCGTTGTTACGAGCGCGGCGCTGAAGACAATCTGACGGCGGTGATAGTGCGAGTAGGCGACCCGGCGCATTTCGCTGGCGGGGATGACGAGCGCACCGTTGTGAGCGAGCGCCCGTCGGAGCTTCAATCCACGATGGGCGGGGCTGCCGCCGCGTCTCAGGCGCAGCAAGGGTTGACCGACGCCGAATCAGATAGCGAGCTGCACGATACGGTCGAAGTTCCTTCAAAGACCGCAGCCGCAAAGGCCGCTGCTACGGCTGCTGCTGCGACTACTACTCTTACGCCTGCTTCAAGGGCGATGGAAACTACCCCTTTAGACGCAGCGCCCAGACCACCTCGACGCAGCGCCTTCAAATCCTTCCTGCGCGCCATAACTTTTCTTCTCCTGCTCGGTGTTGTGGGCGCGGCGGCCTTCTATGGCGGCATGTATTACCAGAAGCAGATACTCGACCCTGCGCAATCGGCAGACACTACGGCTACAGCGCCAGTGCCATTGCCCACGCCTCAACCGTCTACGTTCGAGCAGGGACGCGCGCGTGTGGACAAAGACCCCAAAGAGTGGATTGATAAAGAAGCTCTGCCAAGAGCCAACCAGGAGAAAAAGCAGCCAACGGAAATTGACGACCCGGAGTTTCTATATTTTTACGGTCGCGCCCTTTTCTTAATCAGAGACTATAACCAGTCGCTCAAGGCATTCAACAATGCGCTGGCTAAACTCGACCAGAAAGCTTCGGCGGATGTCTCACCGCTTAAAGCCGAAGTGTTGTTCGGCAAACTGGCGGCGGCACAGAAGATTCAGGACTTTGTCGAGACAAAGAATGCATTGAACGCCCTTGAGGCAATAAGCGTTAAAAAGGATACGTTACCTATCTCCCCGGCTGCGCCTGTCAAGGGAAGGTAATACGGATGGGGATTGCGGATGCATAGCGCGTTAACTATAACGCGGTTGCGTGCGTCAATAAGAGAATGCATGGAAAAGGGCTGCGGTCAGCCATATGTGGCGCGCAACCCTTTTTAACTCTTCGTCGTTATATACTCTGACGGAGGCATCCCCTGCGCCTGCCGAAGGTTCTAATGTTAGCGGATAGGGAATGACTGAACTGAAGCTTCAAAATTGCAGGCTCGACGGGCGCTACGATGTTCAGGACTGTCTGGGGCGCGGCAGCTACGCCGAAATCTACGTGGCGCGCGACCGCGCGGCTACTGAAGGAATGACGCCGATGGTCGTCGTCAAAGCCCTCAATGTCTTTCTGCAAGGCACACCCGACTTAGACCTTGAGCGCACCCTGATTGAAAACTTTCAGAACGAAGCCGTTGCGCTCGACCGCGTTCGTCACCCGAACATCATCAGCCGCATAGGCCACGGCACGGCCATAGATCTATCCGGCACAACCTTTCATTATCTTGTGCTCGAATACATGCCCGGCGGAGACCTTGCCACCCTTTGCCGCATAGAGCCGCTCACACTCAAAGACACGCTCTTTCATCTGGAACAGGTCTGCGCCGGTTTGGCGCACGCGCATCGCTGCGGTGTTATTCATCGTGACATCAAGCCGCAGAATCTACTTCTCTCGGCAGACCGCCAGACGGTGAAGATAGCAGACTTCGGCGTCGCCAAGCTGGAAGCGACCGAAGGCATCATCACGCGCGTCGGCACTAACGTCTACGCAGCGCCGGAGCATAATCCTGTGGTGCAAACGGGCGCGCTCGATCTGGGGTTTCATCCTGACCACCAGCCCGCTCTGACGCCTGCGGCGGACATCTTCTCTCTTGCCAAGACAACCTACACGCTCCTTACAGGCTCGCCTCCGCGCCGCTTCGCGCACAGGCAGATAACGGACTTGCCTTCCGAAATAGCGCATCACGAGTGGGCACCCGCGCTGTTGCGTGTGCTGCGCCGCGCCACAGAGATGCCGCCCGAAGCCCGCTATCAAACGGTGCAGGAATTCTGGGATGAGCTTTCGGATGCGTCGCTTCCTCCGACGAGGCCGCTGCGAGCAAAAGAAACGGACGCGCCGCAGAATGGCCGCTCAGGCGCTAAACTTCTGGAGAACTCCGAAGCGCCTGTCAGAAGCGCGCCGCCGCGTCCTCGTTTCAACTCTACGCAGGAGCTGAAAGAATCGCAGGTAACCGGCAAGGAGCGTCCACGTATCGTCGTGCGCGTCGCGGAAGATGCGAATCAGACTGCGCCGATTGCTCCGCGCCAGAAAGCGCGCGAGATAATTGAGGCACTTTCCGATACACCGATTGTTAAGCCGCGCGAGACCCCTGCTAATCCCCCTCTCTCTGGACGCTTCGCGCGTCTGGTGGTCGCGATCGTTTTAGTTCTGGCATTTGCCGGAATGCTGCTGGCAACGCATAATTATTTTCGAGGGCGCTGGCCGCTCTGGGGTGGAAGCGCAACCGCAGTCAACAATCAAAAGGACGTAGGCCGTGCGGGCGTGGTCAATAAACGAGCCTACATTCGCAATGCGCCCACGGTTAGCGACGACAGCATTATCACAACCGTGGAGAGGGGCGCGCAGGTGCGCGTGCTTCGCGTGAGCGACGACGATAAGTGGTACGAGGTCGAAGCCTCTTTCACCGTCGGCTCTACAAATACCGTGACGCGTGGGTGGATGGGGAAAAAAGTTATAGACTTAGCTTCGTAGTGCGATATGATTCCGGGTAGAGGAGAAAAACTGCCGTGGGCTTGATTGAATCCATTCGTAAATGGATTGACGGTGAAGGCGCAATGGACCCGCTCGAAGCAGCGGACGAGCAATCGCGCCCGCGCCGCGTCTGGGAAGAGTTCCTGGTCAAAGTCGCGCGAGAAGTCGAAGCCAGCATGCAGCGCGAGATGTTCACGCCGCCCGGCGGGCTTACCTACATCCCGCGCGAGTACATCGTCTACCTCAGCAACGAGGACGATAGTAACTGGCAGGGCGAAAAGCGTCGCGGCCTCGAACAGGGTCTCTACACGGTTCTATCGGAACGCGCTCGCGAGCTGGCCGGGCAAACTCAGTTGGCTACGAAATCCTTCGCTGTGGAACTGCGCGTGGACGGCACACTCAACAAGGGAGAGTTTCGCGTACAGCCCGTCTGGGACGAAACCGAATCCGGCCACACTATGGTCACAGCACGCTCGCCTGAGCTAATGAAGACCTCGCTTCCCGGCGGCATGACGCCGGAGATGATCGCACAGGCGCTCGAAGGCGGTGGCGGATCACTCCCCGTCACAGAGGCTGCGGAAAGCGAAGCCACAGTCGTGCGCCCGCGCGTCACGGAGCTTTTCAACATAGAGGTCTGGTACAAAGGCGTGCGCCAGGCGGTCATACCCATCACCAAACAGGAAGTCACCATCGGTCGCGGCTCCCGCTCCGTCACAGTAGACCTCCCACTCAAAGGCGACCCCGAAGTCAGCCGCATCCACGCCGTCCTCAACATGGACGACCAGGGTCAATACTGGATCACCCCCAAGGGACGCAACCCCACCCTCGTCAACGGGCGCGAACTCCCACGCGACACAGGCTCACAGGTCGTCCCCGACGATAAAATAGAAATTTGCAGCTTCAGCCTGCGCATCCAGCCGAAGTAATACCAAGCTAGCGTTAGATTGAGATTATTTAACGGAGCAATATCCTACTACCGTCGCGTAATATCAGGCCGAATAATTCGGCTTGATATTAGTTAGGTTCCTAATAGTTGTAGGAGAGGGTTATGAGTCAATTTGAAGAGTTCGCAAAAACTGCTCGCAGTCTTGCTAGAAATCCATTGGGCATTATTGCCTTGTTTATTGTACTGCTGTATGCCATTGCCGGACTTGTATTAGGTGTATCCGCTTCAAAACTTGAATCATCTGAGCGCCTTCCTTTGATATGGTTTATAGTCATTTTTCCGGTCATTGTACTTGGAGTGTTCGGCTGGCTAGTGAGTCGACATCACAAAAAATTATATGCGCCTAGTGATTTTAAAAGTGATGATGCTTTCCTAGGAACACTAAGCCCTGAGGGTCAACGTCAACGGCTCGATAAAGAAGTTGCAGCACTGACAACTTCCTCTACCAATGCTCTAGAAGGTAAGCAGCTCACCAATGAAGAAATTGCTGTTACTACACAAACTATAAGTCGCATTCGCGCAGATGTTGTACTTGCTGAAGATTTAGTTCTACGCCAGCTTGAGGCTGAGTATGGAAGTCCTGTGGCTCGCCAAGTAAAACTTGAAGTGGGAGACGAAAAAATTCCATTCGACGGACTGATTTCTTTGAAAGGTGGGATAGTCGCAATAGAAGTTAAGCTCATAACAGAAACAGCCGTGAGAAAGAATCTACATAACATCCTTGCTGATATTTCATATCTAGCCAACCGCCTTGGGGGATTAAACCTGGTAGTAAGTATATCGCTCTTAGTAGCAATTGTGAGCAAAGATCTCTCGAACGCCTCACATCATCTAATCGAAAATCGATTTAATACTATGATTAAGGGAGCACCCATACCTGTAGAATTAAGGTTCTTTGATTTTGCAAATCTGCAAGAACGTTTTGGAATCACGAGCAGTGCCTAACAACTCATTCAATCACTTCAAGCATTCCCGGCCTTCGCGGCGTACGCTCCTGATTCCAGATCAGCAATCAAATCCAAATCTTTTACTTGAAGTCGGGCGTTGAACAGTTTCCGCTATCAAACTCTGCTTGTCTTGAAAGCTATCCCGCAATTAAACTTCTACCGTGATGACAGACGAAGAGATTGATACATTTGACATTCCGCCGTTGGACGAAACTTTCTTTGCCAACGCCCGCGTGCGAATGCCAGCGAAGAAGGTGTCTATCACGTTGGATATAGATGCGGAAGTGCTGGAGTGGTTCAAAGCTCAGGGTGAAGAATTTCAGAACCGTATCAATGCTGCGTTGAAGGTTTACGCAGAGGCGCACAAAGAGCAGCATCGTTGATCTGAATGCGGCGATTAGGCACTGTTGGTTTTGAGGTTCTGTGATTTACCTACAACTCGACCCGATTTAATAAACTTCCGACGCTCTTGAAGCTTGAAGACCATCTCGATCTTTTCCTCGAACGGGAGCGCAGCCAGCAAACGTCTGTGCTTCTCTTTCTTCTTAATAAGCTCGCCGATGTCAGGGCGCTTTTTCATAGCTTGAATCTAAGTTCGTTGTCTTTCCACTTCTTCATTAAACCGTGCCGCCTCAAAACAGAGTGAAGTTGCCGCATGTTGACCGCGCTGTGCTCTAAAAACATGCTGATCCGCAAGTAGTCTTTGGGGCGTCCGGTGTCCAGCATGATAGCTACTAAATACTCCGGGCGCATGATGCGTGTCGTCACTCTTGCAAATTTTATTGGCTGCGCCTTTTTCACCGCTTCCGCTGTAAGAGAATTAAAGACAGGCAAGAATTGAACAGGAAGACTCTCTATATATATGAACTCGCCTTTTGCTTTGTAGCCCTGCTTAATCAAGTATTCATAAATGGGAGCGAGAATCATCAGATCGCTGCCGGTGGCTTTCACCTGAACAAAGACATCAAGGTCTGCTGTATCGAATGGCTCAACGTAATAGATTGCGGCAACTGCTCCTCCGATGGCGTATTCTTCAATTACCCCGGCTCTCACCATCCGGTTTATAACTTTGAGGCTTTCTTTCATAACTGGCTCTTAGCAAGTCAGTTAATTACCTTAAGCATTACCAGCCTTCGCGGCGTACTTTCCTGATTCCAGGTCGGCAATCAAATCTTTTAGCAGTGGGGCTATGCGCTCGGCGTCTACGTAGTCGCGGCCAAGCATTTTGACGATGCGGCGGTCTTTGGTCTGGCCTTCGAGTTCTTTCAGGATGGCGCGGCAGAAGGGGATGACGACTTCGGCGGCGAACTGTTTGCCGGTGTTGCGGCGGAAATCATGCACGACATCCTCGAAGGTGCGGCGGCGCTTGTAAGGACGATCAGTTGTCATCGCATCGAAGGAGTCTGCTAGATTGACTATCTTTGCCCCGATGTGAATCTCGTCGCCTTTGAGGCCGTCGGGGTAGCCGCGACCGTCCACGCGCTCGTGATGATGGCGAGCCATCAAGGGAATGTCTGCGTAAGGATGATTAATTGGTGAAAGTATCTCGTAGCCCGCCGCAGGATGCTTATTAAGCTCGCTCGATTTTTTGGCGTCAATCTTGTATGGCGCGTTGATGATGTCGCGCTCGACGACCAGCTTTCCTATATCATGCAGGTAGCCCGCGATGGCTATGCCTTCGACCTCCTCGTCGCTCCAACCCATCTCACGCGCGATTATCTCGCTGTATCGCCCGACGCGCTCAGAATGTCCCTGCGTGTACTTGTCTTTGAGGTCAATGGCGGAAGCAAAGGCGCGTACAGTGTCCCTGTAGATGGCGCGCAGGCCCTCGTATAGACGGCGGTTCTCTTCAGCCTTTCGCTCAAGCTCTGCCATCAAACGATGCGTGTTCAGGCCAACGCCTATGTGGCGAGCCATCGCGTGTATGGTCTCTAAATCTTCTCCAGTGAAGTCCTCGCCGCTAGCCTTGCTTCCGAGCAGGATGATTCCGGTAAGCTGCCCTCGCACGACTAAAGGAATGAGAAGATCAAAGCGTGTGAAATCGAACTGTGGCTGATGGCGTTCGATGAAGTGATTGGATTGAATGTCTTCTGTGGCGATGGAGAATCCCTGCGAGTCCAGCAGATTCATCAAACTCTCGTGGTCATCTTCGTCAAGCAGTATGTCTTCATGGATTTGGTCGCCCAGCCCTCGCACGACTATGAATTTCATGAGGCGCTCGTCGTCGCTGTATTCGGCCAGCGCGCCTCTCCGTATGGCGAGCGTGCCGAGCAGTAGATGAAGCGAGGTGCGCACCATCTCCTCGAAGTCGTTTGTTCCGGCTATCTCCTGGCCGAGGTCTGCGAGCGCGGCGAAGGTGTGTAGAAGCTTCTTCTGCAAACTTTCCTGCATAACCATTGATGCTGATTCCTTCAGTGACCCGACACCTGCGAGATTGCTGCAAACTCCGTCAGCGTGGCGAGCGCTTCTTCTTCATTCTTTGCCAGCGCAACAAAGCGCGTCAGACCGAGCATCTCGAAAAGCTCAACGGTCTGCGCGCTCATGTCCGAGAAGACGAGCTGTGCGCCTACGTCCTCGGCTGCATCAATGACGCCCATCAGAATGGAGACGCCTATGCTGTTGACCAGTTCCGTATCCCTGAAGTTAATGACGAGCGCGCGGCGACCGGCTTCCAACTGCAAGCGGCATTCACGCTCGATGCGCTCTCCGCTCAGCTTGTTTAGATAGTCGCTCGCGTAGACTACAGCCGCGAGACCTTCCACGCGCGTGCGTACCGTGACGCCTATTAGCGTTTCCGCCATAAAAGTTAAGCCCCCCTCTTACCTTTTACACAGCGAATACTAGGTAAAACTTGTAATCGAATGATTGTGTTTTGCTTGTGATAGCCTTGCGGCTCAAGGTTTGCGCAAATACTTGGTCATGCGCAGGCGCGTGCCGTCGTCCACGCGCTCGAACTCGACTTCATCCATCAGAGTCCGAATAAGCTTGAGACCCCAGCCGCGACGCTCTCTGGCAATTTCCCCCTGATTGTTGCCGTTTGAGCGCTCTTTACCACCCGTTTCCAGGTGATTCTCGGGCAAAAGCAGGCCGCGACTTGAAACCGTCACTACTAATCTATCATTTTCCAGCCGAAAGCGTTGATATATTTTTCGGTCGGTGCTCAAGGAGTGCTCCGAGGCATTGATGCAGGCTTCTATGAGCGCCGTCTTAATTTGATTGATGGCTTCGGGCTGGAAGTTGAAACGACGCGCAATCTGCTCGACTGTGTGGGCGGCAATCAGCTCCGTCTCTTCTCCCATAGGGATTGCCAGCTCGAACTCGTCCGACACAGTTTCGCCCGCCGATTTTAACTCAACATCGCCGAGCCTCTGCGTCAAAAACTCCAACTGGCGGCGGCTTGAGCTATAGACCTCATGCTCGTTTAGAAACTCTGTGGCCTCCGCCGTAAAGCCTTCGGGGCTGATGAGCCAGACGCGTACGCGGTCGAAAGAGCGTGTGCGCGCAAGATGCATCAAGCGATTGTGCCACATCTCCGCAAGGCCGCGTCCGGCTTCCAGCTTGGAATCAATCTCTGCGGCCAGCCACACCACCTCGCTCGCTTCCGAGTAGCTTCCGGCGTCAAACCCGTGCGCAATCACAGAACGCTCTTCCTCTAGCTGCATCTGCACCGGAGGATGAAAGGCCGTCGTGTTTGCGACCGAGACAATCTGCGGCAACCTCACAAGGTCTATCTCGCTACCAAGCGCGAGAGCCGCCTCTTCCGCTCCCAGCCCCTTGTAGCGGAGACTGAAGCGGTCGTAATGAAGCAGGCTGGCAGGTATGCGCTGGCAATCAAAGCGCGCCAGCAAATCGCCTAAGCCCACTGCGGCCTCGCGTCGATAGTGGCGCTCCATTGTTTGCGGCGCACGTTTCAAGAGTTCTGTCAGAAGAGTAGCAAGCACGGACGCGCGCGGCTCCGCCGCAACCTCCCATAGATAGCGTGCGCGTAGATAGTCATGCCAGACAAGCGGCGCATTATTCATCTCCACCAGGCTCGCGTTGACGTTCGCAAGCTCGTGTACATGCAGACCATGAAGAACGCGCTGCAACTGCTGCGGGGTGATGTCGAGGCGTTTGCGCCAGACCTCTACGTTCGTCTTGCGCGTATCGCTCGACGAAGTTTCGTAGAGAAGGCGAATCAATGCGCGGCGAGTCTCGCTGGAAGGCACAACCTCATCCAGGACAGAGGAGAAATGGCGATGTATGCGCCCGCCCATCACCTCTTCGACATAAAGGCGCTGGCTGTTGCGAAAGCTGTTGAGCGGCCTCTTTTTCTCTCGCGCCGCTTCGACGAGCGCGTTGATGAAAAGGGGGCTTCCGTCCAGTTGCTGTACGATTAAATCTCGCGTCGCATCGTTCAGCTCCACACGCTCGCGGCGCGTTACATACTCTACAAGCCTTCCCGCATCCTCATCGTCAAGCCCCTCCAGATTAAACTTCTCAAAGCCCTCGAAATCGCCCAGCGTGTTATGCACAAGGCCAAGCACCTGACGACGCAAGCCAGCCAGTACGAACGGCACGCGCAGGCGCACAAGAGCGCTGACGAACTCTGCGCCGATGTTGATTTCCGTCTCCGACGCTTCGGCCAACTGCGCTGCATCAATCATAAGAAAGGCGCGCACGCCTTTGGCCGCCGCACGCTCAGGCACGCTCAGGCACAGGCGTACAAGCGCCTGCTCGTCATCGCTTGCCCTTTCGTGTTCGGCTATAGCCATGAGCCGCTCAATCCATTCGTAATCGGCTGGCGGCGAAAGATCGAGCAAGTCCGTTTTGGTCAGGGTCGCATTGACGAGACGCGGCTCGCGCAAGTTGTAGGCAATCAATTGTTGTAGAAACGTATAGAGAAAGCGGCGCGCAACCTTTGCGGGTGTTTTCTCTCTGCGCGAAAGCGAAAAGTAGATGGGGACAGCTTCCGTTTGATCATTAAAGAGCCGGTCGTATGCCTGCCTGAGAAGCTCTGAGACTCCGGCTGAAGGTGTAAGCAGGAGCAGCATTCCGCGCGCGTCCCTGTCCGCGGAGAGATTCACTATGCGCTCAAGCGCGTCTGTGCGTCCGACAAACTCGTCGGGCGTAACGCGGCTCAATATGCGCTCTCCCTGGGGGTCGTTATTTGACTTCTTCGGGGACATTGCTTACGGGGGTATCGGGCGTTGCGTCTTCGTATGACTCTACGCGATTCTTGCCGCGCGCTTTCGCCATGTACAGCGCGCGGTCGGCTGCACCTATAATAGTCTGTGGAGTTTCAAGTCCGGGCACTAAAGACGAGATGCCAATGCTTACGGTCAAGGCTCCAAGGGGTTGATACTTGCCGTGCGGGTAACGCGTTCTCTCTACGCGGCGACGGATGCGCTCGGCGATTATCCTGGCTTCGCTCAGGGAAGTTTGCGGCAGGAGTATGCAGAACTCTTCGCCGCCATAGCGAGAGGCTACGTCCGCAGACCTCAAGGCAGACTTCAGACACTGCGCCGTCATCTCCAGCGCCAGATCGCCAGCCTGATGATGATTGCGGTCGTTGTAGTGCTTGAAGTCGTCAATATCAATCATCATAAAGCTCATCTGGTAATCATAACGGCGCGAGCGATTCAGCTCTTCCATCAAACGCTCTTCCAGATAACGACGATTGAGCATTCCCGTCAGAGGGTCTGTGATGGACATCAACTGAAACTGCGCGGCCTTCTCCTGCCAGTCTGCGCGGTCAAGAGCGAGCGCCATCTGCGGCGCGATTGATTCCAGCAGCGATAAATCAAACTCGTCGTAGCATCCTTCGGTCTTGTCCGTCACATTCAGCACGCCGACTTTTCTTCCGGCAATCGTAATCGGATAGCTGATGAAGGATTCCGTTTTATAGCAGCGCTCAGCCGGAGCCGGGTGGACGCCCGACGCATGAAGATTGCCAACTACGAGCGGCCTTCCTTCTTGAAAGACCGTGCCTGAGACGCCTTCTCCAAGCTGCACGCGGGCTTCATTGAGGACTTCGGCGCGGTTGCCGACTGCCGCCTTGACCGTCAGCTCGTTGGACATCTCGTCAAAGACCAGAAGCGAGCCGCGCTCTGCGCCCAGCAACTCGGTCGAATGCTGAAGTATAGAACGATAAGCTTCCGCAGGCTCGCTCGTCGTCACGTTTTCGGTAAACAGTTGGATACGGTCTGCGAAGCTTGCGCTACGCTGCAACTCTTCTTTGAGATGTATGACTTCTAAGGGGAAAGCTATGCGATGACAGGTCTGGGAAATCATCACACGCGTCTCGTCCGAAAGATTATCGTCGCCGACCAGAAGAGCGCCCTTGACCTCATCGCCTATGATGAGTGGGTAAAGCTCTGCCAGTTTCACGCCCTTCTTCTGTCCTTTGGCCGGGAGCGGGGCAAATCCTTCCGGGGTCTCACAGACGATAAGCGGCATTCCCTTCTCTGCGACCTTAATCAATCGAGGGTCTTTTCTCTCAATCTGTAAGCGCAGCGACTTCTTCCTTAAATCACCCGTCGCGGAAGCGCACGCAAATTTCTCATCGTCGAGCAGCAGGAGCGCTGCGGATGTAAGCTTGTACTCGTCTGTGATTAATCGGAGCACACTTTCGCAAGCCTCTTCGAGCGTCGCATCGGGCGAGAAGATCCCATCGTCGAAGGCTCTTGCCCGTACTTTCGTTTCTTCTGTACGCGCAGGCAAGGCCGTCTCCTTGCTTACAGGAGTTGTCGCCAACGGTTCTTCCAAAGGCTCTTCCGGCGGCGCGCTTCTTTGATACTCTTCAGCCTCTTCGACAACACGCCGCGCGAGGTCATCCAAATCCGAGCGCGCCGCAAAGATGACGTTCTGGAAAAGCTCCGCCGAGAGAAGCTCTTGCAGGTCGCCCGTGCGGAAGCGCTCGCAGAGGTCTCTGTAGTCTGCCGTAGTTAAAAACGCCCGCCCCGTGATGACGGCCAGTTGCCGCTCCCTCTCCAGAGGCACGGGCAGCGCAACGCATTGCAGTCCGGCGTGACAGCGATAATGAACTGCGTCTCCCGCAGCAAGAGCGCGATCAAAGGCCACGCCGCAGTAAGGGTCACAAAGGCGAACGTGCTCGGGCGAAGACTGAAAGGCGTGGCAGATGGAGTTGTTGTTAGAGATGGCGAGCGCAGGCGGCTGATGGCCTTCGACGAGCAGGATGGATAGCCCCGTGGAGGCTGCCAGCGCATCCTGCCTGACAGACCAGCCCGCGGGAGGCTTTGCGCCGCCCGTCTGTGCTATCGAGTCCTGGCGCTCTGGCGCGCTTTGCTCGTCCATCATCTGAAAAGTCACGTCGTGTGTCGTATCCGAAATGCGGTTGGAAGGGTGGAACCGCTTAAAAATCTAAAAGAGGGAAAGCGGTCATGTCCCGTGTGCCGGAAAGTCTAATGGCGGTCAGGAGCCGGGCAGCGAGCGGCCACCCAGCCCTGATATTTCCGAGTATAAGTGGCGAAGTACCCGTAAGACAAGGCTTTTCTTTCGACTCACGCCACTAACTTCAGACGGCACTCGACGGGCATTGACAGTCTTCCCTCCGAGTCTTAACTATTCGTTTATACGACTAATGGGGGACAGATTTCACGTTGCGATGATGCGCTGTGCATCGCGCAGCCCCGGAGCATCGCCCGGAGCGACCTTTTCAATGTCAGGCTGTTCCGGACTGATGCGTATACAGGCCGCGAAATGGTTGGATTTTATCTCTGCCAGAGGCGGCACTACCTCTTTGCAGGCTTCTATGGCATACGGGCAGCGCGTATGGAAGCGACAACCCGATGGAGGATTAATAGGCGAAGGCACATCGCCTTCCAGTACAACTCTCTGCCGCGTGGCCTCTATCAACGGGTCTGGCACCGGCACAGCCGAAATCAGCGCCTTCGTGTAGGGCATTAAAGGCTCGTCATAGATGATTTTAGCATCTGCCACTTCAACCAGTTTCCCAAGGTACATGACGGCCACACGATCCGAGACATGGCGTATGGCGCGCAGGTCGTGCGAGATGAAAAGATAGGTGAGATTCTTGGCGCGCTGCAATCTCTCCATCAGGTTCATAATCTGCGCCTGAATGGAGACATCCAGAGCCGAGATGGGTTCGTCCGCGACTATGAAGTCCGGGTCAACGGCTAGTGCGCGTGCGATGCCTATGCGCTGGCGCTGCCCGCCGGAAAACTCGTGCGGGTAGCGGCGCAGGAAGCGTTTGCTCAAACCGACCGTCTCCATCAATTTCTGCACCTCCTGGTCAATGCGGCCTCCGAAAGTGTGCAGCGACGGCTTGATCTTGTAAGCCAGAAACCAGCCCGCTATGAATAGCAGGCTGCTTAAAAATATTCGCAGGATGATTAAGTCTTCGCCTATCTCTTTACCACGACTTGCGAGGTATTTGTCTATGGCTCCGGCTCCGAACCAGCCGACCGCGCCTAAGAGAATCCCCATGCCTGTGCGAAGGGTTCTGCGCACCAGAAGGAAATAGACCAGATAGCCGACCCCAGCGCTGATAAGAAGACCGATTGCCGAGATGACTATAAAGACGAGCGCGCCTACAAGCCAGCCTACCCAACCGCCTATGCTCTCGTGAAGGCTGCTGAAGTAAGGCAGGCTGTAGCGCATCAGGTACTTGAAGCCAATGAAGCCGCCCGCGCCGATGGCCGCCAGGATGCCGATTATCTTGAGCCACGCAGGGCTTTGCTCCGCCGAGAGGTTGGAATGAAAAGTCTCAATCGGCTCGCCTATAATCTGCCCGACCGTCATGCGCGGGTTAAGGCTCGCATACGGGTCTTGAAAGATCATCTGAAGATTCTTGCGCTGCTCGCGCATCTCGCCTTCGGAAAGATGCGCTAGGTCTTGCCCGTGATAAAGCACCTGCCCGCTCGTAGGCTCCGTTAGTCTTAGGATAGCGCGACCGAGAGTTGATTTACCGCAGCCGGATTCGCCGACCAGCCCCAATGTTTCGCCCGGATAAATATCTAAGGTGACGCCGTCAACCGCTTTGACTACCTTATGCACGGCATTTCCGCCCAGAAGATTATCTATGGCTGTTCCGCCGCCCAGGTCAAAGTGGACTTTCAAATCGCGTATGGCAATCAGCGGCTCGCGCTTTTCGTTCAGGTCAAGCGGCGGCGGTTGCTGTTGATTATGGCTTGCGGGTTGTGTGCTCATCAGTCCTTACCCTAATGGTTGTATTGAGTTTCCATCAAAGAAGCGGAAGAGACTAAACCACGAATCAACACGAAACGGCGCGAAACAGGAGGCAGGCTTTCGGGCTGTTCTCTTCTTCGTGTCGTTTCGTGTTGATTCGTGGTTCATCTTCCTTATTTTATTCTGCAACTTGTCATTAAATATCAAGAATGTTCTCGCTCGATGCAACTGGAGCGCCCACGCGTTGGTCACGCTCGTTGCAGGATTTTTCATAAACCTCTTCGGCGAAATGGCAGAGCGAGAAATGCTCGCTGGTCAGTTGCACGAAGGGCGGATACTCGCGCGTGCAAATCTCTTCCGCTCGCTCGCATCTGGGCGCAAACGGGCAGCCCGGCGGCAGGTGTGCCACATCCGGCGGCAAGCCCGGAATCTGATAGAGCGCGCCCTGCTCTGAAGTCGGGTCTGGAACGGAGCGCAGGAGTCCCTTCGTGTATGGGTTGCCGGGACATGAGAACAACTCTGTCGTAGGTGCTTGCTCGAAGACCTTTCCGGCGTACATGACTATGATGTGGTCGGTCATGCCTGCGACGACGCCAAGGTCGTGCGTGATGAGAATCACGCTCGTTCCAGTCTCCTGCTTGAGCTTCTTGATAAGCTCAAGAATCTGCGCCTGAATCGTTACGTCGAGCGCCGTGGTAGGCTCGTCTGCAATCAACAACTCCGGCTCGCACGACAAAGCCATCGCAATCATCACGCGCTGGCGCATGCCGCCGGAAAATTCGTGCGGGTAGTTGTCCACGCGCGCGCGTGCGTCCGGTATGCCAACTATGTCCAGCATCTTGATGGCGTGCTCGTAAGCCTGCCCCTTGCTGTAGCCAAGGTGCAGTCGCGTCAGCTCCATCAACTGCTTAGAGATACGCATGAAGGGATTGAGCGAAGTCATGGGGTCTTGAAAGATCATGGCGATGCGCTTGCCGCGAATCTTTCGCACCTCGTCCGTAGGCAGCGCCATCATATCCATGCCGTCGAAGATAACTTCGCCGGAAACGATTTTGCCCGGCGGGTCTGGAATCAATCGTATGACCGAAAGATTGGTCACGGATTTCCCCGAACCGGACTCTCCGACTATCCCTAGAGTTTCGCCCCTCTTCAGATCGAACGTAATCCCGTCAACTGCCTTGACCGTCCCGTCCTCAGTAAAGAAGTAGGTCTTCAGGTCTCTGACTTCCAGGATGTTTCCATTACGACTCATGCTCATCAATCACCTGCTCCACTGCGAAACAGTTTACAGTTTTGAGTTTTAAGTTTTCAGAAGAAGACCCAGTCGCTTTTGCTGAAAACTGAAAACTAATAACTGAAAACTGTTCTTAAACTTTTCTCATGTGCGGGTCGAGCGCATCGCGCAGGCCGTCACCCACGAAGTTGAGGCTAAAGAGCGTCAGCGCCATCGTCACACCGGGAAAGATAATCATCCAGGGGTAGACGGCTATGTTATCAGCGCCTTCGGAGGCCAGCGTCCCCCATGAAGAGAGCGGCGCTTGCACGCCCAGTCCCAGAAAACTCAGGAAAGCTTCCTGCAAGATGACGCTTGGCACAGTCAGCGTCGCATAGACTATGACCGGCCCAAGGGTGTTCGGCACAAGGTGGCGGAAGATTATCTTCCACGTCGGCACACCTATGGAGCGCGCGGCTTCTATGAACTCCTGATTCTTCAAAGACAGCACTTGCCCGCGCACGATGCGCGCCATCGTCAGCCACGACACGGCACCGAGCGCCGCGAACAGCAGGAAGAGACTCTTCTCAAAGAGCGCGAGCAGCACGATGACTATGATCATGTACGGGACGGCGTAGATGAGGTCAACGATTCTCATCATGAAGTTGTCAATCTTGCCGCCGAAGTAGCCCGAAATCGCGCCGTAGCTAACGCCAATGACCAGGGATACGGCAGTCGCCACCAGCGCCACCATCAGCGAGATGCGCCCCCCCACCAGCACGCGCGCCAGTATGTCGCGCCCCTGCGGGTCTGTGCCCATAGGATGCTGCCAGTTCGGAGGCATGGCGCGCACCAGCGCACGCTCGCTCGGAATCGTAGCGTACGTGTAGCCCGTGACGGTCTGTAAGATAATCGGGCCGATGAGCGCGGCCAGGATGACAAAGATGACGACGATGCCGCCTAAGACCGCGAGCTTGTTCTTCTTCAAGCGTCGCCATGCGTCTTTCCAAAGACTGGTGCCTTCGACGAAGCCCGCCGTTTCCTGCTGTAAGCGGTCTGCCGGAGGTGCAGAGCCATAAAGTTGGTCTGCCGCCATCGCCTCCGGCTCGTTAATCATCTGCTGCCGCGCGGCAACACCGGGCGGTGCAAACGGCGTCGCCTCCTCTACAGGCTCATTAGGATCGGCTGTTGGAATTCTTTCTGTCTCATTAAGTCGCGCCATCGTGAATCCGCCTCCCTTAACTGTACCTGATACGCGGATCAATGTACGCGTACGCGATGTCAACAAGTAGATTGAAGAGCAAGATGATGGTAGAGATAAAGGCAGTGATGCCCAGCAGCAACGGCTCGTCCCGGTTGAGCGCGGCGTTGATAAGGTAGTTCCCCAGCCCCGGCAGAGCAAAGATGCGCTCGACCACCACAGTCCCGCCCACCAGAAACGCCAGCGCAGGCCCCGTGTAACTCACTACGGGCAGGATGCCGCCGCGCATCGCGTGACGAATAATTACAGCGCGCTCCTTCAAGCCCTTCGCCCGCGCCGTGCGAATGTAGTCTTTTCTTAAAACCTCTAGCATGCCTGCGCGAGTCAGGCGAGCGATGTAAGCCATGTAGACGGCGGCCAGCGTGATGGCGGGCAGGATGATGTAACGGAAGCGCGGGATGCCGAACGGGCCGACCTGCGCCGTCAACTGGAAAAGACCACTGAGCATACGAACCAGCAGCGCCAGAAGCGGCGGAACGGCTGCCGCAATGATGCCGTAAACCAGCGACTCAAGCAGCACCGAATGCGAGCGACGCGCAAACCATAAACCGAAGATGACGGCCAGTATGACCAGGACGAGCGCTATGACGGGCAGCGCAACGCCCGTCTGCCCAAGGCTCACGCCCTTGACGAAGAGCAGAGCCAGCAATCCCAGAATGACGTTTCCGAGCACGAAGCCTATAGCGGTAACGACCCAGCTTGAGGCCGCCTCGGATTTATCTTCTACTAAACGGTCTGGGCTGCTGCGATGCACAGCGAACCTGTAAATCGAAAACGCGGCGACGCCTAATACAAGAAGAACGAAGATGCCCCACAAGACATACTTCAGCCACGGGAAAGGCCCGAACTCTACCAGCCAATCCCAGCGCGCGGCTGGCAGCCAGTAGAGCGTGAGCGCAAACACAAGTACAAGTATCGGCCCCAGCACAAAATTAGGGACACTGATGCCGAGCATAGCCGCCGCCATAGAGCTATAGTCGAGCGAGGAGTTCTGTTTGAGCGCAGCCACCGTGCCGAAGAAGAGTCCGGTCACGAGCGCAATCAAATAAGCGGCAAGCCCTATGGTTGCCGATACAGGTAAAGCTCTTGCCAGAATCTCGTTGACGGTCTGTTCCGGGTACTGGCGCGAGAAGCCGAAGTCGCCGCCTAAGATTTGCCACATGGTCTTGCCGTACTGCACATACCACGGCTTATCCAGTCCGTACTTGGCGCGTATGTTCTTTTCGACGGCAGCAGGTAACGCCTTCGGCTGCGAATAGAAGTTGCCTGGAGCCAAGCGAATCAAGACCCACGTCAGGGTGATGACCAGCAGCACCATCGGAAAGATGACCATCAGGCGTCGTATGATGAACTTGAGCATGACCTTTTGCCTCGAAGCTTAAAAGTATTAACGACTCAGGAAGCCGAAGAACCTGCTTCTCCACGACACTGCCGCGACGCCTAAAGATTCCGCCGTGATGTTGTGGTCAATGTAGACGCCGCGCCAGTCGTGCTGATCCAGTAGGTTCGGTACAAGGTTCTTCACATACGGCTTGCACATGAAAGAGCTGGGGCCTACGAACAGCGGGATGATGGGCTGCTGCTTCAGCATGTAGCTTTCGGAATCGCGCAGCATCCCCATGCGCTTTTCGTTGTCCGTCTCGGCGTTGGCCGCCATCAGCATCTCGTCATACTTCTTATCAGCCCAGCCCGTGCCGTTGTTAGCCGAGGCTGTGGTCATCAAATCCAGGAACGTGTTCGGGTCAACGTAATCGCCAATCCAGCCGCGTCGCGCCAGCCCTTTGAACTCCATCTTGGTGCTGCGTGTCTTTTCAAGATAAACGCGCCATTCCACGTTCGTCAGCTCAATCTTAATGTTCAGCTCTTTTTTAAGCATCGCCTGCACAAGCTCCTGCGTCTGCTTGTTAGACTCTGCGGTGTTGTAAAGAATCTCTATTTCCGGGAAGCCCTTGCCGTTTGGAAATCCGGCTTCGGCCAGTAGCTTACGCGCTAGGTCTGGGTTGTAACCGTCGCCCTCTGCGTTTTGATAGCCCTCCATCTGCGGCGTGAAAGCGGTGAGCGGCATTCTGCCCGGAGCCTGGTCGGCTATGATTTGACGATTCACAGCGGCGCTCAGGGCACGGCGGACTTTCGGATCGTTCAAAGGCGGAAGCTTCGTGTTGATTGCCAGATATTCAATCTGTAGATACGGCCCGAACTTGTAGTCCTTCTTGGTCTCCTTCATCTGGTTCCGCCACGGCGGGGGCACTTCGTTCGACTGCGTGCAATCAATCTCGCCGGACTTGTATAGATTCATAGCCGTCGTCAGTTGTTCCGTGGCGGGAAAGATAATCTTATCGAGCTTCGTGTTCGCGTTATCCCAGAACGTAGGATTGCGCACGAGGACTATCTTCTCGTAAGGCTGCCACGATTCGACCTTGAACGCGCCGGATGTAACCAGATGCCCCACCTTGACCCACTGCTGGTCTCCCCATTTCTCAATCGCCTGTCTGGGTACAGGACGGAAGAACTGGTGCAGCACTATTTTTATGAAGTAGGCCGTGGGCGATTCGAGCGTTACCTGAAATGTGTAATCATCCAGCGCCATCACTCCAACATGCTCTTTGGTCACAGGCAGGAACTCTTTGCCCAGTATAAAGCGCGCCAGTTCGGGCTTCGCCGGTTTACTCTTCGCCGGATCGCCGTTCGCGAGCTTATCGCGCTCTGCGGCATCGGCTGGAACAAATAAGTACTTCTCTTTCGCCTTTGCTCCTTCTGCTGGTGCAGCCTGTGTAGCCGTAGAAGCGGGTGAGGCTTTATCGAATTTCTCCGGCTCTGCGCCCGTAAAAGTTATGGGGCTGTTTGTGCCCGCGCGTTCAAGGTCGCCCTCTGTGGCGTACTTGCCCGTCTGCGGGTCGCGCACGAACGCCGAATTATTGTTATAGGCTTCTGAGAATTTGACCACATACATGAGGCTCGCGTATGGGGCTGCAAACTCCGGCGAAAGCGCACGACGCCATGAATAGACGAAGTCATTCGCATTCAGAGGAGCGCCGTCCGTCCACTTCGCATCCTTGCGCAGGTGAAATGTCCAGACTGTTCCGTCCGCGTTCACATCCCAACTTGTAGCCAGCGACGGACGCGGCTTCATAGTCTCTTCCGTGTAATCGACCAGCCCGTCGAAGATTGCACCGGCGATGCGCGATTCCGGTTGCCCGGTCATGTACTGCGGGTCTAAGGTCTGCGGCTCTGCGCCAGAGATGTAGCGCAAGACCTGCCCTTCGGGCGGCTGAACCTTGCCGAAGTAAGGCTCATTCTTCGCGCTTGCGGAGCAGGCGGCGCTGACAATAGCTACTGCCAGCAGCAGTGCAACCAGTCTTAGCTGTTTCGTGCGAACGGTCATCATGTCATTAACTCCTGCGAACTTTTCTGTACGCCATTACCAAACTAAAAACTCGGGTGGCTAAAGAGAGCGAAGTATTTGCTATTCCATGTTGCTTCGGCGACGCCTAAAGATTCCGCCGTGATGTTGTGGTCAATGTAGACGCCGCGCCAGTCGTGCTGATCCAGCAGGTTCGGCACAAGGTTCTTCACATACGGCTTGCAGACAAACGAAGTGGGGCCTATGAAGAGAGGAATGATGGGCTGCTGCTCAAGCATGTAGCTTTCTGCATCCTGCAACAGCTTTGCGCGGCGTGCCGGGTCAAGCTCGGCGCTCGAAGCGTGCAGCATCGCGTCGTACTTCTTGTCCGACCAGCCGGTTCCATTGTTGTCGGACGCGCTCGTCATCAGCTCAAGGAAGGTATAAGGGTCAACGTAGTCGCCGTTCCAGCCGCGCCGCGCTAAGCCTTTGAAGTCCCTGCGGGTGTTTTTTGTTCTATCCAGATAGACGCGCCATTCCACATTCGTCAGTTCGACCTGTATGTTCAGTTCCCTCTTGAGCATCGCCTGAATAAACTCCATCGTCTGTTTATTAGACTCTGCCGTGTTGTATAGAAGCTCTATCTGCGGAAAGCCTTTGCCGTTCGGGTAACCGGCCTCTGTCAACAACTGGCGGGCTTTATCCGGGTTGAAGTCGTTGCCCTTCGCGTTCTCGTAGCCTTCTATCTGCGGAGTGAAGGCGGTCAAAGGCAGTCTGCCCGGAGCCTGGTCTGCCAGAATCTGCCTGTTTATAGACATGCTAATCGCACGTCTGACGCGCGCATCGTCAAGCGGCTTGATGGCCGTATTGATCGCCATGAATTCTATGTAAAGAAAGGGGCCGAACTTGTAATCCTTCTTCGTCGCCTTGAGCTGGTTGCGCCAGGCCGGAGGAACCTGATTGGACTGCGTGCAATCCACCTCGCCTGATTTGTACAGGTTCATAGAGGTGGTTAGCTGCTCGGTCGCCGGGAAGATAATCTTGTCAAGCTTCGTATTGGCGTTGTCCCAGAACAGAGGATTGCGCTCGACTACAATCTTCTCATAAGGCGACCACTCGGAGAGCCGGAACGCTCCCGACGTGATGATGTGGCCGGGCTTGACCCACAACTGGTCTCCCCACTTCTCAATCGCCTGTTGAGGGACGGCGCGGAAAAAATTGTGGTAGAGCATCTTGATGAAATAAGCGGTCGGCGTTTCCAGCGTCACCTGAAAGGTGTAATCATCAAGAGCGCGCACGCCCACATACTCTTTCGTGACCGGCAGAAACTCTTTCCCTTCCAGAAAACGACCCAGAGCTGCATCGCCGGGTCTATTCTTAGACTGATCGCCGCTCACCTGCTTCGCGCGATCTTCCGCATCGGCTGGCACAAAGAGATACTTCTCTTTGCCCGGCTCGCTCTCGCCGCTGCCTTTTTCAAATCTTTGAGGCTCAGCGCCCGTGAATGAGACTTCGCCGCTCGCTTGAGCACGCTCGAAGTCACTTTCGGTGGCAAACTTTCCTGTGCGTGGGTCGCGCACGAAGGCTGAAAGACTGTTGTAGGCTTTACCGTTCCTGACGATGTGCATCATGCTGGCATAAGGCGCAGCAAAACCGGCAGAGAGTGCTCGACGCCATGAATAGACGAAGTCATTCGCATTCAGAGGAGCGCCGTCCGTCCACTTCGCATTATCGCGCAGGTGAAATGTCCAGACTGTTCCGTCCGGGCTTACCTCCCAGCTTGTGGCGAGCGACGGGCGCGGCTTCATGCTTACTTCTTCATACTCTACCAGCCCGTCAAAGAGAGCGACGGCAATGCGGGACTCCGGGACTCCGGTCATGTATTGAGGGTCAAGGGTCTGCGGCTCTGCGCCGGTGATGTAGCGCAGGACTTGCCCTTCAGGGGGTTGAATCTTTCCGAAGTAAGGTTCGTTTTTTGCTGCCGCCGAACAACCTGCTGCGACTATTGATGCAAGGAGCAGCAGAGCGCCAAGACTTTGTTTGTTCGAGCGACAGGTATACACAGGCTTTTTGAACCTCCTCTACGGTCTTCAAAAACACATCTGCACGCCAGCCGGTTTCGAGAGCATCGCGAGCCTGTCATGGCCGCGAAACCAACAAAACCGTCCGGGCTATCCGCGCCGACAGAGGGTCTGAGGGTTTATCCTCATCACTTTTCTATCAAACTACCTCAGGACGGGGAGAGTTGAACTTTATCCTGTTCTAACGGGGGGTACGGAAGGCCACACGTTATCACGCGGCGGCTTCGTTTTTCAAGATGCATCCTCTAGAGCAGACGACTACTTAACCGATGCTCAAGAGTGGCGGGCGCGTTGCTTTCCTATTTATCGTAAATATATCCGTTCGATTCCTATTTATACCAGCTAACACTTGTCTGCTTCGGCTGCTGCCAGCCCGTATCAATACGCACGCGTTTCAGGGACGGCGCGTCCAGCAGGTTTGTATCAAAGCCTGTGACATAAGGTTTGATAAGCTGGTAAGACGAAGCGAAGTAAATAGGTATCGCGGGCAACTCACGAAGCGCCTGCTGTTCGGAAAGCACCGTAGGCTGTGCAAGCGGCAGACTCTTTTCCGGCAAACGCTTTTCATCAACTTTCGGCGCGCTCTGGTTTGCGTTCGCATTC
Organism: Pyrinomonadaceae bacterium; assembly: GCA_036403815.1. Taxonomy (GTDB): domain Bacteria; phylum Acidobacteriota; class Blastocatellia; order Pyrinomonadales; family Pyrinomonadaceae; genus JACVRN01. The sequence goes on along the minus strand of DASWQH010000027.1, from coordinate 82,604 downwards.
GCCGTAGGCTCCGCCTTTTCCGTCGCGCCCGATGATGCTTCGATTGCCCTCGCTTCCAGATTCACATCGAACATCAGGCGCATGTTGGTCTCTTCGTCCGTGGTCTGCATGACGAAGCCTCTGCGCACCACATCATAATCGCCCGCACGCACAGCCTGCTCATACTCTTCCCAGGGTTTGGAGATAACCTCCACCTTGATGCCCAGCGACGTGCGCCACATCTCGGCCACACTCTCGGCTACCTGTCGCTGCTGCTCGTTGCGATTGATTAAGAGCCTGATGCCCGGAAAGCCCTTGCCCTGCGGAAAACCGGCAGCCGCCATAAGCCCCTGCGCGCGCGTCACATTCTTTTCCAACGTCGGCAGTTTAGTGTCCGCATGAGCCAACTCTTCAGATGCGGGGAGAAAAGTCCTGGCAGGCTCGGTTGCGCCGCCCATCTCGTCCTCGCAGATGCGGTCTCGGTCAATCACTATCGCTAAGGCTTCGCGCACGCGCACGTCGTCAAACGGCGCTATCGCTGTGTTGAAGCTGTAGAAGGTAATCGCGCCGTATGTAGAGCGGTGAAAATCTTTGTAGGGCGCAAGGAGCTTAATCGCCAGAGGCTCGAAGCCTGCGTTCGTCACCGCGTCAACCTCTCCGGCGCGATAAGCTGAGAGAGCGGCTTCCGTATTCTGCGACGCTACGAACTGAACACGTTGAAGGCTCACAGATTGCACATCCCAATAGTTGCCTGCGCGTTCCAGTGTGACGCCGTCGCGGTTGGCGCGCGAGAACTGGAATGCCCCGTTCGAGACGACGCGCTGCGCCTGCATGGGCGAGGGCAATGGCGCATCTACACCATGCACCGGACGGAAAACCGGATGCGCGACGAGCGATGGAAAGTTCGGGTCAGGACGCGTCAGGCGCACGCGCAGAGTGTAATCGTCAACGGCCTCTGCGCCGAAGGGCGGAGGCGGCGGAGGCTCAGGCGACTTCTCTTTTTTAGCTTCTGCTTTTGTCTCTTTCTTCTCGCCCGCTCGATTCGATGGCTGCGGCTGAGCTTCCGCCGTGCTTGCAGCATTGACCAGAGGCGGGGGCGTTGCGCCGATAATGTTCGCCAGCAGCCGCACATGCGGCGCTGTGTCTCCCATCTTCAGAGTGCGCTTCCATGAGTTGACGAAGTCCTGCGCCGTGACCGGCTCGCCGGTTGACCAGCGCGCGTCGCGCCGTAGATGGAAAGTCCATTCACGATTGTCCGGCGCGGATTCCCATCGCTCTGCCACCGCTGGAACGGGTGCCAAGGTCTTCGAGTCATAATCCGTCAGACCTTCGAACATGGCGCGTATCAAGTCCGTATCGGGCGCAGCCGCCGCCAGTGCCGGGTCGAAGGTCTGCGGCAACCCGCCATTGCTCCAGCGAAACTCCTGCACGCGCGGAACGTTAACGCGACCGTAAAAGGGTTCAACCTCGTGATCCAGAAAGCAGCCGCCCGTCAGCGATATGATGAGCAGCAAGGAGGCCGCCACACGCGTTCGCCACTTCGCCAGTCTCCGGTTTGGTTGCCCTTTTCCTCTCTTCATAACGACGTAGGATTCACGATTAAATTTTAGAAGTAGTCTTTATCTCTGTCCCGTGAGGGACAGTTGATAATAGCCCAGTGCTTCAGCACTGGGAGAAAGTTCGAGGATGCTTGTCGAGTCCTGTAGGGACGACTGAATAAATTGGCAAAGTTTTCCAATCGTCCCTACGGGACTTGCGGAAATTCTTATTGCTTCACCACCCAGCGATAAATCGCTGGGCTATTATCATTACGTCCCTAACGGGACTTCTAAAACAGAGCTTTTTAAGCCTTGCGTGCTTGCTCTTCGCTCAAAGCTTTCAACTTGCGGAAAACTTCTATGGTGCGTTCGCGTGTAGCGTCGTAATCTTTCGAAGTATCAATCAGAAAATCTGCGTGGCGCATCTTCTCTTCTTGCGGCATCTGTGCATTGATGCGCTGCAAAGCCTCCGTGCGAGAAAGATTGTTGCGTTTCATGAGCCGCTCAATTTGAATCTCAGGCCGACAATGTACCACAACTACATGGTCGAAACGCTTGTATCCGCCCGATTCTATCATCAAAGCCGCGTCAACTATCCCTATACCTTCCGGGTCTGCCTCTTCGAAAGCGCGCATCTCGTCGTCCTGCGCGCAGATAATCAGCGGGTGGAGAATCGAGTTCAGGCACTCGCGCTTCTCATTATCCGCGAAGATGATTGCGCCCAAGCTAGCCCTGTCAAGTTGCCCATCCGCCTGCAACACCTCTTCGCCGAACTCCGCTACAACTCTCTTTAATCCTTCCGTGCCAGGCGCTACCACCTCGCGCGCCGTCTGGTCTGCGTCAATTACATGGCAGCCAAGCTCTTTGAGCAGGCCGACAACGTGCGATTTCCCGACGGCGATTGAGCCGGTTAAGCCTACGCGCAGCATGATGGATTAAGAGAGACCCCTACGCCTGCGCGCAGCTTCCACTGTGTTGCGCATGAGCATCGCCACGGTCAAAAGCCCTACGCCGCCCGGCACAGGCGTACGGCGACCGGCCACTCGGTCTGCCTCCGCCGGATGAACATCTCCCACCAGCGTAGAGCCGCGCCGCGCTATAACATCAAGACGCTTCTCCGCCTCGTCTCCAAAAAGCTCGCGCGCTATTTCTTTATCAGTAATCCGGTTGATGCCGACATCGATGACGGTCGCACCCGGCTTGATGTGCTCGCCGCGTATAAAGCCTGCGCGCCCTATGGCCGCTATGAGAATGTCAGCCTGCCTTGTGACCGATGGTAAATCGCGCGTCTTGGAATGACAGATAGTCACCGTCGCGTCGCGCTGTAGAAAAAGCTGCGCGACGGGGCGACCGACAATCTGGCTGCGCCCGACTATGACTGCGTGCGCCCCTGCGATTGTTACACCGGAGCGCTCAAGAAGCTCTATGATTCCGGCAGGCGTACACGGCGCAATTACCTGTTGGCCTAACGCAAGTCGTCCCACGTTAACGGGATGAAACCCGTCCACATCTTTCATAGGGTCTATGGCTTCAATCACGCGCTGCTCTTCTACAGCCTTGGGCAGCGGCAGTTGAACCAGAATCCCATCCACATCGTCTCGCGCATTGAGCTTGTACACAAGCTCAAGTAGCTCATCGGTCGTAGTGTCTTCCGGAAGCGCGTGGCGTTCGGAAAGCAAACCAAGCTCCTTAGATGTTCGTACTTTGCTGCCGACATACACGGTAGAGGCCGGGTCGTCTCCGACCTGAACGACTGCCAGGCACGGGTACACGCCGTGTTCCATGTTCATGCGCGCCACATCTTCTGCGACCTCGCGCTTTATCTCTTCGGCCACACGCGCGCCGTCCAGAATTTCAGCCCGGCTTTCTTCTTTCACAGTCATGTTCATACGGTGTCGCACGCATCCTAGCACAAATCAGGTGGCGTGCGGGATAGGCTATTAATGATGCATGGACGCGGCTGGTCAGGAGACTGTTGCGGCTGCTGTTCGAGGCTCATGGCTTTGCTCTGCATCTTCCGAAAGCGCTTCCACCAGACGCGCGCTGAAAGCTGTCTTCTCCCACTCGAACCAGCGCGCAAGCGCATGGCGATAGTGACGCGTGCGCTCCTTTTTATAGTGATGCAGGAGCCAGACGGCGGCGGCGCGTACCGCAAGGCGTGCGGGCGTCGTCCCTTCTCTTATTTCACTGCCATCGGTAAGCCGCTTGCCGAAACCCTCTATCCACACATCACAGTCATGAAGGTCTCCGAGCGAGCCTTGCATCTTTTCAACTTCGTCGGAGAAAGGTTTGAGCTGCTTACCCCAGCATGCGTAGAAAAGCTCCATCGCGTAGCGCAGTCGCTTGGCCGCAATCCTCAAGCGGTGCTGGCTATCTACGTCAAAGGGGCGATAGAGGCTCACTCCAAGCCCAAGCACTTCTTCAAGCTGCTTGAGGATTATCTCTCGTCCTGCGCTGCGAAAGCTTTGGCCGTCGGAGTTGTGTGTGTTTGCGCGCTCTACTGCTACGGCGCGACCACGCGTCGCGCGCTCGAAACCGGCACTCAATTTTTCCTGCAACCTGTCGATTGAGGTTTTACTAATTGCTTCTTCCAGCGCCTCGCGCGACTTTTCACGTTGCCCGCGCCGCTCGTCAATAATTTGATTAAGACCTGCTGAGATGTCCTCTGGAGCTTCTTCGGTAAGCTTTTCCAAAGCCTTAATCGCCACGTCTTCATCACGCACACGGCCTAATGCATGAGCCACTTCGCGCAATTTTTTTTGACGCACCTTTCCACGAAGGTACGGTTTGAAATCGCGTAGCGCGCTCCGCAGGCGGCGCGAGGCGACACGCATGTCGTGTACGCCCTCTATGTCGCTCCAATCCAGAGCCTCGCTGCGCCGCGCACACATCTCTTCAAGGCGCGTCAAAAGAACAAGGCGTATGCCGCAGAGCGCCTGCGCGTGGCAATTAAGCCCCTCAATCTCCAGTGCTTTCGCCATAAAATTTATCCTGCCTGACGTGCCGCTGCGTCGTCTTCGCTGAAGCTCAATTTGCAGTTGAATGATTGTTCAAAAAGATCGCTCTTCTGCTCGGCAGCCCAAATCTCTTTGTCGCAGTTGAAGGCGCTGTGCAGTTGAATCTGTATTTCCTCTCGTTCGCGCGTGAAAGTTATGTCCTCCACGCGGCTGTCGTGGCTTCTGTCTAACGCGTCCGCGATGCGTAGGATTGCGCCAAGACGGCAGACGGTTTCACGATCCGGCGGAGTCAGCTCAGCATACTCCGTATGCCGCTCTTTCGGCGGCGCGCCACGGTGATAGCGTGCGATGTTAGCTATGACCACTCGCTCGGCTTCGGAAAAGCCGGTCAGCTCGGAATTCTTTATCAAGTAAAGCGCGTGCTTGTGATGCGACTCGTGCGCGATGTGGTAGCCGACATCATGCAAGAGCGCGGCAGCCGAAAGAAGCGTGCGCTGGTGGCGCGTCAATTCTTGCGTCTCAGAGAGATGGTCGAAGATTTTCTCGGCCAGTCTTGAGACCTGATGCGCGTGCCCTTCTTCATAGCCGAAGCGCCGCCCGACGGCGTGTGCGCCTAAGAGTCTCTGGTCGGCAACGTCCGGCACGGGCGGTCTAGATTCGGCGTCCATCTCGCTCAAGCGATCAAGTATGACGCCTTCGCGCAAAGCCCAGTCGCAGGTGCGCAGCAGATTCATGCCGAGCGATTTCATCACGCCTTCAAGAATCTGCCCTCCGGCGACGATGATTTCGGCGCGCTGAGCGCTGATGCCGGGCACGCCCTTTCGTTCCTCGAACGTCATCGCGGCCAAACGCTCGTTGAAGCGCTCAAGCTGTGCGAAGACTATTTCGGCTCCGGCTGGCTGTGCCGCAAGCGTCCTTTTGTCTACATCACGAAGAGTGCGCAGGCGAAGCGCTTCGCCGATAGCGATGATTGTGCCGGAAGTGCCGGTCGCCTGTTGCCAGCTTGCCCCGCGAAGCTCGCGCGCCGGTCGTTCGAGCGCCCCGCGCACCTCTCCTCTTAATGCGCGTAGCTCTTTTGGCCTGACCGGATCGGATGTCAGAAATCTTTCCGTCAAGCCGACCGCGCCGAGCTTGACGGAAAAAAGAGACGCAGGCGCGCCATCGCGCATCAGAGAGATTTCGGTCGAGCCTCCGCCGATGTCTATGTTAACTAGCGGAGCATCACGGCGGGCGCTGGCCTTTGAAGCCGCCAGACCAATAAGGCGCGCCTCCTCTATGCCGGAGAGAATTTCAAGGCGCAAGCCTGTGCGTCTTTCTACCTCGTCAATGAACTCCGTGGCATTATCTGCTTCGCGCACGGAGGCCGTAGCGATGGCGACAATGCGTGTCGCGCCGCGCGCTTCTGCGATTGAGCGGAAACGCTTGATGCAGTCGGAGGCGCGATCAATGGCCGAGTTCGACAGGTGCCCCTGCCTCAAGGTTTCATGACCGAGCCGCACCACCTCTTTCTCACGCGCCAGCACGGCAAAGGAATCCGCCGTAGCCGCATCGACCACCACCAGCTTGATGGAGTTAGAGCCGACATCAATCGCTGCAAGTTTCAAAGCCCCTGTTCCTTCGTATTAAGGTCTGAAACTAAAAATCGTCACAAGCTACGACGCACTTTATATCAGTACCGCCTGCTTAAGCCGGGCGGGTGGTCGCGTTGCCAAGACCCGCCCGCTACCGCAGGCGGTACTGACCTGTCTCCCGTTATCATAACTCACTCTATGTGCTGCGTGTTACAACACGAATAACAGCGCGTATTTACTGAAGCGGCTGCTTCGGCTCATCGTACGCTCGATGCGCAGGAACGGCAACGAACTCGTCTGCCTCTATAATGTAGGCCGTCAAATAATTGCCGTACACGCATCCGGTATCAAGCCCAATCGCGCGCTGGCTGCGGCGCACGTCGAGCGCAGGCCAGTGGCCGAACAGTACAACATGGTCGCCGTCATAAACGTCATACCAGGGCGTTCCCTCGCGGCTTGTACGGTCAGCCCCAAGGGTTCGCAGCTCCGTCAGATCATCTTTCGACTGTGAAGCAAGCGCGACACCGGGACGCACGCCCGCGTGAACAACCAGATGCTCTCCAAGGTCAATCATAAAAGGCAGTGATTCAAGATAGCCTCTGTAACGCTCTTTATCAGCATCAAGCTCTGACAGAGCTGACTCTTGCGCGCCAGTCAATTCGACATCTTCGCCGCGCCAGAATCTGACGAGCGCCAGATCGTGATTGCCTACCACGGAAGAGAAACGACTGTCGGATTCAAACAGGTCTAGCACCTCTCGATTCTTCGGCCCTTTGACTATAAGGTCGCCGACGGCTACGACTCTGTCTTCAAGGCCAAGCCCGGCTTCCTTCATCAGCTCCAACAGCTCGTCATAACATCCATGTATATCGCCTACAACCAGTGTTCGCTTGTTCTCTTTTGACATGGCATCCCCCTTCAATCGAAAAGCTCAGCATTACCCCGCGCAGTTGATTGGCTCCAAACGGTGTCATTACATCATAAGGGCGTGTGCCGGGCAACGCAGAATTCCCACGGCCAATGCCTTCAAATTTACTACACGTAAGGTTTGCACAAGTGACTTGCAAGGCTTATGCTCGGCTTAAAGATTTACGCGGAGTTTGAATGAGCCGAAAAGTATAATCGAAGCAATCGGAATATGAAGACGCTGCTGCTCTTACGTCACGCCAAGTCCAGTTGGGACGACGCGGCCATAAAAGATTTCGACCGCCCTTTGAACGGGCGGGGCTTGAGCGCTGCGCCGCTTGTTGGGAAATTCATACGCGAGCAGAAGATTTCGCCCGATCTTATACTCTGCTCGCCTGCGCGAAGGGCAAGAGAAACCGTTGCCCTTGTGATGAAAGCCGGTCGAATGGACGCGCCCCTGCGCTTTGACGAGCGCATCTACGAGGCTAGCGTCGAAAGGCTCTGTGAAATCATTTCCCAGATTGAGGAGAAGGTCAATCAAGCTCTGCTCGTCGGTCATAATCCAAGTCTTGAAGAGCTAATGCTTCATCTGACCGGCGAAGGGAAAAGAATGCCTACGGCTGCGCTGGCGCAAATCACGCTCGACGTGGAGAAATGGAGCAAGACGCAGGAGGGATGCGGCAAGCTCGCACTGCTCGTCAAGCCAAAGCAACTGGGTGATGCTTAACTTTTCCATTCCGATTTGATTATGAGAACGATGCCGTGGTGGTTCTACAAGCAATCAGCCGTCATCCCTTACAGATTCAACGAAGGGAGCATGGAGCTTCTATTGATTACGTCGCGTCGGAGCGGGCGCTGGATTGTGCCGAAGGGTGTGGTTGACCTCGGAAAGACCGCAAGCGAAGCGGCTGCTAACGAAGCGTATGAAGAGGCTGGCGTGCGCGGCCAAATCTCTTCAAGCGCGATTGGCGAGTACGACTACTTGAAGTGGGGCGGAACCTGCACGGTGAAAGTTTTTCTGCTGGAAGTTCAGACTGTGCTCGACGTTTGGCCTGAACAGGATGAGCGCCGCAGAGAGTGGATGAGCGTGGAGCAGGCCGCTCAATCCATCAGCGAAGAAGAACTCAGGCGCATGATTCTTTCAGTTCCAGATAGCATGGACAAAAGCAAGTTGCTATGATGTTGAAAAATTTTTGAGGGGAAAATAGAGATGGCGCTTATCAAGAAGAAGACCCGGAAGGCGATTTCCAAACAGGTCACTAAGCTCGTGAGAAAGCACGGGCCTGAGATAGCAGCCGGGCTGGTCACAAGCCTTGTAACCGGCATCACCGCCGCCACCATCACCAATGGCGAGGGCAAAAAATCCAAGAAGAAAAAGAAGAAGAAGCCTGCGGATGAGGAAGAGAAACCTAAAAAGAAGACGGCGAAGGCATAGAAGAAATGAAAAAGGCTAGCCGCGCGGCTAGCCTTTTTCAACATACGCTTGATATGAGCCTCAAATATCCTTCACCTTGGCCTTAACGTGAGGCGTGATATAAGAATGTGCAAATGTTTTTAGCTCCGTAGGAGCCGGATGTTTATAGTCTCCAGATGCTATATAAACCTGGCTCCGTAGGAGCTAAATGTTAGTGATAGAGAACATTTAGCTCCTACGGAGCCAGGCTCTTTTTGGAAACTTTAAGCTATAAACATCAGGCTCCTACGGAGCCAAGAGCATTGACGATTTGCTTATCTAGAACTCACCTTGGCCTTACGTTTTTTCCTGCCCTGTTTTTTCCCTGCTTTATTCTTTTTCTTACTCTTCTTTTTCGACAGGCTTCCGTTTTGTGCCAGCAGTTGATTGGTCAAATTCGTAAGGTCAAGCCCGGTCAATTCGCTCAGCTTGCTTGCGATCAACGGCACTAAGACAGTGCCGGTCAACGCCGGAGCCAGAAGGCTCATGCCCTGCTTCGACAGCTCGTCCGTAAAGTGTTCGCCGAGTGCGGCCAGATGAGAGAGCAGCTCGTCATCGCCCTTTGTTCCCTTAAAGGCTGCGGTGGCGCTCTTGCCTACAACATAGCCTATGGAGAGTGCGCCGATGCACCATGCAAGCGGATGGCTGCGAAACTGCTCGCGCCAGTCGAGCGTGTCGGCAACAGTATCTTTGACGGACTGGACTTTATCTACCACGGTGTCTTTGATGTCCGTGACTGTTTGAGAGATAGACTGGCGAGCTTCGTCCATCTGGCGCTGAAGAGTTTCCTTAGTAGCCTCTTCATCTTTTTCTTCGACCGCGACCGCTGCGCTCTGTGCTTTAGCCATCGTGTTACTCCTCCCTGCCTGGCTCCCTTGTGCCAATCATTTCGACAATCAAGCTCATTCAGGAAGACGTGTTCGGGCGACCGGCAAAATAGGTCTGGCTATCGAAGGCTTCTTCGCCCTCGGCTGGCTCAAGCCGCTCGTAAGTTCCGTCCTCTTTGAGCACACGCGCCCTCATGTTATCACGCAGGTACGCTTCGAGCACTTCGTCTTTGAGGTATCTCTTTATCTGCTCATCTTTGATGGGCGCGACGACCTCTACGCGGCGATCCAGATTGCGGTGCATCCAATCGGCGCTGCCAATCAAGACATCCTCCTTGCCGCTGTTAAGGAAATAGTAGATACGGCTATGTTCAAGAAAGCGCCCGACGATGCTTCTGACCCTGATGTTGTCGGAAAACCCCTGCACGCCGGGTCTCAGTATGCACACGCCGCGCACTATCAGATCAATCTGGACGCCGGCCTGCGATGCAGTATACAGAGCGTGTATAAGCTCTGTGTCGGTCAGGCTATTGATCTTGGTTATGATGCGCGCAGGCTTGCCCTCCAGCGCGTGCTCAGTCTCGCGCCCGATCAACTCCTCCATGTGCTCTCGCAGGTTGATAGGCGCAACCAGCAGTTGACGATACTGCTCCTGCCGCGAATAGCCCGTCAGAAAATTGAAGAGGTCGGTCGTATCCGCGCCGAGTTCCTCGTCGGCTGTGAAGAGGCCAAGGTCTGTGTAGACGCGCGAGGTCGTGGGGTTGTAATTTCCCGTGGCTATATGCACATAGCGCCTGAGTTCTTTCTTCTCGCGGCGCACGACGAGCGCAACTTTGCAGTGCGTCTTCAAACCCAGAAGGCCATAGATGACGTGAACGCCTGCGCGCTCCAACTGCCTTGCCCACTCTATGTTGTTCTCTTCGTCGAAGCGCGCTTTCAATTCTACGAGCGCCGTGACCTGCTTGCCGCGCTCGGACGCTTCCATCAGGGCGGCGACTACGGGCGATTGCTGTCCGGTGCGATAGAGACAGATTTTTATAGCCAGCACATCGGGGTCCAGCGCGGCGGCGCGTATGAAATCCGTCACGGTGGAATAAGAGGTGTACGGGTGATGAACCAGCACGTCCTGCTGTTTGATAATCTCGAAGATGTTTTTCTTCTGCTGGAGTGGCACGGGTATAGTGGGCTGTAAAGGCTTGTCTTTAAGCTCCGGCCTGTCCAGATCATAAAGCTCCATCAAGTCCGGCACGTTGACGGGGCCGTCAATGACGTAAACATCCTCCGGCGTCAGCTCAAGCGAGCGCGTAAGGTAATTAATCATCTTCTGCGGCATGCTGCTGGAGACTTCCAGCCGGACGGCTGTGCCGAAACGACGGCGGCGCAAATGCTGCTCCATAGTGCGCAGCAAATCGCCCGCTTCATCTTCTCTAATCTCTATGTCGGCGTCACGCGTGACGCGAAACAGATGAGGCTTGCGCGCGCGTACACCCGGAAAGAGGGCGGAAAGGTTAGCAGCAATGAGACTGCCCAGGTACACGAAGCGTGTTCCGGAATCATCTACGGCCACAAGCTTCCTGACGCTCGGCGGCAGCTTGATGCGCGCGAATCGCGGCTCTTTGTTGAAGAGCGTGCCGAGCGCTCCTTCGGCCTCATCGCCAGACTCCACCATCAGGCCAAGATTAAGGCTGCGGTTCGAGATATAAGGAAACGGATGTCCAGGGTCAACAGCCTGCGGCGTCAGTATCGGAAAGACATTCTCCATAAAATACTTGTTCGCCGCGCGCTGCTCTTTTTCCGACAAGTCTTTATAAGAGACGACCGCGATGTCTTCCTTTTCAAGCAGCGGCAACACCTCTTTTCTGAGGCATCGCATCTGCTTTTCCACCATCGGATGCAGCCTCTGGCTGATTTCCGTCAACTGCTCGGCTGGACTCATCCCATCCGTAGAAGGCTCTATCACATCTTCATCCAGCTCTTCCTTGAGAGCCGAGACGCGAATCATGAAGAACTCGTCCAGATTGGTAGAGAAGATGGAGAGAAACTTGAGCTTCTCAAGCAAAGGCTGGCGCGGGTCTAGCGCCTCTTCCAGCACACGACGATTAAACTCCAGCCAGCTCAGCTCGCGGTTGAAAAGAAAGCTATTGTTATGAAGCAAAGACTCCGGCAACTCGACCCGTGAAGCCTCTTGAGCCGCTTCCTTTTCCTTTTTCTTAATCTGTTTACTTGCGCTCGCCATAAAACTAAAGATTATTCAGGTAGCACGCATTGCTACTGGGACTTTTCAGCCCGGCAAAGCTGATAACCCCGACGGGATGCCCGCTCTCGGCAAACACGCGCGCAGGTTTTTCGCCTTCCGGCTCAATGATTTAAAGAGTGCTAGAGCGAGGATTCTTTTCCGACCGGAATCGAGGAAAGAGATTCCGCTCCAAACGCTGCTATGAACATATCACGGCCAAACTTCAACCGGAAAGGGGCGCTGCACAGATTTGAAAGATTTAACATGCCTGTCAGGCCAGATTCAGGCAAAGGTTCCAGAGTAGCTGCACGGCTACGGGTTTTGATTGCCGAAGCCAAAAAGCATTATCATCAACTTCCGTGACATAAACTTTTGCTAGGTAGGAGACAGCATGTTCTTCTTTATCGTAGGCTTGCGCTTCTTCTCATGGGGTTCGGGGCAGACCCCACAGCCCATGCGTTGCGGCAACTGCGGCACAGTCACCCAATTTCTGACCAAAAGCGGAATGCGTTTCATCACGGTCTTCTTCATAGTGCCCGTCATTCCCATCAGCGGCGTCAAACATATTCTTCAATGTCCAAACTGCAAGACTCGTTATCAGGCTGACTGAACTGGTCAGAAGGAGCTTTCGCCCGGATAGTGACTCAGTCTGGAATTGAGTGTAAAGAAGATTGATATTCACCACAGAGACACAGAGGACTCAGAGGGATGCACAGAGAGTTGAGTGATACTCAAACCTCCGTGCTCCCTCTGAGTCTTCTGTGTCTCTGTGGTGAAATGCAACTTTCCTCTCACACAACTTTCATCTATACCGCTACTTTTACTCTTCCCTATTTCATTCTCTAAAGCGCATGAGTTAGACTAAGGTTTGAAATGACGACCATCATCTTCCGGCGACTATTCTTTGCGCTTCTCCTCTTATCTCTTCATTTTTCACTCTCCGCGCAATTTGCAAGAGGGCAAAGCTCAGGAGAGCGTAGCGAGCGTATTCGTACGGCTGTGGAAGGCGGCGATTATGGTGCGGCTGTGGGCGAGCTGCGCGCGTTGTCTGCCAGCGACCCGTCCGTCTTCGCGCTCAATAATTACGACTATCTTCTGGCGCGTCTTTCCGAGCGGCGGAACGATCTGGCCGGAGCGTCAGCCAGTTATCAGAGGCTGGTTGCGCGCAATTCCCTGCTCACTGAATATGCTCTCTGGCATCTCTCACAGATTGCGCGCTCGACGGGTAATTTAGTGCTGGAGCGAGAGCAGCTACGCCAACTCTTGGCGACGGCTCCGATGAGTCTGCTGCGAGAGGCGGCGGAAGCGCGGCTCGCCGAAAGCTTATTCGAGAGCGGCGATTACAATTCAGCCGTCCAGTTGCTGCGTCCACGCGCAAGCGACACTAATAATCAAGCCACTGCGCGCGAAGCCCTTTCGCTTATAGGCCAGGCTTATCTCAAAAGCGGCCAGCAGACGGCGGCGCGCGAAGTCTTCAACACGCTCATCACGAAGATGCCGGACGCCACCAGGCCGGACGATTACGCGCTCACAGCCATTCGCGGCCTTGATATTCTGGATAGCGGGAGCGCAGAGGCCGCCGCGTCTGCTGCACCGCAGCTTTCAGAGAGTGAGCACCTGCGCCGCGCGCTCATCTACAATTTCAACCGCGACTTCAGCGCCGCGCGCCGACACTATCTAGCCATCGCCGAGCGCTACCCGCAGAGCGCGAATCTGTCTGACGCGCTCTATCAAGTGGGGCGCACCTTCTATCAAGAGATGCGCTTTGACGAAGCCGTAAACTATTTCCAGCGCGTCGTGCAGCAGTTTCCAGATTCAGCCAGCGCGCGTGATGCGCTCAACCAGATGGCCGCAGCCTATGGCCGCACGAAGAGATTCGACGAAGCCCTCAATATTTACCAGCGCATCATAGAGCATTACACGGATCAGGCAGTTCAGGAGCGCGCCTATCTCAACGCAATAGACGTGTTGCGAGATGCAAACCGCGACCGGGAGGCTTTGGAATGGGTGCAGAAAACACGCACGCGTTTTCGCGGACAGGCGGCGGCTCTAGCGCTCTTTTCTCAGGCGCGTATTCACGCGGCGCAAGGCGCTTGGGCGGAGGCTCTGGCGGATTTCGAGGCACTGATGGGCGAAGCCGATTTAGGGATGGGACGAGCGCCCGGCGGAACCAACAAGACTGAGATAGCTTTCCTGCGCGCATACGTCCTGGAGCAACTCGGTCGCACAGAAGATGCCACGAGCGCCTATCTCTCAATCGCGGATGGACGCAACGAGTATTACGGCTGGCGCGCAACTATTAGACTGCGTGAGATGGCGAAGGCTGAGCGTACGCGTGCCGCTCTGGCTACTCGCCAGCAAGCTCTGCGCGCAGAAGCGCAGCAGGCAATCTCAGGCAATGATGCAGAGCGCGCACGCGCTGCGGCTCAGGCTGCGATGCGATTGACCGAAGATGAAAATGTCACGCGAGAGATGCTGGACATAGCGAGGCGCGCATACTCTAGCTTGCCCGACTACAATCGCCTGCCTCGATTCAAGCTTCTACCCTTCGGGCGGCAGGAGATGTTACAGGCAGGCTCGCCCACTGCTTCAAAGCCTACGCACAAGGCACTGGCCGACGAGCTGTTGTTTCTGAGGCTATATGATGAAGGCGCGCCGGAGCTGGCCGTTGCAGAAAACGTGGCCGAGCCAAACACATCTTCAAACAGCAAGCCCGCGCCTGCTGAAGCCGCAAAGCCACCTGCTTCATCCAATCCGCGCGATGCGGCTTACACGCTGGCCGTGCTTTACAAGCGCGGCGACGGGGCAGACCACGCCGTGCGCTTTGCAGAGCCTATCTGGAAGACCATGCCCGCAGACTTTCTTCCTGAGTTAGCCCCGCGCGAGATGCTGGAGCTTTTTTATCCCGCTCCATATGGCGCTGCGCTCATGGATTACGCACCGCAGCGTGGGGTTGACCCGCGCTTCGCGCTTTCCATTATGCGGCAGGAATCTCGTTTTCGAGCCGATGCAAAATCCGTCTCCGCCGCGCGTGGTCTCATGCAGTTTATTCCTTCGACCGCCGACACAATGGCCGCGCAGCTTGGCAAAAAGAGCTTCAATCAGGATGAGCTTTACGACTCGCGCACAGCCATCCTCTTCGGCTCGCAGTACCTGGGAAACCTGTTCAAGCTGTTTCCGGAAATGCCGCAGGCTGTGGCTGCTTCCTACAACGGCGGAGAGGACAACGTCGCACGCTGGGCTGCGCGAGCGCGTACGAACGATCCAGACCGCTACGTGATGGAAGTGTCTTACGCTCAATCGAAGGACTACGTTTATAAAGTGCTCGCAAACTTTCGAGCTTATCAAACGCTCTACACCGAACAACTCAAAGCACGCTAGATAATCTTTAACCTGTGATGACGAAGCTCTCTTTTTTCCTGACCGGAACCAATCAACTTTGCGCGCGTTCTCTACTGCTCTTAACCCTTCTCTTTTTAGCAATCGCCTCTTTGTCGTGTCGCGCGCCAAACGACAGCGGCGCGTCCCCCAACGCAAAGCATTACGACTTGAAGGGCAAGGTCATCGCCGTTGACAAGGCCGAGAATCGTGTCACGGTCGAGCACGAAGAGATTCGCGGATACATGGATGCGATGACGATGCCGTTCGCCGTGAGGAAGAACGATTACTGGGCGCTAGATGTGCTCAAGCCCGGAGATAAGATGACGGCATCGCTCGTCGTGGACAACGGCTTAACGTGGATTGAAAACATAGTAATCACACAGGAGAGCACCGATACGGCAGCAGCTTCGGACAAAACGGACGCGCAGCGCGAGGCTCAACCGGGCGATGCGTTGCCGAACTTCTCTTTAATCAATCAAGACGGAAAGCAAATCCGTCTGGCGCAGTATAAAGGTCGCGCGCTTCTTTTGACCTTCATCTACACACGCTGCCCGCTGCCCGATTACTGTCCATTGATGAGCAACAATTTCGCGGCGATTGAAAAGGAGTTAAAGAAGGATCAGTCTCTTTACGACCGGACGCATCTGCTCAGCATCAGCTTCGACACCGAATACGACACGCCGAAAGTCCTTAAAAGCTACGGCGGCGCTTACACTGAAAACTACACGAGCGAAACCTTCCAGCACTGGGAATTCGCAACCGGCACGCCCTCGGAGATACGAGAGATAGCCGGATTCTTCGGCCTGCGCTACTACAACGAATCGAACCAGATAGTCCACGGCCTGCGCACTGTCATCATCGCGCCCGACGGGAAAGTCTACAAAGTCTATCGCAGCAACGAGTGGAAGCCCGAAGAAGTCCTGCGCGACATTCAAGCCCTGCTCAACAAATAGGGATGAGGGCGGCAGCGATGAGGGATGAAAAGGGACGGAAGAGATTGATTCATTTCTTCATTTGTTCATTGAATCAATGAAACAATGAACCGATGAATCATTTCTTATTCATCCCTCATCCCTCATCCCTGCCTTTCTCTTGCCTTCGTTTGAAACAATGTGACACAATCCGCTCATAGTTTCGATTGTCTCGAAACGGAAGAGGCCAGGTTCCCCCTTGCGTGTAGTACATATTCATACTCTTCCTCTTATGCGCGCCCTTTCTGCGGCGCTCTTAACGCTTGCGCTTTTATCGAGCGCGATTCCTTTCACGGTCATGTCGGCGGCGCACTCATGCTCCATGCCTTGCTGTGCGGGTATGGAAGGAGGCTGCGCGACCGGGGCTTGCAAGGACGCTCTCTTTAAGAGTCCAGTTAAGCGTCCAAAAAAAGTTGAAGAGGAAAAGCTCTGCGGCGTTGAAGACGCGGGCGAAGCGCATGGCGCGGCAAAGAATACGCATCCTCCGACGAAGGCCAAAGCTTCTGAGGACTCCGATCATTGCGACTCGGATAAGAAAGAGGTTGCACCCGAAAGGAAGGAGACTCTAACGGCAGAGTCTTCTGACGCATCAAGCGAAGCACAGGCCAATGTTATCTCTGTGCTTGCCCTTGCTTCGCCCTGTCCGAAGGATTGCTGCGCGGGTGCGAGCACATCTACACAATCAAGGCGCGGGCGTGATTCCGCTATCGTTTCTACAGCAGGCGGATTGCCTCCGCCCTCTTTCATTTCGCTTTCATTTTATGCTCTGAATCTTCAGCCGGTTTATTCAGCACATCTCAAGCGGCTGCGTGGGCGTGCCCCTCCTTCTCTCATCTCATCCAATCCGGCCTAATTAGTGGAGATTTCGTGGTCTCGCATCCTTACTTGCGCGCTCTGCGTGCAATCATCGGGTTGCGAGCGCGAGCTATTTGTCTAAAGTATACGGGCAAAGCTCATCTCTCCCAACAAGGCCACGCTTTATTCAATAAGAGACAACTCAAGGTCTGACGAAAACGGCAGAGCAGCGCATTGATGCTACAACGGCGTTTCGTTTCCGCTTTGAGCCTGTGCTCTTTGGCTTTCAGCCTCCAAAGCTATCGTTGAGGTACGCAATATGAAGCGAGTGTATTTTTCAGAGCTTGCTTTCGCGCTCTTACGCACGGTCGTTATCATCTCTCTTCTCACTTTAAGCATCGGGTTGAGACAAACCATTGCGCAACAGAACGTCACTTCGGCCACGCTCACAGGAAGCTTAATGGACGAGCGCGAGGCTGCCATTAGCGGCGCAACCGTGGCGGTCACCAACACCGAGAAGAACCAGACGTTGACGGCTACGACCGGCGTGGACGGGCGCTTTCGTTTTCCATTTCTTCAGGCGGGAGATTACAGGCTGCGCGTCGTGCAAACCGGCTTTGCAGACCTCGAAGAGAGTTTTTCGCTGACAGTCGGCCAGACGCTCGAAGTTCCGCTTAAGCTCACACTCGCCACTGTGACCGGAAGCGTCAACATCAACTCGGACATTCCGCTGGTTGAGACGGCGCGCACGCAGGTTTCCGAAACCATTCAACCGCGCGACGTTGATTCGCTTCCATTGAACGGTCGCAACTATCTTGATCTGGCATTGCTCGTGCCGGGAGTGTCGCGTACCAACACGGGCAGCAACCAGCGCTTTGCCGAAACATCTGCCGTGCCCGGACAGGGGTTGTCCGTCGCAGGGCAGCGCAATCTGTATAACAGCTTCGTCGTGGACGGACTTTCGGCAAACGATGACGCGGCGGATTTGACGGGCACTTACTACAGTCAGGATGTGATACGCGAGTTTCAGGTCGTCACTTCGGGCGGCATAGCAGAGTTCGGTCGCGCTTCATCAGGCATAGTCAACATCATCACGCAGTCGGGCACTAACAGTTGGCGCGGTCGTCTCTACGGATTCTTACGCAACCAGCGGTTCGATGCGCGCAATCCGCTTGCGCCGCGAAAAGACCTGCTCACACAGGGTCAGTACGGAGCGAGCGTTGGCGGCCCCCTGCGGCGCGACCGCACTTTTCTTTTCGCTAACTTCGAGCAGACCCGGCGCAACGATTCCAACGTCATCACTATTTCACAGGCGAACATCGCGGCGATTAATAACCGTCTCAATCTGGTCGGTTATCCCGGCGCGCCGTTAGAGACAGGCATCGTTCCCGGCGGATATGATTCTACAAACTTCTTCGCGCGTGTGGATCATAGGTTGAATGCATCAAACCTGCTCACGGCGCGCTACAGCTTCTACGACATCAACGCCACCAATTCGCGCAACGTCGGCGGTCTCAACGCGCTCAGTCGCGGCACAGCTTTGGGAGACCGCGACCAGACGATTGCCGGAAATCTTGTCACTACCCTGAGCAGCCGCACTCTCAACGAAATTCGTTTTCAGTTCACACGCAGCCGGTTGGAAGCGCCCGTCAACGATGCGACGGGGCCAGCCGTGAACATCGCTGGAGTAGCGAACTTCGGCACTGCAACCTTCTCGCCTCTGGCGCGCGACATTAATCTATATGAACTCGTTGACAACATCTCTACGCAGCAGGGCAGGCATTCGTTCAAGGGCGGCGTAGACTTCCTTTACAACCGCGTCAACATTCTCTTCCCCGGCGCTTTGCAGGGCGTCTACACCTTCACCAATCTCGGTAATTTCCTGACCGGCAATTACAGCAACTTCCAGCAGGCTTTCGGCACGCCCGACCAGCCGCAGTCCAACCCCAACATAGGCTTCTTCGTACAGGACGAGTGGCGACCGCGCGCAGACCTGACCGTTAACGCAGGGCTGCGATACGACGCGCAGTTTTTGCCCGACCCCGTCGAGACAGACACCAACAACTTCGGCCCACGCATTGGACTGGCCTATGCTCCGGGAGATCGCAAGACAGTGGTTCGCGCCAGCTTCGGCATCTACTTCGACCGCATTCCACTGCGTGCGACATCCAATGCCCTGCAACGCGACGGCTCAAAGTACATAATCGTACAGCTTTCCCCGACGCAAGCGGGTGCGCCCGTCTTCCCCAACGTGCTGGCCGCACAGCCTGCGACGCTGCCTACGAAGCCGAACATCACACGCATTGACCCGAACATAGAGAGCAGTTACAGCGAACAGGTAAGCTTGCAGGTAGAGCGTGAGCTGCCCGGCAACTCTTCCATCTCAATCGGATACCTGCACCTGCGCGGGCTGCATATCATCCTGTCCCGAAATAACAATGTGCCGCGCTTTCCCGCTTCCGCCGGTGTGCCGAACCTGGGGCGGCCTGACCCGAACTGGGGCAACGTCTCCCGTTATGAGAGTTCGGGAGATTCTTACTACAACGGAATGGTCGTAGCTTTCAACAAACGTGCATCGCGCTGGGCATCGCTTCGCATCTCTTACACATTGTCGAAGACGATTGACGACGCCGGTAACTTCTTCTTTTCGACGCCGCAGGATAATTTCAACATACGCGACGACCGTGGTCTGTCGGATAACGACCAGCGCCACCGCTTCGTCCTCAGCGGCACACTGGAAGCGCCGCAATCCAGAAAGGATGCCGGGACGAGACGCCTGCTGCGAGGTTTTCAGTTGAGCTACATTTTCACTTATGCCTCGCGGCTGCCCTTCAATATACTGACCGGCAATGACCGCAACTTCGACACGAATAATAACGACCGCCCCCTCGGCGTCGGTCGCAATACGGGTCGGGGCTTTAACTTTGCTTCGCTTGACCTGCGCCTGAGCCGTCGCTTTCAATTTACGGAACGCGTCGGGTTGGAAGTGCTGGCCGAAGGCTTCAACGTGCTCAATCGCTCGAACTTCGCTATACCCAATAACACATTCGGCACCGGCACGACTCCTTTGGCGAGTTTCGGGCAACCGACCGCCGCGTTTGATCCAAGACAATTTCAGTTCGGGCTTAGGCTCAGTTTTTAATTCAGGAGAAAATTATAAGATTATGCTCAAGCATAAAAGCTTCATTATCATCGCGACGCTGGCGCTCATAGCCATCACTGTAGCCTGCGGCAAGAAAGGCACGGACGAAGCCGCAGCTAAAAGACCTGCGGTCGGAGATTTCTCTGCGCCTCTCAAACTTTCGACCAGCAATGCGGACGCAGCCGAGCCTGCTATGGCAGCGGCAGGCGACGGCTCGGTCTACGTCGTCTGGGTTGAGCACGCTCAGAAGATGCAGGCAGATGTGATGCTGACCCGGCTAGACCAGAATGGCAGCGCCGTCTCTGAGCCTGTGCGCGTCAATCCTCGCGCGGGCGAAGCATCAGCATGGCGCGGCGATCCTCCGACCATTGCGACTGCGTCGGACGGCACAATCTATGTCGGCTGGACGGGACGCCCTTCCGCAGAGGGACATGCAACGGACATACTCCTTTCCGCGTCGCGCGACCGAGGCCGCACCTTCGAGCCGCCTGTCAAAGTCAATGATGACAAGGGCGCGGTCGTTCACGGAATGCACTCGCTTGCGGTTGACGAAAAGGGGCGCATCTTTTTAGCCTGGCTAGACGAGCGCAACGTCAAGATGGAAATGCCTGGCGAGAAAGGAAAGATGGACGAGCATAAGATGGAAGCCAACCGGGAGGTCTTCGTGGCTTCCTCTACGGACGGCGGGCGCACCTTCTCGCAGAATCTTTTGGTCGCACGCGAAGCCTGCCCGTGCTGCAAGACCGCTATCACGGTCGGCGGTGACGGTCGCCTCTACGTTGCATGGCGGCAGGTTCTTCCAGGCAACTATCGCCACATCGCCGTCTCGTCTTCCACGGATGGCGGGCAGACTTTTTCAGAACCCGTCATAGCATCGGACGACAAATGGATGATCGCCGGATGTCCCGTCTCCGGCCCTGCTCTCGTCACAGCTTCGGACAACTGGCTGCGAGTCCTCTGGTACAGCGCGGGCGAAGCAGGCTCGCCCGGCCTCTACTGGTCTGAATCCAGAGACGGCGGGAAAACTTTTACATCACGCAAAGGCTTGGTGGAAGGCACAGCCTTTGGAACCCCGCGATTGATAATGGGGCCGGGCAATACTCTGACAGCCGTGTGGGAAAGCAATCAAAAAGGGGCGTCAAAAATCGTCGTTGCGCGGCTTGATAACACCGGAGCGCCCGTGGCAAGCGAGATTCCAAGTCAAGGCCAGCTTCCAACCGCCGCCGCCACACGCGACCAACTCTTCATAACCTACATCTCCAAGGAGAATGAACAGCGCAGCATCTGGCTAGTGCGCGCCAAAGCTTTAGCCTGATAATCAGCCCCTGAAAGGGGCGGAAGGCTTTTACCCACAGCGTAAGCCGTGGGGATAGAGCAGCGAATAAAAATAGCGCCGAACCATCCAATGATGATTGGCGCATACACGCGGCTCTTGCGAACAGGTCTTAATTGTGGGAAGGATTATAGCAATAAGCCTATTGAATTAGAATACTTCCGCCTTCATTTGATTCAAGCTTTTCCAACCTTCTCTCTATCTCCCTTTGGTCAGCTTGGACTTCCAAAATGTGATTGTTTAGGGTGTCAATTTTATCTCCAACCCTACGCAGGCCAGTTTGTAGCTCACTTCCGATATGCTCAACATCTTTAACAACCTTTTCCCAGATCGGCTTAGTGTCGTATTCTTTCGCCTCTAGTTTCTGAAGCCGCTCGTCTATCTTATCCAAGCGACTATCTATCGCATCCAATCGTATAAGAATGCGCTCTTCTAGGGAGCGAGCGGTAAGTTGTTCTCTTGTAGTATCTTCGCTCATAGCTTTGGCGTTCCTTGGGAATAACTTACTGAATAGGATAACTGCCCCATTGAGAAACCGTCAACTGAACTAATGCGGCCCCGCCAAAGGAAGCCGTCATCACTACTTGGAATAGGCTTTCCTGCGGCATGAAAGACCCTCGCCCCCTTCAGATGTATATACGAAGTGTTCTTAAGCGCCTCAATTTCGTCCTCCTTAAACTTGCCCGATACCTGTAATATCGGTTCTAAAAAATCACCCTCTAAAAAATTTTTAGCATCTGGCGGCCAGTCCGATGTCCCCTGTCGGATAGAGCCAACAAGAGACCCCATATACTCTTCCACGCTTATAATTGAACCAGAGATTAACAATCCGCCCACGCTGAGTGTAACAGAAAAGCTAACCCCATAAAAATTCGCTAAATGCGCGAACAGTTTGAGTAGGTAATCGCGGTCAGGCACCACATCGGAAACAGTGGCTTCACTGCTTTCGGGCTTGCCCTTAGCTTCGCCGCTTAATTCAGCGGACGTTTTGTCTTCGCTCATTTCTTTAAGATAGCAAAGCGAAAATAAAAGAGGCAAGGTTTGCACCTCGTCCCTTTTCTTTATAGCCTCACCCACTCTAACTATGGGCTTGTTGCTTTTAACCTGATTCTTAATCCCATGGCTTGCGCTGTGAGCTACAATCTTTCGCCCCTTTCAGGGGCTAGTGAGTAAGTACGACTTAGCTTTTGAGCTTCTTTATCTCTTCGGTCAGCACCGGCACGGCTTCAAACAGGTCGCCGACGATGCCGTAGTCTGCTATGTCGAAGATTGGAGCTTCGGGGTCTTTGTTGATGGCGACAATCGTCTGGGCGTTCTTCATGCCGACCAGATGCTGGATTGCGCCGGAGATGCCGAGCGCGATGTAGAGCTTGGGTGCGACCGTCTGGCCTGAAGAGCCTATCTGTCGATCAATCGGCAGCCATTCGGCGTCGCAGATGGGACGCGAAGCCGCTATGTCGCCGCCCAGTGCCGCCGCGAGTTGTTCCGCGAGCGCTATGTTGTCTTTGCTCTTGATGCCGCGACCGATGGCGACGATGATGTCCGCCTTGGTGAGATCAACCGCCTGCTTGACCTCCTGAAACGGAGGTTCCGGCTTCATACGGACTTCGCCTACTTTGACCGCCATCGTCTCAATTTCCGCGCTCGCGCTTCCCTTCAAAGCCTGCTCGCCGCGATACGCGCCGGATTGAAAAGTAGCGAACACGGGCGGCTCACCCTCTGCGATTACATCAGCATCAATCTTGCCCAGGAAGATGCGGCGCGAAAATGTTACCTTGCCGTCCGTTACCTGCGCGCGAATGCAATCGCTGATTACCCCTTTACCAAAACGCGCGGCCAGCTTCGGCGAGTAATCGCGCACCAGATACGTGTGCGGCA
The DNA here is from genome assembly GCA_036403815.1 of Pyrinomonadaceae bacterium. Taxonomy (GTDB): domain Bacteria; phylum Acidobacteriota; class Blastocatellia; order Pyrinomonadales; family Pyrinomonadaceae; genus JACVRN01. The sequence goes on along the minus strand of DASWQH010000027.1, from coordinate 59,637 downwards.
TCACCACGAACTGCGGATTAAGGCTGCGCACCACTCGCTCCATAGCATCCGTGTAGCCGTCCGGCGTGTAATCCTTCAGCTTCTCGTTCTCGGCGTAGATGACTTTGCTTAACTCGTACACGGCAATCTCTTCCGCCAATGCGCGTGCGCCCGAACCCAGCACCACAGCCGAAACCGTCTGCCCAAGCTCACGCCCAAGAGCCTGCCCCGCAGCAATCGCCTCAAAAGATATCTTGTTTAATGTCCCCTCGCGCTGCTCCGCGAAGACTAGAATTCCGTTACTCATCCTTAACCTCAGAATGGGTGTCGGGTGACAGGTGCCGGGTGCCGGTAAAAGAAAATCCAGTTGTCTTTCTTCTTACCGGCACCCGGCACCTGTCACCCAACCCCTTAGATTACCCTTGCTTCCGTGCGAAGTTTTTCGGCCAGAGCGACGGCTCCTTTTTTGGCGTCGCCGTCGCCGAGGAATTGTGTCTGCTTGGTCTTCTGCGGGAAGTAAATTTTTTCGATGCGCTGGAAAGAGGCACTGGTGTCCGTTGCGGGCTGAACCTCTTTGATCTCTTTCTTCTTGGCCGCCATGATGCCTTTCAGAGTGGCGTAGCGAATCTGGCTGATGCCTGATTGGATAGTGAGCATCGCGGGACGCGGCATCGAGTACCATTGATACCAGCCGCTTTCAAGCTCGCGCTTGACACGAAGCTCTGCGCCTGAAGCATCAACCTCTATGACAATCGTCGCATGCGGCAACCCCAGAAGCTCTGCCATGATGACGCCCGTCTGTGCGAAGCCCTGATCGTCCGACTGCAATCCTGTGAGCAGAAGGTCTGCCGATTCACCGCGCACAGCTTCCGCTAAGATAGTGGCGGCGGCAAACGGCGAAAGATTGTTGAGATTATCCATCAGCACATGAATCGCACGATCCGCGCCGCGCGCCAGCCCGTCCTTGATAACAGCCTTCACACGCTGCGGCCCCATAGAACAGATGACGACTTCGCCGCCGCCATGCTTCTCTTTCAATCGAAGAGCTTCCTCAAGCGCGTAGCCGTCCGACTCGTTGACCTCATAAGAGATGTCGCCCTCTTCGATCCACGTGCCTTCTTTATTGATTCGCAGAATCGCATCCTTATTAACGACCTGCTTCATGAAGACGATGATTTTCATAATTAGCAATCAGCATTCAGCAATCAGCATTCAGCTTTATGAGTCAGGGCACAGTTTCCGGCTGACTGCTGACGGCTGAATGCTGATTGCTTGTTATTCTTCAAATCTCTTGAAAAGGAGCGCCGCGTTTGTGCCGCCGAAGCCGAAGCTGTTCGATAGCGCGTAGCGAACGTCCAGCTCGCGCGGCTCGTTGGGCACATAGTCCAGATCGCAGTCCGGGTCTGGAGTGATGTAATTAATCGTCGGCGGCACAGTTTTATGATGCAGTGTAAGGACGGAGAAGACGCCTTCGATGCCGCCCGCCGCGCCTAGTAAATGCCCTGTCATGGATTTGGTAGAACTGACGGCAAGTTTATACGCGTGCTCGCCGAAGGTCGTCTTGATGGCGCGCGTCTCGAACTTGTCGTTGTAGGGCGTGCTTGTCCCGTGCGCGTTGATGTAGCCGATCTCTTCCGGCTGTGCGCCTGCATCCTTCAAAGCCTTCTGCATCACACGCACTGCGCCTGAACCCGTCTCGTCCGGCATGGTGATGTGGAAAGCATCTGCCGTCATGCCGTAGCCGACCAGTTCTGCGTAGATGCGTGCCCCGCGACGACGAGCAAAATCAAGCTCTTCCAGAATCATCAGGCCAGCGCCTTCGCCTATGACGAAGCCGTCGCGGTCACGCTCAAACGGACGCGAGGCGCGAGCAGGCTCGTCATTGCGCGTGGAGAGAGCACGCATGGCTGCGAAGCCTGCGACGCTCATGGGCGTAATCGCCGATTCTGCGCCGCCGCAGATCATCACGTCGGCATCGCCGCGCTCTATGATTCTGAAGCTGTCGCCGATGGCGTGTGCGCCCGCAGAGCAGGCTGTGGCGGTCGCGCTGTTAGGCCCCTTGGCTCCGTGACGAATGGAGACCTGACCGGCGGCCAGATTGACAATCGCCGACGGGATGAAGAAGGGCGAGACTCGACCGGGGCCGTCCTTCAGGAGCTTTTCGTGCTCTCGCTCGATAGCCCAGAAGTCTCCTATGCCGCTGCTGATGTAAGTGCCGATCTGCTCACTTATCTCGCCCGTAATTTGAAGACCGGAATCCCTGAGCGCTTCGTCCGAGGCGGCGATAGCGTAGTGAATGAAAGCGCCCATCTTGCGCGCTTCCTTCTTCTCCACGAAATCGAGCGGGTTGAAGTCTTTGACTTCGGCGGCGATACGCACTGGAAACTTCGTCGTATCGAACTTCTGGATATAGTCCACGCCGCTACGGCCTGCCATTAAAGCAGCCCACGTAGCCTCGACCGAATTCCCAACGGGCGTCACAAGGCCAAGCCCTGTCACTACGACGCGACGTTTCAAGATAAACACTCCTTATGAAATGCAGAAGGCAGAGTGCAGAATGCGGAATGAAAAGCAATTCCGTCTTCTTAATTCATCATTTTGCATTCTGCCTTCATCATTACTTTTTGTGTTGGTCAATGTAGTTGTAGGCGTCGCGCACGCTCTGGATTTTTTCTGCGTCTTCGTCAGGGATTTCGATGCCGAACTCCTCTTCAAAGCGCATTACCAGTTCCACCGTGTCGAGCGAGTCAGCGCCAAGATCGTCAATGAACCGCGCGTTCGGAGTCACTTCATTCTCGTCTACGCCCAGCTCGTCAACGATGATCTGCTTCACTTTATTCTCGATCTCTGGATCGGGCATTTTCCTTTTGCTCCTCTGTAATGATTGGAAAACTTTATGAAACCTTTTCTATTCCGGCCAGAGCCTCGCGCGTTGCGCTGAGGCTCGCCGCATCTTCAACATTCATGCAGCGTACTGTTCTATCAATCTGCCGCACAAGTCCTGAAAGAACTTTTCCGGGGCCGACCTCGACGAGAGTGTCAACGCCCTCCTGCACAAGATACGTAATAGATTCGTGCCAGCGAACGGGCGACGAGACCTGCCGCACGAGCGCATCCCGCGCATCCGTGCCGCTCGTGATGGCAGTCGCATCCACGTTCGTTACAACCGGCACGCTTAAATCATGAAAATCCAGCTTCTCTAAATCTTCCGCCAGTCGTTCCTGTGCGGGCATCATCAGCGCGCAATGGAACGGAGCGCTCACATTAAGGCGTATGGCGCGCTTGGCTCCAAGCTCTTTCAAAATCTCTATGGCGCGATCAACCGCCGCCGCGTCGCCCGCAATCACAACCTGATTCGCAGAGTTGATATTAGCTGGCGAGCAAACCTCGCCCTGGGCGGCTTCGTTGCAGGCTTCCATGATTTGCCCAAGGTCTGCGCCCATAATCGCAGCCATCGCGCCGGAGCCGACGGGCGCGGCTTCCTGCATGTAACGCCCGCGAGCGCGCACTGTTTTGACCGCATCGGCGAGCGAAAGCGCACCGCCTGCGACGAGCGCAGAATATTCGCCGAGGCTGTGGCCTGCTACAAAGTCCGGTTGCGGAAATCCTTCCTCGACAATCGCGCGAAACGCTGCAATCGAAGTAGTCAGGATTGCAGGCTGCGTGTTCTCCGTCAATTGCAGCTTTTCCGCAGGGCCATTAAAGCACAATTCAGAGATGGAGAAACCCAGCGCTGCGTCCGCTTCTTCAAAGACCCTGCGGGCGGCCTCGGAATTTTCCATGAGGTCACGCCCCATTCCAGGCGCTTGCGAGCCTTGTCCGGGAAAGATATAAGCCAGCCGCACAGTCATTCTCCAACGCGCCTCGGCTGCAAAGAGAAGGCCACGGTCTCAAGCGTCTGGCCGACTGCGACCTGTTTCTTCTGCGCTGTGTACCCGTCAACTTTGACGACGACGCGATAGCTGCCCGGCTCCATTCCTTTAAGCTTAACCTTGCCGTTCTTATCCGCCTTGCGAAAAGTAATCTCGCCCTCTTTGGGAATCACCGTCACGCAGGCATTCTTCAAAGGCTTGCCTTCAGCATTCGTCACTTCGACTACCAGCCCGTTACCGCTCGTTTGAGCAAAGACGGAAGCACAGGCGAGCAGGATAACTAAAAGAGCGATGATGTTGATTCTTCTTTTCAAACTTTTCTCTCTTTACCAGCGAATCAGCACTCCGCCCCAGGTGACGCCGCCGCCGAACGATGCCAGCAGAACGTAGTCCCCTTCTTTCACGCGACCCGCTTCGACGCACTCATCCAGCGCAATCGGAATCGAAGCCGACGAAGTGTTGCCGTGCATGGCAATGTTTGAATAGATGCGCGAGGGGTCAACGTCCAGCTTATTAGCAACTGCGTCCGTGATGCGCTGGTTGGCCTGATGTGGAATGAAGAGGCTGACATCTTCTGCGGCTACACCGGCATCTTCCAGAACCTCGCGCGAGATGTCCGCCATCGAGCGCACAGCGACCTTGAAAAGCTCGTTGCCCTTCATCTTGTAGAAGTGCAGCCCCTGAGCGATTGTTTCGGCGCTCGTGCCCAGACGAGTTCCGCCGCCCGGCGCGTAAAGCTGCTCTGCGAAGCGCCCGTCAGACTTAATACGCGAAGCTAAGATTCCGCGTCCCTCTTCGACAGGGCCTAAGACGGCTGCGCCCGCGCCGTCGCCGAAGATGACGCATGTGGAGCGGTCTGTGTAATCCACGTACTGCGTCAGAACTTCCGCGCCGATGACCAGAGCCAGGCGCGATTGTCCTGTGCGAATCATTGTGTTCGCTAAAGTCAGGCCGTATAGAAAGCCGGAGCAGGCGGCTGCAAGGTCAAAGGCTGCGGCGTTATTTGCTCCAAGCTCTGCCTGAATCAGGCAGCCGGTGGAAGGTAGAATCTGATCCGGAGTGACGGTGGCGCAGATAAGCAGGTCTATGTCCGACGGGTCTATGCGCGCTCTCTCAATCGCCTGGCGCGCGGCACGCACGGCGAAGAGCGAAGTGTATTCTCCGGGCGCGGCCTTGCGCCGCTGCTTGATGCCGGTGCGCGACGTAATCCAGTCGTCAGAAGTATCAACCATCTTTTCCAGCTCGGCATTCGTCAGAATGCCTTCAGGATAAGCATGGCCTGTTCCTAAAATCCCTGCATTTACTGTTGCCATCACGCCCCTTTCGTAAATTGTAAATCGTGAATCGTAAATAGTAAAAGACGCTATTCTCTATTTACGATTTACGATTCACGATTTACGACCGAATCTATTTACTCGCCACGGCAAACTCTCTGGCGTTGGTCTCGGCAATGCCGTTTTCGATGCGCTCGCCCGCGCGGTGCTCGGAAAACTCTTTGACGCTGCGTATGGCGCTCCTGATAGCGCGCGCGTTCGAGCTGCCATGCCCGATGACTACTATTTGTCTGACGCCCAGCAGAGGCGCTCCGCCATACTCCGTATAATCGAGCCGCTTCTTAATATTGCGAAACGCCGGTCGCGCCAGCATCGCACCCGCTTTCGTGATTGCCGAAGCCGACAACTCGCGGCGAATCATGTAGAGCATCGCATCGGTCAAGCCTTCGGAAAGCTTGAGCATCACGTTGCCCGTAAAGCCGTCGGTGACGATGACATCGACCGCGCCCGTGAAAACATCGCGCCCCTCTACGTTGCCTACGAAATTGAGGCTCGTCAAATCTCTCAGGAGCGGAAACGCCTCTTTCGTCAGATCGTTTCCCTTGGCTTCCTCTTCGCCGATGCTCATCAGCCCAACGCTTGGGCGCATCGTTCCTAAGACTGCGCGCGAATAAGCGTCGCCCATGATAGCAAACTGCGCCAGATGATGCGGCTTGCATTCGGCATTCGCGCCAACGTCCAGAAGAAGGGTCGGCTTGCCGCTCTTGGTCGGAATCAGCGCAGCCAGCGCCGGGCGGTCAACGCCGGGCAGCATTCCTATGACCATCTTGGCCGTAGCCATCGCTGCGCCAGTGTTACCGGCCGAGACGAACCCGTCAGCCTGCCCCTCTGTCACAAGACGCGTTCCGACTCTTAAAGAACTCTTCTTCTTGCGCCGGACGGCTGTCGCCACAGGCTCGTCCATGCCTATGACTTCCGCCGCTTCGACCAGCTCTATGCCGCGATCTCCCTGCCCGCGCCAGCCGCAGCGACGAAGCTCCGGCACGACCACCTCGGGCTGGCCTACCAGAATAATGCCGATGCCGAAATCACGCGCAGCCGCCAGTGCGCCGTCAATCTCCACCTGCGGCGCATGGTCTGAACCCATCGCGTCGAGCACGACCTTGCCAGTCAGTTGATGCGGGCCACGCTTCATCGTAACAAGAACAGTTTACAGTTTTGAGTTTTCAGTTTTCAGTAAAAGCCTGTCGCCCTTCTTCTGAAAACTAAAAACTGAAAACTCAAAACTGCTTTTACGCTGCCGGTTCAACCGGAATAATTTCGCGCCCCTTGTAAAAGCCGCATTTCGGACAGACGCGATGCGACTGGCGCGGCTCCTGGCAATTCGGGCAAGTGGATGTCTGCGGCGCGCGAAGCGCGTCATGCGCGCGACGCTTGCGCGAACGTGAATGTGAATGTCGTCGTTTTGGATTAGGCATAATTTATTCCTTAAAACTATTTTTAGATTTTGGATTGACGAAGCGGTTCAAGTTGCTCCAGCCTTTTCAATCCAAAATCCAAAATCTAAAATCGCAAATTCTTTAGTCCGCTCCAGCGCGGGTCTGTTTCTTTAGGCTCGCACTCGCAGGGGTTTTCGTTGCGGTTCGCGCCGCAGACCGGACAAAGCCCCTTGCAATCTTCTACGCACAAAGCGCGCGTAGGCAGTGTCAGCAGCACTTGCTCGCGCACAAGCTCGTCCATGTCAATCGCTCCGTCCTCATAGACGGAGACGCCAAGGTCGTCCTCCTGCAACTCCGCTGCTTCCGTCTCTACGTAAGTGGATGCCGGAACGTAGGCCACGTCGAAGGTCGTCTCGATGGGAACAGTCACCTGTTTAAGGCAGCGGTCGCAATCAACTTCCGCGCGCGCCGTAATCTGTCCCTGCAAGCGAACATCGTGGCCGCTGCGACTCAGGCGCACCGTAACCTGTGGCGGCTCAACAAGACGCGCGTGCTCATCGTCAAGCACAAGCTCGTCCCCGCCGTACGTGTACTCGAACCTAGCGGACGATCCTTCCAGTTTATCAAGCTCGATTTGCACGACTGAACCCACCCTGCTATCTATGGCGCTTGCGAGCAACAAGCGCACAAAAGGTTTTATTATAGCGGCTTGAGCGCTTGTGTCAACTTGACCAGAAGCCTTTTATTGTTCGTTATTTCCCGCGTCAAAAGATTTGAGCGCGTCACTAATCATGGCTTCGGCCAACCGCTTATCGCCGCACGTCACCAGCCGACGCCCATGCATGCGCGCCACATTGAAGAATGGAGTCTGCGGGGGCGTGCGCCTGGCGGTCTTCAGCATGGCGCGTGCGGCGGTGCCGTAGCGCGGCTCGCTAGAAGATTTTGCGCGTGCAGACTGAAAACAGTTGCGCGCTTCCTGCTTCGCGCCAGTGCGCAGCAGCACAAGCCCCAGCACATAGAAAGCCGCGGCATATCCGCTATCCATCCCGATTGCCTTGCGCAAATGGCGCGCGGCCATGCGGTCGTGACCGAGCTGGTAGTAAACACAGCCGACCACATAATAAGCTTCCGGCGAAGAGCGTGCGGCCAGAGCGCGCTTGAACTCTTGCAGGGCATCGCGCCAGCGTTCTTCAGCCGCAAAAATTCTGCCCAGCCCGTAATGAGCTGCAAACGAAGCTCGCCCACGTCGAACGGCGTCGCTCAAAAGCTTCTTGGCGCTTTCGGCTTCGCCCTCATCGCCCAGTGCAAGCCCCAGCAGCAGACAGACACGGTCGTCGCCCGGCTGAATATCGAAGGCACGTTGTAGATAGTTGCGTGCCGGTGCCATACGCCCTGCGCGGAAAAAGTGTTCGCCGATGAAGGAGAGTAAGGGAGCACTCTGCGGCGCTAAGATGCTGGCACGCTCAAGGGTTTGAATGGCTTGCTCGCTTAATCCTTCGGTCAGAAGCTCCATCGCTTCTGAAATATCCTGCGTGAAGTCCTCGGTCTGCGCCCCGCGATAGCTCGCTACTATCTCTGCGCGCAGGCGCTCGCGCCGCTCTATCTCGTCCCGTTCAAGCGAGTCACGCTGGCAGCGCTCGTGCCACAACCCTTCAAGCTTTTCCCTGTCAACCGCGCCCGCTTCGCTCAATAAAGAGATGAGCGATTCCAGCAGCGCGTGATCGAAATAGGAGTTGCGCGCCTGTCTGAGCAGAAGATTAAGACTCTGCTCAAGCCGGTCTGTGATGCGCATCAGGCGATTTTCCAGCGCCGAGACACGCTCAAGCAGATGCTCCTCTGGCCCTGCGCTCATCATGTCCGCCTCGAAACGACCCGTCGGCGGCTCTACAACCAGCATCAGGCGCGTACCGCAACGCGTACACAACTCCTGCCCGAACGGATTCGCAGCAAGACATTTCTGGCAATAATAATTAACAGTCTGCATAAAATGAGTCTAGAGAGTCCAGAGAGTCTGGAGAGTCTGGAGAGTGAAAAGAAAGTCGCTTCCGGCTCTCTAGACTCTCCGAGACTCTCTGGACTCTCTAGACTTAACTTTTAGTATTCGTAGAACCCGCGTCCAGTCTTTTTGCCGAGCCAGCCCGCGTCCACATATTTTTTCAGCAGCGGGCAGGGACGATATTTCGGATCGCCCAAGCCTTCATAAAGAACATTCATGATTGCCAGGCAGACATCAAGACCTATGAAGTCGGCCAGGGTAAGCGGCCCCATTGGATGATTCATGCCGAGCTTCATAATACCGTCAATGCTCTCGCGCGTCGCCACACCTTCATAGAGCGTGAAGACCGCTTCATTAATCATGGGCATCAACACGCGGTTGGAGACAAAGCCGGGCGAATCGTTACACTCAAGCGGCGTCTTGCCCAACTGTTCTGTCAAAGCGCGCACCCGCTCGTAAGTCTCATCGGAAGTTGACAGCCCCTTAATTATCTCCACCAGTTTCATGACCGGCACGGGATTCATAAAGTGCATGCCGATTACTTTATCGGGGCGGCGCGTCTGTGCCGCGATTTTCGTGATGGAGATAGACGAGGTGTTCGATGCGAGTATTACATCAGGCCGGGTTACTTCGTCCAGCTTTTGAAAGACCTCTGTTTTGACACTGAAAGCTTCGGAGACGGCCTCGACTACCAAACTCGCGTCCGAGAGAGCCTCCCAATCTGTAGCCGTTCGTATACGCGAGATGATTGCACGCTTCTCTTCCTCCTTAAGCCGCTCCTTGTCCACGTCGCGTTGCAGGCTCTTGTCAATGGTCTGAAGCCCGCGCTCAAGAAACTCCGTCCTGACATCGCGCATGACGACCGAGTAACCTGCGCGCGCACACACCTGCGCGATGCCGTTGCCCATCGTCCCAGCCCCGATGACACCAATCGTCTCGCTCAACTTTGTTCTGCTCCACAGTCTAAGGATTTTAGATTTTGGATTAACGAACTGGATTGAAGCTATTCAAATTTGATTGCCACTCCAATCCAAAATCCAAAATCTTCTAGTCTCGCCAGTTGGGCATCTCTCTGGGCGGCACGTATTCCTGCTTGCGTTCCTGCCAACGGCCTGCTGTGTTTGCGCCCGACGGCTCGTTCAAAAAATAGTCCGAACGGCTTCCGGTTTCCGCGAGCTGCCGGGTGTAAAAATCTTTCCCGCTCTCGCCGAGCAGAAACCAGAAGGTATAGACGCAGACGGCTGTTCCGATTGGGAAGCTCATGGCCGACATAACGCCTGCGACGAGGCTCGCCGTCTTAGCCCAGTGCCTACGCTTCAACAATCCGAAGCCCGCGATGAGTGACGGCACGGTGAACAAGAGGTGAAAAAGAAAGCTGACTATTAAAACTGCTGCAATGAAACCTATGGGCATCTCGCCCTTCGTGTCACTGGCGGCCACCCAGTCGAGAATGATAAATGAGAAGACGACCATCACAAGCATCGTCAAAAGCTGAAACGCAGCGTAACCCAGATGCGAGTAGGCCAGGTATTTATTGTGCTCTTCAGGTGTCGTCATGCCTTTGCTCTCAAATCTACGCTTATCTTTCGACGGCCATCGCCACGGCATTTCCGCCGCCCAGACAGAGCGCAGCCAGACCGCGATGCACGTTGCGGCGCTTCATCTCGTAGAGCATCGTCGTCAAAACGCGCGAGCCTGATTGTCCTATGGCGTGGCCGAGCGCGACCGCGCCGCCGTTGACGTTGACCTTCTGTGGGTCTAGCTCAAGCTCCTTTATTATCGCTATGGCCTGCACGGAGAAGGCTTCGTTCAGCTCGATTAAATCAACTTCGTCGAGCGCCCATCCGGCTTTCTTCAAGACGCGGCGAATGGCCTCAACCGGAGCCATCATGACAAGCTCCGGTTGAATGCCGGAAGTAGCCTGCGCTGCAATACGCGCCATAGGCTCAATGTTCATCTCTCGTGCGCGATCAAGCGAAGTGACGACCAAGGCAGATGCTCCGTCGTTCACACCCGGAGCATTACCGGCTGTGACCGTTCCGCTCTCTCTGAAAGCGGGGCGTAGTTTCGAGAGCGCCTCTATAGAAGCATCCTCACGCACAGACTCGTCCGTGTCAAAAACAGTTGCCGCGCCCTTCTTCTGCGGAATCTCTACGGGCAGGATTTCATCCTTGAACCTTCCCTCTTTGATTGCCGCCGCAGCCTTGCGATGAGAATTGAGCGCGTATTCGTCTTGCTCCTGGCGTGTGACGTGGTAGCGGTCTGCGACGACCTCGCCCGTGTTGCCCATGTGGTAATTTTCAAACGCGCACCACAGTCCGTCATTTATCATAGAGTCCACCAGCACGCCGTTGCCCAGCCGGTAGCCCTCACGCGCCTGCGGCAGCAGGTAAGGAGCATTCGTCATAGACTCCATGCCGCCCGCCACGACCACTTCCGAGTCGCCCAGTTGAATCCCCTGTGCCGCCATCATCACGGCCTTCAGCCCTGAGCCGCAGACTTTATTAATCGTCACGGCGGAGACGCCGAAGGGGATGCCTCCGTTAAGGGCTGCCTGACGCGCAGGGTTTTGACCCAAGCCCGCCTGTATGACATTGCCCATGATAACTTCGTCAACCTCTTCCGGCTTGACGCCTGCGCGCCTGACAGCTTCACGTACGATCATCGCGCCCAGTTCGGTCGCCTTGAAATTCTTCAACGCGCCCTGAAACTTTCCAGTAGGCGTGCGCACGGCGCTAATGATGACGGCTTCCCTTCTATCGCTCATAACCTTGCTCCTAAAAAAATGACAGGCGACAGGGGACAGGATAATAGCTTTAACTTGTCGCCTGTCATCTGTCACTGTTTACGTGTCTTCGATTATACGTTGGCATCAAAGGGTGTCAAGCAAGCGCTCCGGCTGAAGAACAGCCAGATTGTAAAGGCGCGTCTGTGAGTGTTAGACTTCATGGGTTTTGAACGCTTAATCTCTTATCATAAAAATCATGCAGGCACTCATTCTCGCAGGCGGTAAGGGGACGCGGCTCAGGCCGCTCACGGTCTACACGCCGAAGCCCATTGTTCCGATATGCAATCGCCCTTTTCTGCTTTACCAGATTGATACTCTCAGGCGCGCAGGCATCAAGGACATCACGCTCTCGCTCTCGTACCAGCCGCACAAGATAGAACAGCTCTTAGGCGACGGGAGCGATTACGGAGTCAATCTTAAATACACGGTCGAGCCGCAGCCTATGGGCACAGCCGGAGCTTATAAGTATGCAGAAGACCTTATAAGGGAACCGACCGTCGTCTTTAACGGCGACATCCTGACAGACCTTGATCTTAAGGCAGTGATTCGCGAGCACAACCAGCGCGGTGCGACGGCGACTATAGTGCTCACGCCGGTCGATAATCCGACCGCCTACGGGCTGGTTGAGACGGAAGAGGACGGAAGCGTGCGACGCTTTCTGGAAAAGCCCAAGGCCGACGAGATAACCGTCAACACGATTAACGCGGGCACATACATACTTGAGCCGAAGGTGCTGGATTATATCCCTGCGGGCGAGAATCATTCCTTCGAGTACGGTCTTTTCCCGGCGTTGCTCGAACGCAAAGAAAATTTCTTCGCTCACATCCCGCAGCGGACTTACTGGATAGACATAGGCACGCCTGAGCGTTACCTGCGCGCGCACATGGATCTGCTTGCGGGTCGCGTAGGGCGCATCCACCTTAAAGAGCGGCGCGGGAATTTTGAATCGGCGACCGCCGCCGAGATTGACGAGCTTTCGATCATCGGCGATGACTGCTTTATCAAACCCGGCGCGCAGGTCATCAACAGCGTCATAGGCCCCGGCTGCTATATAGAGGAGAAGGCGCGCGTAGAGAACTCTATCCTGTGGCCGCACACGCGCGTCGGGACAAACGCCCGGCTATTCGGAGCCATCACGGGGCGCGGCTCGCACATAGGCCGCTCCGTGCAGGTAGGCTCCGGCGCAGTGCTCGGCGATAAAACTTCGCTCACGGATTACACGCAGGCCGGAGGCTTACACGAGTGAGTACACCCGATACCCCGGCGAAGATACGCTTCGGCACGGACGGCTGGCGAGCGGTCATAGCCGAAGACTTCACCTTCCGTAACCTTGAGCGCGTCGCGCAGGCTTACGCAAGCTTTCTTCTACAACAGGCATCAAGCAACACTTCTTCGGGTGAAAATAGCAACGCTTCGCCTCCTTCAGTCATAGTCGGCTACGACCGGCGTTTTCTCTCCGAACATTTCGCTGTGCGCGCGGCAGAGGTGCTCTACGGCAATGGATTCAGGGTAGCGCTTTTTCCGGAATCAGTGCCGACGCCGCTCGTCTCCTGGGCTGTGCGGGAGACGAAGGCAGTGGGCGGCGTAGTCATTACAGCATCGCACAATCCACCGGAATTCAACGGCTTCAAAATCAAAGCGCCTTGGGGCGGCAGCGCCACATCGGAAACCACTTCGGCTGTCGAAGCGCTGGTTGACGCGCACACAATCAGGCGCGAGCCTCTATCTACATCAGACGCTCGCGCCTTCTACGAAGAATGTGTCGAAAGCTATCGCGCGCAAATCGCAGCTTACGTCGAGTTGGAGAGATTGCGCGCAGCACGTCTTCGCGTCATCGTTGACCCTATGCACGGGTCTGGCGCGCGCTGGGTTGAAAGTTTTCTTGAAGGAGGCGAGCTTGAGGCGGAAACAATTCGCGCCGAGCGTGATGTTTTATTCGGCGGGGTGAATCCGGAACCCATTGACCGCAATCTATCGTCTCTCAGGAACCGCGTGAGACAAACGGGCGCAAGGCTTGGTCTAGCCACCGATGGCGATGCAGACCGTGTAGGCGCGGTCAACGAGCTTGGGTTGACTATGACGATGCACGAAGTCGTGCCGCTGATACTGCTGCATCTGGCTCGTAATCGAGGGATGCGAGGGGGAGTGGTTCGCACCTTCTCGCAGAGCGTGCTCACGAAACGCATCAGCGAAGCTCATAATCTTCCGCTCTTTGAAACGCCTATCGGCTTCAAGTACGTCGCAGACCTGATGCTGCGCGAGAATATTTTAATAGGAGCGGAAGAATCGGGCGGCATTGGCGTCGTCGGCCATATCCCTGAGCGCGACGGCATCCTCAATAGCCTTCTGTTTCTTGAAGCTGTGGTGACGGCAGGCAAGCCGCCATCAGAAATGGTGCGCGACATGCACAGAGAGTTCGGCGAGTTCCACTTTAATCGCCTGGACTTGCACATGCCTGTGGAGCGCGGGCTGGCTCTCGTCGAACAGCTTGCACAACAGCCCCCTTCACAAATAGGTGGCTATAAGGTCGCCGGAGTTGAGACGATGGACGGCACCAAGCTTCTCTTTGAAGACGAATCATGGCTTCTCTTTAGACAGTCCGGCACGGAGCCAGTCCTGCGCGTCTATGCCGAGGCAACCTCTAATGAAAAGACCGCTGCGCTTTTAAGAGAAGGCGAGCGATTGGCGACCGCTCTTTGATATAAGAAGCTGTGTTCAAAGTCCCGTAGGGACTTGTTGATAATAGCCCAGTGCTGAAGCACTGGGAATATGTGATGAAGAAAACTATTGAGTCCCGTAGGGACGACTGAACATCTCTTTCAATTGTCCCTACAGGACTCAACTCTGTTTCTAGCTTTGACCCAGCCATAAATGGCTGGGCTATTTTCAATAGTCCCTACGGGACTGAAGATGAAGCCGATTTTTCAAACAGCGTCTAAGACGATTCTCCTGCGGCGTAGAGAGTTGTCGATGCCCTGCCCTCTAAATTTCGTTGACTCAAACTCACCTTCGGTAATACCCTTTCTGTGTGCAGAAATTTAAGGAGAGCGAATTATGGCAGAGGCGCTGTTTGCAGGACTGTTGATTTTTATAGGAATAATGTTGATCATCTCTGTCAGGAGAAGTTTAAAAAAATAGTTTGGCCTGACATATATTATCCGGCCTTCTTCTTCAAACCCTGAACATCAATTGATAAGGCGTTACCAGCAGGAGAACTACGTGTTCTCTTCCCTCTGACGCGTTATCTTCCCGGTTTTATGCCTGAGCTTCCCGAAGTCGAACTTGTTGCACGCGCGCTCGATAAGCTTTTACACGAGCGTCGCTTCCTGTCCGCACGTCTGATACGAGCGGGACTTGCACCCTCGATTACACCTGGAACCTTCTCCAATCGACTTAAGGGCGCTCGCATCGAACGTGTCGGTCGGCGCGGCAAGCACATTTTGATTCACTTCTCTTCCGGGCTGGTGCTTATCACACACCTGCGCATGACTGGAAGGTTCCTGCTTCTTCCGGGCGATGCAGAGTTGCCGAAGTTCACGCACGCGCTTTTTCATTTAGACGATGGAAGGCTCCTGGCCTTCACCGATCAGAGACATTTCGGGATGATGAAGCTCATACAGGCCGCAGAGCTTTCCGAAGCGAAAGAGTTGAGATTACTAGCGCCTGAGCCTTTCTCCGCAGAGTTCACACACGATTATCTACGCGAAGCGTTGCAGCATTCGCGCCGCACCTTGAAAGAAACCTTGCTGGATCAGCGTAGAGTGACAGGCTTAGGAAACATCTATGCCGCCGAAGTAATGTTTCTGGCTCGCACCAATCCGTTTCAAACAGCTTCCGCTTTCTCAAGGCGTCGCATACCCAGGCTTCATAAAGCCATCCTCTCTGTGCTGGACGAAGCCATACAACACGGCTCTACGCTCAACGTTGACCCGGAGAATATTGACGGAAGTTATTACGGCGGAGGTTACGAGGGCAGGTGGCGCGTCTACGACCGCGAGGGCGAGCCTTGCATGGTGTGCGGCTCTAAGATTCAGCGCATCACTCAAGGCGGTCGCTCAACCTATTTCTGCCCGCGCTGCCAGCGACGTTAAGCTGTTTCCCTAAGCAGCAATAATAGCCGGTCAATCTTCACTTGACAGTCATACACCGAGGGGCGTATAAGCGGCAGGAGTAGCAACGTGGTGAGTTAAGGCAACTTGCGGCCACGAAAAATAATCCGCTAAACAGCTCGGCCTGGCCTTCGAGTTAGATAGTTTCTACAAGGCCCCGCAAACTTCAGCTTCTATGAAGTCCCGCGCTAGTTTAGCGCGGGACTTCTTATTTTGGATTTTGGATTGCCGATTTTGGATTGGAGAGATAACTCAGACGTGAGTAGCTTCAATCCCGTTTCGTTAATCCAAAATCTAAAATCTAAAATCTAAAATGAGAAACTTTAAAGACCTTCTTGAATCGGACGAGATCAGCGTCTTTGACGGGGCGATGGGGACGATGCTCTATTCAAAGGGCATCTACATCAATCGCTCGTATGATGAGCTGAATCTAACCAACGCAGACCTTGTGCGCGAGGTGCATCAGGAATATGTGCGCGCCGGAGCGGACATCATTGAGACCAATACGTTCGGCGCGACCGCTCATAAGCTGCAACAGTACGGGCTGGAAGGAAGCCTGCGTCTCATCAATCTGGCTGCTGCACGCATCGCAAAAGAAACCGCAGGCGAGCGCGCGTTTGTGGCAGGCGCGGTCGGGCCATTGGGTCTACGCATAGAGCCTTATGGCCCGACCTCTTTTGATGAAGCAAAGGAGATGTTCAAGGAGCAGGTCTCTGCGCTATTGGACGGCGGCGTTGACCTCTTCGTCCTTGAGACCTTCTCAGACATATCCGAGATGCGCCAGGCCATGCGCGCCGTGCAGGAGCTTTGCGATCTCCCCATCATCGCGCAGATGACAATCCTGCCCGACGGCAACACTTCCTTCGGCACTACGCCCGAAGTCTTTACCACACGCCTCGACGAATGGGGCGCGGATGTTATAGGCGTCAATTGCAGCGTCGGCCCCGCCACTTTGCTCACGGCCATAGAGAAGATGCGCGTCGTGACTGAGAAGAAGCTGTCCGTACAGCCCAACGCAGGATTGCCGCGCGACGTGCAGGGTAGACAATTTTATATGTGCTCGCCCGAGTACATGGCGAAATTCGCACGCAGGCTTATTCAAGCCGGAGCAAAATTCATAGGCGGCTGTTGCGGCACCACGCCCGCGCACATCAAGCTCATCTCGGATGCAGTGCGCGCCGCCAGCCCGCGCAAACAACACGTCGTCATCCAAGAGTCTGAGGCGAAGCACATTGACGAGCTGACGCCATCGGACATCAAAGTCGTCCCGCCCGAAGAGCGCTCGCGCTGGTCGCGCAAGATTACCTTCGGCGAGTTCGTCACCTCTGTAGAGGTTCTGCCGCCCAAGGGTTGCGATGCCGCGAAGACGCTCGAATCCATAAAGCTTTTGAAGGAAGCGGGCGTGGACGCAGTCAACATCCCGGACGGCCCTCGCGCGCAAACTCGCATGAGCGCGCAGGCGACCGCCGTGCTGGTCGAGCGCGAGATTGGCATCGAAGCTGTTCTTCATTACTGCTGCCGCGACCGCAATCTGCTGGGCATGATGTCAGACCTGCTGGGCGCTGCGGCTCTGGACATTCGCAATCTACTGCTGATTACCGGAGACCCGCCGAAGATGGGGCCGTACCCGGACGCAACGGCTGTCTTTGATATTGACTCAATCGGTCTGACGAACATGGTCAACAAGCTCAATCACGGGCTTGACCTCGGCAACAATCCAATCGGAAGGCCGACCAGCTTCTGCATAGGCGTCGGCGTCAATCCGGGCGCTCTTAATCTGGACGAAGAGATTAAGCGCTTCGAGTGGAAGGTAGAGGCCGGAGCGCAGTACGCCATCACGCAGCCCGTCTTCGATACAGAGCAACTGTACGAATTTCTCAAACGCATAGAGCACGTACGTGTTCCAATCGTCGCGGGCATCTGGCCGCTCGTCTCCTTCCGCAACGCGGAGTTCCTGCACAACGAAGTGCCGGGCGTGCGCGTGACACCTTCCATTATGGATCGTATGCGTATCGCTTCCGAGAATGGCAAAGAGGCTGCGCGCGAGATGGGCTTGCAGATAGCACGCGAGCTATTGACGGACGTGCGCGATCAGATTCAGGGCGTTCAGGTCTCTGCTCCCTTCAACAACGTCCGGTATGCGCTAGATGTTTTTGAAGCTCTGGAAGACTTCGGCTCGCGTAGAGAAGCAGACGCGGTCGTCGGCAATTAAGAGTCAGTGCCCGTTTGCGATAGTAAGCTGCCGTCTCTCACTTAACCGAATTATGCACGTAGCTATGTATCATGTTTTATGACGAGAAGAGCGACGTGCATAAATCATTATCGCTCCGAGTAATAGCAAGGTGGATATAGAAATAAAAGCTCCGGTGCGAGCTGCCGGAGCCGTATAGCGCATCTCTATGCGATGAGAACCGGCTGGCAGAACCACTCCGCGCAACAGGAAATCCGTAATCAGAATCTGTGTTTGCTTGCCGTCGAGCGTTGCCTCCCAGCCAGGATAAAACGTCTCGCTGACGACAAGCACGGTGGGGGAATCCGCAATCGTTTCGATGACCAGTCGGTTGTTCTCATAGCTCACAATTCGCGCGCTCGATTTTGAAGAGACTAGCCCGCCGGGCAGCGCTGGCAAATCTTTGGGCAAAATTTCAAGCAGCGCAGTCTGGCGCGGGTCAAAGCTTTGTGCGCCTTCACCACGAATACGCCGTAACGCTTCTACACCATCAACTGCTTCTGCTTCAGCTACGAGCCACACTCGCGGCAATGCCCGCTTATTCTTTAGCACACGCACATTGTCTTCATCATAAACAAGCTGCCATCTCTCTGTATCTAGAAGCCAATCCGGGGTTGTCGGCTCATCAGACGTGATAAGGAATGTCATATTCAGCAGGTCTAAGACATGAGAGCCTGGATTGAAAAGATTATTATCGGGTGCGAAGCCGGGTCGAGTATGCACTGTGTTTTGCCAGACGTTACCGAGCGCGCGGCTGTAACGCTCAAGGGTTAATTGCTCATAGCCTGCAACATTATGTAGCCCGTACCTTGCTGTCAGATCAGGCGCGTCGAAGCGTGGCGACGCGGACTTCTGCTCTGCAAATAGATTGACGTAGCTGTAGATTCGATTCTGCTCCGGTGGATAATCCTGTAGTAATCGAGTAGTTGTCGAAGGGTTCAATAACCGAGGCATGGTTTTGGCATCGCGCCACCACAGGCGCGAGACAAGTATGAACGGCTCGAAGAAACAGATCAGCATCACTGCAACCGCCAGTAATCCATTCCGCCAGCGTGATGTGCTAATCCTCCAACATTGCCAGACGATCAGGGTCGTTAGTGAGGTGAAAAGGATTTTCCACCAGATATAGGACGACTCCGGCAGATCAGTGTAATCAACCTTTGCCACCGTAATGCCGCCCGCCGCTCTCCACCAGAATATGCCGACCGTCACACCCGCTGCCAGTAAGATGATGCCTATCGTGAGCATTCGCCCCTGTGGTCGTTTAAGTGAATTTTTCCAGCCCGATACGGTGCTCTGTACCCCATCCCATCCGTATGCAGACAGAATGCTGATAGCAAATGTCCATTCAAAAGCGTGACGTGCGGGCACTCGAAAGAGTTTGAACAACGGCACATGAAATAGCAGCGGGTAGAGGGGCGCGTTGTCACCCAGCATCAATATCCATCCTATCGCCGCTATAGCTGACCAGAAGAGAACTCTCGGATCATATCTACCTGGGCGTAAGCTGAGCGCCAACCCGGTTATTGCTAGTAAGAGCACAAGCGGCGGAACATAAGTTGTCACTTCAACAAAATGATAAACGGGCGCAATCAGGGAGCTCACCGCCGTAGACAAGGTAAACGAACCGCCAACAAAAAAATCGTAATCCAGGGTATAACGGACGCTGCGCCGTACGGCGCGTAATGTCTCCAGAATCTGGAACGCGGCAATGCCCATTGATAATATGATCGCTCCCGTAGCGACACCGAGCGGTGCCCATCGTCTCCAGGAGAGCCAACGCGCCTGGCCGTCCCCCTCGGCATCGGGTAGCCTGCGGCTCACTCCAAGCATTACTGCATAAAGAATCGCCAGCGCTCCCACATATAAAAAAAACTGGCCGTTACCGACTAATATAGACATTGCATAAGCGCCTGTAGCGCCCGCAAGACATAACAGGGTGGGGCGGCGTCTTGCGCGCTCGATAGCGATTAACATCAAGGGTAGCCACATCATTGCGTTCGTCACGGTTCCGTTGCTCGCCAGATAACTGCACATCAGTCCTCCATAAGTGAACGAAAGCCCTGCGAGCAAAGAGCCTGTCCGGCTACGTCCGATTTGGCGAGCGTAGGCGTACATAAATGCAGGAGAGAGCAGATATGGAGCGAGTATAAATATGAGTTCCGCCCGGTGCTCAGGCAGAAACAGATAACCCCAGGTTAGCGGGTATCCGAGCGCAATATGAGAAATGGAAAGCAGCGGATACCCGGACATCAAAAAGGGCGTCCACAAAGGAAGCGTCCCGTGGCGTATCGTGTCCCACGAAACGGTTCGCAGCGGCCATGTGTAAAAGAAGGAATCACCACCAATGATGGATTTATCTCCGAACAGAATATCGCCGAAAAACAGTATGAAAAAAATTATAATGACAAGGATGAACGTTGCGTCCTCGCGCCGCTCATTCCATAACCCACGCCAGAAGCCTCTATTCATTCAAACCTCCAGTTAACATTTCTGGCTACAATTATCTCTATCATGCTTTGTGCCGTTATAGTATGCATGGTATATCGTGGAGAATAACCGCGTCACTGATTTTAGTCATACAATTTTTTTCATGGAGAGATAAATGGAAGAGATGTATCTGAAGGAAGTCGAAGGGCATAAAGCGGAAGGTGCGTTCGGCGAATTGATTGAGCAAGGCAGAACGGCAGGCTTTCCCGTCCCACAAATCTGGCATCTCTTCGCTTTTAAGCCGGAGATGACGGCGCATCTGGCGCGGTTCACACAGGAAGTAATGCGCGGGTCTTCGCCGCTTCCCGCCGGAATACGCGAACTCATCGCGGCCTTCACCTCGCGGCGCAACGAGTGCCCCTTTTGAATCGGCTCTCATGCTGCGGTCGCAGCAGAGCTTTTAGGAGATCGCGCGCTGGTTCAAGCCGTGCTGGAAGACTATCAATCTTCTACGCTCTCCGATGACTTGAAAGCGCTCTTCGCCTTCGTCGATAAAGTCAACCGGACATCGAACCAGATTCGACAGCCGGATGTTGACGAAGTGTTGCGCGCCGGATGGTCAGAAGAAGCCATCTACGATGCCATCACCGTTTGCAGCCTCTTCAATTTCTACAATCGCTGGATTGATGCGACGGGCGTGCAGGACATGCCAGCCGAAGCTTACGAATTAAGCGGCGTACGCATGGCCGAGCATGGTTACGTGAAGGAGTAATACTTAAAGTCATAAGCTGGCAGAACAGCCCCTGAAAGGGGCGGAAGAATTTAGCCCACGGCGTGAGCCGTGGGAGAAGAGTTACGAGTAATGTATAAAGCCCCTGAAAGGGGCGAAAGATTATCAAGCCGAGATTTCTTTCGCCCCTTTCAGGGGCTTTTCATTCTTATAGATGCTTGATTCCCACGGCTCACGCCGTGGGCTACAATCTGTCGCCCCTTACAGGGGCTGGTGGAGTTTCGTTCCAATTGAAATCTATATCCAGGTCTATAACCATCATTTATTCTTTCAGAGCGTGGCGGAGTGCTTCTTTCAGTTCCGGGTATTTGAAAACGTATCTTGATTCTTTCAAGCGCTTAGGCTCGACGCGCTGGCTTGCAAGGAGCGCAACATCGGCCATCTCTCCGAAGACCAGCCGCAAGGCGAAGCCCGGCACCGGGAAAAGAGTCGGGCGAGAGAGTACCGCACCCATCGCTTTGGTAAACTCTCTATTCGTCACAGGATTCGGCGCGACCGTATTGACCGGGCCTGTCAACGAATCTTTTTCAAGCAGGTGGTCTACGACGCCGACTACATCATCGAGCGCAATCCAGCTCATGTACTGGTTGCCGGAGCCGAGTCGGCCACCCAATCCAAGCTTAAAGGGCATGAGCATTTTGGCGAGCGCACCTCCCTTTGCGCTAAGGATGACGCCGAAGCGCATCTCTACGACGCGAATGCCTGCGCGTGCGGCTGGCGCTGTGGCCTCTTCCCAATCCTTGCAGACCTGCGCCAGAAAATCGTCTCCCGGCGCGCTCTCTTCCAAGAGGAGTTCAGAGCCACGCGATCCGTAAATCCCTATGGCCGAAGCAGACAGAAACGCAGCAGGCTTTCGCTCCAACCCAGCCAATGCTTCGGCCAGGACTCTAGTCCCCTGCACACGGCTCTCGCGTATGCGACGCTTTTTCTCTTCCGTCCAACGGCCTTCGGCAATCGGCTCGCCCGCCAAATGAATCACCGCATCCAAGCCTTCGAGTTTTGACGCGTCTGCGATTCCCTTTGAAGGGTTCCACAGAATCTCAAGCGCTTCGTCACGCGGTTGAGTGCGTACCAGTTGTAAGACTTCATCGCCTCTTGCAGAGAGGTTACTAACTACCGCCGAGCCGACCAGCCCAGAGGCTCCCGTCACTAGAATTTTCATCAACAGTCTCCTCTTTAGTACTCTTGTGAATTACTGTGTGGCGGTGGCGTCAGACAAAATCGTTTGCGCCTAAAGTAACAGACTAAGAAGAAAAAAGGTAAAGACAAAAAGGAAGGGCAATGATTTCAGCTATGATTCTTTTTCGACTCATGCCAGAAGGGCGTACACTCCCTTTTTAATGCCACCTTTCCCCTTTCCTTTCTGAAATACTTGCCAGAATGAAATTGTATTCTGTATTATCAGCGGGTCTCGAAATAGCGTGCGCTTTATTATGTGGCATTTCTTCTGCGCGCTTCTGTCTTTTTTCAATTTCGTATATTTAGTCCTTCTTTCGTAACTCGCCCCCTGTGCATTGAAAATCGCGGCTTTGCTGATTTCCCGAACGGGGCGGCACCTCGCAGGCGCTCAAGCAGGCTGACGCCGGAACGGAGCTTTACTCTTTGCTGCGTATCAGAACAATCGCTGCGTTTCTCTCCGTAGTAATAGCTCTTTGTCTTCTGGGTCTCTGGAGCGCATCGTCGCAAACGGGCGGCATACGCCGTGTGACGAATACTTCGGAAGAAGGTCTCAACATCAATCCGACTATCAGCGGCGACGGACGCCGCATCGCTTTTGAATCAACTGAAAATCTGGCCGGGACTTCAACGGGCGACCTTTTCCGCGCTATTCGCGCCGACATCACGTTTGATCCGGCGGCCTTTGTGCAGATGGCTGCCTCGCGCAGCCCTGCGCCCGGCATCTCGCAGGACGGCTCTCGCATAGCCTTCGCCGCCAAAGAAAATCCGCTCGGCTCAAATGCTGACGGCAATTCAGAAATATTCTACTTCGACGGCTCAACTCTTCAGCAAATTACCAACACAACCCCCTCAGACCCTTCGCAGAGAGCGCAGCAGGGAAACTTTCTTCCATCTCTTTCAGACGATGGTCGCTACATAGCCTTCTCCTCGAACCGCAACCTGGCGGGCGCAAACGCTGACGGCAACCTTGAAATCTTCGTCTACGACACGAACGCCACAAGCTTTACACAACTGACGAATAGCTCCGGCATCGTCGGAGCAACCGACGCCAAGATTAGCGGCGACGGCACACGCGTCGCTTACATCAGAGACCAAAGCGCCGCCGGAAGCACTACGCGCGATCTTCTTCAGCAGCCGCGCACGGGCGGAGCAATCACAGTGCTTGCCGCAAGCGTCAGCAATCTGTTGATGACCTTTGGCCGCGCCACCAGCGACGACGGCACACGCGTTGTTTACCAGGGCGACAGCGCAGCCGACACAAGCCAGGTCTTTCTATACGATGGGCGCAACAACCTGACGCGCCAGATAACCTTTATGGGGGCGAACTCCACGCTCGGCACTCTGCCGCAGGATGTTCCCCTTGATCCGACCATCAGCGGTGACGGTCGCCGCATAGCTTTCGCCACGCGCCGCATCGTCGGCAGCTTAACCAACTCAGACCGCAGCATAGAGGTTTATCTTTACGACATTCCGTCGGGGCAGTTTACGCGCATCACCAACGTCGCCACTTCTACGGCGGACGGCTTTAGCGGCTCAAACCGCGCCACGGAAGTCGTCACGTCTATGAACGACGACGGCTCGACTCTGGCCTTCAACTTCCCGCGCACTCTTTCCGGCTCTGTCACAGACACAGACAATCAGAACAACTCGGAGATTTACGTCACCAGCCCTGCGGCTCGCCCGGCCTTCGGCAGTCTACAGATTCTCAACTACGCATCCTTCGGCAACGAACCGTCTTCGACAAAAGCCATCGCTCCTGATAGTCAGGCGGTTGCGCTCGGCACCAATCTGTCGCTCTGCACACAGCAGGCACCGAAAAATGTTGCGACCAATACTTTTCCAACACAGGTCTGCGGCACAAGCGTCACGGTCAATGGACGCTCGGCGCAGATTCTCTTCGTTTCGCCCACGCAGGTCGTCTTTCTCAATCCGGCGCAAACAGAGATTGGAACTGCCACGGTCATCGTCACCAATTCAGACCAGTTCCAGTCGCGCGGAACTGTGCCGGTCTTGAGAGCCGCGCCCGGCGTCTTCACCAAGAGCGGTGACGGCAAGGGCAAAGGGATGTTCCTTGACGCGGACACGAATGACGAGCCTGTGACATTCGATGTACGAAGTGCGCCGCGCCGCGTCGTCATCTTCTCGACGGGCGTTAGAAACGCCACCTCGGTTTCCGTCACCGTCGCAGGTCGTGCCGTCCCGGTCGAAAGCGTCATGCCTTCGCACGACCTCGTCGGCCTTGATGAAATACGCGTTATTCTGCCTTCGGATTTACCTTCCGGCGATCAGCTTCCTCTAATCGTCACGGCTGAAGGTCGCGCCAGCAATACTGTGACGATTTCCGTTCTAGGAAACGGCAGTCCGCCCGCGACGCCTACGCCTACGCCGGGTGCTACACCTACGCCCGGAGGCGGAGGCGGCGGAGGCGGAACAGGCTCAGTCGTCATCAGTCAGGTGTATGGCGGCGGCGGCAATGCGGGCGCGACGCTGCGGAACGATTTCATAGAACTCTTCAATCGCGGCAGCTCACCCGTTGATATTACAGGCTGGTCTGTGCAGTATCAGGCCGCAACGGGAACGGGAGCGTGGCAGGCCACGCCCATCTGTCCGGCAGGCCCATGCCTGCTTCAACCCGGCCAGTATTTCCTGGTACAGGAATCCGCCGGAACCGCTGGCACGCAGAACCTCCCGGATGCAGATGCCGAAGGCACAATCGCTATGGGCGCAACCAGCGGTAAGGTCGCGCTCGTCAATAGCGCGACAGCGCTTTCGGGTTCGGGTTGCCCTATAGGTTCCAACATCATAGACTTCGTGGGCTACGGCGCGACGGTTAACTGCTCTGAAGGAAACGCACCGGCTCCGGCACCGGCAAACGCTACAGCCGACCTCAGGAAGAGCGGCGGCTGTCAGGATACGGACAATAATGCTGCGGACTTCGAGATAGCCAATCCGCCTGCTCCGCGCAACACGTCTTCGCCCTTCAACAACTGCGGTGGCGCACCGAGTCCAACCCCGACTCCGACGCCCACGTCCACCCCGACACCGACACCGACGGCTACACCGACGCCGACACCCAGCCCGACGCCCGGAGCGACGCCGACACCAACGCCGGGCGCTACGCCTACGCCCAGTCCAACGCCGACTTCAACACCGACACCGACGCCGACGCCGACACCATCGCCGACGCCGTCGCCGACTCCGTCAGCGGAGCCGGGTGAAGACGACGTAGTCATTAACGAGTTCGTCGTCAATCCGTCAGACCCCGGCAAGGAATATGTAGAGTTACTGGTGACGAAACTCGGCGGCGTGGATATGCGCGGATGGACTGTGTCCGATGCCAGCAGCCGTACAATCAACATCGCAGGCAGTGGCACGGAAGGCGACATCACGCTGCCTTCGGACGCTTATCTGAGCAATGTCCCGCAGGGCACATTCGTTGTCATCGTGCTGACCACGCCGACGGCTAACTCTAATACTTTAGCCGAGGACTTAAACACAGCGGACGGCAATCGCAAGCTCGTGCTCATCGCCGGGACGACCGCCAATCTTGTGTCGAGTGGCGTTCTAGACCTCTCCAGTGCCGAAAACATACAGCTTTACGGCCCCGGCGGGAGAGCTACGGGCAAAGTGGTCGATCAAGTTCTAACCGGCAACAATACTTCGTACATTTTTGCGCCGGATGGGACAACCGTTCAGGCTAACTGGGGAGACAATAACGGGACGACCACGACAGACAATATCAACGGCGGCTCTGCTGCGCTTGGCAACGTCTCCTTCTGCCCGACCGCCGATACCCTCGCAGAATTTCAGAACAACGACACGGGCACAAGATTCACCGTCACGACCAGCATCTACGGCACGCCGGGCGCAAAGAATACCTGTGTCTCCAGCGACTCAAGCGTTGGCGGGCCTTCCATCATCAATATCAGCGGCAGGGTGACGGACGGCGCAAGCAATGGCGTCAGCGGCGTGACTATTACGGTCGTTCTTCAGAGCGGCTCGACAACCGATACCAGAACCACACTGACCGATGCGAGCGGCAATTACTCATTCACAGGCTTACCGGGGGGACAGGATAGTGTAACCATCACCCCGTCGAAAGCAGGCTTTACCTTTAGTCCGCTGGCTTATAATTTTGGTACTCCCGGCGGAGTGAGTGGAAATTTGACGGCAGACTTCGTTGCAACAGCTTCACCGACGCCAACGCCTACACCGACGCCTACACCCAGTCCGACGCCCGGAGCGACTCCAACTCCGACGGTAACTCCGACGCCGACACCAACTCCGTTGCCCGGTGCTAATGTCATTATCAACGAGGTGGATTCGGACACGCCCGGTGCGGACACGGCAGAGTTTGTAGAGTTATATGACGGTGGTGCGGGCAACACTCCGTTGGATGGTCTGGTGGTCGTCTTCTATAACGGCAGCAACGATCAAGCCTACGCCGCCTTTGACCTGGACGGCTTTACCACCAATGCTCAGGGATTCTTTACGCTCGGAAACAGCGGAGTATCCGGCGTGGATATAGTCTTCGCCAATAACTTTTTACAGAACGGCGCGGACGCTGTAGCGCTGTATGTAGGGAATGCTTCTGATTTTGTGACGAGCGGGGCTTCGGCGACCCTAGTTACGACGACCAATCTACAGGATGCCGTTGTCTACGATACGAATGATGCAGATGATGCTGGACTGCTAGTGCTCCTGAATGCCGGTCAGCCGCAGGTAGACGAAGGCGCGAATGCGACCATCAGCGAAGCCAACTCAATCCAGAGATGCCCGAACGGCTCTGGCGGCGCGCGCAACACTTCGACTTACATACAGAACGCGCCGAGTGCTGACAGCGCCAATACGTGCCCGTCACCGACACCGACACCTACGCCGACGGTGACGCCGACACCGACGCCGACAGTGACGCCGACGCCAACTCCAACTCCGACACCAACCCCGACGCCTACCCCGACGCCGACACCTACACCAACGCCCACTCCGACGCCAACTCCGGCGGTAACGCCTACGCCTTCGCCAACGCCTTCGCCGACTCCTTCGCCGACTCCGGCCACCAGCGTCATCATCAACGAGGTTGATGCCGACCAGACCGGCAGCGATACGGCAGAGTTCGTAGAGCTATACGACGGTGGCGCAGGCAATACTCCGTTGGACGGACTCGTCGTGGTCTTCTTTAACGGCGGAAACGATGCATCGTATCGGGCGATTGATCTGGACGGTCATTCGACAGATGCCAATGGCTACTTCACGATTGGGAATCCAGGGGTGACGGGTGTTGACCTGACATTCCCCAACGGCATTCTTCAGAACGGAGCAGATGCAGTTGCGCTCTACCAGGCCAACGCCGCTGATTTCCCGACTGACACGCTGGTTACGACCACGAACCTGCAAGACGCGATTGTCTACGATACAGGGCAGGCAGACGATGTAGCGTTACTGTTCCTGTTGAATTCAGGAGAGCCGCAAGTTGACGAAAGCGGCTCCGGCGATTCAACTGTCGTTTCGATGCAGAGATGTCCGAACGGCTCTGGCGGCGCACGCAACACTTCAACGTATGCTCTGCATACGCCGACTCCGGACGGCGTCAATACGTGCCCGGCACCGACACCGACACCTACGCCGACGCCAACCCCGACTCCAACGCCGACGCCGGATGCTACTCCTACGCCGACTCCAACACCTACTCCTACGCCGACTCCGACGCCCACGCCGACGCCGACACCTGTGCCGACGCCGTCGCCGACGACCTCGGCCATTGTCATCAGCGAATTTCGCACGCGCGGCCCTTCAGGCGCGAACGACGAGTTCATTGAACTCTATAACAATTCGGATAGTCCGGTTGACATCGGCGGCTGGAAGATCAAGGCATCTAACGGAACGGGCACCGTGAGCGACCGCCTTACTATCACTTCCGGCACAACTATCCCCGCTCGCGGCCATTTCCTTGCGACAAGATCAGGGGCTGGTAATTACACCGGCTCAGTTGCGGGCGACCAGACTTTCGGCACAGGCATTACGGACGATGGCGGCTTAGCATTGACCCTGCCTGACGACACGCCGGTTGATGAGGTCGGCATGAGCACGGGTTCTGCTTTTAAGGAAGGAGCGTTCTTAACACCACTATCCGGCACACTCGACCAGAGCTACGAACGCAAACCCGGCGGCGCTGCTGGCAGTACGCAGGACACGCAGGACAACTCGAACGACTTCGTATTGAGATCGCCGAGTGACCCGCAGGCTCTTTCGAGCACTCCTACGCCCAGTCCTACGCCAACACCTACTCCGACGCCAACGCCGACACCTACGCCTACGCCCACTCCGACCCCGACGCCGACGCCGGACGCTACTCCAACACCGACGCCAACGCCGACTCCTACGCCGTCGCCAACTCCAACCCCGACTCCAGTACCAGCGGGTGTTCTCGTTATCAGTTATGTGTATGGCGGAGGGGGCGCTAATACTGGCACGCCGACGTACACCAGAGATTTCATCGAAATCTTTAATCGTGGAAACGCTGCTATTGACCTTGTAGGGTTATCGCTGCAACAGGGAGCAACCACTGGCAATCTTGGCGGTAATGCCGGGCAGATATATGCGCTGTGCCCGGGCGGTGCTGCGACCTGCACTCTTCAACCCGGCCAGTACTATCTACTGGAAACGGGAACTACCGGAACAGCAGGCGCTCCTCTTTCGGCAACTGTGACGCCGAATGACACTCTCAGCACAATCAGTTTTGGCGCGACAAATGGAAAGGCCGCTCTGGTGACAGGCGCTACCGGGTTAGCCTGCGGAGCTACGGCCACGCCCTGTTCAGCCGCACAGCTTGCGCGGATAGTTGATTTGGTAGGTTATGGAACCGGCACTACACAGGCCGAAGGTAACAGCCCTACTGCTAACTTGAGCACCACGACGGCTGCCAAGCGCAAGAGTAACGGCTGTACAGACACAAATATCAACTCGGCTGACTTCGACATACTTACGCCAACCGGAGCGAATGCCCCGCGTAACATGGCCTCGACATTGAATGTTTGTCCCAGTCTAGGGTTGATGATGCCAATCACGCCTGAGAACGGGCGGGGTTTGAATAACAGCGTATTCGCGCTTCTCCACTACTTCCTCGACTTAATGAACACGGGGCGGGATGAGAAGGAAAAGCCTGCAACCGACACTAGCTTTTACATGACTCCGAATCTTTCAGGCACAGAAGCGCTCCGTTCATCGCTTTCAAAGAGCAGAGGGTCAGGTACACTCTTGACGCGGAAAGGGACTCAGACCTTTGACGACCTGAGCCTGCCGTATATGGCGGCGATGGTTTGCGGCAGTCCACCCACTCCTACTTGATGCGTTTGAGGGGCGACAGAGTTTCCGAATAGTGAAACACCTGTCGCCCCTTTCCTATGACTGTAGCATCTGCTGCCCCTTTCAGGGTTTGTGGGTGCAACTTTAGCTGCTACTTAACGTCAGTTCGACATAAGCAAACTATTCTCTTATACCAAGTTGCGATAAAAAGAGAGGACGAGAGGACATGCAGGTCAGTACCGCCTGCGTAAGCGGGCGGGTTGTTGGCGACGCTTGAGACCCGCCCGCTCACGCAGGCGGTACTGACCTCTTTTTCTACTGCAACTTGGTATTATTAGCCCCTGAAAGGGGCGACAGACTTTAGCCCACGGCGCAAGCCGTGGGGATAGAATCATAGAAAACATTTCAAAGCCCCGGTAGGGGCGAAAGAAATCTTGAGAACCTTTCGCCCCTACCGGGGCTTTTAACTTTGAAGGCGACTTAATTCCCACGGCTTGCGCCGTGGGCTACATTCTATCGCCCCTTTCAGGGGCTATCATTCTTCCTTCTTATGTCGCGCCTCACGTTACTTACCTTTTGCCTCTCAATTTCCGCCCTGAAATTGCAAATTGTAGTCTTAACAGCCTCGATTTCGGTCTTTGCAGGCGTGAGTGTAAGGCATGCAGGAGCGCGTGTAAGGCATGCGATTGGGAATTGCAGCCTTTGCGGTCGGGGTTGCAAGCCTTGCAAGCGCGTCTGCATGGCTTACAGGTGCGATTGCAGAGCGTGCAATCACGCTTGCAAAGGCTAAAATCGCAATTCTCCCCTTCAGAATCGGAATTTTACTCTTCAGAAAGGCGATTCCCGCCATCAGAATCTTGATACCGGCCTTAAGAATCGTGATTCCCCGCCTCAGAACCCGGATTCTTTAAGGGAAAATCTTGATTCCGAAGCGGGGAATCGTAAATCCCTCACGTGGAATCACGATTCCGAAGCCCGAAATCGCGCTCCTGAAGGTGGGAATCGCAATCCCGAAGGCCGGAACTGTGATTCCCCAGACCGAAATCAATACATTTTAGCGGATATTTCCGGTAAGCGGGCTAGACGCGCTCGCATAAAGACGTTTGGGCATACGGCCTGCGAGATAAGCAAGGCGTCCGGCTTCTGTGGCTAGCCGCATGGCGCGTGCCATCTTCTCCGCGTCCTGTGCTTCGGCAATAGCGGTGTTCATCAGTATGGCGTCCGCGCCGAGTTCCATAGCCACGGCTGCATCTGACGCCGTGCCTACGCCAGCGTCAACGATAATCGTCGCGTCGGGTAACTGCTCGCGCATGATGCGAAGGTTAGCGGGGTTCTGCACGCCGAGGCCGGAGCCTATGGGCGCGGCCAGCGGCATGATGGCGGCGCAGCCTGCATCAAGCAGTTTCTTCGCCGCAATCAGGTCGTCAGAGAAATACGGCAGCACAGTGAAGCCTTCTTTGACGAGCACGCGTGCGGCTTCAATCGTCTGTTCGTTGTCTGGAAAGAGCGTCACCTGATCGCCTATGACTTCTAGCTTGAGCAGGTCTGTCTCAAGCGCTTCTCGCGCAAGGCGTGCGGTGCGTATGGCCTCTTCAGCCGTGTAGCATCCGGCGGTGTTGGGCAGGATGACAAGCTTAGGGTCTAAGTGGTCAAGAAAAGATTCCTCGCGGCGGTCTAGCGGCACGCGCCTGACCGCCACCGTCACCATCTCCGCGCCCGACGCAATGTGCGCCGCCTTCATCTCCTCGAAAGAGCGATACTTCCCCGTACCCACAATCAGCCGGGAATGAAACGTGCGCCCTCCTATCTCAAACTTATCCGATGCTGTTTCTTTGGTAAGAGCAATACTGGACATAAATTTATTGATACCCTCGACATTAAGTTTTCATGACTTTACACCCGAACGGCGTGGAAAGTAAGCAGTAAGCGGTAAGCAGTAAGCAGTCGAACGAGACGAACGGTTAAACGGTTTTCGTTCGACTGCTCACTGCTTACTGCTTACTTTTCACTATCCCTCCGCCGCCGACGAAGTGAATTATCTCTATCCTGTCCTCTTCGGCCAGGACGATGTGCGGCCAGTCTGCGCGGCGCACGACTTCACGGTTGCGCTCGATGGCAAGGCGTTCGGGCGCGAGCGCAAGCTGCTCTATCAAGGCATCCAGAGTCAGCTCCTCCGGCAACTCCCTGTCTTCACCGTTTATCGTCACGCGCAAAATAGCGTCTTACTCCTCAGCCTTGATGAATGATGCGGCGCAGCTCTGCCTCATAGCCGTCTGCTATGGCGCGCACCAGGATGGCCGCGCGTCCGGTCTTGAAGTGAGGCAGCACGGCGCGCACCGTTGCGATACCGTCCGCGCCTGTGCTGGTCGGAAAGATTAAAGGGCGAAAGGTTGAGCCTAGAACCTTGACCGTGATTTCCGCGCCTTCAATCACTTCCTTACCATTCGAGCCGCGACCGACCCTGATTTTCAACATCACCGTTGCGCCGCCCCTGAACTCCTTTTCTTCAATCAGGCTCAGGTGAATCCCCGCATCTGAAGCGGCTTCTGCACGCGCAAAGTCTGCCACCACATCATGCAAGATAGAGCGCACGCTCTGCTTGATTCCCTTCTGCGGCGTAGACTTCTTTACTTTCACTTCGGGCGGTTGCGGCGCTGGTGTCGAAGCGGCTTCCTGCGCGGAGGCTTCCGCTTTAGCATGTACGGGCGGAATCTCTAACGGCTGCTCTACCTTTTCGGCGCGCGGCTGCTTTACGGACTTCTTAGAGGGCTTTTCAGGCGCGGGTGTTGCAGCGGGTGTTGCTGCCGTTGCGCTTGTGTCGCGCTGGCTCATGCGCTTCAAATCTTCTATGCGCCCCGAACGAATGGCCGCGCAGATCAGCTTATGCTGGCGATTCAAGCGGTCGGCCAGTTCCTTCTCGTCAAATCCCTTCGCTATCAAATCATCATAGGGCGAGCGCTTGCTGGCTAAGATAGCCCCGCCCACATAGACGAGTGAGAGGATGAGCGGCGAGTCCAAGCCCTTGTCCTCCGTCTGCACATGGTAGACCGTTCCGCCGTGCTCTACATCTGTGTTGAATCCTGTAATCATGCCAGAGTCCCAAGTTCCAAGTCCCATGCTCCAAGTCAAAGCATCCCGTTTTTAACCTGGGACTTTGGACTTGGGATTTGGGACTTTTTCAGCGCCACGAAGCACAGTATCA
Source organism: Pyrinomonadaceae bacterium (assembly GCA_036403815.1). Taxonomy (GTDB): domain Bacteria; phylum Acidobacteriota; class Blastocatellia; order Pyrinomonadales; family Pyrinomonadaceae; genus JACVRN01. Next base: position 27,044 of record DASWQH010000027.1, on the reverse strand, counting down.
CGCCCGTTTTCAGGCGGTCAATCTACTTCAGTCGAAGCGCTTTTCGCGCGCATAAGCAGTGCTTGACACACAAGTTTTCATGGACTACGATGAGCTTGTGCCATGATTCTCAATCTCTAAATAGATGCTCTGGCCGACCTCTCTTCGGACAAAGAGAGTGTACGGGAAGGCAAAAGTGTAGCTTGTTAAGGACTGGATTGTCGTCATGCAGGAATTTAGCTTAGAAGCGTACTTGCCCATACTGCTGATGTTCATCGTTGCGCTCGGCTTCGCAGGCGGGAACATAGTGCTTTCGCAACTGGTGGGGCAGCGCAAGTCAACGCGCACGAAGCTCATGCCCTACGAGTGCGGCAAAGACCCCGTAGGCTCTGCGCGCGAACGCTTCTCCGTCAAGTTCTATCTCATAGCGATGATCTTCATCCTCTTCGATATTGAAGCCATCTTTCTAATCCCCTGGGCTGTCGTCTTCAAACGCCTTGCTGCCGAAAGCCCTATGATGCGCAATCTGGTCTATTTCGAGATGATGCTCTTCGTCGCGCTTCTGCTGGTCGGCTACATCTACGTCGTCAAGAAGGGCGCGTTCGACTGGGGCGAGCGTGCGCGGCGCGAGGCTCTGGGTGAAGCGCGCGCGCTCAATGACGCGCAGGAAAAACGTAAAGCCATCATAGACCGGCGCGCGGCCTGAAAAGGTTTTGTTGTAGTACGGAGTCAAAAGCAATGGGACTCGAAAATATAATCGCCGAAGCTTTACCTGAAGTCATCACGACGCGGCTCGATTCATTGATTAACTGGGCGCGTAAATCATCTCTGTGGCCTGCCACATTCGGGCTGGCCTGCTGCGCCATTGAGATGATGGCTTCCACAAATTCGCGCAACGATCTGGCGCGCTTCGGCTCCGAAGTCTTTCGCGCCAGCCCCAGACAGGCAGACGTGATGATCGTCTCTGGCCGTGTCTCGCGCAAGATGGCTCCAGTGCTTCGACGCATCTATGACCAGATGCCGGAGCCTAAGTGGGTCATCTCGATGGGTGCCTGCGCAACGTCCGGAGGCGTCTTCGACAATTACGCCATAGTGCAGGGCGTGGACAAGATTGTTCCGGTAGACGTTTATATTCCGGGCTGCCCCCCGCGCCCCGAAATGCTGATTCACGCAGTCATGATGCTTCAGGACAAGGTGATGAACGAGAGCGTGCGCTTCCGTAAGGACATTCCCGTGGAAGAAGCGCGCGAGGCAGTCCCGCCGGGCACCCTTCCCGGCTCTGGCATCTCCGCCACCAACGAAGCAGCAGCACAAGAGACATCGCGCCCCTATACAATCGCCTCGCGGCATGAGCGAAGAAGATCATCATGAGCAATCAGCAATCAGCGGTCAGCAGTCAGCTTTTTCTTCTGCTGATTGCTGAATGCTGATAGCTGACAGCTATTAAGTTATGGCAAATGAGAACGAGCGCGCCGCAAGCACTGAGGCGCAGGAAGAAACGCTGAGCAGTACCGCGACGCCGTCCCCCCTGGTGGCGGCGTTGCAGCGTCAGAACCCTGCATGGGTCGTCGAAGTTATAGAAGCCTTCGGCGAGACGACCGTCATTGTTCCGCGCGAGCACATCCTTGCGGCGTGCAGCTTTCTAAAGGGAGCGCCTGACATCGGGTTCGACATGCTGGTGGACATCTGCGGCGTTGACCGAGGGCCGGAAGAAGAGCCTCGCTTCGAGGTCAACTATCATCTGTTCTCTACAACCAAGTATCATCGTACACGCTTAAAAGTAGTGCTCAACGAAGACGACCCGCGCGTACAGACCGTGACCGGCGTCTGGAAGACTGCCAACTGGCACGAGCGCGAAACCTTCGACATGTTCGGCATCATCTTTGAAGGCCATCCAGACCTGCGGCGCATCCTTTTGCCCGACGACTGGGAAGGCCACGCGCTTAGAAAAGATTTTCCGCTGCGCGGCTACGAGCCATATAGCTTAACTTAGATTTAATTACTATAGGGCGTTGTTATGACGACACAGATTCGACCTCTTTTAACCATCGCTGATCTAGAAGCATTACCGGAAAATGATCAACGATACGAATTGATTGCTGGAGATTTGCTTGTGTCTCGTGCCCCTCATATCGTTCATCAATTTGCCATTTCCAATTTACTCTATGCTCTCAAAGAATATTTGAGCCGTAACCCAATCGGGAGGGTCGTGCCGGAACCGGGCGTGATTCTTAGTGAATTTGATTCCGTCAGGCCGGACATAGCTTATCTAACTAACGAGCGATTTCTAGAGATACTTTCAGAAGGTAAACTCTACGGCGCGCCAGATCTGGTCATCGAAGTCCTTTCTGCTGGTGCAGAGAATGAACGTCGTGACCGAAACATAAAAAGGCAGATGTATGCCAGGTATGGAGTCAAGGAATATTGGATAGTTAACTGGCACGAAGCAATGGTAGAGGTTTATCGCTTGAGTGAGTCTGAGCTGGAATTGATTGAAACTTTAAGCGGTGAGAGTGAACTATCTTCTCCAATTCTGCCGGATTTCGCCTACAAGGTTGTCAGAATCTTTGATGTTTGATTATGAGCGCTTCTACCACAAATCTTCCGCCCTACGAGGTCATTGACCAGCCGCTCGATACGCAGATGACTATTTCGTTCGGGCCGCAGCATCCCAGCACGCATGGAGTGCTGCGGCTTGAGATGGTGCTGGACGGCGAGATGATTGTCCGCGCCACGCCCGACATAGGCTACCTGCATACAGGCATGGAGAAGCTCTTCGAGTACAAGAAGTGGCAGCAGGGGATAGTCATCACGGATAGGATGGATTATCTGAATCCGCTGGGCAACAATCTGGCCTATGTGATGGCAATCGAGAAGCTTCTGGGGCTTGAGATTCCAGAGCGCGCACAGGTCATTCGCGTCATGATGTGCGAGTTGCAGCGCATAGCCTCGCACCTGGTCTGGCTGGGCACGCACGCGCTCGACATCGGCGCGATGACGGTCTTCTTCTATGCCTTCCGCGAGCGCGAGAAGATTATGAATCTCATCGAAGCCTGTTCAGGCGGACGCATGACGCCCTCTTATTTTCGCGTCGGGGGGCTGATGATGGATTTGCCAGCAGGCTTTGAGCGCCGCGTCAAACAGTTCACAGACGCTTTTCCGAAAGCCTTAGACGAATTTCATACGCTCGTCTCCGGCAACACGATTTTCCAGAGCCGCACGAAAGGCGTCGGCTACATCTCTGCGGAGGAAGCGATTGACTGGGGGCTGACCGGCCCGTGCCTGCGCGGAAGCGGCATCAAGGTTGACGTGCGGCAGACGAATCCCTACACGGGTTACGAAACTTACGATTTCGAGATTCCGGTCGAGACGGGCTGCGACGTGTGGGCGCGCTACATGGTGCGTATGCGCGAGCTTAAAGAGTCTGTGAAGATAGTCAACCAAACTCTTGCGAGGCTTCGCCCCGGCCCTGTCAAAGCCGATGCGCCGAAAGTCGTCCTGCCGGAGCGCGAGGCTATGAAGACGCACATGGACGCGCTCATTCATCACTTCCTGATTATAGTCGAAGGATTCAATGTCCCGGCGGGCGAAGTTTATCACCCCATAGAAGGCTCCAAGGGCGAGCTTGGCGTCTACATCAAATCCGACGGCGGCGCAAAGCCTGCGCGCGTACACGTTCGCGGCCCCAGCTTCGTCAATCTCTCAGCCCTGCCCGTCATGGTAGAAGGCGAGATGATCGCAGACGTAGTCGCCATTATAGGCTCGCTCGATATTGTGCTCGGAGAAATAGATAGATAGTTTTCAGTTTTTAGTTTTTAGTTTTCAGCAAAGAAGCTGGTCATTAAAAACTGAAAACTGAAAACCGAAAACTGAAAACTATGTCTTCGCAGTTTACGCTCAACAATCCGCTGCCGCAGGAGGCGAAGGTGCCGCAGGAGATGGCGCGCTTTTCACCGGAGGTAGAGGCGGAGATTGATCTACATCTGGCGAAGTATCCGCCCGATAGAAAGCGCTCGGCCATCCTGCCCTTGATGTTCATAGTGCAGCGCGAGCGCGGAGGCTGGCTTGACCCGCCGGGAGTTGCTTACTTAGCGGACAAGCTCGGCGTGAGAATCACGGACATCTGGGAGGTTGCGACCTTCTACTCTATGATTAACACGGAGCCTGTCGGGCGTCATCACATTCAGATTTGCAAGACGCTTTCGTGCAAGATTATGGGCGAGCCTAAGATTACCGAGCACGTTTGCAAGCGGCTCGGCATACGCCCTGGCGAGACTACGCCGGATGGGCGCTTTTCAGTTTCGCTCGTAGAGTGTTTAGGCTCGTGTGGCACTGCGCCCATGTTTCAGATTGGATTTGATTATCACGAGAATCTAACGCCGGAGAAAGTTGACGAGCTTCTGGACACGTTACCTTGAGCTAAAGGGAGGAGTGTACATGAAAAAAGCCTTTCTCATCTTGCTCATCTCGGCCTTGTGTGCTTTGAGCGTCCCCGGACAAGAGAGCGGCAATCGCAACTACAACCGTAACACTGATAATAGAAAGCCCCCTACGACCGGCATCGTCTACTACAACGGCGAGACGGTAATCGAAGCCTACGTCCTGCTGAACGCTCAGCCCGACGAATTCTTAGCAGTCTTCGGCGCGTCGCAGGTAGCGCCCACAGTGGCCGAGAGTAATCAGAAGGTTAATGAACTGATAGGACAGTTTCTAAGCGCCGCCGAGCGGCTGGGCATCCCCCGTAGCGACACCTTCGTTGATTTCATCACGCAGAACCGGGTTTACAATTTCAGCTCGCCCGTTGACGGCACAATCCGAGAGCAGTTGTCGGGCTTTGAAACGAAGAAGACTATCAGTGTCAGGTACAAAGACAGGTCTCTGCTGGAAAAGCTTTTGGCAGCCGCCGCGCAGGCTTCGATTTTCGACCTCATTAAAGTTGACTACATCATCAACGACATGAGCAGGATTCGTAGCCGCCTTTTTGAAGAGGCTGTGCGTGTCGTCAAACAGAAAGAGGATACTTACGTTCGCACGCTGGGGATGGCAATCAGGCGCACCGCTCTTCTTCAAGAGACTTATGACACGAAGTATCCTGCGGAGCTTTATCAAACCTACACGGCTTACGAGTCGGGCGCGGTTGATGCGAATTACGAGTCCAGAACCCGCGTCATACGCGAGCGCAAAAGCAGCACCTCGTACTTGGAGCCTCTGGACAGGAGCGTGTTCGACTCTATTGTTAATTCGATGAGTATAGAGCCGATGGTGCAATGCACTCTATATATGAGGGTGTCGTATTCCACGGCTAGATAAGCAAAGTTGATTATGTTTATAGGGGCTATCGGCTGCGAGCCGCTTCAACTCGCGCGTGTCGGGTTGGAGAATTCGCACACACTGGAAGTTTACCGCAAACACGGCGGCTACGTTGCGCTGAAGAAAGTGCTCGACGGGATGTCGCCGGACGACATCATTGGCGAGCTTAAGAAGTCTGCCCTGCGCGGTCGCGGCGGCGCGGGCTTTCCTACAGGCATGAAGTGGAGCTTTGTGCCGAAGGATTCGCCGAAAGCCAAGTACGTCGTCTGCAACGCAGACGAATCCGAGCCGGGCACGTTCAAAGATCGCTACCTGATGGAACGCGACCCGCACATGCTTATCGAAGGCATGTTGATAGCCGCTTACGCTCTGGGTTCGCAGACCTGCTACATCTACACGCGCGGCGAGTACAGGTACTTGATTGATATTATGGACGCGGCTCTGGCGGAAGCCCGCGCAGCCGGATTAGTCGGCGAAAAAATCTTAGGCACGAACTTCACCTGTCAGGTTTACACGCACACGGGCGCGGGCGCGTACATCTGCGGCGAAGAGACGGCGCTCTTGAATTCTCTGGAAGGACTTCGCGGCCACCCGCGCATGAAGCCTCCCTTCCCTGCCGTCGCAGGTCTTTACGGCTGCCCGACGGTCGTCAATAACGTAGAGACGTTGACGGCTGTGCCGGACATTATCAAGATGGGCGGCGAGGCTTATCAAAAGCTGGGGACGGAAAAGAGCGGCGGCACGAAGGTCTGGTCTGTATCGGGTCACGTCAATCGTCCGGGCGTGTACGAGCTTCCTATGGGCTACGACGACATGGAGAAGTTCATCATGGAAGACTGCCAGGGAATGTTGGGTGGCAAGAAGTTGAAGGCAGTGATTCCCGGCGGCTCAAGCGTCTACATCATGCCCGCGTCCGACATCATTGGCAAAGACGTGCGCATGGACTATGAAGGAATCGTGGCGGCGGGTTCGATGGTCGGCTCCGGCGGCTTCATCGTCATGGACGAGACCGTGGATGTCTTTGAATCAACCAAGAACCTGACCGAATTTTACAAGCACGAGTCCTGCGGCTGGTGTACGCCCTGTCGTGAAGGCACGGACTGGCTCGTCAAAGTTTTCAAACGCATCGCTCGTGGCGAAGGCCGTCCCGAAGATGCACAATTGCTGTTAGATATTTGCGACAACATAGAAGGAAAATCCTTCTGCCCCTTGGGCGACGCCGCCGCATGGCCGATTCAATCGGCAATCAAGAAGTTCCCGGAAGATTTCAAGCGGCACCTCGCGCGGCTAATAGAAGCAGAGGTCGCGGCGGGATAGAAGCGATGATAAAGATTATTGAAGCACGTGCGCTCGCCCCCTATCGCCTTTACGTTAAGTTTTCTGACAGCGCAGAAGGCTCAGTTGATTTGTCTGCCTTGGCCGGACAAGGGGTATTCGCGGCGTGGGACGACCCGGCATTCTTTGAACAGGTACAGATCAATTCAACGGGTCGGAGACTTGAATGGGGAAGCCTGATAGATTTGTGCGCCGACTCGCTTTACATGAGTTTGACAGGGCGAACCGCCCAGGAGTTGTTCCCAAAGCTGGCGCATGAGGGAATGCGTGCCTGAGATTTGTTGTAATGACTTGGCATGGCTACACAGAAGGAGATGAGGTATCGCTCAATGATGTAGTGGCGAAATGCAGGGAGTATGTTAACTCTGGGAATGTGAAAAACCTTAAAGAGAAAAGGTTGTGGATAAAGATTATTGGTGATTCGGGTCATCCAGTAATTATTTATTCTCCACAGAGCAAACGAGGGTGGGGTAGTTCACCTTTAAATTCAAATAACTGGAAAACGCGAGAAGGTGAACCAATTTTGTAAGAAAAAATCAGTATCACAGATAAGATGTCAACTGAGCTAATAAAAGTCACGATTAACGGGCAGGAGTTTCAGGTGGCGAAGGGCGCTCGCCTGATAGATGTCTGCCGCGAGAATGCCTTCAACATTCCGTCCTTCTGTTATTACGCAGACCTGGCGCTTCAGGCGTCTTGCCGCATGTGCCTTGTGCGCATAGAGAAGATGCCGAAATTGCAGACCTCCTGCACGATTATCTGCACGGACGGGATGGTCGTCACCACGCAGAGCGAAGAGATTGAGAAGGCGCAGCGCGCCATGGTCGAATTCCTGCTCGCCAATCACCCGCTCGATTGTCCCGTCTGCGACCGTGGCGGCGAATGCGAGTTGCAGGAGATGGCGTTCGACTGGGGAGGGCTTGAAGAGCGCTTTACGGAAAAGAAGAATGCTCAGCCCGAAAAGTATCTCTCGCCGATTGTCGCCAACGACGCGCAGCGTTGCATTCTCTGTAAACGCTGCACGCGCGTCTGCGACGAGTGGATGGGCGAGGACGCGATTGAAGCCGGAGGGCGCGGCGCGCACACAGTCATAGGCACGTATGGCGGCTGGCTCAACTGTTCTCAGTGCGGCAACTGCATTGAAGTCTGCCCGACCGGGACTTTGCTCGATGCGACCTATCGCAATCAGGCAAGGCCGTGGGAGTTGGATCAAAAGGTTTCGACCTGCACGTTCTGTTCGGACGGCTGCGAGGTTTCTCTTGGCTCACGCGGCGGCGAATTGATGCGCGTAGTCGCGCGCGACCGCTACGTCAACGGCCACAACGGCGAGTTCCTCTGCATCAAGGGTCGCTTCGCGCATCCCTTCGTCAATCACGAAGAGAGACTGCGCACGCCCATGATTCGTTATCGTAAGGGCGGTCGGCTTGTGCCCGCGACGTGGGACGACGCCATTCAATTAGTCACCTCGAAACTACAGGCCGTTAAAGAGGCACACGGCGCATCTTCCATAGGCGTAGTGGGAAGCCCGCGCCTGAGCAATGAATCGAACTACGCGCTGCTTCGCTTCGCGCGCGAGGCAATCGGCACGGAGAATTACACTGCGACGGACGCCTTCTCGCTCGCGCCTTTCTTCAAGAACTTGAGCGGGGCGCTCGCCACCACAAAAGACATTCGCTATGCGAAGACGATTCTTCTCATCGGCGGCGAGCCGGAGGAGTTGCAGCCTTTGACGGGCAAGCAGATTCGTCAGGCCGTGCGCAACGGTGGCGCACAGTTTCTTCTCATTAACAGCCGACCGATTCGCCTGAAACAGCAGGCTACGAAGTTCCTGCACATACGCCCCGGCACAGAGGACGCGGCGGTGCTGGCGATTGCAGATCAGGCACACAACGCTCTCGCCGCGCGCAAGATGGGCTTGGAAGAGATTGATTTAATTGAGCTGCGCCGCGCCATCACGGGCACTGAGGGCGATATAGTTATCATGTTCGGTGCGGAAGTAAGCAGCGACGCTCAGGCCGTGATAGCTCAATGGGCACACACGTTCGGCAGAGAGTCGCGCCGCGTGCTGCTTCATCCACTGCCGCTTTACAACAACAGCGTGGGCGTGTACGACACAGGATTGATGGACGGCGCGATGACTGCTGACGCGATGCTTGATGCGTCAGGCACGTCCATCCGGGGCATGTATGTCGCGGGCAGTTTTCTACCCGAACACCTCGGCGGGCGCGAAGACGCTCTCAGTCGTCTGGACTTCCTTGTGGTGCAGGAGCTTTTCGAGACAGAGACGACCCCGTACGCAGATGTCGTGCTGCCAGCCGCTTCCGCCTACGAATCTGACGGCACATTTACGAACAACTGCGGCTTCGTACAGCGCCTGCGCCAGAGCATCCCACCCGTTCATCAATCGAAACAGGATTGGATGATAACGGCTCAGCTTGCGAAGACGCTCGGCGTGGATTTCGGATGGCAAATGTCCGCCAGCGCCGTCTTCAAAGAGTTGGCCGAGCACGTCCCTGCTTACAATGGCCTGCGCTATCCGCTTTTGAAGGACGAGACGAAGCCTGTTCAGGTCAGGCACGCGGTTGCTGAAAAACGCTCTCTGACAGAAGAGCTTGAGCGTATTCGAGTCAATGTCGAAAGTTTAGGCGAGACGGCAGAGAAGATAACGGAGACGCCCGAAGTCGGCCATGAGCTTTTCAAGCTGGGGACGCTGACCAGCAAGACCCCGCAATTTCACCTGCTCGCGGCTGGAAACCCTGAGCCGCCCAGCGTCCTGATTTCGCCCCTGTACCAGATTACGGTTGACCCGGGGCTACAGCGCCGCACCGAAGCGGTCGCAGGAGACTGAAAAGAATTTTAGATTTGCGATTGCCGATTTGCGATTTGGGTTTGAGAGGCTGCGCTGATTGAGCGCTTCCTTTTCAAATCGAAAATCGCAAATCTAAAATCGAAAATAATCGCTATGGAGACTATCAAGCAGGTGGCTTTGCAGCTAACGGCGATCACGGTGGCGTTCACGGTCGTGCTGATGATTGTTGCGTACACTGTGCTGGCAGAGCGTCGCGTTCTGGGATTCATACAGGGACGACTGGGGCCGAACCGCGTCGGCTACGGCGGCATCTTGCAGCCCTTCGCAGACCTTCTCAAATTCATCCTCAAAGAAGAGATCGTCCCGGACAAATCCACCAAGTTCGTCTACTTCCTAGCGCCAATGATAGCGATTATCGCGGCACTGATGCCGATGATCGTTTACCCGTTCGGGCCGTCAATTAATCTGCCTATACTGGGCAGCATTACGCTCGTGCTGGCGCGCTTCGATGTCGCGCTGCTTTACGTTCTGGGCATCACTTCGGTCGGCGTGTACGGAATCATGCTGGCCGGTTGGTCATCCAACAGCAAGTACAGCTTGATGGGCGGCCTGCGCTCCTCTGCGCAGCTTATCTCTTACGAGCTAAGCTTAGGTCTTTCGCTCATCGGAGTGATACTGATGTCGGGCACGCTCGATCTTTACAGCATCGTCGAGCAGCAGTCCGCCTGGTACGGCATGAAGTGGAACATTGTGCCGCAGTTCATAGGCTTCATCATCTATCTAATTTCTGCCATCGCGGAGACGAACCGCGTGCCCTTTGACTTGCCCGAAGCCGAAACGGAGCTGGTCGCAGGCTTCCACACCGAATACTCTGCATTGAAGTTCGCGCTCTTCTTCATGGCCGAGTACGTCAACATGTTCACGGTCTCGATGCTGGCGACGACCCTTTTCCTTGGCGGCTGGAATGTTCCCTTCGCCGAATATCTCTTCGGGCGCGGCACTTTTCTTTTCGGGCTGGTGAGCGTCATAGGCTTTTTCGTCAAAGTTTTCCTGTTCCTGTTTCTGTATATCTGGCTGCGCGGCACGCTCCCGCGCTTTCGTTTCGACCAGTTGATGAACTTCGGTTGGAAGTTCCTGCTGCCCGTCGCCATCCTGAACATCTTTTTGACGGCGACGCTGGCTTACTTCAACATTATTTAGTGATGATGACTTAAGCGATATTCTTTCCTGTCACTCGTCACCTGTCACTGTTTTTAGATGATAAGCGCTCTTCTCTTTATTCTGTTCGGCGGGCTTGCCCTGGGTTGCGCGATTTCGATGGTGGCGCAGCGCAATCCGCTCTACAGCGCCATCTCTTTAATCGGCGTCTTTATAGCGCTCGCCAGTCTTTACCTGACGCTGGCCGCGCCGTTTATAGCCGCCGTGCAGGTCATAGTCTACGCGGGCGCGATTATGGTGCTCGTCGTCTTCGTCATCATGCTCTTGAACGTCGAAGAGGAAGAGCGGCGTCCACTTCGCATGCGCTATCTGGTGCCGCTTGCCATCGCTCTGGCCGCAGTGCTGGTCGCCGAATCCTCTTTCATACTCTTTTACGTGCAGACGAATCCGGCGACACCACGCAACGCTATAAACTCCAGCGTAGGGCTGACGGCGAATATAGGCTCAGGGCTGTTCACAAAATATTTATTGCCCTTCGAGATTACGTCTATCCTGCTCCTGATGGCGATTGTCGGCGCGATGAGTCTGGCGCGGCGCGCCAACGTGCTGCCACCCGCTGCACGCGTCATTCCGGGCACGCTGGTTCTGCCAAAGGATGTGATTGACCCGCTGGCGGTAGGCGATGCGACGGAGGTCGAGGCGGACACGACTGAGGAGGCTGCGCGCGTTTTAGGCTTCGATGATGTGCCCAGAAAGCACGGCGACGATTGAAGGATAAGGTATGACCCAGTTGGTTTTTAATTTTCCGCTCGCGCTGCAAAGCGTTCCGGCGCTGGAGGTGCAGGGCATAGAGTTGTCATGGTACTTGGCGCTCTCGGCTGTGTTGTTCACCATAGGCGTAGTTGGCGTCATCATCAAGCGCAACGTGATTTCGATGTTCATGTGCATTGAGCTGATGCTCAACGCAGTGAACCTGACATTCGTGGCCTTTGCGAGCTACTTTCGCGATGTGACCGGACAACTCTTCGTCTTCATCGTGATGACGGTCGCGGCAGCCGAGGCGGCGGTCGGCCTCGGCATCATCATCGCCATCTTCCGCAACCGCGAATCGCTGGACGTGGACGATGCGAACATCCTAAAACTGTGAAAAGTAAGCAGTGAGCAGTAAGCAGTCGAACGCTGCTTACTGCTCACTGCTTACCGCTTACTGAACTTTATGCTTCGTTACATTATTTTCGCACCGCTGGCAGGGGCGGCCATCAACTGGCTGCTGGGTCGCCGCATTCGGAACGAGCTGTTTGTGGGCTTGATTGCCTGCGGGGCGGTGGTCGTGTCAACTGTCGTTGCCTTCTATCTAGCCTTCATGCATGGCGGTGCGCTTCACATAGGCGAGCCTGAGAGTGTCACCGCGCCGGTTTTCGATCACCTGTGGACTTGGATCCAGGTCGGCAATTTTCGCGCGGACTTCGGCCTCGCGATGGATCGCCTGAGCGGCATCTACACGCTCTTTATCACCTTCGTCGGTCTTCTGATTCACATCTTCGCGACCGGCTACATGCACGGCGATAAAGGATTCTATCGCTTCTTCGCTTACCTGAATCTCTTCATGTTCTCGATGCTGACGCTCGTGCTGGCAGACAATTTCCTGCTGATGTTCGTCGGCTGGGAGGGCGTCGGCCTCTGCTCTTATCTCTTAATAGGTTATTACACGGATAGGCTTGAAGCGGGCGATGCCGCGAAGAAGGCTTTCGTCATGAATCGCATTGGCGACTGGGGTGTGGTCATAGGCATCATGCTCGTCTTCTTCCTCACAGGCTCTATCAGCTTCTTCGATAAGAATGTGGGCGGCACAGAGGTTTACAGCTCTTTGGCTCGCATTGCCGCTATGGCTCCTGATGCTTTTACTGCACAGGCAATCATCGCTGGCGGCATTACCTCCGTTGCCGTGCTTCTCTTTATAGGCGCAACCGGCAAGTCTGCTCAGATACCGCTTTATGTGTGGCTGCCTGATGCTATGGCAGGGCCTACGCCCGTCTCTGCTTTGATTCACGCGGCGACAATGGTGACGGCGGGCGTTTACATGGTTGTGCGCTGCTCAGCCATCTACACGCACGCGCCGATGGCAATGTTCATCATGGCAATCATAGGAGCGGCCACAGCAATCTTCGCCGCCACCATCGGCATCGCTCAGAACGACATCAAGAAGGTGCTGGCATACTCGACTGTCTCGCAGTTGGGTTACATGTTTCTGGCCTGCGGTATGGGCGCGTTCGTTGCGGCCATCTTCCATGTGATGACGCACGCGTTCTTCAAGGCGCTTCTCTTCCTCGGCTCCGGTTCCGTCATTCACGGCATGCATCATGAGCAGGACATGCGGCGCATGGGCGGGTTGAAGAAGTACATGCCGATTACTTTCGCCACGATGATGACGGGATGGCTCGCCATCAGCGGCATTCCTATCTTCGCAGGCTTCTTCTCGAAGGACGAGATTCTGTGGAAGACCTGGAGCGCTACGACCCTGTGGAGCACTTCGGAGAAGGCTGCCCCGGTTCCTAAAATACTCTGGGTCGTCGGGGCGGTGACTGCTCTATTGACCGCCGTTTACATGACGCGCTTGATGGTCATGACCTTCTGGGGCGAAGAGCGCTTCCGCGATGCTCATGCCGGAGGCCAGGCGGACGAAGCGCACGCGGCTGCTTATGACAAGGACGAAGCGCCGCACGACGCTCGGCTTGCTTCGGCTGACGACCGCCCGCATCACGAGACCGGCGAGCATGTGGATGATCATGCGGATGACGAGCACGCTCATCACGGCGGCCAGTTCAAGCCGCACGAGTCGCCGTGGACGATGACAATGCCGCTCATAGTGCTGGCGATTCTCTCGACCGTTGGCGGCCTTGTAGGCATCCCTTATGCCTTAAGCTCAATGGTCGGCCTGCACACGCCCAACTATTTCGAGCAAACGCTTGAGCCTGTCGTAGCTCATCCTGTGGCGGCTGGCGAAGGCACTGCGCCTGCGGAAGCCGTTGGGACGGGCGAGGCGCGCTGGTTGTCGCCTCCGCCGCCGAAGACGGACGGGGCAGCGCCGCTCTCAATCGGCGAAGGCTCTCAGGGCGAGCCAGCCGCGGAGCGCACGCATTCGCCCGAAGAGGTAAGAAGCGAACGGCTGTTCACAGTCATCTCCGTTATCATAGCCCTTTCAGGCATAGGAATCGGCTGGTTTATTTACAGGCGCAGGCCGCTCCTGCAAGCGCCTAGATTGCTCGAAGAGAAATACTACGTTGACGAGATTTACGATGCGGCTATAGTCAATCCGATTAAGACAGGGTCGCGCGAAGGATTGTGGAAGCTTTTCGACGTAGGGGTCGTTGACGGCATCGTCAACGGCATGGGACGCGGCATCACAGAGATAGGCTCCGTGGTGCGTTACCTTCAGGTCGGATTCGTGCGCTGGTACGCGGCGATCATACTCTTAGGCGCGGTCGCCATCATAGGCTATTTCGCTTTCATGTTGACTTATGGTGCAAGATAACCTGCTGACAATCCTTATTCTGCTGCCGACTATAGGAGCACTGGCTCTGATAGGCCACGGCCTGTTCTGGAAACGCGAGAATGATTATCGCTGGCTCGCGCTTCTCTTCTCCGTCATTACGTTTGCGCTCTCGCTGATACTGCTGACAAGAATTGGTGAGAATTCGGATGCGGCTTTCCGATTCGAGTATAAAACCGTCTGGATTAGCACCATCGGAGCCAATTATCACCTGGGCGTTGACGGCATGAGTTTGTGGCTGGTGATTTTGACGACCCTGCTGGTGCCGATTTCGATTCTCTCAAGCTGGGACAGCATCAAGCGGCGCACGCTCTCCTTCTATGTCTTTATGCTCATACTGGAGAGCGCGATGATAGGCGTCTTCGTCTCTCTAGACCTTCTGGTCTTCTATCTCTTCTTTGAAGCGTCTCTCATCCCAATGTTCTTCATGATAGGCATCTGGGGCGGCGAGCGTAGGATTTATGCTGCGACGAAGTTCTTCATCTACACGGCGCTCGGCAGCCTGCTGATGCTCGTCGGCATCATCGCCCTCTACTATATACATCAACAACAGGTGGGCTTCGGCACATTCGATTACCTGACGCTGCTTGATGCGCTCAAGGCCGGACGCATGGTAATCCCGGAGAGCACCGCTTTCATCATTTTTCCGGCCTTTGCCTTTGCCTTCTGTATTAAAGTCCCGCTCTGGCCGTTTCATACATGGCTGCCGGATGCACATACCGAAGCGCCGACCGCAGGCTCTGTGATTCTGGCGGGCGTGCTTCTGAAGATGGGAACGTACGGGCTGCTGCGTTTCAACCTGGCGCTCTTTCCGGCTATGGCACGCTATTTCGCCCCGGTTTTTATAGTCCTTGCCATCATAGGCATCATCTACGGCGCGCTGGTGGCGATGGTGCAGCCGGATGTCAAAAGGCTCGTAGCATATTCCTCCGTGAGTCACATGGGATTCGTAGTGCTGGGACTTTTCTCTTTCACGGAACAGGGGATGCAGGGCGCGCTCTATCAGATGCTTAATCACGGCGTCTCCACGGGCGCGCTCTTCCTGCTGGTCGGCATGATTTATGACCGCAGGCACACGCGCCAGATTTCGGAGTTCGGTGGACTCTCGACTTCAATGCCGTGGTTCTCCACCTTCTTCGTCATAGCATCGCTTTCGTCAATCGGGTTGCCGTTCCTTAATGGCTTTGTAGGCGAGTTCCTGATACTGCTCGGCACGTGGCTATCCACTGGCTTCAGCTACAACCGGGTGGCGACGATGCTGGCCGCTACAGGCGTCATCTGGGCTGCCGTGTACATGCTATGGATGTTGCAGCGCGTGGTCTTCGGTCGCATCACTAATCCTGAGAACGCGCGTCTCAGGGACTTGAACGCGCGCGAGATTGGATTGCTCATCCCGCTCCTGCTGCTTATGCTGGTAATGGGCGTTTACCCGCGCCCGTTCCTGAATCGCTCGCGCGAAAGCGTAGTAGCAGTGCAGCAACGCGTGACCAAATCGAGCGCCGCAGCAGGCTCTTTTTCCGTCGAAGTCCAGGATAACAAACAGAGGTAAAGCCTGAAGTTTATGAAGAGAATCTTTCTATTTGTGATTGTAGCCCTATCGCTCTCGCTTTCCACTTGCCTGCTGCCTGCGGCTTCGGCGCAGAACGGGCAATCGAATGATTATGACATCAAGCTGCGGGGCGCTGACGGCAGGACTTATGACCTGACAAACATGCGCGGGCAGGTGCTGCTGGTCTCCTTCGGAGCAACGTGGTGCGGGCCGTGTAAGGACGAACTGCGTGCGCTGGAGCAACTGAAGGACGAGTATAAAGCGAAGCCCGTGAAATTCTTCTGGGTAAGCATAGAGCCGGAAGATCAGGTTTCGGACGGGACGCTGAAAAGCTTTGCGCGCTCGATTAAGTTTACGTTTCCCATCCTGCGTGACGAGTCGCGCTGGACGTACGCGCAATTCTCCACGCGCCAGCGCATCCCGCTCGTCGTCTTCTTCGACAAGCAGGGACGCTTCGTTGCCCCCGCTCATGCAGGCATGACCACGCCGGATAATTACAAGCGTATGGTGCGCGGCGTGCTAGACCGCCTGCTGGCAAATCAATCGAACGCGGGCGCTGCTTCAATGAGCGGTCGCCCGTCCAATTAAGAGATGAACTTTTTCGCGGCACTACAAGCGGGCGGCTCGCCCGACATTAATTTCGGACTCATCCTGCCGGAGATGATCGTCGGCGGCGTCGCCGTGCTGGTCATGCTGCTGGACGCCTTCATTCGCCCTTCTCAACGCTGGATTACAGGCGGCCTCTCGCTCGCGGGACTTGCGGCTGGCGCTGCATCCGTTATCTGGCTATGGACGCGCGGGTCTGCTGGCCTGGGAACGTTCAACGGCATGATTGTCCTGGACGAAATACGTTTGAGCTTCACGCTCATAGTCATTTTCGTCTCGGCGCTTACCGTTCTGATTTCCATAGTCTGGGTTGAGGGCGAGCATCTTCCGGCGGGCGAGTTTCATTCGCTCCTGTTGTTCGCAACTTCGGGGATGATGTTGATGGCGTCGGGCGGCGACCTCGTCATAATCTTTCTGGGGCTTGAGATTCTCTCCATAGCCACCTACGTCATGTGCGGATTCCGCCGCACGGATTTGCGCTCCAACGAATCTTCGCTCAAGTATTTTATACTCGGCTCATTCTCTTCAGCATTTCTGCTTTACGGAATCGCGTTGGTCTATGGCGCGACCGCACAGGTGCGCGGCACAGGCGTCATAGCGGGCACGACCAACATAGCCCAGATAGGCGAGCGTGTGCTGGCGGGCGATGTGATGTACCCGGCGCTGCTGTTTGCGGGCGCGGCGATGATGCTGGTCGGCTTCGGCTTCAAGATTGCGACCGCGCCCTTCCATGTCTGGACGCCGGATGTGTATGAAGGTGCGCCCACGCCCGTCACGGCTTTCATGGCCGCAGGGCCGAAGGCCGCCGGGTTTGCTTCGTTCCTGCGCGTCTTCGTCTTCGGCTTCCCTTTTATAGGAGCGGTGGCGACCGGGGCTTCAGCGACGACGAACGTACACGATGCGTGGCTCAAAGCTCTGATAATTCTAGCCATCATTACCATGACGGTCGGCAACGTCGCCGCCATCGTGCAGAACAACGTCAAGCGCATGCTGGCCTATTCCTCCATCGCGCACGCAGGCTATGCGCTCGTGGGCTTTGTAGCGGCTGGCGCAGCGACCGACCCGGCGCAGAGGTCGGAAGCACTCGCGGCTGTAGCCTTCTATATGCTGACCTATGCCGTGATGAATCTGGGTGCGTTCGCCGTTGTCACCTTGATTGCGCGCAACAACGACCGGCGCACCGACGTTGAGGATTACAACGGGATAGGCTTTGAAGCGCCGACGCTCTCGTATCCTCTTGCAATCTTCCTGCTCAGTCTTCTGGGAATGCCGCTCACGGCAGGCTTCATAGGCAAGGTCGCGGTCTTTCGTCTGGCTCTGGACGTTGGAAGCTCTACACAAAACTCGCTCTACACAATCATGGTCGTGATAGGCGTTCTCAACACGGCCATCTCCGCCTATTATTACCTGCGGCTGATTATCGTCATGTTCTTCCGCGAGCGCACGACCACATGGGCTGTGCCGCGCGTCCCGGCGAGCATGGCGCTGGTGCTGTTGATTACCATCCTGGGCGTCTTTTACCTTGGTCTTTTTCCGGGGCGTGTGCTGGATGCTTTCAAGCGCAAGCCTGCGACCGGCGCTGTGACGCAAGTCGGGCGTTGACCGCAAGCCTGTCATTCCTGCATTATCTATGTGGGCTTATTTCGCGGACTCTATCTACAAGCTCTTATTCTTTATGAATGTTGCAGTGATGAACGGCACAGGCACAAAAGTAGTTTTCCAGCCTGAAAGCGGGAAGCATCCGGCTTCCGCCGCACAATTTGTCTCTGAGATTATAGCGGAGCTGAATGAGGTGTGGCTTGCGCGACTTTACAGAGAGCGCATCATGCTTTTGCGTACGCGCTCGCACCATCTGAACGTGCCTCAGAAGACGAACGCGGTCGAGATTCAGCACACGCTGCTGGGCGTCGAGCTGAAGACCGGAAAGCACCGCATCCTTTGTCCTGATTTAGCTACGGCTCGTTACCTGTCAGTGTTTGCGCGCGCGGGCTGTACGGACGTTGCCGTCCCCTACGACATAACGCAGATTTCAACTCTCGCCGACGAGCTTGAATCTTCATGGCATCGCATGCTATTGCTTGTAGAGCACGTGGCCGCCGGGCGCACCAGCCAATTTCGCTCAAGGCTCCGCACGCAGTTAATCAGCGAAGCCCGGCGCGAGATAAATGAGGCGGGCGCTGGCTCGGCAATTCCGAAATTCAACCAGAACACAAAGCAGCGGCGCGTTTGACCTGAGAAACTTTTCAGTAAACTCGCACATCTAAATATAGGAATGGCACAAGAGATTAAATTAGTCGAAGAGACACCGCTCGATCAACCGCACCCGTTACCTTTCCCCTTCAACCAGCGCACCTATTGTCGCTACGAGCCTATAGAAAAGCGTATCGAAGCTGCGCGCGTGCTGGTCGTGGATAATCTTCTGCGCGACGCGAATGATGCTTCGCCCGTAGCCATGAAGGAATGGGGACGCCTTGCGACTTCCCAGATCAGGCGCGAGCGCCAGATTGCCAGCCTCGCCCTCGAAAACATCCTCAGCAACATAGAGCGGCTGGTGAAGCACCCCACTACGCAGGTCACGCACGTCTCGGAAATTGCCGAGGCGGCGGAGAAGTTCAAACCGGACGCCATCGTATTGAGCGGAACGCTGCGCGATTTCGATTTCTACAATCAGGGGATTCTGGAAGGCTTCGGCCACTTTGTTCGTCAGACGAAGACGCCCGTGCTCGGCATCTGCGGCGGTCATCAACTCGTTGGCCTTTCATTCGGCGCACGCATACAGACCTTAGACCACCGCGAACAGCACGAGCGGCGCGCGGACAGACCCAACGAATACCAGTACCGCTTCATACGCATCACTGCGCCGGACGACCCTATCTTTCAGGGCATCTACGACCAGAAGTCCGGCATCTGGCAGGACTACACGAAAGAGGCGCGCATCCTACGCGTCTGGCAGAATCACGGCCTACAGATTGACCGCATACCCGAAGGATTCAAGCTGCTTGCAACCGCCTATCTCTGCCGCAACCAGATGATGGTCAAGCGCAATGAAGGACAGCTAATCTACACCGTCCAATTCCATCTCGAAAAATCTTTCGAGGACTGGCACAAGAACCCCACGCGCTGGGAACACCCGAACGAATCACGCGACGGTCGCATCATCTTCGAGAACTTCCTGCGCGAATCCCTCAAACATGTCGGAGTAACGTCTGCTGAATAAAGACTGCTCGATTCTGATTAACTCTAAAGAAAAACAGCCGCGCCAAAACTAGCGCGGCTGTTTTTTTCTATCTTGCAGGGAGAATTAAGCCGAAGGCGCTACCGCGTCTGCGCTCGTATCGTGCGGGACATTTTCCATCGTGAGTTCAATCAGACGATCCACGACAGCTTTCAAGTCGCCTGTTTCGCGGTAGACTCGAAGTTGCTCGTCGGCTGAAGTGCCGCGCTCAAGGATGGTGTGGACGTGCTCGACTTCTTTGCGTGAGCCTAAATCGTCCAGCACGTCGTCAACGAAGTCCAGCAGCTCATGTATGAGGTCGCGTACGGGAACTTCTTTCTGCTTGCCGAAGTCTATCATTTTGCCGTCGAGTCCGTAGCGCACGGCACGCCACTTGTTCTCCTGAATCAACATGCGGCGATAGAGGCGGAAGCCAAGGTTCTTGTCAATCAGCTTGTTCAGCTTGGCAACGATGGCTTGAAAGAGCGCGGCGATGGCGATGGTGTCGTCCACGCGTGTCGGAATGTCGCAGACGCGAAATTCGAGTGTGGGGAAGAAGGGATGCGGGCGCACGTCCCACCAGATTTTCTTGCCGTTATCAATGCAGCCCGTCTTGACCAGTAGCGCAATGTAGCGCTCGAAAGAGCCGTAGGAATCGAAGTGGTCAGGGATGTCCGTGCGTGGGAACTGCTTGAAGATTTCCGAGCGGTAAGACTTCAGTCCAGTGTTGTGACCCATCCAGAAGGGCGAAGAGGTTGAAAGCGCCAGCACGTGCGGCAAAAAATAGCGCGCGGCGTTCATGATATGAATCGCGCGCTCTTTATCGGCCATCCCGACGTGAACGTGCAGGCCGAAGATGAGCAGCGAGCGTGCAACCGTTTGCAGCTCTTGAATGAGAAGCTCATAGCGCTCGTCGTCGAATATCTTCTGCTCGCTCCAGTGCGAGATGGGGTGCGTGGAAGCGGCGGCTATCTCCATTCCACCTTTGCGCGCCAGCGTGGAGATAATCGAGCGCAGGCGAGAGATGTCCGCACGCGCTTCCTGTATGTTCTTACAGATGCCTGTGCCGACTTCTATCTGAGATTGAATCATCTCGGGCTTAATCTGCTCGCCCAGAAGCATGCGGCCTTCTTCGAGCATCTCCGAGACGTGCGAGCGCAGCTCACGCGTCACAGGGTCAACGATTTGAAACTCTTCTTCGATACCGAGTGTGAATTGTTCAAACATATGTTTGAGATTCTCCTTATCCAAAGCGCCATATGAATTTCAGGGGCGGGCGCATGAACGGTCTGGAGTTCTAAAGTCAGGGGCGAATCAGAAAAGCTTTTCTTCACTGAAGACGGCGCTGACTGCGCGCCAGTCCGGTGTCGTGCCTCTTATCTTCTCATAAAACAGGTGCCGCAAAGCGTTCGCGGGCGACGACCAGGGATTGTAAAGATCGAAATGCACTGCCCACAACCTCTCGCCTTTATCCTCATATGAAAAATGCAGGGAGGCGCGAGGCCGTCGCGTGCGTTCAAGAAAGCCTCCGGTATTTTCCTTATGACGGGCAAAAAGGAGCGTAAAATCTTTTCGACTTTGAAGCTTTGAAAGAATCTCAGGCCAGGCGCGGAAATTCATGCCGACGCCGCTCGTGCCGTAAACATTCTCAACGCGCCTGACCGAATCCCACAATCCAAGCTCGCTCAGGCGGCGCACGAAAAGCAGAAGCGCCTGCTGTTTATCAACTGCCAGATTATCAAACGCCTCTTCGTCCCGCCCGGCTCCGTACAAGCCTTTGAGCCTGCCACCAAGCGCATCTCGCACCTTATCCGAAACGTTGCGCCAGCGAAGTCTCTCAACACGACTTACTTTAGTCACAACTGCGGAAGCTCTCGCTCCATCAACGAGCGATCCTTCTCCGTCAATCCCTGAAAGCGCACGCCAACGCCGCGCCCCGGATTGCTGTAGACGACTTCCGCGTTGACCACGACCTGCTCTTCTTCACCCAGAGGAATACGTACAGTCAGGACAGCGCCTTCGGGCAAGACCGCCTGTGTGTTCATGTAAAGCCCGCCGAGGCTGATGTCCTTCGTGCTGGCTACCCCGGTCGCATCCTGCCCGTCGAAATAGACATCAACTATCAAACGCGAGCGATCATGATGACGGCGCTCGTCCTGCGCCAAATTATTTGTAGCGTCAAGCTCGTCCATCGCAGTCAGCCTTCATCTTCACGGATAAGAGTCGGAAAGAACGCCCCCAGGCGCATTGTAACCGATTTAAGGGATTTTGGATTTTAGATTTTGGATTGGAGTGCCAATCAATATTGAATAGCTTCAATCCGTCTCTCTAATCCAAAATCCAAAATCTAAAATCCAAAATCGTCTCACTTACGGCTGATGATGAAGGTCGGAACCATGCCTCCGCCCGAAGTGACGTTCGCCAGCTCCGAAAACGACAGCCGTGTGAAAGCCGAGCCAACCTTGCCGTCGAAGAGCAAGGGGTCTAAATCAACCAGTTGCTCCGCAAACTGTATCTGGCCGTCGGGCTGCAAGGCCGGAAAAACTTCCCGCGCCGTAGGCACGCGCTCCTGCACCAGATAGTCGCCGTTCGCCAGAGCGTTATGCAGAGCCTCGCTCCATGAAATTTCATCCGTGTTCCAGCCGATATAGATTCCATGCCCGCCGTAATCATCATTCGGCTTTAAGACAAGGCGGTCGCGTCGCTCCATGATGAAATCCAGCAGCTCAATCTCTACACCCGCGTGCTCTGTCTTTTCCGCGCGCACGTGTCGCGTCCAGGGAATGTGCGCAAGGATAGCTTCCCTTTCATCATCACTGAAGAGATGCGCGTGGCGCTCGTCGGTTAAGACTGCAAAGAGCGCCTTTTTGTGAATCAGCTTGGAGCGGAAGCTATTGACCATGCAGATGGCACCCGCGCGATATGCATCCAGCAGCGCCGGGTATTCTTTAATGATGGGCAGGTATTCGTTCACCAGCAGCCGCTTGTAGACGATGTCAATTTCAAAATCGCCAACGCGAAGGCGCTCTCCCGTCCACTCAAGCTCGTCGGGCGAGCATATAATCGCCGGATAACCTTCCGCCTCAAAGAACTCTTTGAAAAGCTCGAACTCCTTCTGCGTCGGCATCCCCTTCAAATCAACGATGGCGATGTGCGGCGTGTACTCAGGCTTGCGGCCAAGATATTCCTCGTGCGCGCGCAGTAGAACATCCAGCATCAAGCGCCGACCATAAAGAGGCCGCACGTTGTAGGTCTCTGCAAAGCGCTTCATCACTGGAAGCTCAAGGAAGATTTCATAGGCGGCGTCGGCGTAAGCAATGCCCGCAGGGCTTTCACCGTTTAGCTCTACGAAGCTATACGCTTCATTCGTCAGAAAGGAATCGAGGCGCGCCGTCGGCGAGACTTCCCTGTAGCCGGGGTCAATCGAGACCAGCTCGCGCTCGATTTCCGTCAAGCCAAGCTCAGCAAGGAGCGCAGGGTCTTTGACCGCCGCGTCCTTGACCTTCTGAATCGCGCTCCAGACTATCTCGCACACACTACACACGCGTGCGAAATCTTCTTCGGTGACGAAATGCGGGCGCAGGTAGGGAGAAAGGCGGCGGCCTCCGAAGATTAGACGGGCGCGTTCCAGACCTTCGTCCAGCATACGCCTGGATGATTCCGCAAGATCATCATCGCCAAGCAACTCGTGATAGCGGGCAACAGCTTCTTCCAGCATCAGCTTTTTCGAGAGCTTTCCGATTAATTTGTCAGAGCTTTATTGTGAGAGTTAGATTAGCACAAATCGGGGGAAAGAAGTACTGAGTGATGAGTACTGAGTACTGAGTAAAAGAATTTCTTAACTCAGTATTCAGTACTGAGAAGCTGTTAGAAAAGTCCCGTAGGGACGATTGATAATAGCCCAGTGCTAAATCACTGGCCTATTAACAATCGTCCCTACGGGACAACAGGCTAATCTGATTGCTCAAACATATTCTCAGAACTCAGTACTCAGTACTCATCACTTGTTTTCGTACTTGAGTGTTACGCGGTCGCGTCCGCGCATGACGACGAGGGAGAGGTCGGAGGCTTTGCGGAGCAGGAACTTTTCAGGCCATTCGTTTTGTGTGAGCTTTTGGCCGTTGACGCTGATAACGACATCGCCTGCGCGCAAGCCCAGTCTGGCAGCGGGGCTTCCGGCGCGAACCACGTTAACCAGCAGCACGCTTTGAGCATTGGCGCGCGGCTGAGATTTATCGGCGGGCACGACCAGACAGTCCAGATCGGCGACCATTGAAGGAGACTGCGCGACAGCTACAGGTGTTGCTGTAATGGGCTGTGCAGCGGCTGTGATTGCCGAGAGCCTCTCCAATTCACGGCGCGCGCTCGCCATATTTGCGCCGACGGTCGCAACGTAAAGATTGGCGTTGCTCTGAAAACCGGCCATGCTCATCTCTGTAGCCCTGAATAGATTAAAGGCTTCGCTGAGCTTGATGGTCACTTCGCGCGGAATGGTTTCGGCTGCGCGTAACAAAGTTAACTGTATGGAAGCGCCGCCGCCCGCTTCGTTTAGAAGGTACGAGAAGTCTTCGGTGTTCTTCACATCGCCTTTGTTGACGCGAACAATGATGTCTCCTGCTCTGAGGTCTGCAAGGGCTGCGGGCGAGTTCGGCGTTACCATCGTCAGCAATACACCCTGCTGCTCGGTCAAAAGCCTGTGGGCTTCCTCCATCTTCCAGCCCGTCGTTTCAAGCTGCTTCAAGGTGGTCGCAGCCATAGCTTCACCGCGCACGCCCAGAAGCGGACGAGGCACGCTCGCGCGACGCTGAAGAACGCGCTCTGCCGCACGCTTGACGATTGAAGCGGGCATCACACGCGCTTCACCCGCATTGCTCGTCTCGACCAGCCCTACGGTTTCACCTGCTTCATTCAAGACCACTCCGCCGACGACCTGCGGCGAGAGACCTTCGGCGCGAACCGTTAGACGCGTCACGCTGCCGGTCGAAGCGCGAGCGATGTCCGTGATAGTGCCACGGATTTCCCCTACGCGCATGTAGACTGCACTACTACTGGCTGCTCCCGCCTGTGCCTTCTGCGCACGCAGTGGAGCAAAGAGCCGCACGCGCTCTCCCACCGTCAGACTGTCTTCCGACGCTTCGCGAGAAGGCGGAAGGCCAAGTCCGTCGGCCTGCATCAGCGTGAGCCAGGTGCTGCCGTCGAGTCCTATGAAGCTGGCGGCGAGACTTACGCCGTCACGACGAACCAGCGTCAAGCTAGAAAGGTCAACGCCGTTTTTCTGTGAATTGTAGCCAAGCTCAGCCGGAAGATTGAACATTTCCGCGTCCGCTTCCGGCAGACGAGCCACGACCGAGCGCCCATCGCCCAGCACATAGCCAGCGACGATGTTCGTGTAAACGAATTGATTGATAAGCAAGGGGTCTAAGACCTTCGCGTTGGTGAAGGCGAGCCACGTCTTGAGCTTCCAACCGCTCAGGCGATGGACGATGGTGATGACCTGCTGGGGCTGCCCGGCGGGCGTTTGAGCTAAAGCCGCGCGCACCTCCAGCGGAACTGATGCTCCCGGCGTTGACCTGTTCTTTATGACAACGGGCAAGTCCTCCGGCGTAGTAGTTGCCGGAACGGGCGTTTTACTGCCCGTCGCGCTCTGTCCAAACGCAAGCGGCAATGCGCTCGTCATGAGCAGAACAAAGACTAGAGCCGGGGAGCGCTTTATGAAAAACTTGAAAGACAAGCTCGTTAACCTCACGGAAGCTGATCCGTTCAAAAGCTGATTTACCAGATTCCCTTCTCGCTGGCTGGGACAAGCCGCGCTTTGTCCGGGCGTGCGATTAGTTCCTGGCCGCCGAAGTTGACCGGAGCAAGCGTGCGCTTTGTGCCCTGCCCATCTTCGTATCTTAGCTGCGCCGATTTCGGCTTGGGCATGCTGACAGAAATCACAGGCCCGGAAGTTGTGTTAGAACCCTGAAGTCCTGCGGTCATTAAATCCTGAGCGCCGCGCGATCCAAAATCGGTCGAGATAATGCGTTGCGGCTGCGTTGCTACGCCTGCAACCTCCGTTCTGGTGTTGCTTGCTTTAATGCTCTTCGAGCCGCGCTGGCGTACAGTTCCATTCGTTCCGGCTTCCCGCATACTGTCCGAGCCGTTGGCCTGCGCAAAAGTCTGAGGGTTGACTATCGGCAAAGCAGTAGCTTGCGCCTTCGCGTTATCTTTTATATACGTGGCCGCAACCGCAGCCGACTGCTTTCCGCTTGCAGAGAAGGGCTGCGTCTGCCTGTAAACGACGACGGCGACCAGTAAGAGTGTGACGGAAGCGGCGACCGTGATGGCCTGCGCTCCCGGCGCAAAGCTCTGGAGCCAGCGTCGCGTTGGCTCTTTCTCAGCTCGCACTTCGGCAAGGCGCGCTCGCAATCTCCAATCAAAATCTGGAGGCGCAGAGACATTGTCCAGGCTTGCAACCAATTGCCTGAGTGCGTTGCGCTCATGAGCGAACGCCTTGCACGACGTACACACGAGGAGATGCTCCGTCGCCAAGACGGTCGGGGCAGCGCCCGCTTCCAACTCTTCAATCTCTTTCAGTACCGCTTTACACTTCATCGTTTTTAACTCGACTCCAAATCTCACAGGTAGGCACGCAGCTTATCTCGCAGTAGATTGCGCCCGCGACTGATGCGGGATTTGACTGTGCCCTCGCTCGCCTCAAGTATGCGAGCAATCTCTTCGTATGTCTTGCCCTCTATATCTCTGAGGACAAGCGGCGCACGATATTTTTCCGGCAGCGTCGTGATGGCACGCGCCACAGCCGCACGCCGCTCCGCGTCAACCAGCGCTACATCCTGAAGCGGACGCACATCCACAGGATTAATCTCAATAGCTTCTTCTCGCCCGTCGCGCGTCTGAATGACGCCGCTTAGAGAGACCAGACGGCGGCGCTTGCGTTTGCGCAGCTCGCTAATCGCCAAATTGGTTGCGATGCGGTAGATGTAGGTCGAGAATGCATAGTTTGTCTGGTAACGATCACGCGCGCGATAGACGCGGACGAAAGTCTCCTGCGCCAGATCAACCGCTCCGTCATAATCGTTCGTCATGCGGTAAATGTAGCTGGTAATCTGGCCGCGATAGCGCCTGACCAACTCGGCAAAGGCCGCTTCGTCTCCGGTTCGCGTCGCCTCTAACAGAGCGTGATCCGTCGGCGGTTCCTCCTTGATGACAGACTGCGGCACGGTCGCGCCGAACATAAGCTCGTCAATAGAGGTCAGCGTGCTCATAGGGGTGGGTAGGCTCTTAAAGGAATCGAGGCCGAAAGCCCCTTTGGATTCCTCTTTGTCGTAACGGGTTTTGCGCGCCGGAGCGAGCGCCCTAAAGCTTCTTTAGCGTCGCTCCCTTCCGAAGTGCGGGTATTATACACCTTCGGAAAGCGTTTTCCCGCAAGCTCTCTCACGCTTAACCAGAGTGAGAGTTCCCGAAAGTTATGTAAAAGCAGGTGCCGGGTGTCGGGTGTCAGGTGCCGGTAAAAGAAAACCAGTTGTCTTTCTTT
>DASWQH010000026.1:0-39885 GCA_036403815.1 Pyrinomonadaceae bacterium | reverse complement strand
GGTAAAAGAAAACCAGTTATCTTTCTTTTACCGGCACCCGGCACCTGACACCCGCCACCCGTTATCTGCTTTTCTACAGTGAACTTTACCCCCCGTTCCCGCATCCAAGCGAAGCTATAGCTAAAAGTGCGGCGTGGCTTGACCTTGCGGGGCGTAGCGCCATATATTTTGAGCCAGCCGTAGAAGAAAATCGTCCCTCCTCTTTCCAAGGATTTATCTGTATGAAGAGCACCCTAATTTTTAGTCGCCTCTCTGCCGTCGCGCTGGTTCTCACCCTTCTCGTCGGCATGACGGGCAGTCTGCCCGCGTTCGGACAGTCTCGCAGACAGCCGCCCACTACGCCCGGCAATGGGAAGAAGAATAAACGGCCTGACCCGAACAAGAAGGAAGGCGATCAGGAAGAGCCACTGCCGCCCGACCTTGTAGGCAAGCCGCAGGATGCCGAGACCGTTAAAGTCACGACGCAGCTCGTCAACGTAGACGCAGTCGTCTATCACAAAAAGAGCGGCAAGATAATCACGGGTCTGAAACAGCCGAACTTCGCGGTCTATGAGGACGGCGTCAAGCAGGAGATTACAAACTTCGCTACGCCGGAAGCGCCCATCACGGTTGCGATGGTGCTCGAATACAGCAAGCTCTCCGAAGCTATGGGCAGCGCTAATATCTTCGACGACGGGCGCAATGAAATACTTCGCCCGGCGGCTCTGTTTCTATCAAGGTTCGTGCGCCCGCCCAACGATTACGTCTCCGTCATAGCTTATGACATGCGCCCTACGCCCTTGACGGACTTTACCAACGACCCGCAACGCATCAATCAGGTCATCAACCTGCTGCTGCGTAACTATCCTGCTTTTCGTGAAACGAATCTCTTCGACGCGCTCAAGTTCACGCTCATAGGCGGGCGCGGCGACTCGGTCGTGCTCGACAATTCAAAGGGAGAGACGGCTGAATACGCAGGTCTGGCAGCGGTGCAGGGACGACGCAAGGCTATCCTTCTGGTCGCATCCGGCATTGATACTTTCAGCAAGATCAACTACGGGCAGGCGCGCAAGATAGCGCAGAACGCGGGCGTGCCCATCTACATAATCGGCACAGCCAATCTCTTCT
Organism: Pyrinomonadaceae bacterium; assembly: GCA_036403815.1. Taxonomy (GTDB): domain Bacteria; phylum Acidobacteriota; class Blastocatellia; order Pyrinomonadales; family Pyrinomonadaceae; genus JACVRN01. The sequence goes on along the minus strand of DASWQH010000026.1, from coordinate 38,778 downwards.
TCAAGAAGTACAGCGACCAGATGAGCGCAACCGACGACCTGATGGGAAATCCCGGTCGCATGTCCATGCTTCAGGCGCAGAATACGCTCAAGACTTTCGCCAACGAGACAGGCGGCGCTTACTATCCTGTCACCTTTGCAGGCGAGCTGCCGAGCGTGCTCGAATCCATCAACGCGCTCCTGCGCAACCAGTACAGCCTCGGCTACAACCCCGGCGAGAAACGTGACGGCAAGCAGCACAAGATCGTCGTCAAGGTGGACGTGGACGGCGACGGGCAGTATGACGATAAAGAGTATGTCGTACAGAGCCGCCAGTTCTACAACGCGCCGAAGGACGAAGACCCAAACAAGAAGAAGTAAGAGAAGAAGTAAAGCGTTCGGATAGAAATGTTCTTCGCTCCGTAGGAGCGAGGATGTTTATAGTTCATCCGAAGCAGTAATAGATAAAGCTCCGTAGGAGCGACATGTTCTCAAGTCAATTACATGTCGCTCCTACGGAGCTTTATTCTTATTCCCGTCCGGCAGCTATAAACATTCTCGCTCCTACGGAGCTTTCCTTGTTTTAAGTCTAACTCGCGCTAGGTTAAATGCCGTAAAGACGAAGGCGGAACTCGTCGTTGAAGGCGCGCAGCTCCGGGCGCTGGCCTGAGAAGGTGCGCGCCGCTCGTAGAAGCACGGGCAGACCTCCATGTGCGAGCGCCAGTCCGTAGGCCGGACTTGAGAAGATGGCCGCCATCTGCGGATTAAGACGCTGGGGGATGCCGTAGCGTATGGCCTTCTGCGCGAGCGGGGCAAATCCATTGGTGCGACGAGGATTGATAATCTCTATCGAGCGGTCGAAGATATGCAGCCGTGTAGGAATGTCTCTGAGCGCAAGGTCTCTGTGAATGAGAGCGTTGGTCACGCCTTCGCTCACAGCCCCGCGATGATAGTTTGAGCGCGCAACGACCGGAGCCGCATCCTGCGCTTCAGCTTCTGGAAAATTGCGGCGGGGTCGTGCTTCCCAGAGGTCTGCGTAACGGCTCACGAAGCGCAGCGCAGCCTCGTAGAGTGTGTGCAGATTGCCCGTGAGTATGACGCGCTCGACTACTTCCGCCTGCGTCGTCTCGCCCGCGAAGCGAGCGGCCACTATGCTGGAGCGCGGCACAAGTTCCATGACGCGCTCGTCACGCCCGAACAGTAGAAGACCGGCCACGGTCGGCGCAACGTCTCCCTCGCGGCTCGCGGCCAGCAGCAGGTCTCGCTTGAGCACATCTTCGGTCGGATAATTGGCCGCGCTCGCTTCGTCAAAAGCATCGCCCTCGAACTCTCGCAGGTAGCTCCACAGGTGCGCCTCATCAATGTCTTCACTGTGCGCACCCATTACGGGGACGTTCTCGTAACGCAAGGGGCGCGCGTCGTCCATCAAAGCCGAAAGCTCTTCGCGCGACGCCTCGCGCTTTTCAGAGCCGAAGCGCATATAGTAGCGACCGTCGCGCGTTCTGTATGGACGCCGCCGCCCGTCCACGTCGAGCGCGACGATGCGGCGACCGTTATCAAAGGCTATGCGATCAATCAAAGGGACAAGCGGCGGCTCTATCTCTTCGCGGCAGATGCGCACTAATTCGTCCTGCACGCTTTCGGCGTCGTCCACGCCTTCCACGCGCAGCTGGTCGTTGACGCCGAAGACTATGACGCCGCCCCCTGTGTTGGCGAGCGCTACAATCTCCTGCGCTATCTTTTCCGTGTTTGAGAGCTTGACCTTAAGCTCAAGGAAGGTGTCTTCGCCGCCCCTGACCATGCGCATCAGTTCGGTGCGAGAGGTTTGGGGGGCTGGACTGGAGGCTAGGAACTCCTGAAAAGAGCGTTCCGTAACGGGTTCGTGCCGCTGGTTGCTGCGAAATTTTCTGCGAGCCATTTTTGTCTGGACGGGGCTTCAGCCATCCCGCCCGGATGCGCTCTCGGTCAAGATTTTCCTCACGCGCATTAAAAAAGCGTGAAGCATCAAAGGCTCCGGCGCATCTCTGGAATCCGAGCGACTCTTTTTGGGAGAATCGCTCCCGTTTTATTTTCAACGCCCGCCGGAAGTCAAAAGATTCATGACTATAAAAGCGAGCGAGCGCTTCGGGTAAACTCTTCGCGTTGCGATTCTGAGTTCACCGGCCAGTATAGCACAAGGCCGTCCACCGAAAGAGCCTGTGGTAGACAGAGAAGCTTTTACGCGTTAAGTTCTGGCAGAGTTCCAAGCCCTTGGGCAATCATCGTCAAAGTAAGAGGCAGAACATCCGAAGCGCCTTCGAGCCAGAGATGAATGAAAAGAAAGATTAAAGCCTACGTCGGTCTTGGCTCGAACATGGGCGACCGCGCCGGTAATCTGCTGCTCGCCGTGCGCGGGATGATGAATGCAGGACTCTGCGTCTCGTGCCTCTCATCCATTTACGAGACCGAAGCCGTGGACGTGGAGGATCAACCGGCGTTCCTCAACATGGTGGCGCAGCTATCCCTTGAGCGCCTGCCCACGCCCATGCAAATCATGGCGCGACTCCTACGCATCGAATACGCCCTGGGACGCCGCCGCGACCGTCCAAAAGGCCCGCGCACCATTGACCTCGACCTCTTGCTCTACGACAACGAACAGCGCGCAACAGAGTTTCTAACGCTCCCGCACCCGCGCCTACACCTGCGCCGCTTCGTACTCATACCGCTTGCGGAACTCGCGCCCGAACTCCTCCATCCCGTTCTCAACCAGACAATCACACGACTTCTTGTGCAAACGCCCGACACCGCGCAAGTCAGGCGATGGCAACCGAATTAAGGGATGAGGGCGGAGGGATGAGGGATGAAGAAATTGACACATCGGTTCATTTCTTCATTGATTCAATGAGCAAATGAATCAATGAAACAATCTCCTCGTCCCTTTTCATCCCTCACGCTGCCGCCCTCATCCCTTATTGATTTCTCCCTTGCTTTTCTGCCGCGCTGGCCTATAATTGGTGACTTCTGGTAACCCTTATGTAAAGGCGTGAAGCGAAAGAGAGCGGTGGCTGTCACTTCGATTGAATGTGCAGTCGCCGCGTATCACTTTGGCAGAAAGTCAAAAAGGATGGCATATCTCAAACCGCAACGACCTGAAAAAGTGACCGCCCCTTCTTTGAGAGCAAGCAAAGAGCGCGGCGAGCGTCTTGTGTGCCTGACCGCTTACGATTACCCGACCGCGCGCATCGTTGACGAGGCAGGCATAGACATAGTTCTGGTGGGCGACAGCATAGGCAACGTCATCTTCGGCTACGGCAACACCGTGCCTGTGACGCTCGACGAAATCGTGATGCACACGCGCGCCGTCCGCCGCGCCGTGCAACGCGCGCTCCTTGTAGCGGACATGCCCTACGGCTCCTTTCACACCGGCGCGGACGACACTGTGCGCGCCGCTTTGCGTTTGATAAAAGAGGGGGCTGCCGAAGCCGTCAAGCTGGAAGGCGGGCGAAAGCGCGCGCCGCTAGTTAAAAGACTCGTGGACGAAGAGATTGCAGTGATGGGTCACATAGGCTTGACGCCGCAATCCGTCAACAAGCTCGGCGGTTATCGCGTGCAGGGAAAGACGGCTGAGACCGCACGCGCTTTACTGGACGATGCAAAGGCGCTCGAAGACGCAGGAGCTTTCGCCATCGTGCTTGAAGTTGTGCCGCGTGAGATTGCCAAGCTCATTACCGAGAGCGTTAAGATTCCGACGATAGGCATCGGTGCAGGCCCGCACTGCGATATACAGGTCTTGGTCTTGCACGACATGCTCGGTTTCACCTTCGGAAAGCTCGCGCGCTTCGTGCGCCCATACGCGAACCTGCGCGAGACTATAACGGATGCCGTGAGCCGCTTCGCGGAAGATGTCAGAGGCGGCCAGTATCCGTCCGAAGCTGAATCTTACGGCCTGCCCGCAGAAGCCGCAGCCGAGTTGAACATCTCTACGGAAGACGAAAAGACGAAAGACTCGAAGCATTCCTGAACAGTTCCCCCATCTATGGAGATAATCAATCGCCGTCAACGCATGAGTTCCGTCGCGCGCAAGGTGCGACGCGAAGAGGATAAAACCATCGGGCTTGTACCGACGATGGGAGCGCTGCACGAAGGCCACCTGAGCCTTGTGAGCGAAGCTAGACGTATGTGCGACGTGGTCGTCGTCTCGGTCTTCGTCAATCCGACGCAGTTCAGCCCCGGTGAAGATTTCCAGCACTACCCGCGCGACCTGACAAAAGACACTGCGCAACTGGCAGAGCTGAACGTGGACTACATCTTTGCGCCCACGAAGGAAGAGATTTACCCGAAGGGATTTGCGACCTACGTTAAAGTCGAGGGGCTATCAGACCAGCTCGAAGGCGCATCGCGCCCCGGACACTTTCGCGGCGTGGCGACCGTAGTAACGATCCTCTTCAACATAGTGCGCCCGGACTTCGCCTTCTTCGGCCAGAAGGACGCGCAGCAGACTTTAATAGTCAAGCGGCTGACACGCGACCTAGCCTTCGACACAGAGATAGTCATCCTGCCGACCGTGCGCGAAGAATCCGGACTGGCTCTTTCTTCACGCAACGCTTATCTGGATGAAGACGAACGCCGCGCGGCGACGGTTCTTTACCGCGCTCTGCGCACGGCCAAAGAGGCTTACAAAAATGGCGAGCGCCATTCCGCACGCCTTGCCGACTGGGTGCGCTCGACCGTGGAGACAGAGCCGCGCGCTCGCTTGGATTACGTCAGCGTGACGGACGCGGACACGCTTGAGAAGCTGGAGAAACTGGATGACCGTCCCGTTCTCATAGCGCTCGCCGTCCACGTCGGGAAGACGCGCCTGATTGACAACGCAGTGCTCAACCGCGCCCGGCAGAAAGAAGATGTCACGGTTAAAACCTCATAAGTAATCCGACAAAGGCAGGGCGGAGGGATGAAGGATGAGGGATGAAAGGGGGACACGCCTTTGGCGTGATTAAATTAAAAGAATTAAAGCCGTCAGGCTTTGTCACATTTTCATCCCTCATCCCTTATCCCTCATCCCTGCTTTTCGCGGTCGCCTCTTCTCTACATTTCGCTGTAATACCCTTTCTCGCATACAATCTAAGCTATGACTGAAAGAACCAGGCAGAAAGCCCATATAGAGTTCCTGTTGAACGACGAAGCGGTGGAGGTGGCCTTTGCGCCGCACAAGACTCTGCTGGAAGTCCTGCGCGAAGACCTGAGCCTGACCGGCACCAAGCATGGCTGCGAGCTTGGCGAGTGTGGCACCTGCGCCTTGCTCGTTGACGGGCGAGCCGTGCTGTCTTGCCTCGTGCTGGGCTTAGACGTGGAGGGACGCAACGTCACGACCATAGAGGGCATGGACGAGAATGGCCGACTTCATCCGCTGCAAGAAACTTTCGCAGACCTGGGCGCGGCACAGTGTGGATACTGCACGCCTGCATTTCTACTTGTCGCAAAGGAATTATTAGAAGTAAATCCGGCTCCGACACGCGAAGAGATTAAAGAGGCGCTTTCGGGCAATCTCTGTCGCTGCACCGGCTACATCAAGATTTACGAAGCGGTTGAGTTGGCCGCCGCACGCTTGCGCGGTGAAGAAGCGTTGCCTGCGAAGGAGATCATCTACGGTTATGAGTAAGAACGGAAAGAACGGCAGGAACGGCGAGCCGCTCAAGGTGGTCGGTAAGCCCTTTCGCAAAGTGGACGCGCGACAGAAGTGTACGGGTCAGACGAAGTTTGCCGACGACATCATCCTGCCGCGCATGCTTCATTGCAAGATGCTGCGCAGCCACGAGCCGCACGCGATCATTAAAAACATCGACGTGTCGAAAGCGTTAGCGTTTCCAGGCGTCCATGCCGTTATCACAGGCAAAGATTTACCCATCCCATACGGCATTCTTCCAGTCAGCCAGGACGAGCACCCGCTATGCGTTGATCGTGTTCGCTTCATAGGCGACCCTGTGGCGGCGGTCGCAGCCGTTGACGAAGACACGGCTTTCGACGCTATGAACCTCATCGAAGTCGAGTATGAAAAGCTCCAGACCATCACGAACATAGAAGAGGGCGTGACCGTTGAAGAGCCGCGCATTCACGACTACGGCGATCACGGCAATGTACACAAGTCTGTCTCTCTGGAATTCGGTGACATGGATGAGGGCTTTGCGGAAGCCGACCTGATACGCGAAGACATACTCTTCTACGAAGGCAACACGCACCTGCCTATGGAGCAGCACGCGGCTGTAGGGCATTTCGACCCGGACGAAAAATTGACGCTCTGGAGTTCTACACAAACGCCGCACTACGTTCATCGAGCGCTCGCTAAAACGCTCGAACTGCCCGCCAGCCACATTCGCGTCATCGCCACTCCGAACGGCGGCGGCTTCGGCGGCAAATCCGACCCGTTCAATCACGAGATAGTCGTCTCGAAGCTTTCCATGATAACGGGTCGCCCCGTGAAGATTTGCCTGACGCGCGAAGAGGTCTTCTACTGCCATCGTGGTCGCCATCCGGTTTTGATGAAAGTCCGCACGGGCGTCAAAAAAGACGGCGCGATTACGGCTATGGACTTTCAATCATTCTTGGACGGCGGCGCGTACGGCTCTTACGGCGTGGCTTCGACCTTCTACACGGGCGCGCTTCAGACCGTGACGTACAACGTGCCGCGCTACAAGTTCAGGGGCGCGCGTGTCTTTACCAATAAGCCTCCGTGCGGCCCCAAGCGCGGACATGGCACGCCGCAGCCGCGCTTCGCGCTCGAAGTTCATCTGGACAAGATTGCGGAAGAGTTACGGCTTGACCCGGCTGATATAAGGTTAAAGCATCTCGCGCCGCCCTTCTCCGTGACGGCGAATTACCTGCGCATAGGCTCTATGGGCTTGGGCAAGTGTATAGAAAAAGTCGTGGAGGGTTCGGACTGGAAGAACAAATTTTCCGGCTGGGATAAAGAGAATCGAAAATTGCCTTACGGCAAAGGCATAGGCATCGCGTGCAGTTCTTACATCTGTGGTGCGGGGCTGCCGATTTACTGGAACAACATGCCGCACTCAGGCGTGCAGCTTCGGCTTGATCGTCAGGGCGGCGTCTGTGTGCAGTGTGGCTCGACCGACATAGGACAAGGCTCTGACTCTATCCTCGCCTATATCGTCGCTGAAGTTTTGGGTATAGACCCCTTCGACATTCGCGTCGTCACAGCCGACACCGATTTGACGCCCGTTGACCTCGGCAGCTATTCAAGCCGCGTCACCTTGATGACCGGCAACGCCGCGCTTCAGGCAGCCGAACGAGCGCGCGAGCTTTTGACTATAGCCGTCGCGGAAAAGCTCTCTGTGCCGATTGAGAATCTTTCGTTCGCAGAGCGCCGCGTCTTCGATGTAGAGAATCCTGAGACGGGCGTGACTTTTGCCGAAGCAGTCGTTTTGGCCGAATCCAAGTTCGGCACCATCGGCACGGTTGGTTCATACGTGCCTCCGCGCTCTCCGGGCAAGTTCAAGGGCGCAGGCGTCGGCCCCTCGCCCGCTTACAGTTATTCGGCTGCGGTCGCAGAAGTTGACGTTGACCCCGAAACGGGCATCGTCACAGTCGAGCGCGTCTGGATAGGCCACGACATAGGCCGCTCCATCAACCCCGTGCTCGTCATGGGACAGGTCGAAGGCTCCGTCTACATGGGCCTGGGCGAAGCCCTGATGGAAGAGATGATTTACCGCGCCAATCGAAACGTAGTGCATAAGTTTCCGAGTCTACTTGAATACAAGAGTCCGACCACGCTTGAGATGTGCGATGTCATCACCTACCTGGTCGAAGACGCAGACCCCAACGGCCCGTTCGGCGCAAAGGAAGTCGGACAGGGGCCGCTGCTTCCCGTTCCCCCGGCCATCGCCAACGCTGTCTACGATGCAGTCGGCGTGCGCGTTGACGAAGTGCCGATTACTCCCGAAAAAGTCCTGGCCGCCCTGCGCGACAAAGCCAAAGGCAAACCCGCGCGCTACGGCCCGAAATCAGTGCCCGACATAGAATGGCCTCAACCCCTCAAGGTGCTCACGCCCGACGAAGGCGGAGACGGGCGCGAGATGCCGCGCGTCGCCGTGCATTCATGAAAAGGAGAAGCAAGATAAGCGAAGACAGAACAGCCGACATGGACGGGCGATCCTTTGAAGAACGTGTGTTTGCTCGCTTCGATGCTTTAGATAACCGCTTCAATAACATTGAAGGTCGGCTCAATGAAATAGATTCACGGCTGACTACACTGGAAGATAAAGTTGACCGGCGGCTAAAAGAGACTCGCCCAATTTGGGAGCAGGTCTTAAGTCGCCTTGATAAAGTTGATGAGAGGCTTTCTGAAGTTGACGATAGTTTGCGAAACGTCAGTCGTAAATTTGATGTTGTTGCTAAAGACCTTATAGAAGTACGTGCCGACCAGCGCTACTTAGAGAATCGCCTTGATAAGCTTGAATCGCGCTAATGATGCCGCGCGTTGCGGTGCATTCATAGAAGTGAAGGAATAATTAGACCGTTATGATGAGACTTCCTAAATTTAGTTATCTTGTTCCGCGTGAAATCAGAGACGCGGTGAAGATGATGGCGGATGCGGGGCTGGCGGGGCAGTTTGTGGCCGGGGGGACTGACCTGTATCCGAATATGAAGCGGCGGCAGCAAGTGCCTAAGACTGTTATTTCCGTGACGCGGCTCAAAGAGTTGAATCAGATTACGGGCGATGGAAAGAGCGGTTTGGTAATCGGGGCGAGCGTGTCTTTGACGGATGTGTGCGAGCACCCGGTTGTTAATCTCGATTACCCTTTTGTGGCGGCGGCGGCGCGGACTATCTCTACGCCGCTCTTGCGCAACATGGGGACGATTGGCGGGAACCTGCTGCTGGATACGCGTTGCAATTATTACGATCAGAACTACGAGTGGCGCAAAGGCATCAACTTCTGCCTGAAGAAGGACGGGGATATTTGCTGGGTCGCGCCCGGAAGTCGAAAGTGCTGGGCTGTGCAGTCCTCAGACCTTGTGCCGCTCATGGTCGCTATAGGCGCGCGTGTGCGTCTTGCCTCCACGCTCGGCGAGCGCATGGTGGATGCGGCGGGTCTATATAACAACGACGGCATTGATTACCTGCATAAGCGACCCGATGAATTGCTCGTAGACATTCACCTGCCGCCTGTTGCGGGCTGGCGTGCGACCTACAAGAAGCTGCGTCGTCGCGGGGCTTTCGACTTTCCGGTGCTGGGCATTGCGGCGCGTGTGGATTTGGACGAGAGCGGGACGGTTCTAGACGCAAAGCTGGTCATGGGCGGGGTTGCGCCCGCGCCTGTGGAAGTCAAAGACGCGCAAACGGCTCTCATCGGCGGAATGCTCGACACAGAGAGTATGGAGAGAGCGGCAGTGGCCTGCTATACGAAAGCGCGCCCACTCGATAACACAGACTTTCTGATGTACTGGCGCAAGCAGATGGCACGCCCCTTCGTCCTGCGCGCTCTGGAAGAACTGAGAATGCAGTGAGCAGTGAGCAGTGAGCAGTAAGCAGTAAAAGAAGAACTCTTATCTGCTCACTGCTCATTGGTCACTGCTCACTGCTCATGCAGCATGAGCATCGCCGCCATTCTTTTAGCCGCAGGGCAGAGCCGTCGCATGGGAGCGTTCAAGCCGCTTCTTCCCTTCGGCTCTGTAACCGTCGCCGAGCGCTGCGCAACCTATCTGCTCGAAGGCGGCGCGGAACGGGTGGTGGTGGTCATAGGCCATCGTGGTGAAGAGGTACGCCGTTCGCTCGCTCATCTTCCCGTTAGCTTTGCTGTTAACGCGGAAGCCGGAAGCGAGATGGGTGCGTCAATCGCGCGCGGCGTCGAGCAAGTTTCCACCGAAACGGAAGCGATTCTCATAGCGCTCGTTGACCAGCCAGCTATCCCGCCTGATGTGCCGCAAGCTCTGATTGACGAATGGCGACGAACAGGCGCGCCGCTCGTAGTGCCTGAGCACGCGGGGCGCGGCGGCCATCCGGTGCTGGTGGACGGCAGCCTGCGCGCTCGCCTGCTGAAGCTAGACCCGCAAAGAGGGCTTCGCGCCTTCTTTGATGAGCACCGGCGGGAAGTCCTGCGTGTGCCAGTCCATTCGCCCTACATTGCGCGCGATATGGATACATGGGATGATTACCGCGCTCTCTACGAAGAGGTCTTCAACCTGCCGCCGCCCGACATGGATTCGGCTTAGGCTGAAAATCGAGCAGGGTTAATTAAGCGCCTTCATCCAACTGAACGTGCAGAAAGCTCATCAAAGTAGTTGCGTGCTAAGCCCCTTCGAACGCATAGACTCTCCGGCAAATAGTTAAGATGACAGGAAGGGGCGCACGAAGGAGACAGAGATGATTTCAACGAGTCGCAGGTCTTTAGTTGCCGCGACCTTTTTATTTTTAATGGCGCTTTCACTGGTTGTTTTGTCGCCGCAGGGCTTTGCCAGAGCACAGCAGGAGCGCGTCAATTTCAACTTACGCTCGATTGACGGGCAAAGTGTCAGCCCCGAAGAGCTGCACGGGCAGGTGGTTATCTTAGCCGTCGGAGCAAGCTGGCTGCCATTATCGCGCAAGCAGGCGCAGAGCATTCGCAAGCTCGCCAACGAATACGGCAAGCGCGGCGTTGTAGTCTACTGGGTAAGCACCGATTCGGAATCGCCTAAGTCCAAGAACTACGCGTCTGACGGGCAGTTGAAAGAGTTCGCGCGTCGCCACGAGCTGAACGTGACGGTGCTGCGCGACCCCGACGCGACCACGGTCAAGCAGATGGGCGTGGATCAGCTTCCGGCCATTATTATTCTGGACAAAGAGGGCCGCATTTACCGCTCGCCCATCACGGGGCTTGACCCCGAAGGCAACCTGTCCGAACAGCTCGCAGAGCCTTTGAACGAGCTGCTCAACAAGTAAGCTCCCAGTAGAAGCACAAATTTTTAGAGGCCGTCTTCAGGTTTGAAGACGGCCTCTTTCTTGTAAGTGTAGAGGACAAGTTAGCTGCCCTACAAAATGGCTCGCTGGCATAGCGCTCTTGATGATCGGATGCGTGGCGAGCTTCTTGTTGCCCGAAGCTTCGTCCCTGCATGAGGCCGCTTCGTCCCTCTTTGCGGGTGTCTGGTCACAAAGGTTTGCCGCTACGATGGGGCTTGAAACTATGTTTCACAGTTCTGCGTAAGATGGCTCGTTATATTCCGGCGCATTTGCCGCTCAAATTTCTAAATGGCGCGCAGCACAATCCGCCTCGCCTGTAAGACACATTAGATTGATTTCGTTGTTCGTCCAAGTTTCGGGCTGAACCGTCCGAGAAGGAGTTCAGATAACAGGGGCGACCCCCCTTCCAGAAAGGAACGCTCATGAAAAGACGCGATTTTATGGTAAAAAGCTCGCTGGCTTTTGCCGCCGTCGCATCAAGCGACCTGTGGCTCGATTCTATTGTTCGCGGAGAGACTATGCCTACGAACCCTTCCGTCCTCAGCACCTATTTTCAGGTGACTAAGGAGGAGATGAACAAACTGCTGGTTGCGACGCTCGGTAAGGGCGCGGATTTCGCAGACCTCTTCTTTGAATATCGCATCACGTCCCTTTTGACCTTCGAGGAAGACAAGGTCAAGAGCGCGCGGCGCGGCATCATCTCAGGCGTAGGCATACGCGCCATCAAGAATGATCAAGTCGGCTACGCTTTCTCCGAAGACCTGTCTATGGAGAAGATGATGGAAGCGGCGGGTGCTGCCGCCGCAATCGCCAATGATCCTACGGCACGCACACGCGTGAAGGCCATCAGCGAGTTGCGACCAAAAAATCTATACCCGGTAGCGGAACTCGCCACTTCCTCCGACCTAAGCAAGAAGCTGGCGTTCATCACGGAAGCAAATGAATCGGCCAAAGCCTACAGCCCTAAGATTGTGCGCGTGAACGCAGTCTTCTCGGATGAAGTCAAGCACCTGGCCTACGCCAACAGCGAAGGCGTCTCGTGGACGGACATGCAGCCGGTCTTCGTCTTCTCTACCTCCTGCATTGCCGAAGAGGGCAAGCGCCGCGAGACAGGCTACGATTCGGGCGGCGGTCGCATCGGCCTTGAATACTTTTCAAAGAAGCGCACAGCCGCAGACATTGCGAAAGAGGCAGCGCGTCTGGCAGTGCTGAATCTGAAAGCCGAAGACGCCGAAGCGGGTATGCAAACAGTTGTGCTCGGCGCAGGCGACTCCGCCGTGCTGCTTCACGAAGCGGTCGGCCACGGGCTTGAAGCCGATTTTAATTACAAGAAGCTCTCGAACTATTCCGGGCGCGTCGGTGAAAAGGTAGCAAGTGAAGCCTGCACGGTTCTGGACGAAGGACTGTTTGAGAACATGCGCGGCACGATTAACGTGGACGACGAGGGGAATACTCCGACCGCTACGACCCTGATTGAAAACGGAATCCTGCGCGGCTACATGTGCGACCGCATCAGCGCGCAGCAGTTGAAGGTCAAGCCCACGGGCAACGGGCGACGCGAAGCCTACAACTACATGCCTATGGCGCGCATGACCAATACATACATGAAGCCGGGCAAGTACGACCCCGAAGAGATTATCAAATCCGTGAAGAAGGGCATCTACGCCAAACGCTTCACGGGCGGGCAGGTGGACATCACCAAAGGCGACTTCACCTTCTCTGTGATGGAGAGCTACCGCATCGAAGACGGCCATGTAACAGTGCCCCTGAAGGGCGTTACGCTCATCGGCAACGGGCCGGAAGTGATGACGAAAGTCTCTATGGTCGGCAACGATTTGAAGTTCGCGGACGGCGGCTGGACGTGCGGCAAGAACGGCCAGAGCGTTCCGGTAGGCATGGGCATCCCGACCGTCAAGGTGTCTGAGATAACGGTCGGCGGCACGAAGGTTCAGGCGGCCAATTCGGAAGTCAGCGGGAAGGAGTCGTACGATGCCTGATTACAAGAATCTAGCAACAGAACTGGTCGCGGCCTTTCGCAAGCAGGGCGCTGACGCCGCGGACGTTTACATCGTCACGAGCAAAGGCTTTAACACCACCGTTCGCCTGGGCCAGATAGAGCGACTACAGCAATCAATCAGCAAGGGGCTGGGCATGCGCATCTTCAAGAACAATGCGACCGCCCTGACCTACACAACGGATTTTACGGACAAGTCCGTGCGCGACCTTGTCAATCAAACGATGGATATAGTCAAAGTCTCGAACCCGGACGAATACAACGGCCTTGCGCCGAAAGATTTGCTGGGCACCTTTACGGGCAAGCTCATGCTCTTTGACGAGAATTTAGCGCGGGTCACGCCTGAGAAAAAGATAGAGATGGCGAAGGAGACAGAGGCTGCCGGGCGTGAGTTCGATAAACGAATCACCAACTCGCAGGGCGCAGGCTGGTCGGATTCCACTTCGGAAGTCACGCTCGCCAACTCCGACGGCTTCGTAGGCCAGTACCGTGGAACCTTCTCCAATCTTTCACTCTCGCTGCTGGCCGAAGAGAACGGCATCAAGCAGACGGACTTCTGGTTCACCTTCAATCGCTTCTTCGACAAACTGGATTCGCCGAAGGCTGTCGGGCAAAAGGCTGCCGAGCGCGCTGTGAAAAAACTCGGAGGCCGGAAAGTAAAGTCTCAGAAAGTTCCGGTCGTCGTTGACCCGTACGTCTCTCGCCTGCTGGTCAGTCTGGTTTTCGGCGCAGCATCGGGCGGTAGCATCTATCGTAAATCATCCTTCCTGATTGATAAGGTCGGCGCGGAAATAGCATCGCCGCTGGTGACAATCGTGGATGATGCTACGAAATGGGACGGCCCTTCGTCGCGCCCCTTCGATGCCGAAGGCGTAAAGTCGCAACCCGTCACGCTCGTCGAAAAGGGCGTGCTCAAGACTTACGTCTGCGACTCGTATTCTGCTCGCCGTCTGAAATTGAAGCCGACGGGTTCGACTGCGCGCAGCTATCAATCGCTGCCTTCCGTAGGCTCTACCAACAGCTACATCGCTACGGGTACGAGCAGCCCGCAGGAGATAGTCAAGTCTGTTAAGAGCGGTCTTTATCTGACAGGGCTTCTGGGCTTCGGACAGGGCAACAATAACGTCACGGGCGATTTTTCGCTGGGCGCTGTAGGCTTCTGGATTGAGAACGGCGAGTTGACCTACCCGGTTCAGGAGATAACCCTGGCAGGCAACATGCTCTCGGTACTGAAGAACATCTCTATGGTCGGAAACGATCTGGACTTCAAGTTCGGCGGCCTGGCCGCACCGACGCTGCTCATCTCGGAGATGACTATCGGCGGCGCTTGAGTCAGGCGAAGTCAGTTAAATAATAAGGCGGCAGTCTTCTCTCGTAAATCGAGAAGCGACTGCCGCTCTTTTTATTTGTTCAACTTACTGCTCGTGGCTCTGTTTTATAGCCTGCGATGATTAGAATTCGCAGCCGTAGGATTTCATAGCCGCTTTGGTTTGCTCCATAGCGGTCTTGCATTGTCCCGGCAGCATTGCTTTGCTCTGAGGATTAGAGGCCGCTGTACGCCAAGCAGCGCGCGATTGCTCAAAGACTGTCTTTAACTGTGCGCGTTGTGCTTCCGGCACTTTGCTGTTGATGCAAGCCTCGTACTTGGTTATGTACTCATCGCATTCGGGAACTCCGATCTTATCACCGCTACTCGAAGTCGTCGTGGTCGAAGGTGTGGTGTTTGAGCTGCCGCCTTTGTTGCTTGTTGTGGTCGTGTTGGTGGTGTTCGATGTCGAGTTAGAAGAGTCCGAACCGCCGCAGGCGACCAGCAGAAGGCCGAAAGCGGCGCACAGCATCAGGGGGATGAAAGTTCTTTTCAACAACTGAATTCTCCTTAAAGTTTAGTCCGGCGAGGGACGGCCAAACCAGAACGAATAAGAATGGTAAAGCGCGTGGATTATACACGAATCGGCGAGAAGTTTGACAACACGCGCCAAAGGTCGTTCGGGGGTTGCGCCAAAAGGCTCTGTCTGCTGCGCCGCAGGCGCAGCCAGAAGGTAGCCGGAGGCAGAGGCGGACGCGAGGCTACCTCAGCCTCTGGTGAGCGTGTAGTTATCATTCGCGCCCTGAAGAGAGCGCGTCGATTCTACGCGCTCCCTTCAGGGCGCGTACACCCAAACTTATTCCGATTCCAGACGTTGCACGTCTGGTTACCTTCTCAATCGCCGCTCGCGCGGCGGTAAAGAGTCTTCAAACTGCTTCTAAGGATGGATTGTCTTTTACTTCATCCCTCATCCCTGTCTTTGGTCGTACTGACCTGCTATTTCTTCTTTTGCTTCCCGCCGCAAAGATATTTTTCCACGGCTGATTCCTTTTTCGCACGCTTCTCGCGTTAACAAATAGAGCAGTTAATTCGTAAGTTTGTTGGACAGCCTCTAATCAGGCAGAAAGTGGGGTGGATTTGCTCACAAAGGGGGAAGAAGCCTCCTTCATGTGCAAACGAGAGCCTCGTCATGAACGCAAAGAACAAAATCAAAATCGTCAAACGCGCTGAACCCGGCAACGAAAGTCCGGTTGATGCATCAAATTCAGGTCATGCGGAAAGCCAGCCAAACGCCGCCCGAACGGTCGCTCAACACGTGACCTCATGGGTCAAGGAATTCCAGCAGCGTCGAATACAGGAACGGGGTCGCAGTTTCGAGAGCCTTTTCCAGCGCGCCTGATTCATCTCCCTCGGAAATCAATCGTTAAGCTTTAATCGCCTTAAGTGGCGGGAGTTTTCATGCAGAAGTTTTTCATTATCACGGTATTCGCTCTTCTTTCATCAATCACGGTCGCGGCTCAAACCGCCAGCGAGCAGAAGCCGCTTGCGGACGGCCAGCAGGTAGAGTTTGCCAAGCGAGTTGAAACCGGGCGCACCACGAGCGCGCCAGCCGCGCCGATTATGAGCGACAAAACGAAGACGAGCGGCGAGCGCAAGAAGCAGACGGCACGTATTGTTGATGGTCGCGTCCTGCGCTTAGGCCCGACGACGACTTATCTCAAGAACGGTTTAAGCACGGAAGAAGTCGTAAGATTACTGGGCAAGCCCACGTCCGTCTCGGAGCGACAGGAAGGCAACAGGCTTCTGGCAATCTACACCTTCTCTCGCAGCGAAGCCCGCGTCCTGATAGCCGAGTTTGAGAACGGCTTGCTGACAGGCTCGCGCACGGAAACTATAGAAGCATTCGAGACAGAACGGAGCGAGAGCGTCGGCGTTGCTTCCTTCTAGAAGAAAGCGAAACCGCTCGGATTACACTTACAGCCTTTTTCAACAAAACTGAAAGCAGCCGCATGGTTAACTGGAAACCTGCGGCTGTTTTTATTCGTGCCGTTTCATGTACTTTAACGTGAGACGCGAGATAAGCAAATCGTCAAATTTCCTGGCTCCGTAGGAGCCGGATGTTTATAGCTCAGGCACGATAAATTAAGTTAAGCTCCGTAGGAGCGGAATGTAATCAACTGGGAACATGACGCACCTCGCGGAGCTTTGATGCTTGATTGATGCACTGAGCTATAAACATCCGGCTCCTACGGAGCTAAGACCAGATTGCTCATTCTTATCTCGAACTGACGTTGCTTTAGTGGCTCGATCCAGTTTCCTTCTCGCAGAGCGCAAGTCCTCCTGCTTGTTTGTTGAAGTTCTCTGTAATAGTATTTTCGCCAGCGTAGATGAGTCTCTTAGTCTACGGCACCAGCTTCATCATCTTCCGACGGGCATCTAAGGTTGGCAGGCAGCGGGTGAGGTTTTTAATGAGCAAGCAGATCGCAGTCGTCTTCCTGCTTACTTTTATCATTCATCTCATCAGCACGGTGTCATACGCGCTGAGAATAGCAGGTGTCAGGACAGGCCGCATCGCCGTCTCTTTCGCACTCTCTAATCTACTGCTTCTCGTCTCAAGGACTTCCAACACATTTCAGGGGCCGCTGCTCGCCAAGCACGTCGAGCAGAACATCATGCGCGGAACGTTCCAGCATGCCGAGTCGGATTTTCGCTGGCTGCTGCTCTCCGCAACGCTTGCAACAATCGTGGGCGCGCTTCTGATACCGACCTTTCAGCGCCTCTTCACAAAGGCCATAGGAGAGTTTGGTCTCTATCGCTCGATTCCCAGACTGGTTGCGGGCGGGCTTTCTCGTTTCAGCGTGCGCAGGCTGAGGGAAGTTATGAGCTGGCCGTCGAAAGATAACCTGACGCGCTTGAGCTGGAAGAAAGCGTCGCTCAACATCATCATTTATAACCTGTTTGCGACTGCGCTTTTGACAGTCGGTGTTCTAGCCTCGCTCTACGCGGGTTATCTTAATCCGGAGCTAAGGGTCACGGCCAACAGTCTTTCGCCGGTCGTCAACGCCCTCTCGACCATACTGCTCTTCATTTATATCGATCCATATCTTTCGCTCCTGACGGATGATGTGGTTTCAAGCAAAGCGACGGAAGCTGATTTCAGAAACATGGTCGTGCTGTTTGTCGGAAGTCGTCTGGCCGGGACAATGCTGGCTCAGCTAATGTTCCTCCCGGCGGCAAACATTATCGTGCGCGTCGCAAAGCTTTTGTGATAGCGTTTCGCTTTTACCCAATCAACTTATCAGCGTAAAAGAATGCAAGCCATCATAGAACGAACAGCGGGAATGAACAGGCAACAGTCCGCGCCCTCGATCAGCGTGGTCATGCCTGTGCGTAATGCCCTGCCTTTCTTGGACGAAAGCATCGAGAGCATTCTCAATCAGACGTTCACGGATTTCGAGTTCGTTATCATCGACGATGCTTCCATAGACGGCACTACGGCACGACTGCGCGAGTGGGCTGAGAGGGACGAGCGCATACGTCTCTACGAGGCGCTAGAGAAGTTGGACGCTTCAATCATCTCGAATTTCGTCGTCCGAAAAGCGCGCTCTTCTGTCATCGCGCGGATGGATGCCGACGACATCTCGCACGCCGATAGACTAATGAAGCAGTGGGCAATTATAGAGAGCCGCCCGGACGTTGCGATGGTGGGAACACTTTTTGAGGGGATTGATGTCAAAGGGCTGCGCGTGCGAGAGCGCGACCGCTGGCGACTCGCGTGGAAGTCTTACTTCCCGCCCTTTCCACACGGCTCGGTCATGTTTCGACGGGACATCTTCGACGAGGTTGGCGGTTATCGTGAAGAATGCGACGCGTGGGAAGACCATGATCTCTTCCTGAGAATAAGAAAGCGTGGTTGTGTAGTTGTCCTTACTGACGTGCTCTATTATTACAGGTTTCATGCAGACAACGTGACGAGCAATCGTTCTATGGAGAGAGTCACACGGGCATTCAGTTTGCGCCAGCGATGCCTGGAGGAGCTGCGACGCGGGCAGGATTATACTCGGCTGCTCGCGGAAAGCGAGCCGAATGGTCATCACAGGGAAGGGCTTGCCTACGCGCTTTACCTGCGCGGCTCCATGCGGCTGTGGGCGGGGCACTCGCCGGAGGTTCTCAAGCTCGTATTTGAGCATAAATCTTTAGGGCTTGGGCACTATCACTTAAAAACTTTCGTCTGGGCGACGTGGGGCTGGCTCAGCCCCGATAGCCTGCGCTTCTTTCTGCGCTGGTTCATACGCACGCGCGATCTGCTGGCAAGCTGTCGCGTCAAAGATGGAGGAATCCATGAATGGCGATTAAAGTAATCGTCGCGGGCGCAGGCTCGCGCGGGCGCGATTGGGTGCGTGAAATCCGAAGCGCGCCCACGTATGAGCTGGCAGCCTGCGTTGACCCGGACGAAGATACTTTGCGCCAGTCGGCCTCTATGCTTGCGCTCCTGCCCGCGCACTGTTTCCTGCGGCTTGAAGATGCACTTGAGGCTGTGCCCTGCGATGCGGTCATCGTCGCCACACCCGCCGACCGCCACACGGAAGCTTGCGAGACAGCTTTAATGAGCGGGCGCGGCGTGTTAGTCGAAAAGCCTTTCACCACGAATCTCAATGATGCGGTCAAGCTCGTGCGGCTGGCAGAAGAGAAAGCGCGGCCTCTGCTGGTAGCACAGAACTATCGTTACATGCGCGCGTTCAGAACCGTGCGGCGGCTCGTACTTGATGGCGCTCTGGGTCGGGTCGGGATGATTGTCTGTCAATACTATCGCGTGCCCCACGAGATGGTCGCATCTCTGGCGCGTATGCCGCACAGCGTGCTGTGGGGCATAGGCGTTCATCATCTGGATGCGCTACGTTATGTCTTGAATCAGAAGGTCACGAATGTCGCCGCAGACAGCTTCACATTGGCGTGGGGAGAGCCTCCGGAGGGGGCTTCCATGCGTGTGATGCTTCAATTGGAAGACGGCGCGCGCGTTCTTTATTCTGCGACCTATGAGTCTAGCGGGCACGAGTTTTTCGAGCAGGGGCAGGAATTTTATGCGCGCTTCACGGGCGAGCGTGCCACCCTGCATGTCTTTCATCGCTGGCTGGTGTTGTGCGAGCGTGGACGCCTTCCGCGCCTGGTTCGACGCGGGAAGCGCGAGATGAGCGAAGAGCAGGTTCTTTTAAGACAACTTGAAAGCTCGCTCAAGGATGCAACGTATGAAGCGGAAACGAGCGGGCGCGATAATTTGCAGACGATGGCGGTGGTCGAGGCTTTTACGCGTGCTGTGACCGAAGGAAGATGGATTAACCCGCAGGAGCTACTCTATGAAGCTGAACAAGGGGCGGCGTGTATTAGCAATCGGTCTTGACGCTGCCGAGCCGACGCTTATTCGCCGCCACATGGAAACGGGTGAGCTGCCGGTGCTCAAACGCCTGCTCGAAGAGGGAACATGGTCGAGCGTCGCGTCGCCTGCGCGCATAGGCAGCGGCACCGTCTGGCCTACTTTCTTCACAGGCACAGAGCCTGCGGCGCACGGCATACACAGCGACTGGTGCTGGCAGCCTGAGACCATGAGCTTGATGCGTTATGATGGCCGCAAGTTAACGCCGTTCTGGAAAAGTTTGGCTGATGAAGGCATGAGAGTCGGAGTGCTGGATATGCCTTTCGCGCCCCTTGTCGGACTCAGCTCTGGATTTGAAATCAATGAATGGGGAGCGCACGACGTATTCGAGGGGCGCATGAGATTCGCACCCGAAAATCTCTCGGACATTTTGACAAAACAGCTTGCGCCGCATCCCTTCTCTATAGAAAAACCCGGCGCACTTGCAGAGCATGATTTTGATGGACTTAAAAAATTCAGCGCCGGTTGTCTGGAAGGCGTTGGCCTGCGCGGCGAGCTTGCCTCGCGCCTGATACGCGAGACCGGGACGCAGTTGTCAATTATCATCTTCCCGGAAATACATCACGCCGCTCATAAGCTCTGGCACACGCTCGCTTCCGGCAACTCGCTTTATGCTCATGGCGAAATAGAGGACGCGCGCCAGCTTGAAAACGCTCTGCCCGACATCCTGCGCGAAGTTGATCGCCAGATTGGTAGACTGATTGAAGCCGCAGGCGATGAAGCAACCGTGCTGGTCTTCTCGCTTCACGGTATGAGACTGGCGCGAGGGCTGCCTGCGTTTCTTGCGCCGCTCCTATGCGCGACCGCTCACTCGCACATAGCGGGTTGGACTGCGCAGAATTGGACGGAGCGCGCCCTGTCGCTCTTTGCAGCAATCAAGCGGCGCACTCCTTCAGGCTTGAAAAAACTCTATCACCGAGGATTGCCGCAAGAGGTGACGCACAAGCTCGCGCAGCCGACCATGATTCCGGCTTATGACTGGCGGCAAACGCGCGCCTTCGCGCTTCCTTCAGACCAGCACGGGTGGATTCGCATCAACCTTGCGGGAAGGGAAGCGAAAGGATGCGTGCCTCTTGAACGTTATAGCGAGACGTGCAGGGAGATTGAAGAGATGCTGCGCTCGCTCGCCACAGAAGACGGCAGGCCGCTCGTGCGCGACGTTATACGCACGGCGCAAGCTGCGGACGATTCTCTTTCTCAAGTGATTCCGGACATGGTAGTCCACTGGCAGGATGCTGCATTCGAGCTGCCCATGCGAATGAATGGTCTTCTGTTGGAAGCACACCCGGCTGCCGCCGCGCAGACAGGGCAGCACGCGCCCGACGGCTTCTGCATAGTGAAAGGGCGGAAAGCGCGGGGCGCGCAAACCATCTCTGCCGCAGAAATTCACAGCATCATCACCGAAGCTCTGATGGAAGACTGATGGCAATCGCCTGAAACTTCCGTTGACGTTCATTATGGCGAAACGCCTAACCATTTCGCCGTATGATGAAAGCCAAAGCGCGGTTTACCGGAGCGTGAATTGCTTCTTCCTGACAGACGAAGGGGAAATATCAACCGTATTTCGCCTCCGGCGGTCGAATCGTGAAAGCCGTCTATGTGGCATGTCTGTTGCTGTAGCAGGTTAGGGTTGTACCGGCAACCGGGCAACCTGTGTACATACAGCAATCCGCGCACGGCCAGGTTTTCTACTGACGACAATGGCTCAAGGCTCTAGCTTTGAGGCCGCCTGTTCCGCGTCAAGGGGTTTCCCTCTTGCGCTTATCCAATCCAACAGCATGTCAATCGTATTCTTTGAAACGTTGAACGAAGCCGCTCCAACTCCGCCCCCACTGGCTCTGGACGGGGAGGATAGCCGCATTCTCGTCGTTGATGATGAAGAGTGTATACGCACGCTCTTCAAGGCTTATCTGAGCGAGCGCTATACGTGTTTCGCTGCGGCAAATTCCGAAGAGGCGCTGACGCTTCTGTGCGAGCAGCCCTTCGCACTGGTTATCTCCGACATGATTATGCCGGGCTTGAGCGGCGTGGAGTTGTTGCGTGAGATAACTTCGCGTTACCCGGACACGGCTGTCATCATGGTCTCCGGCATAGACCGCCCGCAGCGTGTGCTGGATGCGATGCGCCTCGGAGCCTACGATTATCTGGTCAAGCCCTGCGATCTTGATGTGCTGGAAATGTGCGTTGAGCGCGCTCTGGAGCGTCGTGCGCTGCTGCGCAAGGCGCATTACTACAAGCAAGACCTGGAAAGACACAACGAAGAGCTGACGCGCAGCAAGGCCGAGCTTGAGCGCTTGCAATTGCAGATAGTCCAGAGTGAAAAGATGGCATCACTAGGCCAATTGGCCGCAGGTGTCGCGCACGAGCTCAACAATCCCGCGGGCTTCATCTTCGGCAACATGGAGCTTTTACAGGAATGCGAGCAGGGACTTCAACGCTTGCTTGATTTTTATGAGAGAGCGCCGCTGCCTGCCGAAGCGTGTACGCAGGCTGAGAGAATTAAAAAAGAGATTGATTACGAAAACACTATGGCTGACCTGCATTCCATCCTCGCGGATTGCCGTGAAGGAGCGGTGCGCATACGCGACGTGGTGCAGAACCTGCGCACCTTCTCGCGCCTGGACGAAGCGGAATTCAAAAAGGTCGATATTCACGAAGGAATCGAATCTACGATTCGCCTGCTCTCGCATTACTACAGCGCAGACCATATCACGCTTGAGCGCGATTATGCGGAGCTGCCGCAAGTGGACTGCTATGCAGGGCAGCTCAATCAAGTCTGGATGAACCTGCTCGTCAACGCAGCGCACGCAGTCAAAGATGGCGGAATAGTATCCGTGAAGACAGAAGTTGATGGACAGAGTGTTGTTGTTATTATCAAAGATTCGGGCTGCGGCATCCCCGCCGAGTATCTGAAGAAGATTTTCGACCCATTCTTTACGACCAAGCCTGTAGGCGAAGGCACAGGGCTGGGGCTGTCCGTCACTTACAGCATCATAGAGCGGCATAAAGGCTCCATCAGTGTTGAAAGCCTTGCCGGTCAGGGAACTGCCTTCAGAGTCGAAATTCCTGTAGACGCCGCGCACTACGACCGTAAAGAGGAAGCTTGAGCATTCACGGCAGGCTTTCGTCAGAGTGAATGTTCCATAAGCTTATATTATAGACTTCCGGCGCACTAACTGACTTCGTAGAGCGCTCAGCCGGAAATAAAATCATCCTTATAAACTCTCCAGAATAGCTCTTCATCCGTTTGATGATAAAGCTTCATGCACAGTTTTTCTAAGACTTTATTGGAAGCGCTGTTTGACCTTGAGGTGTGCGGCGCAATCACTGCCTTGCACTCCGGCTCTTGAAAAGCCCATGCAATCATCGCGCGAGCGGCCTCTGTCACATACCCCCTGTTCTGATAAAGCGGGTCTATGCCATAACCGATTTCCACTTCGCCCTCGGCATCCGGCACGCCCTTGAAACCGATTAGACCCGCGCCGAATCTTTCATCGTTGACCACAATCAGCCAGTACGTGTACCAGGGATGCTTCTCAATATCAGCTAGAGCCATCTTTGCCATCTTCATTCCGACAGCCCGCTTCACCCTTTCCGTCATCACGGATTGTGAGATAGATATTCCAAGCTCCACTTCTAAGCGGTCGCGGTCGCTCAGATATAGATCAAGCTGTTCTGAAGTTAATGCTTTCAAGCTTAATCTTTCAGTTTCGATATAGATCATATCTGAATATAGAATGTCACATCGCCCGGCGAAAAGAGTGGATTCAAAAAAGACTACTGCGTAAGTCGGGTAAAGCAACTCTATAAATTCTTTTCCGCATCCGAGATTTTGTAGAGGGATTTACTTCTATGAATGATGGATGGCTCTTTCCAGCTACGAAAAGCATGAAAATCCGAGAGTTATTCAAAGGGTCTGGCATTTGCCTGCACGAATGTAACAATCTCTAGGAGCTTCTCCCCAGGCTCTCCGTTCAAACTTGCTCGCGCGTTGAAAGGAGAACGCCTATGCCGAAGTCTGTCCACCCACTTGATAGCATCGACATCAAATCGCCCTGCGCCTCCGATTGGGATTCAATGGTCGGTAACGACGTGGTGCGCTTTTGCCAGCACTGCAATCTGAATGTACACGACCTCTCTTTGATGACAAGACAGGAAGCCCTGGCTCTTGTACGTAATTCCAATGGCCGGTTATGCCTGCGATACATTCGACGGCCAGATGGAACAATCCAGACGGCTCCTCCCTTTCAAAAGCTGCACCTTATAAAGCGGCGGGCTACGAAGATTGTGGCCGGAGCGTTCGGCGCTACCTTAAGCATCTGCGCCAGCGTTGCGGCGCAAACACCTTCGACGGCTGGGGAGACGGAAATCGTTTGCGAAGTGCCGCGCAAAGCAAACCCTGCATCTATGAACCTTGAAGGCGGCGTCGCACAGCTTGCCGGAACCATAGTAGACGCGAGCAAGGCCGTCATCGCCGGAGCAACAGTAACGCTCATCAACGAGTCAACACAGAATGAGATGAGCGCGGAATCTAATGAAGAAGGGAAGTATCGTTTCCCGTCTCTGGCAGGGGGAAGCTATACGCTCGTGGTTGATTCGCCTGGATTCATGAGAAATAAGATTGAGCATGTAAATGTGCCGGGAGTTGGCGAGCAAAGGTTGGATGTATCGCTTGAGGTGGCAGCATTGGGCGGCGCTATGGTCGTCATTGCGCCGAGCGAGCCTTTGGTGCAGGCAGTGCTTGAAGACGATGCGGCCTTGGTCAGGGAACTGCTTGCAGGCGGCGCAAACGTGAATGTCGTGGATAAAGCCTACCAGACGACGCCGCTGGTTGAAGCTGTAGCGCGTGGCAATCCTGAGATAGTTTCGATTCTTCTACAGGCAGGGGCTAACGTGGATGGGGAAAGCAGAAAAAGCCAGAGAGCCATCATGCGCCTGAGCGAGCGCAGTACGGGCGAAATCGTGCGCGCTCTGGTTTATGCAGGCGCGAAGATTAACGACCGGGATGAAGACGGCAACACGCCGCTTCTGAATGCGGCTGCTATGGACAACGCAGAGCTTGTGCGAGCGGTAATCGCAGCCGGAGCGAATCTGGATGAGCAGAATGAGGCCGGGCAGACCGCTTTGATGTTGGCCGCCAGAGAGGGCTATATAGCGAATGTGCAGGCGCTGCTGGATGCACGGGCGAGCGGCTATTTGCAGGACGAAGACGGCTGGACTGCATTGAAGTACGCGCAGGATAACTCGCACTATGACGTAGCAGAATTGCTCAAAGTGTATGGAGTTACAGAGTAAAGCGGTAACGAGCAACTGATGATTCACTTAGAAGCAGTTTGGAACATCAGATTCGCATGTTGTCCCATAGGGACGACACGCTAATCCGATTGTTTCAGTAATGAGTTGGGGCAGATACGCATACGCCTTCCGGTCATCTGTACTGAGTGAAGCTGCTGGTCTTCTATCCTTCGGAAAATCTCGTCCACATGGACGCGCAGCACTGCGGCGGCTTCTTCCACTGTGAGCATGGGCAGAGATTGGCCGCAGTGCTCGCACCAGAGGGTGTAGCTCTCTGAGCGGTGGCTGATGAGAAGTATCCGCTCGGTCTCGATGATAATTTCTATTCTTTTTCTGCCCATGTTGCCCCCTCTCTATTTCCAGCCCGACCTCTTCAGGGTAGAATGAACATTGCATGTGAGATGTTCAGCCGTACCCATCTTTCCCGGACGATACAGTGAAAAGGGAAATTTCGTCCTTAGAAATCTCTGAAGTTTTTCTGAGATTCTCTCCTCAAGGCGATGATGAAAGCCCAGGCTAAACGCTTCTACATCTTCGGGGTATTCCGCATAGACGTAACCGAGCGCGTCCTGTACGGCGGCAAGGGTGCCGTGCCGCTGACGCCGAAGGCTTTTGAAACGCTGCTCGTGCTGGTCGAAAACGGCGGCCATGTGTTAGGCAAAGACGAGTTGATGGAGAAGGTCTGGCCTGACAGCTACGTCGAAGAAAACAATCTGGCGCAGAATATTTCGATGCTGAGAAAAGTTCTGAGCGAGGGAAGCGGCGGGCAAAAATTTATTGAGACGGTGCCCAAGCGCGGCTACCGTTTTGTCGCAGACGTGAGAGAGAGCGCGGAGGGCGAGACTGATTTAATCCTGAGAGAGCGTACGCGCACCAGAATCGTCGTCGAGGAAGAGACGGGCGAAGAAGATGCCGCACAGGCTTTACAGTCTGTTGAGCAAAGGACGCCCGTCGTCATTGACCTGCCTCCGAGCGCTGTCAGCCATGAGCCGTCACGCGGGTTTAATCTGACGCTTGAGCGACCGCCGGAGACGATGTATGCCACAAGCGGCGACGTGAACATAGCCTACCAGGTCATAGGCGATGCGCCGCTCGATCTGGTCTTTGTCATGGGCTGGGTCTCTCACATGGAATATTTCTGGCGCGAGCCTAGCTTCGCGCGATTTCTCCTGCGCCTAGCCTCTTTTTCTCGTCTCATACTCTTCGACAAACGCGGCACAGGGCTTTCAGACCGCGTGCCCATACATGAGCTGCCGACGCTTGAGCAACGCATGGACGACGTGCGTGCGGTGATGGATGCCGTAGGCTCTGAGCGCGCGGCGCTCTGCGGCGTTTCCGAAGGCGGCCCTATGTGCAGTCTCTTCGCCGCCACTTATCCTGAAAAAACCATCGCGCTCGTCATGATGGGAACTTACGCCAAGCGCCTGCGCGACGCCGAATACCCCTGGGCACCTACGACGGAAGAGCGCGCACACTTTTTTGAGGAGATACGCGCGCACTGGGGCGGCCCCGTAGGGATTGAAGAGCGCGCACCGACGATGGCCGCTGATCCGCAGTTTCGTGAGTGGTGGGCGACCTACCTGCGTATGGGCGCAAGTCCGGGCGCGGCGCTCGCCCTGACGCAAATGAATGCTGAGATAGACGTGCGCCACGTGCTGCCGTCAATACACGTCCCTACACTCGTTATACACAGGGCTGAAGATCAATGTCTCAAGGTAGAGGAAGGGCGCTACGTTGCGGAGAGGATTCCGGGAGCGAGATACGTAGAGCTGCCCGGACAGGATCATCTTCCCTTCGTCGGCGATCAGGACGTGATTCTGGACGAGGTCGAAGAGTTTCTGACCGGAGTGCGCCACCGATTGGAGCCGGACAGGGTGCTCGCTACAGTGCTGTTCACGCGGATTGTAGACTCGCAGGAACATGCCGGGCGGCTCGGAGTAAAACGCTGGGAAGAATTAATCAATCGTCTGCGCACGCACATAGGCAAAGAGATTAACTGGTTCAGAGGGCGTGAGGTGGACATGATTGGAAATCGCCCGCTCGCCATCTTCGACGGCCCGGCTCGCGCTGTTCGTTGCGCCTGCGCGATTGTCGAATATTCCTCGCGTCTGGGCGTAGTGATGCAGGCAGGCTTGCACACGGGCGAGTGCGACATGGTGGACAGTC
This sequence comes from Pyrinomonadaceae bacterium, assembly GCA_036403815.1. Lineage (GTDB taxonomy): Bacteria > Acidobacteriota > Blastocatellia > Pyrinomonadales > Pyrinomonadaceae > JACVRN01. Next base: position 11,661 of record DASWQH010000026.1, on the reverse strand, counting down.
AGGTCGGCGGCATCGCTGCGGAAATCGGTGTCGAAGTAGCAAAAAAGGCCGTCGCCGGAGAGGTGCTGGTTTCAAACACCGTCAAAGACCTGGTCGCAGGCTCAGGCATCAGGTTCGAGGATAAAGGAACGCACACGCTCGGAAGTATTCTGGGCGAATGGCGACTCTTCGGAGTCTGCCAGCCTGATAAAGCGTAGCCTCACATTCTTAGCCGCTTAGTAATTATGGAATGCCCTGCTCCGCAAGCCCCTGTAAGGGGCGAAAGGTTATAGCCCACGGCGCAAGCCGTGGGAATACAAGCAGAGCTAATATTTCAAAGCCCCTGTAAGGGGCGAAAGATTCTCAAGTCAGGATTTCTTTCGCCCCTACCGGGGCTTATTACTTTTAACCTGACTCTTTAACCCACGGCTCGCGCCGTGGGCTAAATTCTATCGCCCCTTTCAGGGGCTAACACGTTAACTCATGTCGCCCCGTGCGGTGCTTATTGTCATCTTTTTCTTCTCATATTCCTACGGTTTGCGCCCTACCTATATAGCTTCTTTCAGGGGCTAAACGCTTTCAGAAATCTTTCATAACAAATTCATATCACTCTAAGGACTCCTACTCGTACTAGGCAGTATTGTGTAGACGTTGAGCGAGAGACCGGATTTGACAACAAGAGTTCAGAGCTGAAACGGATGGATAAGTTTCCCGCTTGAAGATCCGCTTCGCCACATAAGATTGAATTTTATAGAAGGAGTTCCAGAATGAAGATCAGAACGTTTGCCACATTTTTCGCGTTGCTCCTGCTGAGCCTCGCCACGCCGTCTTTGACCAGCGCCCAGTCTGCCAGCGGCACCTACCAATTTTCTTTGGAAGACGGCTATACGAAGTCCGTAGAGTTCGACGCCCAAACGGACGCCAGCGGTCGCACTACCGGCCAGATAACTTACAGCGATGAAGCCACAGTCTCGTACCAGGATGTTGACGGCACAGGCGACCCCAGTTTGAGGGAATCGTATCAAGGTGCCACCATCAGAGCAGACGTTGACGGCATGACGGTAGACAGGAATCAGGCTGTGATTAGCGGAACCATCAGGGAATCCAACATTAGTTCCCTTGTAGGGCAGCGTGTGCTGCTCATGGTCGAAGACAACGGAAGTAACAACGACGATAAGCTGACGTGGGGCGTTTATAAGCCGTCAGAAATAAACTGGACAGCCTCGGACGCAGAGCTGAGAGAAGACGAGGGTGTGGGGATGAGATGGACGGCAACGGACGCCGAGATGAGAGACGATCAGGGAATAGCGATGCCCAGAGATGAATCTATAACCGCCAAGAGCTTCCCGGTAGCGTCCTACACCTTTTCCGATATGGCGCACGGCGCTGGCGATATTCGAGTTGAGCCGTGAGTCACGGCAACCCGGCTTTATTTTCTATCAACGGCAGATGGATTTCTGCATGCTCTAACTTGTTATACGCAATCAAATCGAGCTTTGTGATGCGTATTCAATCTCGTTCTTTCCCATTAACTGTTAACGGATATGTGACGTTCCTTAAACGTCGCTCCACAACCAACATCTTGTAAGGAGAAATTCAATGAAAACCTTGTCTACAACCATTAAAGTTCTAACATGTGCAGTCTTTATCATGGCGCTGTCCTCGCTTGCACAGGCACAGACCAGAACATGGGTATCAGGCGTCGGCGATGACCTTAACCCGTGCTCGCGCACCGCCCCCTGCAAGACCTTTGCCGGTGCAATTTCTAAGACTTCCAAAGACGGCGAAATCAATGCGATTGATCCGGGCGGGTTCGGAACCGTCACTATTACCAAGTCGATCACCATCGACGGTGCGGGCACACAGGCTTCCATCCTTGCCGCCGGAACAACTGGCGTCATCATCAACATCACGGACGCAGCCGATGTAAGAAAGACTGTAATTTTACGCAATCTCTCTATCAACGGTGCAATCACCGGTGTGCATGGCATTAGCGCCACCTCTGTCAGCAAGCTCTTTGTCGAAAACGTCGTCATCGCAGGCTTCCAATCAAGCGTCAACAGTCGCGGCATACGCGTGGCTTTAAGCTCCACCGGCAGTAAGGTCTTCGTTAAAAACACTACCATCGCGAATTCTTCTTCCGGTATGGAGTTGTCATCGAGTGGCCTCCTGTCATTCACACTGGATAACGTTAAAGTAGAGGGCATGACAGACGGTGTGATACTTGGAGCCAATGCCAACGGCGCGATCCGAAACTCGGTGATTTCGCTGAATACAGGCTCTGGCATTAAGGTTACGGCGGGCACAGCAAACGTCGGCCTTGAGACAGTCGAAATCCAGCAGAACGGGACAGGCGTAACGCCGATTAGCGGCAGCACGGTTGTCTTCTCGAACACGACTGTTTTCGGTAACAGCACAGGCGTTGCCACCGTTGCAGGCTCAATCTTAACGTCGCACGGCAACAATCGGTTCACGCTCAACGGCGCGACCGCGCTGCCAAATAACATAAATCAGCAATAGGCTTTGGGGTGGGGACTCCAAACTCCCTGCTTTGTCCGTCCTCAAATACCTGGGGACGGACAAAGCAGGGGTTTTTTTGTTGCTATCTACGCCTTGCCATTCGTGAGTTTCGACATAAGCCGCTTAACCCCTGAAAGGGGCTATCTTTCTTCCTTCTTAGCTAGCGCCTCACATATATGACCAGCCCGTGTAAGGTGTTATGGTGTTCATACTCGCCGTGACCATAAGCGATGAGGTTCACATGATCACACTGCCGGAATCCGATCAAGACCTTCTGCGTGAATGCGAAATCGAGACCTTCCGTGCGAGCGGCCCCGGCGGCCAGCACGTTAACAAGACGGAAACCGCCGTCCGGCTCAAACACCTGCCTTCCGGTCTGGTAGTCACCTCCCGCGATGAACGCAGCCAGTACCGTAACAAGGCGTCGTGCCTGCAAAAGCTGCGCGAGCGTGTCGCTCAATTAAACCACCGCCCGGCCAGGCGTGTTCCCACGCGCGTCCCACGCAGCTCTAAGAATCGCACGCTTGAAGCAAAGGCTAGACGCTCGCACATCAAGCGCCTGCGCTCAAAGCCGACCACTGATGAGTGAATACTTTGAGCGGAGGCGCTTGACAGATGTTCGCGCTCAATGAAAAACAGACAGCCGGGCGGCTAACTGTGCATTGCTGACAACATCTCGCCACTATAAATTTTTCCGTATTCCTGCCACAATCCTGCTACAGAAATTTACCTGAAGGAACATTAGGATGAACTATTACGACAACATTCTTAACCTGATAGGCCATACCCCGCTCGTTAAGCTTAATCGTCTGACAGAGGGTATCAAGGCGACGGTGCTGGCTAAGATGGAGAGCCTTAATCCGGGCTATTCAGTTAAAGACCGCATCGGCGTCGCCATGATCGAGGCGGCAGAGAGAGAGGGACAACTGAAGCCCGGAGGAACGATAGTCGAAGCTACTTCGGGTAATACAGGTATCGGGCTGGCGCTGGCGGCGGCTGTTAAAGGCTATCGCTGCATTTTCGTGATGACCGACAAAGCCTCTGTAGAGAAGGTCAGGTATCTTAAAGCTATGGGTGCTGATGTGGTCGTGACTCCATCTTCTGCCAAGCCGGGAACGCCCGACCACTATGTTTCCACAGCCAAACGTATTGCTGGGGAAACGCCAAATTCGTTCTACCCCAACCAGTATGCACACCCTGCGAATCCGGAGGCGCACTACCGCACGACAGGGCCGGAATTGTGGGAGCAGACCGAGGGCAAGATTACGCACTTCGTCGCCGGTCTGGGAACGGGCGGAACGATTTCGGGAACGGGACGCTTTCTCAAAGAGAAGAATCCAGACATTAAAATCATTGGCGCAGACCCATACGGATCGGTTTTTAAGACTTATAAAGAGACAGGAAAGCTCGTCGAAGCGACTCCCTATCTGGTGGAAGGTATAGGGCAGGAAGTAGTCCCTGAGAATGTGCATATCAGATACGTCGATAAGATAATCAATGTGACTGACAGCGAGTCCTTCGAGTTATCAAGGCAGCTTGGCCGTCAGGAAGGCATTTTCTGTGGCGGCTCTACGGGAACAAACCTTGCAGCCGCGCTCAGGGTCGCACGCGATCTGGATGAAACCGGCCTTGTGGTCTTCATAGTCTGCGATACAGGCGAGCATTATCTGACAAAACATCACTCGGACGAATGGATGAAGGAGAAGCGGCTGCTTGAGCCGCAGAAGATTACAGCCGGACTCATCAGCGGGACAAAAGGTGAGCATGCTCCCAAGTCTATAGTCGCGGCAAATCCGGATGATAGAGTGAAGGATGTTCTGGCGAAGATGGACGAGCTTGGATTGTCTCAGATTCCCGTACTGGATGACGGTCAGTCTATAGGCTCGCTTCGAGAGAACCGGGTTTTGGCGAAAGTTTTAGATAACCGCGACCTGCTGGAATCAAGTGTGAGTGAAGTGATGGAGCCGAGTTTCCCTGTCATAGACGTGGATGCGCAGGCCAGCGAGGTTAAGCATCATCTGCATAACTATCCTGCCGTTTTAGTAACAGAGTACGGGCGCATCGTTGGTATCATCACACGTCATGATGTGCTGGATACTTCTGCCTGACATGTTGGCTCATGGCCGCGCACATACGGCGCGCTTATCAAGCCGCCCGGCACACCAAGGTATAATCGGATGACCGTCGAGAAGAAAAAGCGTCTATCACTTTCGCAAGCCTGGCACGACGCGAAGGACTTAGTCTGGGCACACCGCTCTCGCCTCGCGCTGGGGATGCTGCTGATGATAATCAACCGGCTCGTCGGACTCGTCCTTCCCGCCAGCTCTAAATTTCTGGTTGACGAAGTCATCGTCAAGCACCGTAGCGACCTGCTGATTACGCTGGCAATGGCGGCTGGCGGCGCGACGCTGATTCAGGCCATCAGTTCTTTTGCTCTCTCGCAGGTGCTCGGCGTCGCGGCGCAGCGCGCCATCACGGACATGCGCAAGAGCGTGCAGGAGCACGTCGCTCGCCTGCCGGTGCGGTATTTCGATTCGACACAGACGGGCGTGCTCATCTCTCGCATCATGACGGACGCCGAAGGAATCAGGAATCTGGTCGGGACTGGATTGGTACAACTGATCGGCGGATTGGTGACGGCAGTGATTGCGCTCTGCGTGCTCTTCTACCTGAACTGGCGTCTGACTTCTATCACGCTCGTGGCATTAGTAGTCTTCGGCGCTTGCATGGCGCTGGCCTTTAATCGCCTCCGACCGCTCTTTAGAGAGCGCGGGCAGATTAACGCAGAGGTGACGGGCAGGCTCGCGGAATCGCTCGGCGGCATACGCATCGTCAAAGCCTACTCCGCCGAAAAGCGCGAATCCCTGGTCTTTGCGCGCGGCGTGCATCGCCTGTTTCGCAACGTCGCGCGCTCTATGACAGGAGTCTCCGGCGTAACGGCCTTTTCCACCATCATCGTCGGCGGCATCGGCGTCATACTGATTCTGGTCGGAGGCCGCTCCATCCTCTCCGGCCAGATGACGCTCGGAGACTTTTTCATGTACATCTTCTTCACAGCGCTCGTGGCCGCTCCGCTCGTAGAGATTGCGGCCATCGGGACGCAGATTACAGAAGCCTTCGCCGGTCTGGATCGCATTCGGGAAATCAAGCGTATGACGACCGAAGATGAGGACGAAGCCGAGCGGGAGCCGTTGAGTGAGATTCGCGGCGAGATAGCCTTCGAGGATGTCAGCTTTGAATATACGGAAGGCGTGCCCGTTTTGAATCATGTCTCCTTCCATGCGCCTGCCGGTTCGACGACCGCGCTCGTCGGCTCAAGCGGCTCAGGCAAGAGCACTTTGATTAGCTTGGTGATGGCTTTTAATCGTCCGCTCACAGGCCGCGTCACTGTGGACGGGCGCGACTTGGCCTCAGTCCGCTTGAGAGATTACCGCAGCCAGCTCGGCGTAGTCTTGCAGGACAATTTTCTGTTCGACGGCACCATCGCGGACAACATAGCGTTCGCGCATCCACACGCCACGCGCGAGCAAATCGCGGAAGCCAGCCGCATAGCGCACTGCGAGGAATTTATCAACGGCTTCGCAGACGGCTACGATACTATTGTAGGCGAGCGCGGGGTGAAGTTGTCGGGCGGGCAAAGACAACGCGTCGCCATAGCGCGTGCCATCCTTGCCGGGCCGAAGATTCTGATTCTGGATGAGGCCACGTCGAGCCTTGATAGCGAGAGCGAGGCCATGATACAGGACGGGCTTCAATCTCTGCGGCGTGGACGCACTACCTTTGTTATAGCCCACCGCCTCTCTACGATTCGCAGTGCCGACCGGATTCTGGTACTGGAAGCAGGCGAGATAGTGGAGAGCGGCACACATGAAGAGCTACTCGCTGCTAACGGTCGCTACAAGCAGTTATACGATAAGCAATATAATTTCGAGCGCAATCAGTTTATCAACCCCGGAGAAGATTTCACGCCGGAGCCGCCAAAGCCGTTAACGTCGGTGCAAAATTCATCGCCACTGCTTCCAACGAATCTCTGAGCGTCTTGACCACCGGCGCATGAATGGATTCTACAATCTCTCCGGGCAACCATTGTTTGAGAGCCTGAACAAGCCGGATGCGATTTGTTACATGCTGATAAGAAAAGGATAAACATGGCAGACACTCCGCAGACTTATGCAAGCCATACTCGCTGGCACCCGCCTTTCCACTTTTTCGTGGTGCCGGTGATGCTGATCAATGTCATCTGGGCAATCGTCCTGTTTGTCAGAGAGCCTGGATGGACACACGGTTGGTGGATAGTCATGTCTATTGCTTTAGTGGTCTTGACCACCCTTGTCCGCAACAACTCGTTGAAAGTGCAAGACCGTGTCATCCGGCTCGAAGAACAAGTTCGCTACCGGCAACTGCTTCCAGCAGAGCTTGCACATCAGGCCAGAGCGCTGACCGTCAGGCAGATGGTCGCGCTACGGTTCGCTTCCGATGATGAATTGGAGGGACTCGTTCGTGAGGTGTTGGAAGGTCGTGTGACTAAGCCCGCCGAGATCAAGCGGGCGATTAAAAACTGGCGCGGCGATACCTTTAGAGTTTAATCGGCAAGCCCCGTAGGGGCGACATGTTTATAGCCCACGGCGTAAGCCGTGGGGATGATGCGTAATAAAAATTAGAAGCCCCTGACAGGGGCGAAAGAAATTCCGCGTTAATAATCTTACGCCCCTACCGGGGCTTTTAACTTTTCAATGTTGCTTGCTCCCACGGCTTGCGCCGTGGGCTACAATCTTTCGCCCCTTTCAGGGGCTTGCCGAGCACGTCAATCTCTTATAGTTAACTCACATTACATTAGCTTCCCATTAACCTGATTCCTTCATTTCGTGGTCGCGCTCGCTTGCTTCTGCTTCTCCAGCATCGGGCGAAGTGTGGTGTAGACCGTGTCTGCGACAATCCTTGCGCCTTCGGCGTTCGGGTGTATGCCGTCCGCCTGATTTAACGATTCGATTCCGGCCACGCGGTCAAGAAAGAAGGGGATGAGCGTTACCCGTCGCTCGCTGGCTAGTGATTGAAATGCTTGCTGAACCTCCCGCTGGTAATCAGCGCCAGCATTAGTTGGCGCATACATTCCTGCCAGCAGGACTACGACGCCTCTCGCTTGAGCGCGCTCTATAATCTGTTCAAGATTCTTCTTCATCTCCTTGACGGGCTGGCCGCGCAAGAGGTCGTTTGCGCCCAACTCCAAAATCAGGAAGCGCACGTCTCCTTCCAGCGCCCAGTCTATACGCCGCAGGCCACCGGCAGACGTGTCGCCTGAAACCCCCGCGTTGACGACTTCGTATTGATACCCGTCTGACTCCAGCTTCTTTTGTAGAATAGACGGATAACTCTCGGCAGCCGTCAACCCTAATCCTGCCGTCAGGCTGTCGCCGAAAGCGACAATCTTCGGTAGACTTCTGTGAGGCGAAGCCGAGGCGGCGGGAGAGGGCTGGGCGGTTTGCTGCGAGGGAGCGCTCGAATTATTCCCGGAGTTTTTCTGGCCGCACGCGATTAAGAGTATGCTGAAAAGTAGAAGGGCGATTAGATAGAATTTCATGATCGAATTATACAAGGTTTCAAAAATAGTTCCTTCGGGGGCGGAAAAATTAACCATCCTGCATTCGCTCGATCTAATCATCCCGGACGGGCAGTTCGTCTCGGTCGTTGGCCCTTCCGGCAGCGGCAAATCGACGCTGCTCGGCCTGATTGCGGGGCTGGATGCTCCAACCTCCGGCGAGATTCTGCTGGACGGCGAGGACATCACAAAGATGAGCGAAGACCGCTTAGCAGAACTCAGAAGCCGGAAAGTAGGGTTCATTTTTCAATCTTTTCACTTGATTCCATCTTTGACTGCGCTTGAGAACATACTTGTCCCTATGGAAATCGCTGGCCGCCGCGATGCAATGGCGCGTGCGCAACAGCTTCTCAAGGATGTAGACCTACAGGCTCGCGCTCATCATTATCCTTCACAGCTTTCGGGCGGCGAAAAACAGCGTGTCGCCATTGCGCGTGCCTTCAGCAATGAGCCTTCGATCATGCTGGCGGATGAGCCTACGGGCAATCTGGATTCAACTAACGGGCGGCATGTTTTCGAGCTGATGGTCGAGCTGAACCGGCGGCACGGCGCAACGCTCGTGCTGGTCACACACGATCATGAGCTGGCGGGGCAGGCCGCGCGCTGCCTCTCTCTGAGGGACGGGCACGTCGTTAACGATAGCGATGAAAGGGCGCGTGACGAGGGACAACTGGAAGAGACGATTGGGGTGGCAGGCTCTTGAGATTCATCTTGAACATGGCGCGGCGCGAGATACGTGCTTCATGGCGCAGGCTACTCTTTTTCTTTCTGTGTATAGGCATAGGCGTCGGCTCTATCATCGCGCTCCGTTCAATCATACAGAACGCCAGCCACTCGGTCGCAGGCGAAGCGCGCCAGCTTCTAACCGCAGACGTGCAGGTTGATTCGACCCGCCAGTGGAAGCCGGAATCGCTCGCCGCTATTGAACGTGTTGCGCGCCCGCCGCTCGTCTTAGCCAGAACCGAGACCATAGAAGCCAACACAATGGTGCGCCCTGCGGACTCATCCAACGAAGGCACTATGATGATTGAGCTGAAAGGCATCGAGCCGTCTTTTCCGCTCTATGGTGATTTCAAGCTCGCGGGCGACAGACCATTCGATTACAACCTTCTTGCAGATGGCGGCGCGGTCGTCGCCCCCCTTCTGCTTGAGCGCTTGAAGTTGCGCACGGGCGACCGGATTAAAATCGGTGAGTCTGTATTCGAGATTCGCGGCACGATTGAACAGGAGCCTGGAAGCGGAGGCGGATTTCGTCTTGGCCCACGTGTCTTCATAGCACGCTCGGCTGTGGACGCCACCGGCCTTGTAGGCTTTGGCAGCCGCGCACGTCGCCGCATTCTTCTGAAGGTGCAGGAAAGAGCGCTTGACTCGGTCGTTCAAAGTTTACGCAGCGAGTTAAAGGGGCAGCTCGTTACGGTCAACTCCTACAAGGACGCGCAGCAGAATTTGAGCGAGCAGTTCGCGCGCACGGAAAACTATTTATCGCTAGTGGGACTCATCGTGCTGGTGCTCGGCGGGATAGGCGTTTCAAGCGTAACGCGTGTCTTCATCGAACAGAAGAGAGCATCAATCGCCGTGCTCAAGTGTATAGGCGGCACGGGCAAGCAAATCCTTGCCGCGTATCTGGCTCAAGTGCTGGTGCTGGGACTGGCTGGAAGTCTTCTGGGCGTCGCGCTGGCCGGGGGCGCGCTGCTGTTAGCGGGACAGTACTTCGCGCAAAGCCTGCCTCCGAACATGAGTTACAAGCTCTCTCAAGGCTCTGTCATTCAGGGGATGGGACTCGGAATGCTCATCTCTGTTCTTTTCTCTGCGCTGCCGCTGCTGCGCATACGCCACATCAAGCCCAACATGCTGCTGCGTGCTGACGAGGGTGAGAAAAGCGGCCAGCGTCGCAAGCCCGACATGGTGCGCTTGATTACGGGCGCGCTGGTCATTCTGGGGTTGATGTTTCTTTCTTCATGGCAGGCAGGGTCTTTGCGCGTCGGCATCTTTTTTCTTGGCGGACTGGCCGCGACCACCGCGGCTCTGTATCTCACAGCCCTGCTGCTAGTCTGGCTCATACGCCGCGCCAGACCCGTTGGGTCTTTCGCAGTTCGTCAGGCCATCAGCAGCCTGTATCGTCCGGGCAACCAGACGCGCGTCATCGTCATGGCCGTCGGCCTCGGCGCGTTCGTAGTGATGTCTATACACTCTCTGCAAACGAATCTACTGGACGAGATTGATCTGGCGAAGAGAACGAACCTGCCCAACATGTTTCTGATTGACATTCAACCGGATCAAAAGCAGGGCGTGGAAAACTTGATCGAACAGGCGACGGGTGTCAGGCCGGAGTTAATCCCGACAGTGCGCGCTCGTATCTTTGCCATCAACGGTCGGGAGGTTGATCTTGAGCAGCGAGAGATGCGACAGGAGCGCGGGCGTCTGGGACGCGAGTACGTCGTCACATATCGGCCACGGCTCGAAGCGAATGAAACGATTGTGGCCGGAAACTTCTGGGATACTCAATCGTCATCCGAGCCTGAAGTCTCAATCGAAGAAGGAATGCGCGGGCTGGCCGGCCTTGATGTCGGGAGCACCATCACTTTCGATATTGTGGGAAGAAAGATTGAGGCGCGTGTGACAAGCATCCGGCGCGTTGATTGGAGAAATTCGCGCACAGGATTCATGGTGCTGTTCCGCCCCGGAGCGCTTGAGAGCGCGCCGCAGATGCTGATTGCGCCCATCAACGGCCCCGTAGGCCAGCAGGAGCGCGCACGCTTTCAACGCGCCCTGCTCGATAAGTACCCGAATATTTCCGTGATAGACGTGGCCGAAGTCGTGAGCACAGTCAGTCGCATCCTCAATAACGTGACTCTGGCCGTCTCATTCCTGGGGGGCTTTGTGCTCCTTTGCGGCGTGCTCATACTGGTCGGCTCAATCGCTATGACCAAGTTCCAGCGCGTCTATGAGGTCGCGGTCTTGAAGACGCTCGGAGCAAAAAGAAAGGTCATGCTGGTAATTCTGTTCGTTGAATACGGGCTGCTCGGCCTTGTCGCTGGCCTGGTAGGGGCGCTCTCCTCAGTTGCACTCTCCTATGCCGTCACACGCTTTATCTTTGAGATTCCCTGGCGCTTCTCTCCGGCTATTTCCTTCGCCGGGATAGCCTTAACTGTTCTACTCGTCACAGCAGTCGGAGTAATCTCAAGCTTGAATGTCCTGACGCAGAAGCCTCTTGCAATCCTGCGCGCGCAGTAAGAAAGCGACTACAAATCATCATCGCCGCAGACGCAGAGGAGGCGGTAATTTACGACAATGTAAATATATTGCCGCTACAGGCGGCCTAATTGTAGTTAGACACGCTTCGCATGAAACAAGACAGCCGAGAGGCAAGGGATGCGGCTCAGAAACGCACGTAGATATGTTGAATCGTACAAGTCATGGGCGGTCTAACAGGACATGATACAAGTCTGAATCGTCCGGTGTATAATTCTCATGCCTCGCAAGAGGCGATGAGAAAGATAGGCCGAAGGTCGAGAATGAGTTTGGGTCAACGCAGAGAGAAGAACCCGTCTAACAGTGTGACCATT
>DASWQH010000025.1:0-28833 GCA_036403815.1 Pyrinomonadaceae bacterium | reverse complement strand
TACCCTGTCACATGGCTCTAATTGTCCCTGACAGTTTGCCGGATTAGTCATTCTCCCAAACCAGAAGCTAAACCCGCCCTGGTCGGCCACCCTTCCGAGGAAGTCCTTGTACTGCTGGTTGATGAAAAACGAGGTGTCGTTGATCGGATTCTGGGTGGCTGGCTGCGGGTCGTTATCAATAATGGTGGCTGTTGCTGTTGAAGTGCCAAGCGCAGCACCCAGCGGATTGCGTAAACTGATGGTGAAGGTCTCCGCAGGCTCAACATACGCATCATTGATGATGGGAATCAGGATAGTTTTGGGGGTGGAGTCTCCGGCTGAGAAGCGGATTGTGCCTGCCGCCGATGAATAGTCGCAGCGGTCTGAAGCGGCACCGCTGGTGTTGGTCTGGCAGGGTATCAGGGCAGAGGTGTCGGAGGTGCCGAAATCCACAGAGACGGCACCTGATGCATCACCCGTGCGATTGACGGTGAAGGTGAGAGCGCCAGAGGCGTCTGCTTCGTTGACCGAATAGGTCGTCGCACTCAAGGCAAGGGTTGCTGGCCCCGACGGCGTTGGCGTAGGTGTCGGTGTCGGAGTTGGGGTCGGAGTTGGCGTTGGAGCCGAGCCAGCCAACGTCCATCCTATATCTTTCAACATTGACGCCGTCAAATCCTGTGGCAGCCTGACGCTGTGAGACAAATCGCCACTTATGTTCGGTTCCATCAACTGATTCGGGAACGCACTGGTGTCCCAATGTGAAACCGAAGAGCCTCCGTCGAAAGGATTGGGCGCGAATAGCAGCGGATGCCCGGACGCATCTGCTCCTCCGGGTACGGAGTTGTCAAGAAGTAAGGTCGCGTTTACACCGGCTGTTAACTGAGCTTTGATTGTGTTCGCGTCCGCCTGCGTGATTCGCACAGAAGGAATGGTAATCGTCGAATCTGAGCCGCCCAGCCCCGGAGGCGGGTTGTCGGCTGCGTTGTGGGCAATGAGCACACCAATAGCGCCAGCGTTCTGGGCATTCTTAACCTTCACGACGAAAGCGCAAGTGCCTCTATCAATGAGCGCAATCTTTCCAGTGAGGTTAGTGGTAATCGGCGAGCAACCGTCAGTCGTAAGAGGCCCGGCAGCATCTGCTGCGTCTAAGGCTTGAACTACATTGGCTGTTATGCCTGGGGAAGATAGCGGCGGGCCGAAGTCAGCCGTACCTACCTGATAATTTCCTGCAATCGAGCCGGGCGAATTTACACGTAAGCGCGGAGTCCCCAGCACGGTGAGAGCATCACTCGTCGTCTGCGGGCCAGTCCATACCAGTTGACCTGTGTTGATGGACGAAGCTGCGCGCTCGGCGTCGGTCATCTGCACCCAGGTCTTGCCCGTGCTGTTATCTTTAAGAAAACGGTCATAAACGCTCGGAAACCCCGCGTTCTGTAGGCCGGTCTGGGCATTGGTGAACGTCTGGAAACCAAGCCCGTGCGCGAACTCGTGTAAGAGCACGGCGACCAAATCGGTATTGGCACCGTGATTGCCGTCTAACCCAAGATACCAGCCACCGTTTTCAAAACAACCCGGAGTACCTAGATTGATATTGAATTGCGCGTTTATTTCGGCAGCCGCCGGGTTTGAATCAGTACCGGAGATAGCATTTCCCAGGGCAGCGCTGTACCAGGTGCCAGGGAAAGGAGCATTCGCAAAATCACGACGAAGGCTGGCCGCTCCCGCCTGACCGAGTACTGCGGTGTTCGCTGTACATGTCAAAGGTGCCCAGCTCGCACGAATGGTAATAGTGGTGCCGCTGTTCAAGGTTGCGCCCCACACGTCAGCAGCAAACTGAAAAGCGATGAGACGTTGCTGCCCCAGTGTAGTGCCACTGTTGCCGCCGACTTGCCCGACCAGCGTCGGATCGTTGAAACCAACGTTTGCCGCGTCGTTGTTTTGAATTACTATCGTAGCTGATCCAAAAGCGGAGGGAGCAGCGATAAGGCCCACAAGCAAAGCGAGCACAAGAGCGGGGAATTTTGTGAGAAGCTTATTCATCATTTATCCTAATTCCTCGTAGACTTGACGCGAGGTTGCTTTCTACCAGTCTCGCTTCTGTTTGATTGGTCATCAATTAACTGCGGGTCAATTCCGAAAAACTCACCTGCCGCCTGCGCGTTATCAACACAGCCCTGCGTTACGGTGCCGTCTTCGTTTACTCTTGCGACCGCCACGTTTTGAAAATGGCCGTCAAGCTCCATCGTCACCGAGCCGTCCGGCTGCTCGACCTGCACAAGACCTTCAGTGGATTGGTTAATCACCTGCTTGAGTCCCGCCGCCAGTTTCTGTGCTTCTTCAGGCGTGAGTTCTTTTATCTGTCCTGTCTGGCTATCAACCTGAACGTCTCGCCCGGCTACCTTTACGGTCACGTAGTTCCTGTTCGCGGACTGGGTCACAGAAGGGCTTTTCGCTTGATTGTTTGATTCTTCCTTCATCCTGGCACCTTGTCTTGAAATCACTGCTCCTGTAGCGATAACACCCATCGCCACGATGACGGCGACGGTCAGGGCTAAACGCCGGGGTCTCTTCGCTGACTTCCTCATTATGTTCAGACGTTTTCTCACAACGTTCTCCTCTTTGGTTTTGTGATTCTTGAAAGCCTCTAAGTATTACCGCGTGCGATCAAGGTTGTGCAGACAGATTGTAATGAATTGGGATGACCTGGCGTGCTTGTAGAGCCAAACATATTGGCACCCACGACGCGCCACTGGCAAAACAGTGCTGGGGGTTGAAGCGGAAACGGGACACTTGGGTACTTCTCCTACTTGCTGGTTAAACGGGTCAAGGATCAAACGGACTTGTCGGACACAAAACACCACAGGAAAGAAGAGACAAGCCCACGCTCGTTAATTTTATAAAATTGAGGATTAAAAGGTCAGGGGGCGAACTGTGCAGAGCCATGAACGCGGCTCGCTTTAACACCAACTTATGCTACCACGTCTGAGATGCAATTTCTACGATTTTGGATGCATCTTTGACGGGAATTTCAGCCTGATTTCTCACCCTTTGCGACTTTTTCCGGCCTGCTTTTGCGGGATGAGCGGATTCCAGACGCGTCCCGTAAGCTTTGCTGTAAGAACTGCTTTCGTGATGTTTCGGACGACTCAGCGCCTTACGGTCTGGCACCTCTGTGGCTCGCCCGAAGCGCGCCATCTTATGGCCTCAAGTCGCAGAGGCACAAGCCAGCTCATACAGTTTTTTAGCGTTAGGGAGACTTAGCGGCGCAGGCCAATCTGTTCCGTGCCGAACGTGCCGATGCCGTTCAGACGGAAGCTGAAGACGAGACGATTCTCGTGGCGCAGGCCAATGTTGTAGGTGTAGTACTGTGCGACGACCGCGCAGCAATCGAACGTGTAGCCTAAGGTGAGGGTCGAGCTGACTAGCGACGATGCCTTGTTGGGACGATCCTGAAAATCGAAGAAGATGGAGGTGCCGCCGAAAAGCCCGCGTTCCCGATTACCCAGGAAAATCGTTGGACTCCACTGCGAGCCGCGCAGCGTCCCAGGCTCAAGCCCGCGCGCATCTGCGAATTGTTGCAGGCTCGGCGCTAAGCTGATGGAGCGCGTGTAATAGAAGGTCGTAAAAGCCTGCACGAGCGTGCGGTTCACTCCGAAGGTGACAGAGAGATTCCTGAGTCCCCCGCCCTGCACGTCCAAATCAGTGCGCGCGTCCGCCAGCAGCGTGTGTCGCGGACGATACCGCCCCTCTATAGTGATGGGCGAGAAGCGGCGCGGCACGCCCCCGTAGGTAAAGCCCGAAAAGGTGTTGATGGGATAGAACTGGTTGCGCTGTCCGGGGATGAGCGCCCCGCCGAAATAGGGGTCGAAGAAATATTTGCCGCGCACTGTAATCGAGAGCGATTCATAGGGCTGGGAGGCTAGCGGAACACTTTGATTGCCGCCTGCGCTTTCGGCTCGCCCCGAAACGTTCTCGGTTGAGCGTTTAGTAAAGAAGCGGTTCGTGATGCCGTACTCTATCTCGTTGGTGTCGGCGATGGCGTCCATCAGGTCGAAGCGTATGATGCGCTCGAAATTGGAGATGCCGCTAATCTTTCTATAGATGAAGTACGGCTCTATGACGTGGCGGAAGAAGAAGCGGCCACCCTTTCGGAAATCTCGCGCCAGCGCGGGCGGTCGCACATCCAGCTCAAACTCGCCGTACCCGCGTATGACATCGCGTGCGAGGACAAGGCGCGTCGTAGGGTCAATCGAATTTGAATAATATGTAGCGCGCACCCCTGCGGTCGCCGTCACAGACCAGCCGTGGAAGTTTAACGGAAGCGAGAAGCGCGGGAAAATATCAAGGCGCTGCACAATGGACGGCGTGATGATTGGGATGCCGCCCTGCACCTGCTGCGTAAAGAGTGCCAAATCTTCCGGCGTCTCTTTACGGCTCATGCCTTCGATTGCGCCTTCGATGGAGAAGTAGAGCGGCACGCGCTCGAAAAAGCGTAGCGCAGAGGCGCGCTTCTCCAGAGAGATGGACGGCAACTGGCGAATGCGTATGCGAGAGGTTTCAAGGGTCGTGACCTGCGTGCGCGCCAGAAAGTTGAAGCTGTAGTCTCCGAAATTCTTGTTGACGTAGACCTGCGAGCGCTCTTCGGGCGAGATGGCCTGCTGCACCTGATCCGAGAAGACCTGTCGAAACGTCAGATTAGAAGTGATGTTCACGTCCGCCGCAGCCATGAAGCCGTTCGGGAAATAATGCACGCCGTCAACATAGAGGCTTGAGCCGCCCTGATCCGGATTCTGCGCGCTCGCGCCGGGGCCGAAGATTCTATCCTTGACGGTGTAGAAACCCATATTCAGATAGGAGCGCGAGTTGGCGCGCGTCCTCAAATCCATGCCGAAGCCAAGCCCCCGTCTTGTGTAGATATCGCTGCGAAACGTCACATCAGCCGAGCGCCCCAGGGTCTGGTAGTAAGCACTGGAGAGACGAAAGCCCTTGTCGCCGGAGCCTGAGAAGGTCGGCGTGAGAAAGCCGGATTCACGATCTTGCCGCTTGAGGGAGATGGAAGCATAAGGCAGCCAGATGACTGGAACGCCTTTGACGCGGAAGTTCGGCTGTGAGATACGCACGCGGTCGTTGCGCTTAATCACCGCGCGCTTTGCGCGAAAGCTCCACTTCGGAACATTGTCGTTGCCGCACGCAGTAACCTCCCCGTTGATGACGACGATGGTATCGAGGCTGATCTTTTCCACGCTGTCGGCGACGAAGTACACAATCGTGCCGTCATTCGTCTGATTCGTGAAGCCTGTGGTGTTGATGAAGTGACCTAGCTTGGTGCGGTAGTTCCATTCGGCGCGCGTGCCCGTGATGCGCTGTCCAGGCTCCTGATCGAAGACGACGTTGCCTTCGGCGACGACACGATTGCTGGCCTCGTAGACCGTTACCTTGTCGGCCTGCAAACGATACGTTCCGATGCGCGCATCCACGTTGCCTTCATAGACGACGACGCGGGCATCTTTCGGCCCCGTCACGACCTCCCGGTCGGCGCGCACATCCAGCACGTCCGTCGCCTGCAAGCCGTCTGCTCCCTTAACGGGCAGGCGCGGGCGTATGGGCTGCGGCTGCTCAAGCGGGTTGACGTTCGGCGTGTCCGTAATCGGATTCGTCACTCGCCGGTCAACCGGATTCGTCTGCTGCGCGCGCGTATTATCTGCGGCCAAACAGAGCAGTAGAAGAGACGCGAACATAAGCGCCGCCGCACCGCGCAAGCTTGAAGGGGAAAAAACCTTGTGCAAGGACTTGGCCTTAGACCTCTGAAGGAGGAGAGCGCCACGTTTGAAAGGGAGCAGATTTTGAAGCCTGGCGCTCAAGCCCCGGATTATTTTGAGAACGCGCCAGATGCTAACACAAGAAAAGAAAATGCAGAAGTCAGAGTGCAAAATGATGAATGATAAGAAGCAATCTTTAATTCATCACTCTGCATTCTGCATTCTGACTTGCTATCATGCCAGGTTGATGGCAGAGCGCATCAGTTTAATGATTGTGGCTGGCGAGGCTTCGGGCGACGCGCACGCGGCCTCGCTCGTTCGTGCGCTTCGTGAGCGTGCGCCGCAGACAGACTTACAGTTCTTCGGCGCGACAGGCCGCGAGATGCGAGCCGTTGGAGTTGAGCCGACGGTACGCTCCGACGACCTATCCATCCTTGGACTCGCGGAGATAGGCCGCGCTCTGCCCCGTTTCTGGCGAGCTTACGGCGCACTTAAACGCGCAGCTATCGAACGCGCTCCGGATGCGGTCGTGCTGGTTGACTGGCCTGACTTTAATCTGCGTCTGGCGCGGGCGCTACGCAGCAGGGGCACACGCGTTATCTACTACATCAGCCCGCAGCTTTGGGCGTGGCGCTCGCATCGCGTGCGCAGCATTCGCCGTGATGTTGACCTGTTGCTCACTATTCTTCCATTTGAAAAAGAGTGGTACGACGCACGCGGCGTTCATCATGTAGAGTTCGTAGGTCACCCTCTAGCGGGCGCGGTTCATGCACGCATGAGCCGCGAAGAATTCTGTCTCACTCACGAAATGGACGTGAAGCGACCTATCATCGCTCTTCTTCCAGGCAGTCGCCACAAAGAGCTTGAGCGCATCCTGCCACCCATGCTCGAAGCGGCAAGCCTGCTCCACGAGAAACGTCCGGACATTCAGTTCGCCTTAGCGCTTGCGCCCGGAAGATCGCTTGAGGAAGCGGAAGCGCACTTGAGCAATGCGCGCCGCAGCGGCCTCGCATTGCCGTTGACGCTCCGCATCGTGCAGAACGAAACCAGAGAAGCTCTCTGTGCGGCTGATGCCGCGGCCATCACGAGCGGCACGGCTACGCTCGAAGCTGCGCTGCTCTGTGTCCCGCAGGTCATCGTCTACAAAGAGTCCCTGCTCAACTGGCACATCCTCGGCAGTCTAATCAATACGGAGCACTACGGATTGACGAACCTCGTCGCGGGCGAGCGCCTTGCGACGGAGCTGATACAAAACGACCTGACCGGAGAGCGACTGGCAGAAGAACTCTTCGCGCTCCTTGACGAGGAGCGCAACCGGCAGTTTCGAGAGCGCCTGAATGATGCGACCGGCAAGCTTGGTGCGGGCGGCGCATCGCTGCGCGCGGCTGAAGCCGTGCTGCGCGCGGTTCGAGCGTGGAAGCGTACAGGCAAACGCGTTGAGCCGTTCCAGAGCAGGTGTTGAAGGTTAACGTGGGTTTGTTGGATAAAGGGCTGGAATTCTAATTACCCCATTTGTCCCAAACGGCTCTGGCAATTTTTGCAATCACGCCTTCGCGCGTCGCATCATCCGCCGGAGAATCCGAAACGAAAACTGCTATGGCTAAATGTCTTCCGTTCGGCAACGTCACAATTCCTATATCATTGGTTGCCGCGGAGACGCCGCTCGCATTAGCTCCTGACGTTCCGGTTTTATGTGCGACGATTGCGCCCTTGGACAAGAGTCCTTTGAGCCGTTTCGGGCCGGTTGGACTTTCGGTCATCAGTTTTAGCAACAATGCCTGGCTTTGTTCAGAAAGCCCGCGCCGCTCATAGAGAGCGCGTAGCAACGTGACCGCTCCTTCAGGCGAAGCCCAGTTGCGATATTGCGTTTCCCAGTCCTGCCCGATTTCCTTCTCGCTATTCAGGACTACCAACTCTGTGACTTTCAGCTCGTTCAGGAATTTGCTGACTGCTTCAGCCCCGCCGACGAGTTTGAGCAGCACATCTGAAGCCGTGCCGTCGCTCTCCGATACAGCAAATCGCAGCAACTCTCCAAGGCTCAGTTCAACGCCGTTCGGGTTTTTGTCTCGAATCGGACTGTGTTGTCCCTGTCTGAGGAAATCGCTTTTTTCAACGCGCACGCGTTGCTCAAGCTTAAGCTTTCCTGCGTCTACCTGTTGCAGCACCGCCATCCCAATCGGAAATTTATAAACGCTCTGCATGGGATAATGCTCGCTGGGATTCAAAGAAACAGCTTCCCCTGTTTCCAGCACGACGGCCTGTACGCCGACGCGACCCCTTGCAGCAGAAGCTATCTGCTCTATCTGTTTTTGCAACTCCTGATTCCGCTTATCATCTGTCTTTGGTTGCTGAGAATTTGCGGCCTTGCCTGTTGAATTCCCGTTTTGAGTGACAGCACTACTTGAGCAAGCCGCTACTAAAGAGGCCACTATTAGGATGTAAGTCGGCAATATTCTTTTCATTAAACCTGCTCCATTTACAGTTGAAGACGACGCGCTGACCTGCTTATAACTATTTACAATTGACGGTGGCTCCAGTTGAGATTAACCGCCGCAGACGCAGAGGACGCGGAGGAAGCGCACCTGTCAGTACCGCCTGCGGTAGCGGGCGGGTCTCAAGTGTAGCTAATACCCGCCCAGCTTAAGCAGGCGGTACTGACCTGGACGCCTCTGCACGCTTTGAGACCTACATCCCTTCGTATTCTCTTACCAGATGTCCGTCAATGTAGACGCGGTACTTCTGATTTCTCAAACCAGCCAGAAAAAGCTTTCGCCTCTTCTCTATTTTGACGGCGTGCCGTTCATTGACGCCGACGACAAACTCGTAAGTCTTAACCAGAGAAAGCGACAGCATGCGAAATTCTTTAATCACCTCATGGTTATCAACCGAGATGCTCAAATTTCCGATCATCTGATTGAAGTCCAGACTGACAACGTGCTTTTCATATTCGCCCACTTCAAAAGAGAATTGCATCAAGCGCTCCGGCACATCTTATTTTTTCTCTTCAAGCCGTGCGAGGACTTCTTTCATCTGGCGGCGCAGCTCTTCCACTTCGGCGCGCATAGCGGGCAGCCGTCCCCAGTGCGCGTTCAGCCTCTTGTATTCGTCCAGCGGGCGCGCAGGGATGCCCCAGACCACGGCTCCGGCGCGCACAATCTTTCCCGGCAGAATGCCAGCCTTCGAGCCTATGATTGCGCCGCGACGCACGCGCGCGTGGTCGCCCATGCCGACCTGTCCGCCTATGATGGCGTCGTCTTCTATGACGGTCGAGCCGGAGATGCCTGTCTGCGCGGCAATCACCACGCGCTCGCCAACAGAAACGTTGTGCGCTATCTGAACCAGATTATCAATCTTCGTCCAACGACCTATGCGCGTCTCGCCCAGCGCGCCGCGATCAACGCAACTGTTCGCCCCTATCTCCACATCGTCTTCGATTGTGACCGTTCCGATTTGAGGAAACTTGTGACGACGATTCCCTTCGTCCGGCACGTAACCGAAGCCGTCCGCGCCGAGCGTGACACCCGCATGAAGAATGACGCGGCTCCCAATCGTCACGCGATCATAGAGCACCACGTTCGTATGAAGCACACAATCGCTTCCTATTGATACATCATCGCCAACGGCCACGCCCGCGTGAACCTGCGTGCCAGCACCAACACGCGTCCGCTCGCCAATAATAGCGTGCGCGCCCACGTAAACGCTTTCGTCAACTACAGCGCTCTCTGAGATGATGGCCGTGGGATGGCGCGAAGCTGCGAGCCTTTTCGGCGGATGCAAGATGTCTGCGATTAGCGCAAAGGCTAATTTGGGACGCGCCGCTTCAATCAAGCAACGCGCATCGGCCTGCGCGCCTTCGGGTATGATGATGCAGGAAGCGCTTGAGTCTTTTATGCTCTCAAGCAGTCGCACATCTTCCACGAAAGCAATATCGCCGCCGCCCGCGCCATCCAGAGCCGCGACTCTTTTGACACGCACATTCCCATCACCGCGCACCCGTCCTCCAACGTGCGCGGCCAACTCAGCTACACTTTTTCCTTCTTCGCTCATAGGATAAATGGTGGATGGGGGTTTAGGGTCTGGGGGATAGGAAGAACCTTTTACCAACCCCAGCCCCTAACTCCCATCCCCCTTTCTGTTTTCGCGCGTGAATCCGCGCCGTGAGCCGCGTATGAAATTGACCAGATGCTGTACGTTCTCCTCATCCACGCTCTCCATCTCGCGCAGAGCCGCTTCCAGAGACAAGCCCCTGCGGAAGAGAAGCTGGTAAGCCTCTTTCAGAGCGTGTCTAGCTTCACTTGTAAAGCCTGCGCGGCGCAAGCCCACAGAGTTCAGCCCGCGCACGCGCGGCGGATTGCCATCGGTCGTAAAGAACGGCAGCACGTCCTGCACTATCTTCGATTTCCCTCCGACCATTGCATAGCGTCCCATACGCACGAACTGGTGCGCGCCGACGTTGTTCGATAGAAAGACGTGGTCTTCGACCATGATGTGACCAGCGAGCGCCACACCGTTGGCAAAGATATTGTCATCGCCAATCATGCAGTTGTGCGCGATGTGAACACCTATCATCAGAAAATTGCGCGAGCCAACGCGCGTCGCCTCAGCTTCGCCGCTCGCCCTGTGAATCGTCACAAACTCGCGTATCAGATTATCGTCGCCGATAACCAGCCTGCTTGCTTCTCCCTTGAACTTCACATCCTGTGGTGTCCCGCCCAGAACAGCATGCTCGCCTACCTGATTGCCGCGCCCCATCGTCGTATAGCTTTTGATGACGGCATGAGAATCAATCACACAGCCTTCGCCAATCACCACCTCATCTTCGATGACTACGTACGGGCCAACGGCTACATCCGGCGCAAGTTGCACGCGCGGGCTGATGATGGCTGTCGGATGGATAATCATAATGAACGGCGAGCCGGATGCGATAGTACATGCGGGAGTGAGGCCGCTGCAATACGGACGGGTCAAGCCGATTCATGCTAAGCCAACTGGATTTTGCCTGTGGTGGCTTCCGTGTAGCAGAATGACGGTAGCACCTTTATAGATATAACGCGCGCTACAAATCGAATGCTCTATCGTGCTGCATATGCCGAACGCGCCCGTGGCTTAAGCGGTCAATACAGGCTAGCCAATGCATAGCTCGCTTTGAACCGTGCTGTAGACATTTATCGTTCTACGTCCTGAGCTTTCTGGCGATACTCCTCTGCCTTTTGCGTGTTTCCCATGTCAGAATAGATGTCTCTAATCATATAGTACGCTCTGGATGCCATAAACTTATTTTTGCCTTGCAGGTATGCTTGCGCTGCCCGCTCCAGGTGTTCTATGGCTCGTAGATTCTCGTTGATTTTGATGTATGCCTGACCCAACTTTTCGAGCGTGTTGGCAATCCTTTCTTGATTACTACTTTGTTGAAAGATGCTCAGAGCTTGATTGAATAAAGCAATGGCTCTTTGCGCGTCGTATTCCAGGTAGTCACCGCCGACCTTGTTGAGATAATCCCCGAGCCTTGTCTGGTCGCCTAAGCGTTGAAGAACCTGAATGCCTTGCTCCTCATAAGTTAATCCTTCTTTGTCCTTCCGGACTATAAGAGAAGTCCCGATGTAGAATAATATTCTCGCCTCATAATCGATGTTCTGCATTTGTCGCACTGTTTTGAGGGCTTCTTGAAAAGCGGCGTTAGCCTTTTCACGCTCGTTCACCAAGTAGTATGAGTTGCCGATGTCTACAAGCGTGCCAGCTATTGTGAAAGGCCTATTATTGCTCTTCGGCGTTTCAAGCGTTCTGTAGTTGTCAATAGCTTTCTGTAGATATTTAAGAGCATTTACCCCATCCCCGCTAGACAGGTATCTACCCCCGATGTAGGACTGCAAGCCAGCCAGAGTCTCCCGGTCGTTGAGCTGCTCGTAATACTCAGCCGTTTTGATATAAGCATCAAGGGCTTTCCCATACTCTGCATGCGCCATATAAACGTTGGCAATCTTTCTCTGCGCCAGCACTGCATCCGTCAGGTCGCCCGCATATTGATAAAGATTCCGGGACTCGGTTAAAAGCTTAACGACTGTTTCCATCGCTTCTTTCGTATCGTCATAGTCATAGAGAGTCGACCGATAATAAAGCGTCATTGCTTCACTGGGTTTATTGCCTACGTTTCGAAAACCCGCTTGCGCTTTCTCATAATACTCGATGGCAGACTTCAAGTTGTCTTGTTTTTCCTGCTCGGCGCTGACACGAGAAATCATGCCGTAGGTATAGGCTATGCTGAAGAGCGTTCCGGCCTGCTCGTATCTGGTATCCTTACTATTAAGTTTGCTTACCTCCTGATATTTCTCCAATGCCCTTTGGTAATAATCTATAGCCTTGCTTCTTATAGAGGCCGCCGATTGATCTCTGTAGATGGCGGCTATGTTGCTGAGTGTACCAGCCTCTAAGTATGGGTCGTCAGTGCTATGATCCATCCCAAGAGCTTCAACGAAAGCGTCTTCGGCTTTGCTTTCCTGGTACAGGTCTAAATAGACTGTGCCCTTGTTCAGAAGCGTAGAGACTTCCGCTCCGCGTAAGGTAGCTGTATCTGCAAATCTAAGCGGGAGTGTATCAGGCTGAGTTGCGCTGGGCTTCAGCCTGCGATAGATGTCGCGTGCATTATTAAGTTTTGTGATAGCTAGCTGCTTGCTGCGGTCGTCGCCTCTGGCGAGCGCAAAGGCTTCCCGATAAAGCAAATCCGCTTCGAGTGTCTGTTCGGCTTTGCCTTTGGCCTCTAAAGCCCTTCCTTCAGCTTTCTTGGCATCATCAGCTCTTTGGTCGGCAAGGTCACGCTGTTTTTTCTGTTCCTTCTTCGCAATGGCCTCTCTATCTTTCGCTGCTACAGCCTCTCTTCTGCGCGCCTCGGCTATTTGAGCAGCACTCAGAGCGCGTGCCTTCTCCTGCTCGGCTATGCTTAAAGCATCATCGGCAGTTTTTCTGGCATCAACAGCTTCGTTCTTCGCCTTCACCTCGCTTTGAGCGCGGCCTTCCGCGATTCCCTTTTGCTCTTCAGCTTGTCCCTGAGCTATCAGCGCCGTCTTTTTTGCTTCTTCCGCCTTAACTGTGGCCGCAATGGCAGACGCACGTTGCTGAAATGCATAAATAGTCAGACCAACCATCCCTATCAGGAGCGCTAATACGATGACGAAACTTATTTTGAATTGACGGGAGCGACGTTGCTCTGCCTTCAGATAGAGCCTTTGTTCGTCGGCGCGCTGGCGTTGAGCTTCGGCCAGTTCCTGCGCGTGCTTTAACTCGATGCGTGCCTGCGCTTCACGCTCGGCGGCCTCCTGCGCTGCGAGTCTTCCAGCCTCAGCCTTCTCCTGCTCGTTCGTCCAGGCTAAAACCGCGTAGGCCAGAACATCGTGCGCGATTTCGTAACGCGGTTTATTCTCCTGTCCCGGCGCAGGGGCTACCTGCGTCAGGATACCGCTCTCTTTTGTGGTGAGCAGGTCAAGCACTTTGACCAGCTCGCTTTCCGGCACGCCTGCAAATACGGCCAGGTCAGAGGCTTTCTGAGCGATCTTTGTTCCCGACGGCGTGACCAGATGATAGAAGACTTTCGACATCTCACGCCGTTGCCCCTCTTCCAGGCTTTCCATCACCTCGTCAACGTGCGATTGGACAATCTTTTTGGCTCTCTCAGGATCATCCAGCATCTCGACTCGCAAGATGGGAGGCTCATGCTGCGCAGCCTCATTCCATAGTCGTTTCAGTACGAGTTGAAGATACGGCGTTTGAATCCCTGTCTCCGTAACGGCAGCGCCTTGTACGCTATCCTGAGCTACGCCCTGCCCGCTCACGCCGTGTACATTCTCATCGGCCAGTTTGGACAACTGGTTGATGACCCTTTCGGAGAAACCATCTTCGATGACGGCAGGCTGAAGTCCCTTTTTAATCCGCAGCTCATTATATTTAGCGATGGGCTTCTCGATGGCGCTCCTGGTTGCAAGGCGTCCAAGGCGCTCGATTCGTAGATAGTTATCGAACAGATGCGGAATGTCAGTCTTAAAGCGGTCAAGTTTCGACAGCCAGTCGTCACGCAACGAGACCAGGAAATTGACGCGCAGGCCAGGGTTGTTGACCGCGCGCGGGAACTCATAAGCGAAGGAGCCTTTGCCCTCTTTCTGTGGATAGAGGAAGTATTCTTCAAACTGGTCTAGGATGATATAGAGCTTACCTTCAACCTGCTCACTCCATGCTTTCAGCGTCTCTTCAAACGAGAGAGTTGAAGGAGGAGTCTTAACCTCTCGTCCGCTCAAAACTTTTCTGACAGCCGATTCGATTTCGTCAAGCAGCGCTTTCAGAGGCTCGCTACGCCATTCCTTGAAAACGACGATGGCTTGCCGGGGCTTCCCGCGAGACTCCATGTTCTGGAGTGCCTGATTATGCAGGTGATGGGAGACGCCCGCACGTAAGACGGAGCTTTTTCCGACGCCGCTCGGCCCGTACAGCAAAGTGAAGCGCGAAGCGATGAGGTTAGCTGTGATAATCTTCCGCTCCTGTTCGCGTCCGAAAAAGAAGGGCGCGTCCCCTTCATCATAAGGCATGAGTCCTTTATACGGCGTCTCAGGTAAGTCGATACCATTATTAAAGGCGCTGCTATTCATATCCAGCCTCTGGTCTTTCCTAAAGCCTTTGCAATTGTTTATCCAACTCGACGAGATATTCCTCAAGACGAGCCTTGATGATCGTCACGTTGTGCTTGCCCCAGAATTTATCGTCCAATTCATCCGGCGCTAACTGAATCGCCCACGAAGCATAATCCAACTCCTGCTCGCCCCAGATGCGTTGCAGTATCACTCGCAGGTTCCAGTCGCGCAGTCCATAGCCCAGGAAAAGAAAGCCGCTGCTCATCAGTTTGGCTTTCAATTGGACGGGCACGAGCCGGGAAATATCCGTTTGCGCAAGATAACTAATGTAGTCGTCTTCGGTGATAACAAAGCTGTCCAGGCTGTCTTGCGGCTGTTGATTTGCCTGAGCCTTGTTACGACCAATCGTTCTATCTACCGCGCCATGTATCTTCAGGATGATGGTTCGAGTCGGCACCATATCGTCGGTGAATGGAAGATCGAAATAGTCGTTCGGACTCTCGATTAAATTGGACGTGTGCTTAATGATGGCTGGCTTACCGTCAACATCATCTTCGTAGCCAAGAAACTTAAAATGTCGAAATTTGCCACGGTTGATTCCTTTAGCAATATAGGTCACCAAATCATACGGCTCTTTCTTTTTTCGGAACGCGCTTTCCAGCACATCGTCGTAATTAGTCGTCACAATGAGCTGATGTGGATGGCGGCGACGCTTGGGAATCAGTATCCCCGGCAGACTTGCGAAGAAATCGTGTGAGTATTTGATTTGATAGTCGGAATCAAATACTTCGCTCAACCTTCTATAGAGCGAACCGGAGCCGCGCATAATGGCCGCATACTGCGATACGCGTAAGAGATTCTTTTTGTCTGCCGAAGGGTATTTGTATTTGAGAGCAAGATAGGCGGAAAGCTCCCCGCCGCTGGGCAGGTCTTGACCGGGCTGCCAGTTTTCCTGCTCCGTGCGCCCGTATAGATTGATGCCTGCACCTATGAAAGGTATAACTTCCCCTTGTGCGATAGCATCTACGATGTCATCAAAGTGACCTTGATCCGCTAGATTGATGGGCATAGATTAAGACTCCAAACCAGAAGGTTCTAAACTATTGTGAGCTTATCAGGGCTGACGTATGAATATTCATGATTGCAGGCAGAATGTTTCCGGGCTGCGATAGTATAACAAGAGCAGGGGTGAGGGCGGAATAATCAGGGATAAAAAGGGACGGAAGAGATTGATCAATTAATTCATCGGTTCATTGAATCAATTTCTTCCGTCCCTCATCTCTTGATTCGCCTTCCCTTTATTTAATGTTGCTGTGCTTCTTCCAGATACCTCTGGCGCTCCCCCGGTGTGAAGGGGCGAACGACGCGGCTCCGCGCCAGTTCTAACAACTGCTCCGGCGACATCTTATCCAACTGGTTCCGGTCAAGTGCTTGTAAGTTCCAGATTCGTGCCGTCTTATCCTCGCTGGCCGAAGCCAGTGACTTGCCGTCCGGGCTGAAGTCTATGGAGTACACCACGGAGTTATCTCCTACGTGGCCGAGCAACTGGTGCGGTTTGGAGCGTTCTTCCGGCGTGGCCGCGCGCCAGTTCCACAGCAGCACCGTACCGTCCTCCTCTCCTGTTGCCACAATCTTATCGTCCGGGCTGAAGTCTGCGCCTCGAATCCCCAGCATTGATTTGGATAATTGCATGGGACTATTGCGAGCATCTGCGTTTGTCCAATCCCAGAGGCATACCATGCTATCGCCGCAGCGCGCGCCGACATACTTTCCATCATGGCTGAAGCCGACTCTGTAGGCAGTGTATACAGGCGCTAGCAGCAGGGGGTTTTTCGTGGCCGCTGCATCATTATTCCACTCCCAGATAAGCACGCCCGATATTGTGCTAATGGCTATGAATTGTCCGTCCGGGCTGAAGACGGTGTCGTAAATAACCCTCGTCCCCGGCAACTCACGGCGCATCTGAGGCCCCGCCTCCGTTCTCCATTCCCAGACATGCACAAATTTATTGCCTGCTGTAACGATATAGCGGCCATCGGGGCTGAACGCACTGCTCCACAGGTCTACTGTGTCTTCTATGGTAACCACGACGCGCGGCGTGCCCGTCTGCCAGTCTGCCCACACTCGCGCTTTCTTATCCCAACACGGTGTGACTATGAATTGCCCGTCCGGGCTGAACGCAACGTTTGAGACCACGTCTCCATGCCCGCCGAGGATGCTCACAAGCTTGCCCGTCGCGGTCTCCCACACGCGCGCGGTCTTGTCAAAACTGGCCGTCGCAACATATTTACCGTCGGGACTGAAGGCAACGCCGCGTACAGCCGCTTCGTGCCCGCGCAGTATGAATCTGGTCTGCTCCGCCACCAGCGCTCTCTTCAGAGCATCAATAGCATCATCAGTCATGCTGACGTTCGCGGCCTCTATAGCCAGCAGCAGGCTGAGGTCAGGATCGTAGTCGGAGTTATCCTTGGCGTAAGCGGCCAGCTCGCGCGAGCGGCTGGCAATCCTCTCTCGTATGAGTTCTTTGCTTTGCCGAAGGACGAGCACCAGTAGAACGGCTGTGAGGAGGAGGATGACCGTTAATCCCGTAGCTCCCCAGCGCAGGCGACGCGTGCGCCGTTGCGCCTGGCGCAGTTTCGCTTCCGACTGGGCACGCTCGGCGGCGTGTTCTCTTTCGGCGGTGAGCCTCTTCTGCTCCTGGTTGTAACGCGTGCGCCAGTCAAGCACGGCCTGCGCCAGCACGTCATGGAAGATTTCGTAAC
Source organism: Pyrinomonadaceae bacterium (assembly GCA_036403815.1). Taxonomy (GTDB): domain Bacteria; phylum Acidobacteriota; class Blastocatellia; order Pyrinomonadales; family Pyrinomonadaceae; genus JACVRN01. Next base: position 11,721 of record DASWQH010000025.1, on the reverse strand, counting down.
GGAAGCCGTCTTCCTGTCCGACAGGCGGAGCGATGGGACGCAAGATGCGAACGTCCGGCGAGCTAAGCAATTTCAAGACAGGCTCTACGCTCGCGGCTGGCATCTCTGCATAAGAGATAAGGTCTTCGGTCGTGTGTGCAATCTTGCTGCCGGAAGGGGTGACTAGAAAGCGGAAGAGTTGTGCGGCCACGTCCTGTTCCGCGTCCGAAAGATTCTCCATCACCTTGTCCAGGTGGGTGCGTATGATGCGTTCCGCGCCGCCCAGTTTTTTCAAGGTACTGAGGCGTAAAACATTTGAGCCTTCTGCTCGCTCCTCGTTCCACAAACGCATCAAGACCATCTGAAGGAAAGGCGTCTCGATGCGCTCGGCCTGTGATTCCGTTTGCGCTCCTTGCGTGTTGACCTGCCCGCGCCCTGCGCCGAGCATGACTCGCCCCGTCTGTATCTCTTCAAGCAAGGTTTCCACCAGCTCATCTTCGACAGAGACAGGCGGCTGCACGCCCCCCAGCATCTCGTTATACTTCTCTAAAGGCTTGCGAATCGCCGCGCGCCCGGCTTCGCCGTCCAAATGCTTCAAGCGAAGCATGTTGCCCATCAGCTTCGGAATGCGCCCGCGAAAGCGATCCAGACAGCTCAGGCTGTCTTCCCTGAGCGAGAGCAGAAAATTGGCGTCAACGTCCTGGCGATTGACGGTGCGCGCCCACTCCGCATCGAAGCCTTCCGCGCCCGGCGACGGCGGGTGATAAAGAAAGAACTCTTCGAACTGGTCGAACAGAAAAAAGACAGGGCCGCGAAGGATGCGATTGCAGGCGATAAGAAATTCGTCGAGCGGCAGATTCAAATCTACTTCCGTCTCTTTGCCCGTCGTCTCCCTGACGGCTTTCAGGATTTCAGCCCTGAGCATTGAAGCGAACTGCGCGCCCTGCCACTGGCGAAAGACTACTACGGCGACGTTCGGAGTCTGTCGAAGAAGCGGCACCACACCCGCGAGCAGCACAGAGCTTTTGCCCACGCCGCTCTCTCCATAGAGCACCGTCAGCGGCGCGGCATAGAGATTCGACGCGATAATCTCGGAATCACGCTCGCGCCCGAAGAAGAAGGCGCGGTCTGCCTCTGTGTATGGTTGAAGTCCCTTGTACGGGCAGAAATCCTGCGGTAGACGGTCGGTCATAAAGAGCACAATTCAGACGCCGCGCGCGCGCAGCTTATCTACAAAGTCGTTGATGTCCACGTCGTAAATCTTTACCTTACGCGCGCCCCAAAGCTCCGTTTCAAGGTCGGATGGATTGAACTGTATAGCCCACGAGCGCAGCTCTTCTTCGTCATCCTCTTCCTGCTTGCCCGCATCATCAACGGTCGGAAGCACCGTGCGCAGGTTTTTCAGCACGACGCGCAGGTTCCAATCTCTCAGGCCGTAGCCCAGAAAGAGAAAGTGGCGCGTGCGGAAGTGGCGCATGAACTGTGCGGGCACCGCCGTCTGCCCCGTCATGCGCGAGAGGAAATCTATGTAGTCGTCTTCCGTGATGACGTAGGAATCCCACTTGGCCGTAGCGCGATCCACGGTGCCGTGCATCTTGTATATGACGGTCGTATTTTTCAGATCAATAAAGAGCTGGTTAGGCGGTACAACTTCAGGCTCCGTTGCGCCGTGCTTCCACCAGAGCACAGACGCTTCCACGTCCTTGCGATCCGTCGGATGAACGACCGTGTCAAAGGGCAGCCCCAGACGATTAAAGGCGCGCTCGGTCAGGTCATCGTAATTTGTGGTGACGATAAGAAGCGGCGCGTTGCGCCCGATCTCGGCCAGGTAATGATGAATGCTCGCAGGCTCGAAGTCTCGGTTGAAGATGTCGTGCAGGCGCTCGCGCAGGCGACGGCGCGCGCTCGTCTCCACAAAGTAAGAAGAGACTTTGGCTAGGTCGCTTATCTCGTCTTCATTCTCAGCCGGAAAGTTGCTCATGTCCGCGAGGAAGCGTGAAAGCTCTACGCCGCTCGGCAGAAAAGTCGAGTCCTTCTCGTTCCACTTCGAGTCGGGCGCAGGGCGCGCGCCGAAATTGACGCCCGCGCCAAGGAAGGGCACGACCTCTCCCTTCTTCAACAGGTCTGCGATTTCACCATAAGGCGGCGGCATAATTTGTTTCTCATCACCTCAAAGCTCTATGAAGTTTAACGCTTTCGTGAACCTTTGCGGGTTGCTCTGGTAGACGATTTGCTCGCTTTACGGCTTACGGTTTTCTTAGAAGCTCGCGCAGCTTTCTTTCCCGGCGCGCTCCTTTTCTTTCCGCCTTCACCCTCCTCGTCACGTTTATTGTCGAGGGGATTGAAGAGTTGGAAATAAGGATTGCCATAGTGCTGGTATGCACCCCACGTCATGGCACCTTCCTCCGTGGATGCGATGGCGAGACGAGCCATGCGCATGGCGTGGTGCATGGGCTTCGGGTCTTTTCTTGAATAGCTTCCGTCTTCGCCGACCGCTATGCCTAACAACCCGCTGTAGACCGTCAACGCGAACAGGCGCGCGGCCAGATCATCCACAGGCCAGGCGGTGCAAACGAAATTCGCCACGCCCCTCATGAAGAAGGCTTCGGCAAAGCTCGGCGCGAGATCAACTGTGCGCTCGCGCGAGCGGTCGGGCGTGATGCCGGATTCGCATGCGTTAGAAAAGACGAACTTCGGAATGCGGTCAATGCGATTAAGCTCGTTGGCGCTCAATCGCTCGTTCCTCTTCATGTTGAAAATCCAGCCCGAGCTGGACGGGTCTTTTATATTATATTCGCAGTGGCCTGCGTAGTGCAGCACATCATATTGTCGCACCATCAACTCGCGCAGGACGTTCGTGCGTGTGGCTTCCACCGGGCCGAAGAGCCGTACCACTTCGACGCGTGTGTTTTCAAGCTGGTCGCTGTAGACAGTATTGTAGGCTTCGAAGAGATCGGCCACTGCTTCGGCTTCTTCCTGCGCGCCGGGAAGGTGTGCGTCTTCCGCCGGGTCTGCGACAACCAAAACTCGAAGCACTCGGCGCGGCGGTGGCGGCGGCTCAGGCGGCGGGGCAAACACAGTGCGCAACTGGCGCGTGAAGCCACGACTCGTACCGAGAAATCTTTCCGGGTCAAACGCGGAATTTTCGCCGCTCATTCCCGCACCTCCGCTGACGGCAGAGATGAGTTCAGGCTGCGCGACCATCTCCCAGTGGATGCGCGCCGTGGTTGAATCCAGCATCATGACCAGTGGGGCACGACCATAAAGCTCGCGCCTGAGATCATCCGGCATGAGAAGTTCTTCTAAAAAGCGTCCGCGCTCCAGTTGCATGGCCGGGTCTTGCTCACCTGCCAGCTCGTCGTTGGCTTGATGTATCACAAGCGGGTCAATCTTAATCTCACGCTCTGGAACAGAAGCCGTCTCGGTGATAGCACCGTACTTGTAAGTTTTGCGCTCGGCGTCAAGGCTCAAGGTGACACGCGCCGGGACACCATTGTCCACAGCGTCGGCGCTTGCCTCCCGCCTCCAGTTTCGCTCTAATTCTTTGCGCGCCGCTTCATACTCCTTCTCTTCGAGGGCTTTCAGCTCGCTTTCGGACATCGGCTGGTAGTTGATTACCAGCTCATACTCGCTCTGGCTCTCTACTTCCTGCCGCAGCGCCTTATCTATGAGACGAATCTTGCGCGGGTCAAACTCCACAATCGTCACGCGGCGCAGACGCCTTTCATCGTCGTCGCGCGAGCCGGTGATGGCGCGTCGTATACCGTTCATGAATGCGGGAACCGCATCGCTCAGGGGGAGATTGCCAACGCCTGCGCCGATAACAACCGTCGCCAGATGACGTTTTCCCATGCGTCCCAATGACCAGCACAACTCACGCATCAGAACCGTCAATTCCGGTGCGCCGAAGCGTCCCGGCTCATCCATGCCTGCTATGGCTATGACCCGTTTGACGGTGTTCGGGCGCGGGTCGGGCAGGAAAAACGGCTGACCCAGTTTCCCGTGAATAATTCCGCGCTCGGTATATTGCGTTAAGATCAGATCGGGCTTAGCTACTTCAGAATCGCTACTGTACATTTTTCCGGCAAGCGCGCGGCTGATAGCACGATCAAGCTTAAGCTCGGCTGCCTGCGGCTGCACCCCTATGTAGTGGCCGACCGCGACAGCGTCTACAGCAAAGTCTACGTTGTCGGACGAGGACTTGCTCCCGGTCGTGTCGGCATCAATTTTCTCTATGCCGCCGTGGAGGAGCTTTATCTCTATGCTCAACTCATCCGTCGTTCTCTTACTGGAAGAATCGCCTGTAGATTTCGGCTGTTCGCTCGCGGTCGTGCCACGCTCCTGATGGCTTCCCAGATATTCACGCGTCAGCATTTCTTCAACTTTTCGCTCCTCCGGACTTATACGCGCCGTTGCGAATTGAGCATCGTCATTCCCGTTATCTTCCGTATTGGAGCGCGCCTCCGCGCCACGAGATGCGACCGACGCCCTTCCGATTCGCATACGGCGAAGCGAAATCTCAAGCTGGCGTTCGTCCTCTCGCTGTTTCTTCTGTACTTCATCACGGATGTTCTGCGGGCTTCTCTTCTGCTGCCCGCGCGTTGCAGGCAATTCTGTCTCCAGGCGATTCGTCTTGCCCGTCTCAAGCAGTTCGGTAAGCGCACCCAGGATTTTCGAGTTGGTGGAGAGATTACCGTGCTCTTCTTTAATGTAGTAAACAGGCCCGACCAGTTTGCCTTCGGCTTTGCCGCCTCGACGCAAGAGACCCAGAGCGTGCGGTACGCGCCCGTCGCCATCCGTCGTTACACTGTAGCCATCCAGAGAATTTATCTTCTTCCAATCGCGTATGCCGCTAAACGTCGGCTGGCCGTAGCCTGCTACATAAATCATGCGCTCTTCGTCAACACAATCGCTCAGGTACTGATGATGAGCCAGGGCAGTATCAAGATGGCGCTGCGGAACGTTCGCGCCCGTGTAAGTTCCGGCGTTGTAGAGCGGCTGCATCTCAGGCATCATGAGCGGCGAGGGCAACATCTGGTAAGAGCCTACGAATGAATTCAAGATGTCCAGGAGTTCCGTGCGGTTGTGACGTATGTCCAGAAGCGCAAGCTTACGCACAAGCCCTTCGACTCCCGTTATGGTCTGCGGAATGGCGAACGATCCGTAGTTGGGAGTGCCGAGCATGACGAGACGGCCACCGCGTTTTCCATTCCCCTTATCATCCCACATGCTCTTCCAGCGCTCCGGATACTTCTTGATAAAGGTGCGCGCGACGAGTCCTCCCATAGAGTGCGCGACCAGATGCACCGGCTGGCCGTTTTCAAACCAGCCGTCTATCTGTGCTTCGAGTTCCGTCGCAGCCAGCCTTAAATCTTTTCGCCAGTCGAACCAGAAGGCGCGCACGTTCCAATTCTCGGATAAAGAAAGAAGCAGCTCGCCGTAGTAACGCTTCATGATGCCGGTGGCGCGCACATCATATTGCTCGTCATATTCCGTGCGCCCATCATCTCCGAGGCGAAGCCGCTCAAGCCACCCGCTCAGGATTCTGAGCGCTTTGACCCAGATTTGATCGCCGGAGCCTTTTCGATCCGTGGCCGTTAATTCGCCGCCCATGATGCCATGAATGGCGACGACGTTTCCCTTTTCGGTCTCACGGCCACGGGAGCGAGCGAGGCTTCGAGTGACGTTGCGGCGCAGTGCCATGCTGTGCATACGCTGGTAGCGCTCCGGCCCAAGGTGCGCGCGTAGCGCCTCTTCCTGCTCCTTTGTGGGATGCCTGAGCAAGTTAGCCAACTCTTCCGTGTCAGCCGCTTCGACCTGTGCGATAAAAGCCTTTTCGTTGAACATACGAACCTGTATCTCCCTGGAATGTGAAGCCTGACTTAGAGTGGCTTTAGTCCAGGTCAGCCTCAAGGTCTGGTTGTCAGGTGAATCTGTCGCCTGCTTCGTTTCAGGCCAGGCAGCCGTAGGTCGCCGCTACTTACAATAAAACGAAGTACACTTTTTGAGCGCATCGTGGGTTTCAGGAAGCCGTCAAAGAAAGGTTCCAAACCCTGCTTATACGCCTGACTATTCTGCCCTGTCAATAAAAAAGCGGCAGCGCCCGTGCAGGTCAACTCAAGCAGCCGGAGTCTCTAAATACTTGAGCAAGCACGGGGTTTAGCAAAAAGCTCCGGCTAGCTCCTTGCCTTTACCCGCCGATGCCACTATCATGTCGCATTGCAATGCACTTCCGGGTTTAGTGTGCCCGGAAGAGCAAGGCAGCCCCCTGGAGAAGATTTTCCAGGCTTTTATTCATCCGGTCGCGCCCGGCTTAAGCAGTCAAGCGCGAGGGCGAAACCAGAGGAGATTGAATTCCTTGTTCAGCGATCAATTTCGCAGAAACGAATCGGAGAAACAGCGCTTCAGCGGCGTGCGTACGTCGTCGCTTGTTTCCAATCTTTCTGACGTAGCGTGGAAAGTTTTTCAGTCGGTCAATCGTCTGCTTCCGGAAGGCGAAGCCATTCACCCGAAGTGGGCACCCGCGCCGCTTTTGAAATCCTACGAGCGCACCAGCCCACCCTTAGGTTTCCCGCGCGAGACCGATTCGCTTTGCCCGCGCTGCGTCAAAGAGGTACGTAACGCTGTGATAACCGGCGCTGTGCAGCTTGAGACATTGATGCACACGCATCCGGGTGAGATTAAAGCGCAGATTCTTGAAGAAGATGGTCAGGTCATCATGCGCAAGACCTGCCCCGTGCATGGTACGTTCGATGACGTGATGGCGACCGACCCGGAGTTCCTGCGCCGCATCGAATCGCTCTTCTACGGACGCGACTTTCGCGCAGCCGAAGATGAAGGCGTTCATCATCACGGCACTTCTAATATCAAGTTCGGGCGCGGCGCTGTCCTGACCGTTGATTTGACCAACCGCTGCAACATGATGTGCAACCCTTGCTTCATGGATGCCAATCAGGTTGGCTACGTTCACGAGCCTACGTTTGAAGACACCAAGGCCATACTCGACCGCGCCGTAAGTTTTAAGCCGCGCCGTCAGGTCATCATTCTCTTCTCAGGCGGCGAGCCGACGCTCTCGCCCTATTATCTTGAAGCGGTCGCTTACGCTAAAAAGATAGGCTTCTATCGTATCCTCGCCGCCACCAACGGCATACGCTTCGCAGAAGATTTGGAATTCTGTAAGGCGGCGAAGGAAGCCGGACAGCACGGCGTTTACTTACAGTTCGACGGCGTCTCGGAAGAGAAGAACAAGCACAGAGGCGTGGGCAATCTTTTCGACGTTAAATTGCAGGCGATTGAGAATCTGGCAAAGGTCGGCATCAAGGTCACACTGGTGACGACCATCGTCAACACCATCAACAACGACGGCATAGGCCAGATAGTAGACTTCGCCGCCAAGAATATTGACAAGGTTCAGACCATAGCGTTTCAGCCCGTCTCCTTCACCGGACGCGACGAAGACGTAGCGGACGATGTACGCATACAACAGCGCTACACGCTCGCAGGCATGACGCATGATTTGAAAGACCAGTTGAATGGTCAGCTTCAGCCCTTGCGCGACTGGTTCCCGCTCTCTTCTTATTCGGCTTTCACTTCCGTTATGGACATGCTGCAAGGCGCGGATGCGCCCTGGGGCTGGTCTAGCTGCAACTGCCATCCGAACTGCGGCATCTTCACGCTCATGGTCGTCAATAGAAAGACGGGCGAATGGAAGTCTCTGTTCGAGTTCTTCAACTATGAGCAGTTCATGAAGGATGTAGCCCTCATCACAGACACTGCTCGCGGGAAGAAATTGACTTACGCTCAACTAGGGATGGCGATTATGCGTAACTACGACGCGAGCCGCGCGCCCGAAGGATTTCCCATCTCGCAGATACTTAATCTCTTCAAGCCGTCTTCGACCAGCTCAAACTCGGATCGCAACGACCGCATGAAGACGCAAACCGCAGGCACGGATGATCCGGCTGATACATGGCGCGTGCTCTGTGTAGAGGGTATGTGGTTTCAGGACTTGTTCAACTACGACTTCCGCCGCACGGAGATGTGCGTGATTCCGTATGGGACGCAGGAAGGTGAAATCTCCTTCTGCGCCTACAACACAGGAGTCGGCTGGCGGCAGATTATAGAGAACATGCACAAGACCGCGAACCTTGCGGAATGGTATACGGAAAACGGTCGTCACCCGGTCTACGCCAAAGGCAAGAGCGTGCCCTTAGAGAGCACGCGCCACTCCTTGAGCCTCCCCATCATCAGCGCGATTCTAGCGGAAGACAGTGAGAGCCAGGGCGAACATGTAACGCCTTATCTGATTGAAGAGGAAGAGGAGGCGACAGTCTGATTCTCATTTGATAAAGGCTCGCATGGAGCGCGGCAGGCATTTATCAACGATTACTCAAAGTTCGATCAAGCAGGTCTAGTTAAAGAGGTCTGGAAGGCTTCCAGACCTTATCCTCAATCCCGGTCTCTTTTTTGAGTCCTTACACCTCCAAATGAAAGGAATAGTATGAAAAAAATCCTCAGCCTTACTTTGCTCTTTATCATGGCTGTTACTCCTCTGGCGGGGTTTAGCCAGGAGAAATCAAAAAATAAGAGTGACAACAAAACAGCAGGCAAGAGCCAGACGGCTCCTGCCGAGGCAGTCCCGGCACCGAAACCCATGTCCACCTTTGGCCTGTCTGAAGACACGCCGATCCGGCTGCGATTGAACCGAACCATTTCATCCGGCACCGAGAAGCTTGACGACAAAGTGGATTTTACGGTGGTCGAAGATGTTAAAGTCGGTGACCTTGTAGTAGTCCCACAGGGCGCGACCGCTATCGGAACGGTCACGGAAGCCAAGCCAAAAGGAAGATTGGGCAGGTCAGGAAAGTTGAATGTAAATATTGATTACGTCCAACTGGCAACGGGCGATAAAGTGGCCTTGCACAGCGTCAAGGGTGGTAAAGGAGGCAGCCGTACAGGAGCCATGACCGGCGCAATGGTCGCCACAGGAATCCTTTTCTTTCCCGCCGCCCCCTTGTTCCTTTTCATGAAGGGCAAGAACATAACTATCGCGAAGGGAACAGAGATTACTGCATATGTAGCGGCTGACACTCCGCTCGACCAGGCAAAGTTTGTTAACAGACCGGAAGCTGGCTCGATGATGGCCGCCAATCAAACTCAGCCGGGAGAATCTTCAGCGGCAACCGACCTTTCAACGATTGTAGTTAAGTCCTCGCCTGAAGGCGCAGAGATTTCAATTGACGGTAAGTTTGTGGGAAGCACGCCATCCACACTGCGACTGGCCTCCGGCGAACATAATATTGTTATTGAGAAATCCGGCTTCAAGTCCTGGCAGCGTACAATGACCGTTAATACAAGCGGGAGCGTGACGGTTGATGCGACTTTAGAAAAGGCTGAATAAGATCAAGCTCAGTTACAGATTCTAGTGGCGAGGCGGCGCGTCCGCCTCGCTTTCTTTTTCAAGGGCGGATGGGTGATGCGGGCGCTGGACTTCGCGCAGGCGTGCGACCGTATCACGTATGCGACCCGATAGTTGCTCTATGGTCTCTACGCGGCGGCGCGCGGTCGGACTCAGCTCTTCGCGCAGCAGAAGTTGAGCCTGGCCTATAACGCCTGTGAGCGGATTGTTTATCTCGTGCCGCACGTTGGCAACGAGTTCGGCCACCTCTACCAGCTTTGATTCATACTCTGCAACCAGTGCGCGCAAGCGCTCCTCTCGCGCTTCCAGTCCTTCGTCCCATGACTTCCGATTATCCATCATTGTTATCCTTTGATTCCGGCGGCGCGCACGTCACGTGAGATTTCAAGTCGTCAGGATTTTAGAGCCATCGGTCATCATACCGCGCAACTGCCGTTTCAAGCTTCCACATTGTGCTCTGAACCCATGCGTCTCGGCAAGGCTAAACGGTCAGGACGCTTCGAGCGTGACGCTCAGGTTCAAAGCGCAACGATGGGCGTGCTATATTCTTCGCCGTGGCGGAACAGATTAAAGCTCTGGTGGTTGACGACGAGGCGGCGATACGCGACTTCGTAGGCGAAGTCCTGCGCACGGACGGCTGGAATGTTCAGGAAGCCGAAACAGCCGAGCGCGCCTTCGAGATGCTTCATACAGACGAATGGTCGCTGGTCTTCTGCGATGTCATGCTCGGCGGGGCTGACGGCTTTGCAGTACTCAGGCGCTTCACCAAAGAGCAGCCGGAATCGCAGATAGTTTTGATGACTGGGCACGGCTCTGCCGTCGGCGCGCTCGACGCAGTCTCGCTCGGCGCTTACGACTACTTACTAAAACCTTTCACCGTCAACGAAGTTCTCTCTCTCTCCCGTTCTGTGCGCGAGCGCATCACAAGCCGCAGCCGCAAAGGGATTACGGGCGAGCTTGTACCCGTTTACACTTCCGACATTGACCTGGTTGGGCACAGCGCAGCTTTTGTCGAAGTGATGAAGCTTGTCGGACGTGTGGCCGTGACGAATCTGCCCGTGCTCATCACAGGCGAATCAGGCACCGGCAAAGAAGTGGTGGCGCGCGCCATTCATCGCCGCAGCCCGCGCAGGGATATGCCGTTTGTCGCCGTCAACTGCGGCGCGATTCCTTCGGAGCTTATAGAATCGGAGCTTTTCGGCCACGTGCGCGGCTCATTTACCGGCGCGACTTTTGATCGTCGCGGTCTCTGGGAAGAGGCCGACGGCGGGACTGTCTTCCTGGACGAAATCACAGAGACGACTCCGGCCTTTCAGGTCAAGCTCCTGCGCGCTCTGCAAGAGGGCGAGATTCGTCGCGTCGGCTCAAACCGTCTCTTACAGGTTGACGTGCGCGTCCTCGCCGCCACCAACCGCGACGCAGACAAGGAAGTGCGCGATGGGCGTTTCCGTCAAGACCTTCTTTATCGTCTCAACGCCGTGACGCTTCATCTTCCGGCTTTGCGCGAACGACGCGAAGACATTCGGCCACTCGCCAAACGCTTCGCCGAGCGCGTGCATCGTGTTCAGGAGCCGCCCGTGCGCTTCACGCCCGAAGCCATGCAGATTCTCGAAAGCTATAACTGGCCGGGCAATATACGCGAGCTTGAAAATGCCGTCGTGCGCGCCGCCGCCCTCTGCGATCAGGTAGTCACGCCCGACGACCTGCCCGAACGCATCAGAAACTTTCAACAGCTTCCCCCGGATGAAACCAGAGAGCCGCGCAACAGGTCTGAGGAAGACTGGCCTTCGCTTTCGGAGCTGGAAGGCCGCTACGTAGCGCGCGTGCTGGCACACACCAGCGGCAACAAACAGGCCGCCGCGCGCATCCTCGGCGTTGACCGCAAAACTCTACAACGCATGCTCCAACGCCACATTCAAACGAGCGACAAAGACAACGCATCCTCCGACGACCAGCCGAGTTGACAATCTCCCGCCCGATTACGTAAATTCATTATTCCACTTGTTGGGAGGTCGTCCAATGGTAGGACTCCAGACTCTGGATCTGGCTATCGGGGTTCGAGTCCCTGCCTCCCAGCCATTTATATTCAGCAAGTTACGGGCATCGCTAAATCAGCGATGCCCGTTTTGTGTGCCTATAGTGTGCCAATCTTAACAAGCAGCCTAATTTGTGCCTGTCTTATTGGGTAGTGCTCAGAAAGTAATGCTCGGTCTTTGAACTTAGAGGAGCGACTCGCTGTAATAGGAAGTGCCTAAACTTTCTTTACAAGGAGTCGCTCCGATGAACAACCTGAGTTGTCCACAGTGCGGATTATCGCACACGAA
>DASWQH010000024.1:0-9385 GCA_036403815.1 Pyrinomonadaceae bacterium | reverse complement strand
GATGCCTCGCCTTGTAAAGCCGAAGGGGTCTCGTTTGAACTCGGGCCAGGTGAGTTGGGCGTCGTGGGCGATTTCGCGCAACTCTTCCAGTAATCGACCGATGATGGAGCGCTCTTCGATGATCGTTAGGTGATACTCGTTAGGTATCACTGCCGCGCCGTCGTCTGCCTGCTCAAGAGTGTAATTGGAAGGGAGTGTCGTGGCCGTATCTTCATCAAAGCCTTCGCTGACGATGACGTTTGCTTCGGCGACGGGGATGTTTAAGGGCGTGCCGTCAACGGGGCAGAAGCTGAATCTATCGGCAAACTCTTCCTGGCATGTGGAACACCGTTTCATTGTTGTTACCTCGCTCTCGTGGGGTGTCAGACTCATTTGCTGGCGGTAAGCGTTTGTCACACGCTCGTCCAAAGGGGCGGGCGGCTCCGGCACTCGCCATCTCGCCAGCAGCCCTCGAAGCTCGCTATCCGACGCCGCATCACCTTCCAAAAGGTCTTGTGAATCGGCGCGCGGATCGCTTCGCTCATCAGTGGAAAATAGTTGAGTCTCTTTCTTGTCTGTCATCTTCACTTCTCTCCAGAACAACTATTTCCTGACTGCTTCTCCAGTACGGCTCAAGCTCGCGTCTGAGTCGTCGGCGTGCGCGATGAAGCCTGGCCTTCACCGTGCCCACATCCGTCTCGACGATTACCGCAATCTCTTTCAGCGAAAGCTCCTCGTATTCAAAAAGCAACAGCGCTTCGCGTTGCAGCGGCGGTAAAGATGCCACCGCGCGGCTCACCTCAAAGGCAAGCTCTTCGTCAAGGAGTTTACGCAGCGGCTCTTCCGTACGGTCACGGGGCGGCTCTTCCGTGAACTCTTCGAGCATGACCTCCTGACCCTGACGGCGAAGCGATTTCAGCGAGAGGTTGCGCGCCGCCCCTAGCAGATAGCTGCGAAGCGTTGCGCGATTTTCGTCGAATCCTTCGGGCCTTCGTATCAGACTCAAAAAGCAGTCGTGCGTTACATCTTCAGCCTGCGCCGAGGCTCCGAGCATCCTGTAAGCGAAGCGAAAGACTGCGTCCCTGTGGCGTTCGTATAGGAGCAGAAACGCGGCCTCGTCGCCACGGCATGCACTTTTAAGCAGTTGTTCGTCCGTCATGCTCGCAGGATGTCTCGTCACCTGGCCGGGAGAGAGATTATCATCGCTCTCAGATATTATTACCGCCGGGGTATTCAAAAGATACGGCTTCAGCCCGGCATTAAATTTCTTTTCTGCTCAAACAGGAGCGCCTCCCTTAGCTCTAAAGGTATGCGCTCTCTAAAAACAAAGACTCTGAAGGAAGGTTCGCTTGCCTAAGTTTCCCACCGCCCCAGGCAAACGTCGCGCGGGATGAAAGTCCACTCCCCTTGATGCCCGCTCTGATGAGGATTCACGGCCATCTGGTTGTTCGGCACAGGCTTAATACTTTCTAAAAATGTCGCGCCCCGATTCATCCGGGCGAACCGGGCGCGCCCATCCATTGCAGATTCCGTGCGCCCTTCCAAAAAACGACGCTCAACAGCAAGGATGAGGGCGGAGGGATGAGGGATGAAAAGGGACGGAAGAGATTGTTTCACTTATTCATCGGTTCATTGATTCAATGAAGAAATGAACCCGTGTATCAATTCTTGTTCATCCCTCCGCCCTCATCCCTGCTTTTCAGAGCACGTCTCCGCCTATGTTGGGGCGCTTGTTAATCTCCGCATCCAGCTTATCGGCCAGAGACGGTTTCAGGTTGCGCAGGATTTTGACCTCTTCAAGTGCTGCTGTCTTATTGCCCAACTTCAAATAGGCCACGCCCAGCCCGTAATGCGCCTCGGCGTAGTTGGGCTTCAGGCTGATTGCCTGCTTGTAAGCATCCGCAGCCTCTTTCGGGCGATTGGAATAGGTGTAAGCATCGCCCAGATAGAAGTGCGCCTGCGCCCAATCAGGCTTCAAAACGGTCGCCTGCTTGTAAGACGTGGCCGCCTCCGCGTACCGCTTGGCATTGAAGAGCGTGACGCCCAGATTGAAATGGTAATTAACGTCGCCCGGGTCAATGCGAATCGCTTCCTTGTACTCGCGCACGGCATCTTCTACGCGCTTCAACTTGTCGTAAGCGTCGCCCAGATAGAAATGCGCCTTAGCCCAATTAGGCTTCAGGCGCACCGCCTGCTCGTAAGGCACGACCGACTCTTCAAAGCGATTGGAGTTGTAGTAAGCATTCCCTAGCCCGAACTGCACGTCCGCGTCCTTCGCATCCAGACGCGCCGCCTGCTTGAACGGGCCTATAGCATTCGCGTACTGCTCAAGCTCTATGTAGGTGTTGCCGAGCGCCTTGAAGGCTTCGAAATAGTCCGGCTTGAGACGAGACGCCTCCTTGTATGAAGCGGCAGCGTCTTCGTACATCTTCAACTGAAAGTAGGCATCGCCCAGATAGAAGTGAGCCAGCGACCAGTCTGGCTTGTAGTAGGCGGCCTGCTCATAAGGGCCTACGGATTCCGTGTACTGGTTCGAGTTGTAATAAGAGTTGCCCAGGTAAAGATAGGCGTAAGGGTCTTCCGAGTTGAGGCGAATGGCCTTTCGCAAAGGCGTGATGGCTTCCGCATAACGATTCAGTGCATTCAGAGTGTCGCCCATCGCCCTGTAGGCTTCAAAATAGTCGGCCTTGAGACGAACTGCCTGCTGGTAAGCCTTGAGCGCGTCGTCGTAGCGCTGCAACTGGTAATAAGTCTCGCCCACATAGTATTGCGCCTCTGCCCAGGTTGGCTTGCGCCGCACGACTTCAAGAAAAACATCCAGCGCCTGCTTATACTGGTCGGACTCGAAAAGCTTTTTCCCTTTCTCGTAGAGCTTTTCCAGATCGCCCTGAGACGCCTGTACCCTTTCGGGCAGGCTTACGGCACGACGCTGGAAAGCTTGCGCAGGAGACGTATGCGCATACGGGCTTTCGGCCTCAGCCGACGCAGGCATCGTCAAGGCTGCCAGAAGAACAAAGGCCAGCCAGATGAGTTTCGTTTCCTTCATTGTCTCTCCTTCAAAATGCCGCAAGCTCCTATGCTATGACCCACGCCGCAGCCGCCTTTCCCTTGCCCACTAAAGAATGCCGCCGCGCCAGCTTTCTTGCGTAGAAGCTTGCGCAACAGCTTTTCCAGAGCCGCGCAAACCTTCTGCCGCCGCGCCAATGAAAGACGCCCTCTCTTTTTCCCTTTTGCTTGCAGCCACAAAGAGCGCGGTCAGGCGCTTCGGAGCCTCCCTTCTACCTCAATGATACCAGAAGTTGAAGCCCGCATGAGCATCAAGCTTCCAAATCATCAAACAGCAATTTCCAACAGCAGAAATCAGGCTCCAGGCCGGGCGCAACCACTCAAGCGAAGGCGACTGCCCAGATGCCTTATTACTCCAAGCCTGCAACAGAGCCTGTAGCCTTGCAACTCTCAAAAGCCTGCGCGGTTGACACTTAAAAAGATGTACGCTAACGTAAATGAACGCCAATCAATACGGCATTGATAATCAAGTTTCCCTTTTGCGTCCCGTTCGTCTAGCGGCCTAGGACACCGCCCTTTCACGGCGGCGACACGGGTTCGATTCCCGTACGGGACGCCACTTCATTATCCAATTCAAACTATCTCTTAGACGCCCATTCGCTTGATTAATCCGGCAATCTACGCTCTGCGGTTATTAAGATTTGAGCAACGGTAGAATTTGTCCAAGCATCCATAATAGGTCTAGGTTTCAAGGCCAGCGTCGGGGCTGGCCTTATCTCTGTTTGACATAGATTCGTTGGGCTATTAGGGTACTGGGTTGGTGGTGATTCTCTGATTTCGATGGTTCTCTGGTTTTGGTCAGTTTGTAATAAGGATAGGATTCATGTTGAGACGTAGATCAGTTGTATATGCTTTGACGGCGGTTGTTGCTTGTGCAGCACTTCTCTTTGCGCAGAGCCGGGAGGTTGTGGCGCAGGCAAGGGCGAATAATGATGTGGTGCTGGTGCTGCCGTTTGAGAATACGACGAGCCATGCGCAGTTTAACTGGGTGGGGGAGAGCTTTGCGGATTCGCTGGCAGAGTTGCTGAATGTGCCGGGGCTGGTGGTGGTCTCAAGCGACGAGCGGGAGCTGGCTTATCAGAAGCTGAGGCTTCCTTTGACGACGCTGCCGTCACGCGCCACTGCCATCAAGCTGGCGCGCGAAGCCAAGGCGACGATGGTTATACTGGGCACTTACAGTATAACGCCGGGACAGGGCGAGACGCCCGCTGCGCTGACGGGCACGGCGCGTGTCATCAAGGTCAACGAAGGGCGCGTGATGGGCGAGACCATGCCGGGCGGCGTGTGGGCTTCGCGCGAGTTCGATTTCGGCGGAGCGCTGACGCGCCTACAGGAGATGCAGGGGCGTCTGGCTTATCAGGTGCTGTATCAACGCGACAAGGCTCTTCCCTTTTCGCAGAACCAGTTCGTACAGCAGGCGACAAAGATTCCGCCTAAAGCCTTCGAGGCTTACATCAAGGGCGTGCAGACGAATGATGACGAGACGCGCGCCAACTATTTGAAGAATGCAATCAAGCTTTATTCGGATGCTAATGCCGGAGCCATCTACCCGCAGGCGGCGTTCGAGCTGGGTCACCTCTATCTAAAGAAGCAGGATTGGAAGGGCGCTGCGGAATACTTCTCTCGCATACAGAAGAGAGAGCCGCACTACGCCGAGTCTGCCTTTTATTCAGGATTTGCTTTCTGGCGTATGGGCGATATGACGCGTGCTCTTTCGTCGCTCGTGCCGTTGACGACGGACATGCCGCTGACGGCTGTTTACAACAACGCTGGCGCTATCTCGGTTCAGGCGGCGCGCGATGAGAAGAAGCCTGAAGAGCGAACGCGTCTTCTCACGCAGGGGCTGACCTTTCTTTCTCGCGCTTCGCAATCTTCGCCCGGCGATACTATGGTGCGGTTCAACTACGCCTACGCGCTGTTTCTGGCGGGCAAGTACGCGGAGGCCGCAGACCAGTTGCGCCCCGTTATTGCCGGAGACCCGCGCGATGGCTACGCCTACTTTCTTTTCGCCAAATCGCTTGAGCGTTCAGGGAAGGCAGGCGATGCGGCGGCGGCAGACGATCAGGCGCGTCGCTACCTGCAAGTCTATGCCAAGTGGCAGACCGAATGGCAGAAGTCTCAGACGGTGGCGGAAGTTCCGCTTCGTTTACGGCAGGTCTATGACCGCGAAGGGCAGTTCAGCTTCAAGCCCGATACGGGAGACGATATTGCGAGCGGCAATACTCAAGACCTGCTGATTAAGGCTCGTGAGCTTTACAGTGCGGGACGCGATGAAGAGGCGCTGCCGGAGCTTCGCCGCGTGCTCATGATAGAGCCTATGAACGCAGAAGCCTATCTGCTCATAGGCCGCATACACCTGCGTCGCGGTGATCAGGAGCAATCAATCAGCGCTCTCAAGACGGCCATCTTCTGGGACGCCAAGCTGATTGACGCTCACGTGCTGCTTGGCCGCATCTTTCTGGAGCGCGGCGACCGCGCGATGGCTATGACCTACGCGCGCAACGCCATACAGATTGATCCCAACAATCAGGAGGCGATTGCGCTTCAACGACAGGTTGACACGGGCGGCAAGTAAATCTCATCAAAGCGGGTGGCGGGTGTCAGGTGTCGGATGTGGGTAAAAAGAGAACCCTACTATTTTTTCTTTTACCGGCACCTGACACCCGTCACCCGCTTTTTGTCTTTTTACTTCCCCGGCTTGTGTTAAAATGCATCTCCTCTATGGCTTGCTCGTTCGAGTCCGGGCTATCTGCTTAAAGTCGAGCATGATGAGTACGTCAATCGTTGCGGCAATTATTTTGACCTTAGCTCTTTTCATGACCTTGCTGGGCTTGATAGCCGCTGCTTCACGTCATAAGAAGAGAGCGGCGGGCGCGCTTAACTTAATCGGGCGGGTCGCGCGCGTGGAAACAGACCTACAGCCCGAAGGAGCGGTCATCGTAGAGGGCGAGCTGTGGCGCGCGCGTTTGAGCGGCGAAGCAGTGCCGCTCAAACGCGGAAGCCGCGCGCGGGTGGTCAAAGCCAACGGTTATCTGCTTGAAGTCGAGCCGACCGAAAAAGCAGTGACAAGTGATGAGTGACGAGTGACAAGCAGGAAGCTTTTATCTCGTCACTTGTCACTCGTCACTCATCACTGTTTTAGATTCGCGGGTGATGGCTACAGAAACCACAAAGCACACCGCACAAACGGAGCCGGAAGCGCGCCACTCCGCGCTCGAAGAACTGTATCGAGACGAGCGCCGCCCGGCTCTGCTTCTCTTAGGCGGACTGGTCATAGCCGTTCTCTTCTTTGCGCTCGGCATCATGGTCGGTCGCTGGATGAATACAGACAATAGCTCCAGACCAAGCGCAACGCCCGCTTCTACACCTAAGCCCCAACCTACCACGACCATTCAAGGCGCGCAGACCAATGCCGCCCCTCAAGCGCAAACACTACTTCAAACGCAGCGCAGGATAACGCACGCCGCTACTCTCTGCTGATAGCTACCTTCAATACGCCGGAGGATGCGCAGCCGCTCATCAAAAAGCTGGGAGACGCAGGCTACAAAGATGTGCGCACGAGCACGCCGCGCGCGAGCGAGCGTCAACAGAAGTTCTCTGTTCTCGTGGGACACTACACACGCGACGAAGCGGATCAACTGGCAGCGCGCCTGCGCTCCACAGGCGACCCGCGCCTGCGTTACGCGCGCGTCATAGACGATCAATAATCAAGGGATGAGGGCAGAGGGATGAGGGATGAAAAGGAACTGAAGTGACAAATTCAACTGAATGACTCATTCAATTCTTATTCATCCCTCCGCCCTCATCCCTCATCCCTTGCTGTCCTCCTTGCTCTTCACAGCCCGCGCCGAAATTCCTAATAGCTGACTCTTTCCAGAAATAGTTTTTCTGTGGCACGCGATGTGCTCTAACTATAGTCGGCAAGCACGGAATAAGTAGTTAAAACCGTGACCCCGCCGCCATCACTTCTCTGAGCGCCGCCTGCCGCTGCGCCAGCCGCCCGCCGTGCTACCCTTCAGCCAAACCAACCTTCTTGTGAACCCGGTCAGAAATGGCCGGGTTCTCCCACTTTTAGGGCTATAGCTATAAAACCCATTTAATAAAAGCAGCTTACGTATCTTCGTCTAAGCTTCGCTTTCCCTATACGTTGATGAGTACAAAGAGCGTCAAGTGACAAATTTCGTCGCTCAGCATGTGACGATTTATGTCGTTTAGCGCTATTTGGTAGACGATTTGGGGAGGGTAAGGAGGTGTGTGTAGACCGTTGCGAAAAAAATTTGGGGAGATTTCCGCGCTTATCACTAATCTAATGTGAGGCGTGACATAAGTAGCGACAATGCTACGTCTTCAGCCCCGCTAGGGGCGGAATATTTATAGCCCACGGCGCGAGCCGTGGGGGTGATGCGGTAATAAACTTTAGAAGCCCCTGAAAGGGGCGAAAGATTCTCAACGCGGAATTTCTTTCGCCCCTTTCAGGGGCTTCTAACTGTTATTGCTTGCTCTATTCCCACGGCTCACGCCTTGGGCTATATTCTATCGCCCCTTACAGGGGCTAAGGGGATGCTCTATTTATGTCGCGCCTCACGTTAATCGAAATCGCTCTTTCGCCTCTCAAAAGTTTTATGGGCTGTGACTGGCTGCTCCTTCTTTGTTAAACTCGAAGGGTATGAGCGAGGCGGTTTCAGTTGCGACGCCGGGCGTGCGCCGTTTGAGCAGACTACGTGCGAGAGTGCGCGCCGCGGCTCCCGCACGAATTGAAACAGCACTCGCCGTTACATCCGCTGTGCTTCTCATATTCTCTTTCCCGGATTTCAACCTGTGGCCGCTCGCATGGATTGCTCTCATCCCGCTCTTTCTGGCTGTCGTTAGAAGACCGCAGGCCGCCAGCTCTTTTCTGCTTGGGTGGATAACCGGCACAGTCTTCTTTTTCGGCTCGTGTTACTGGCTGACGTACGCGATGGTGCGTTACGGGCACATCCCCGTATGGATTGCTTATCCGCTTCTAGTTCCGGGCGCGATGGTCGTAGGCTTCTTCCCTGCTCTCTGTTGCTTACTGCTGGCGCGCTTGGTTGTGCGTTGGGGAACCATTGCGATCCTGCTTGCGCCTCTCTTCTGGGCGGCGCTCGAATGGGCGCGTCTGGGCGTCACGGGTCAGTTGTGGAACGCCACGGGTTATTCGCAGGCTTACGTCACGCCGCTGATTCAGTCCGCAAGCTGGGGCGGCGTGTACAGCGTCAGCTTCCTGATTGTCGCTGTGAACGCGGCCATCAGCTACGCCCTCATCAAGAGAAACGGGCGGGCTGTATTGCTCTCGCTTCTCATCTCGATGGGTGTTGCAGGGGTAATAATCGCTTCCAATTCTTTCTCAGCCTCTTCCACGCCTCCAGCCACAACTCAGCCTGATGTCGTGGTGATTGCTGTGCAGCCGAATGTGCCTATGGAGCCGGTCGAAGACCTGGCCGTGACCGAGGCGCTGGTAAACCGTCACAGAGGGCTTAGCACAAACGCGCTGAACGGTTGGGAGCGCGAAGGGAGGCTGGATAACAGGAGCGCAGGAAAGCCCGACGGCAATCAATCGCAAGAGGGCGCGCAAAGGGTTAGACAGACAATAACGCGTCTTGTCATCTGGCCTGAGTCGCCCATGAATTTCACTTACGCGAATGATGCAGCGATGCGCGAGTGGGTGGCGCGCTTTGCAGTTGAGAATCGCACGGCTGTTATCTTCAACTCGCTTGAGCTTGCGCCCGCAGGCGGCGCATATAATTCAGCCGTGATGGTCAATGAAGAGGGTCGCAAGGTCGCGCAGTATGATAAGATTCGCCTGCTGCCGTTTGGCGAATACGTGCCGCTGCCCAGATGGCTTCCCGGCGTGAGCGCGATTCCGGCGATGGTCGGAGATTTCACGCCGGGCGCCGAGTACACATTGATGCCTCTGGGTGAAGCGCGGGCGGGCGTCTTCATCTGCTTCGAGTCCGCGTTTCCATCAATCGCGCGCCACTTTGCAGATGACGGCGCAGATGTTTTGGTGAACATCTCAAACGACGGCTACCTGGGGCCGACGCCCGTGATGAGGCAGCATCTGGCGAACACTATCTTTCGCGCAGTGGAGAATGATCGCCCCGTGCTGCGCGTGACGAACACAGGGATAAGCGCTTTCATCACGGAGCATGGGCTTGTCCTTGATGCAACCGCAGGCTTTCAGCCGGAAGTCAGGACGTGGACGGTCAGTCGCGCAGCGAACGGAAAGACTTTTTACACGAAGTTTGGCGACCTCTTCGCTTGGGTTTGCACAGCTTTGAGTTTGATTGTCATCGCAATTTCATGGAGAAGAAGCAAACAT
>DASWQH010000023.1:0-170949 GCA_036403815.1 Pyrinomonadaceae bacterium | reverse complement strand
ATAACAGCTCTTCATTCATCATTCTGCACTCTGACTTCTGCATTGCCTTGCTAATGCGTTTCTTTATTTATCGCGTCCATACGTGGCTTGGGTTGGTGGTGGCGCTGCCGGTGCTGGCGTGGGCGTCGAGCGGGTTGCTGTATGCATGGCCGAATGCTGTGGAGGGCGGGAAGGTTGAGCGGATTGATGCGGCGCGTGTGCGTGTTGCGCCTGAGGACGCGTTGAAGAGGGCGAACGAGTTTGCAGGGCGAGAGTTGCCTGCGACGGCTTTGACGCTCTTGATGCGCGAGGGGCGACCCGTTTATCAGGCCGTTGGCGGGATGGGCGCGGATTCGCTTCTGATTGATGCTGAAACGGGCGCTGTGGTGAAAACGCCGCCGCCGGGAATGCTGACCAGGTATTTTCGTCAGGCACATTTCTACTTCTTCGCGGGGCGATGGCAGGTTCCGCTGCTCATACTCTTTTCCGTTCTGGCGTGCGCGTCGGCGCTGTCCGGTCTTTACCTGAATCTGGCGTGGTGGCGGAAGAAGAGGCGCGCATAGAAAGAGTCGCCCTTTCCGGGAGGGCATTGGCGGGAATCCTCTGCTATACTTCAGCATCCCCAGGGTTTTGTCTGAGGGATGCGCACAGGAGCCTCGTTTAGCAGTCCGAAGTGGAGCGGCACACACAACGCTTCCATTCATAAAAGGCATCACAGGAATCCGAGAAGGCGTATGGAAGGTTCTAATCTTACTATCACAATCGCGTTTCTGGCGGGGCTGGCGTCGTTTCTGTCGCCGTGCGTGCTGCCGCTTGTGCCCGGCTACGTCTCTTTGATTTCAGGCGTCAGCATCGACCGGCTCAAGGGGGACGACCAGGGCGCGCGCTCAAGTGCGCGCCGCGCAGTCATTCTAAACTCGATTGCCTTCAACCTCGGCCTTTCGATGATCTTCATTAGCTTAGGCGCGGCGGCAGGCTTTCTTGGCGCATCCATTCTCAACAACATCTGGCTGCGCATCATCGGCGGCGTGGTCATCATAGGCTTCGGCCTTCAGTTGATGGGCGTGCTGAAAATCGCCGCGCTCTATCGCGACACGCGCTTCTTCTCGCAGCAGAAGCCGCGCGGCATCTTCGGCTCGTTCACCCTTGGGCTGGCTTTCGCCGCCGGATGGACGCCGTGCATAGGCCCTATACTGGGCGGCATCATAGGGCTTGCGGCGACGAGCGGCGGCTGGCGCAGCGGTCTCATTCTCTCTTCCTTCTACTCGATGGGGCTGGCGGTTCCGTTTCTGCTGACGGGTCTGGGCATCAACCAGTTCCTTGGCTTCTATTCAAAATTCCGTAAGCACCTGCATAAAGTCGAGGTCGCTTCGGGCGCTATACTTATCATCATAGGTCTGGTCGTAGCCTTTGGACTGACGACCAGACTCAACAGCTCTACGCTGGCAGGCATCGTCCCGAACTTAGAGGCGTGGGTGGACAAGATGTCTAAAGAGCAGTCCAAAAAAGACGTGCCTCCACCGCCGCCTCCGCCGGTTACTGCTAACGCATCGCTTGCTCCTGACATCGAATTGAAGACCGTGGACGGCAAGCCGTTTCGCTTGAGCGAGCTGCGCGGACGCGTGGTGGTTCTGAACTTCTGGGCGACGTGGTGTATCCCCTGTCGCGCGGAGATTCCCGAGTTGAACGCCATGCAGCGCGAGCTTGGGGCGAAGGGCTTAACCATCATAGGCCCGTCATGGGACGATACCAGCGACGGGATAAGAGAGTTTCAGGCAGACATCAAGCAGGAATACACTGTGCTCATCGGCGGCGAAAGCGTGCAGGATAAGTTCGGCGGCATACCGAGCCTGCCGACCACTTTCATCATCGACCGAGAGGGACGCATCCGCCAGAAGATCATAGGCGCACGCGACCGCGAAGGCTTCGAGAAAGAGATCAAGCCTTTGCTTGACGAGGCGGCACCGACGGCACAAAAATAGTTACCAGAAGTCAGAGGTTAGTAGCTGACTCTCTTTTACTAATCTCTAACCTCTAACCTCTGCTTTTCAGGAGTACCGGCCATGACAAAATTTTTCGCACTCTTAGCACTCATCTTCACACTTGCGCTCTTGCCGCAGGCAGCGCTTCGCGCTCAGGAGAATCACGAGTACGCGCCGATTCAGGAGAAGACGATTAATTATAAGGACTGGACTTATAAGAGCCTGAAGGACGATAAGCCGGTCAACCTGCGAGAGTGGGCGAAGAACAAAAAGCTCGTGCTGGTGGTCTACTTCGCGCCGTGGTGTCCCAACTGGCGATACGAAGCGCCTGTGGTCGCACGTCTTTACGACAAGTACAAAGCGCAGGGTTTGGAAGTCGTAGGCATCAGCGAGTACGGCACGCGCGACGATGTGAAGTCCTTCTTCGGCGAGAAGGGCGCGCCCTATCTGGTCGTCTCCGAATCCGAAGCGCGCGACGCACGCGACAAGACCTCGCATTACACCTATCGTCAGGCTTCCGGCGACACGCGCAAGTGGGGTTCGCCCTTCAATATCTTTTTTGAGCCGTCGAAGCTGGCAAAATCCGGCGACGTGCTGACTGAAAAAGCGTGGATCGTCAACGGCGAACTCATCGAAGCCGAAGCGGACAAGTTCATAAGCTCGCACCTAACCAGCGCGCTCACCCTTAAAACCGTCACGCCCTGCCAATAAGAAATTCAAAATTAAAAATGTAAAAGGCAAAAGTAAGGAAGATGAGCTTCTTCACTTTTGCCTTTTGAATTTTTAATTTTGAATTTCTATAGGGAACCCGGCATTTATCCAGGCGCTTGTTCCGCCTGTGACGTTGTAAAGAGTCTGGAAGCCGTGCGATGAGAGGATGCTGGTGGCGGCGCTGGAGCGATAGCCGCCCGCACAGATAACCGCGGTCGGGCGCTCGGCGTCAAATTCTGCTACGTGCTTCTTCAATTCAGAAAGCGGAGCGCTTAGAGCGCCGGGCACATGGCCGTCTAGGTATTCCGCCGGACGGCGAACGTCAATGACTTGAAGGTTGTCCTGCTCTTCCAGACGACGCTTGAGTTCATCGACGGGTATCTGGTCTACGCGCGCGAGTGGCAATCCAGCCTCGTCCCACGCCTGCATGCCGCCGTCTAAAAAGCCCCTGACGCTTTCCAGCCCGACGCGCGCCAGTCTCATCAAGGCTTCATCAACCGCATCATTGCTCTCTGCAACGATGATGAGAGGAGTGCCGCTTTGGATGAGCGTCCCTGCCCATGAAGCGAACTGGCCGCCGAGGCCAATGTTGAGCGCACCCGGCACATGCCCCGCGCCAAAATCCTGAGCCGCTCGCACGTCTAAAATCAGATGCCCGGCCAGCGTGAGCTTGTCGACTTCTTCGGCTTTGAGCGCACGGGGACGCGGTAACTCGTCCAGCGTCGCCGCACCCGTGCGGTTAATCTCTGCATCGCGCGGGAAATAGGCTGGCGCTTCAGGCAGGTCTATTGTCATCATGCTCACGAACTCGTCGCGCGCCATAGGCTTCAAAGCATAATTAAATCGCCGCTGCTGGCCTATAGTCGAAGAGGTCTCTTTCGAGATGTTGCGCCCGCACATAGAGCCTGCGCCATGCGCCGGATAGACTTCGACCGCATCATCCAGCTTCAAGAGCTTGTCGTGAAGGCTATCGTAGAGCATCCCTGCCATCTGTTCAGCCGTGAAGCCTTTCGCGCCGACGAGGTCTGGACGGCCTACGTCGCCTATGAAGAGCGTGTCGCCGGTCAGAACCTTCTGCGGCCTGTCCGAGAGACTTGAGTCAATCACCAGAATCGAAATGCTTTCGGGAGTGTGCCCCGGCGTCTCCACAATGCGAAGCTTGACCTGTCCAACCTGAAGCTCATCGTTGTCATGCACAGCGCGATGCTGGAAGGCTGCTCCGGCGCGATAGCCGAAGATGATCTCTGCCCCCGTGCGCGCCGCAAGCTCACGGTGGCCGCTCACGAAATCAGCGTGAAGATGCGTCTCTATCACATATTTAATACTGAACCCCTGAGCCTCTGCTTCCATAACGTACTGGTCAACGTCGCGCTGCGGATCAACGACCGCCGCTTCGCCTTCCGACCCGATCAGATACGAAGCATGCGCCAGACATCCCAGATAGAACTGCTTGAAATACACGGGCGGACTCCTTTCGTTTTAAATTCAACGTAAGTTCGATATAAGAATGTGCATCATGTTTTTAGCTCCGTAGGAACTGTATGTTTATAGCTTAAAGTTTCCCAAAAGAACCTGGCTCCGTAGGAGCTATATGTTCTCTATCAATTAACATGTAGCTCCTACGGAGCTAGGTTTTTATGTCATCTGGAGACTATAAACATCCGGCTCCTACGGAGCTTAATTCTCTTACATCGAACTGACATTAAATTCAAATCGGGCGAAGACGGTGAATACCTACTCAAGCGGAAGCGTAAGTATATCTCTCAAGAATCGCGTTTGACCATATCCGCGCGTAGACTAAATCACTTTGGCTAAAGCGTGCGCGTGACTTTCGACAGAGAGCGCGGCGCGTCCGGGTCTAATCCCTTCTCTTCCGCCAGGAGCGCTGCGAAAAGCTGCCCCGGAATGATGTAGGGTATCGGTGCCAGAAATTCGTCTATTTCTGCTGGTAAAACCAATGCACGTGATGCCAAGCGGGCGGCTTCCGCATCGCTTGTGATGGCTAAGGTATCCGCGTGCAGCTCGCGCAGGCGGTTGAGTAAGGCTCTGACTCCCGGCAAGGTCACGCCCGGCGGCGCAAACAGAAAGATAGGGAAATGGCGCTCGACAATCGCCAGCGGCCCGTGCAGAAAGTCTGCTGACGAAAACGGCGACGTGACCACATAACAGGTCTCCATCAATTTCAGCGCCAGCTCGAAAGCGTTGCCATAGGCAAGCCCCCGCCCTACGACCACACAGTTCTCCATGAAGACGTATCGCTTGACCATCTCTTCAACTGCCGGGCGAAGCTCCAAGGCGCTCGCAGCATAATCGGGTATCTTCTCGTAACTGAGCTTGACGGGACGTTTAGAGAGTGCTTCGGCCAGCATGTAGAAGAGCATCATCTGCCCCGTGTAAGTCTTGGTCGCGGCGACGGAGCGCTCTTGCCCGCCGTGCATCAACAGAACTTCGTCAACCAGGCCGGTCATGGAAGATTGAGGCTCGTTCGTAATTCCGACCGTGAAGGCTCCGCACGCACGCGCTCTCTCCAAGACAAAATTAATATCTTCACCTTCGCCCGATTGCGAAACGCCTATGTAGAGCGCGTGGTCGCATTTGAGAGTGGCATCGTAGAGCGTATAAACGGAGGGTGCAGCGAGCGAGACGGGAATGCCTGAGCGTATCTCAAGCAGGTAGCGACCGAACTGCGCGGCGTTGTCGGAGCTGCCGCGCGCCACCATCACTATCAGCTCTATGCCGCGCCGCTCCAATTCCAATGCCAGGCGCTCTATCTTGCTGCGCTCCTCCCGCATGGTCTTCTCTAAAGCTGCGGGCTGCTCCGCTATCTCCTGAAGCATGACGGACACGTTTGCCTTCTCCTTTATGCGTAAAACTCTTATTCAAGAAGTTGTGCTCTAGCCGACTATTATGCTCTGATAACGCCGCAATGGTTAACCCTTTGACAGAGTCTTTGCTGATTGAAGGCGCGACGCTCGTTACACCTTCGGGGACTAGGCAAGGCTTGAGCCTTCTGGTCGAAACGGGTCGCATCAAGCGCATCTTCGCGCCCGAAGGACAGGAGCGCCCGCGTGTACAGAAGATTCTGGCGCTCGACAATCATACGCTCTTTCCCGGCTTCATAGACATACACACGCACGGAGCAACGGGCTTTGACGTGATGACTGCTAACGAAGAAGACCTTCATCGCGTTGGTCAGTACTTAGCCATGAACGGCGTCACAGCCTGGCTTCCAACTCTTGTGCCCGCGCCCGTCGAAGATTACCGTCGCGCAACTCAGGCCGTCGAGCAATTCATCTCCCGTCAACCTGAAAGAGCGCCGTCTGCGCGTGCCCTCGGCCTTCACTACGAAGGCCCGTTCGTTAACGATCAGCAATGCGGGGCGCTTCGCCCAAGGTTCTTTCGTACCTTCAAGAGTGCGGCTGACATGGACGCATTGCCCGCACTAACATTGTCGGGCGCTCGTCACATGATGACGCTTGCGCCGGAGGTGTCGGGTGGCCTTGAGCTTGTGCTGGAGTTGAAGCGACGCGGCTGGATTGTGTCAATCGGCCACACGCGCGCAGACGCGCAGACGCTCGACCGTGCATTCAGAGCGGGCGCGCATCACATGACACACTTCTTCAACGCGATGCCTACGCTTCATCATCGCTCGCCCGGCCCCGTCGGCTGGGGGCTGGCGCACGACCATGTGACCTGTGATGTGATAGCAGACGGCGTTCATGTTGACCCGCTCGTGCTGAAGCTTCTCTTTCGCGCCAAGGGAGCAGCGCATGTCGCGCTCATCAGCGATTCGGTTGCGCCCGCAGGAATGGGCGACGGCCAGTTTCGATTGTGGGGCGAAACCATCACAGTCCAAGCGGGTCGCACGCAGAATGAAAGCGGTCACATCGCTGGCTCGGTCATCAATTTAAGCGATGCCGCTCGCCTGATACGGCGACTCGGAATTTCTGCGTATGACATAGCGCTCATGGCCGCGCGTAATCCCGCCAGACTGCTCGGCATTGAAGACGACTGTGGAACGATTGAAGAAGGAAAGCGCGCAGACCTCGTTGCGCTCGACGACGACTACCGCGTGAGATTAACTATCATTGGTGGCCGCATAGCTTTTAATAACGAGAGTTCGACATAAGCAGCGACAGGGTTATGCCCTCAGCCCCGTAGGGGCGAAATATTTATAGCCCACGCGCTAGCCGTGGGACGCCACAAGCGGAAATACTAATAAGCCCCTGAAAGGGGCGAAAGAAATTTCGAGCTGAGAATCTTTCGCCCCTTTCAGGGGCTTGTAACTATTATTGGCTGCTCAATACCCACGGCTTACGCCGTGGGCTACAGTCTATCGCCCCTTTCAGGGGCTTGCTGGGGATTCTCTTATGTCAAACTCACGTTTTAATAATCCAACCTGATTCCCGCTATTCTCCTCCACGAGGTTCCATAGAGCCTCGAAGTTTCTCCACGGCTTTTTGGACTGCTCCCCTTGATGCTTCTAACTGACGCACGGCCTCTTCGCGCGAGCAACCGGTCTGGCTCATGACGAGTGCAACAGGCAGGCTGCCTTCCGCAGCGTCCAATGCTTCGCGCGCGCTTCTTTCATCAAGCCCGGTCTCGCTCATGAGAATCCGCAGGGCGCGGCCTCTGAGCTTTTCATTGCGCGCCTGTAGATTGGACATGCGGTTGCCCGAGACGTAGCCTAGACGGATCATCGTCGCGGTCGAAATCATGTTGAGAATCATCTTCTGCGCCGTGCCCGCCTTCAGCCGCGTTGACCCGGCGAGGACTTCCGGCCCTACAACCGGAACAATACTTACATCGGCCTCGTGCGTAATCGCAGAGCCG
The DNA here is from genome assembly GCA_036403815.1 of Pyrinomonadaceae bacterium. Classification (GTDB taxonomy): domain Bacteria; phylum Acidobacteriota; class Blastocatellia; order Pyrinomonadales; family Pyrinomonadaceae; genus JACVRN01. Next base: position 163,444 of record DASWQH010000023.1, on the reverse strand, counting down.
TGTACGCAGGTAATTGCAACCGTTAATGCGCCAAGCGTTCGTGCATAGCGCAGAGCACCGACCGTATAAGGCGTGCTGCCCGAAGCGGTCAGCCCTACGAGCGCATCCCCTTTCAGGAAGCCGCGAGCTTGAAGATCGCGCACGCCCTCCTCTGCATCATCTTCAGAAGCTTCCGTCGCGCGATATACGGCCTCGTAGCCGCCAGCAATCACGGCCTGCACCATCTCCGGCGGCACGCCGAAAGTCGGAGGGCATTCGGCTGCATCCAGCACGCCGAGTCTGCCGGAAGTCCCCGTGCCTGTATAAAAGAGTCGCCCGCCGCCACCCAGCCTCTCAACGATTTCATCAACCGCCCGCGCAACATCGTGCAGAACTTTTTCGACCGCCAGAGAAACAGCCGCATCCTCCTCATTCATCAACTGCACTATCTCCAGAGATGAAAGCCGCTCAAGATTAGCAGCGCGCGGATTTTCCCGCTCGGTGATGGGAAGGTGCTCGTTATCTTCAGTCTTCATCAAAGCTCGCCTCAGATTACAACCGCTGGAGAAAATAAGCGCCCAGAACTCCATAGGAGCTTAAGCGGCGAATCTTCTCCAAAAAAGCCGCGATTGATTCGATACCATCATTTCGTCTCTAAGAAACCGTGTTCAAAGTCCCGTCAGGGACGATTGATAATAGCCCAGTGCTTCAGCACTGGGAATACGTGAGGAAGAAAAATCGTAGAGTCCCGTAGGGATGACTGAATATTTGTCTCAGCCGTCCCTACGGGACTCTACTATTTGGCTCGCTTTTACCCAGCCATAAATGGCTGGGCTATTATCAATCGTCCCTGACGGGACTGAAGATAAAGATGATTTTTCAAACAGCTCCTAACTTGCGAGAGGAAGCCGCTGCACCAGCCGCTCGCGTGCCATGTGCGCGGCGGCGACGGCAGGCGGCATGAGGGGTTGAGTAAAGCGCGCGTGCGGCGCAACTCGCCTGACCGCTTTCTTCATGGGACTGAGCACAAGCGCGCCAGCCGCGTAGACGCCTCCGACCGTTGCCAGCGAAAAATGTTCGCGCTGCATGTTCAGCCGTCGAACAAGAGCGGCAGCCATCTCGCCCAGCTCCAACCCGGCATCATTGATTATCCTTCGCGCCACAGGGTCTAGCCTTTTCGCTTCCTCTACGACGTGGCGGCTGAAGCCCGCGATGCGGCTGTTGGTCATGCTCGGCGCATAAAGCGCGACCAGAAGATCATAGGGCTTTGCGACGCGAAAGTAATCGCACGCGGCGCGCACCAGCCGTGTCTCAGCCCCGCGACCGTCAGCCGCATGTGCCACCGCCTGCAAAGCGCGCCGGGCAATCCACGAGCCGCTTCCTTCGTCGCCCGCCACAGGCCCCCACCCGCCCATGCACGCGCGCACATTTCGCTTATTCAAGCCGCAGCAGATAGAGCCTGTGCCCGCTATGACGACCATGCCCGGCTCGCCCGCGGTTGCGCCATAGAGTGCGATATCTGCGTCCGTGACAACTTCAATGCGGCGTATGCCCAGACTATGCACTAGAGCGCGCCTGACGCTTGCGCGTATGTCCAGGCGGCGCGCACCGGCCAGCCCCACTTCGGCTGCCACTATCTCTGCGCGGGACGCACGAACCGGATCGCAGGCTTTATCGACGGCTTCACGTATGCTCGTGACCGCGGGTTGTACGCCGACGCGCAAAGGATTCGATGCCCCTGCGTAGCCTTCGCCTAAGACACGCCCTTCAACGTCCAGTAAGACTGCGTGCGTCTTTGTGCCGCCGCCGTCTACGCCAACGACGAGGATGCGGCTATCACCCACACGCCGGACTGCCGTAGTCGAGGCTGGCTGCACGCTTCTTCTTTTCGCTCGCTTTGTACGTATCACTTTTTGGAATCAGCCTCTTTTATTCTTCCGGCGAATATTAACCGGGGATGACGTATAATCGAAACGAAAAGATTTTATCAATACGATTAGTTTCGCTGATGGCTCGAAAAAGATGGAGATACGACAACTCAGGGCGTTTGTGGCGGTGGCCGAGACGGGAACATTCACGGCTGGGGCTGAAAGGGTGCATGTCACGCAATCGGCCATCAGTATGCAGATTCGACAAATGGAAGAAGAGACAGGCGTGCAGCTCTTCGTGCGAGCGCCGCGCAAGGTACTGCTGACGGAAGCGGGCGAGAGAATGCTTGTCCACGCACGAAATATTTTACAGGAGCATGATGCGACGCTGCTTGAGATGTCGGAGCTGGCGGGAACGGAGCGCGGGCGTCTGCGCGTCGGCAGCGCTTCGGCGAACATCAGCTCCGAGGCGCTTCCGCCCGTTTTGAAAGCTTTGCGCGAGCGCCATCCGCAGATGGAAATCTTCGTCAAGACAGGCACGAGCGAAACTCTGGTGCAGCAAATCCTGTCGGGCGAGCTTGATATGGCTCTGGTCTCTCTGCCCGTAGAAGCGCGCGGCATTAGAACAGAAACGCTCACGCGCGATTCGCTCGTAGCGATTGTTAACCCGCATCATACGCTTGCCGCCAGGCGCGTCGTCAGCGCCTACATGCTCGGGGCTGAAAAGCTTATCCTTGGCGAGCGTGGCGGCAACACGCGCCGCATCATCGAGCGGTTCTTTGCAGAAGCCGGTGTGCGCCCCGTAGTTTCGATGGAGCTGAATCGTCTGGCGGCGATCAAGCGAATGGTCGAAGCAGGCATGGGCGTAGGCATTGTGCCTTTGCAGTCCGTGCGTGAAGAAGTTGAAGAGGGACGATTGGTCGCGCTCTGGATTGAAGGGGCGCAGATTAACTGGGAGCTAGGGCTGGCTCGTTTAAGCGCCAGCTATGATTCGCCCGTTTGTCAGAGCTTCGTAGAGGTCTGCCGCATACACTTCGGCACGCCGCCCGCGTCCGAGAGGCCACGAACAAAAGCCCGCCGCGCAAAGAGCAAACGAAAGCGCCGCGCATCCTGAAGCTCAAGGTAGCAATCTTCCATGCGCCGTTTTAACATGGGATGCGCGCCGCAGGTTGAGCTTCCCGCAAGCCGTAGGTTATTCTCTCTCATTACACCACAGGGCTTTCACAGCTTCAGAAAAGAGAGGCCGCCAGTCTTTGCTCGTCGGCTGCAAACTTCTTCATGATGAAACTACGCATTCTTTATCATGGTCACTGCTTTGACGGCGTCGCGTCGGCTGCCGTCTTCACACGCTTTTATCTGGCACGCGTCAACCCGGACGCGGAGGTCGGTTATACTAGCCTGCTGCATCGTCCGGGACAGCTTTTCGACGCCGCCATGTTCGACGGCGACGAAAACGCCATAGTCGATTTCAAATATTCCCGCTCCGAAAAATTAACGTGGTGGTTCGATCATCACCAGTCAGCTTTTCTCACGCCGGAAGATGAAGCGCACTTTCAACAGGATGATTCGGGCAAGAAATTTCTGGACGCCACACGCAAGTCATGCACGGAATTCATAGCCGACATCGCCCACACACGTTTTGGCTTTGATGACAAAGAGCTTGAGCCGCTCATACACTGGGCGCACACGATTGACGGCGCGCTCTACGAATCGGCAGCGCAATGCGTAGAGCTACGCGCGCCCGCTCTTCAACTGATGCAGGTCATAGAGAGCGACCCCGACGATCAATTCATAGAAGAGATTATCAGGGACTTAACCACTCGCTCGCTGGACGAAGTTGCGCAGAGCGCGGAAGTGCAGCGCCGCTTTCAACCGATTCTAGCCCAGCATCTTGAGACGCTTGAGCTGATTCGCCGCAAAGCCACCTATGCAAACGGCGTCGTACAATTCGATTTAACGGATGAAGGCATAGAGGGCTTCAACAAGTTCATCCCCTATTATCTATACCCGCAGACGACCTATTCCGTAGCTCTGACGCGCGGAGCTTTGCGCACCAAAATCTCCGTCGGCTCGAACCCCTGGAGCCCGCGCCCGCGCCGCCACAACATCGCCACCATCTGCGAGCGCTACGGCGGCGGCGGCCATTCGGTCGTCGGTGCAGTCTCCTTCGGCCCCGACGAAATCGAAAAGGGACGCGCCGCTATGAGCGAGATTGTTGCAGAGTTATCTTTTGAAGAGTAGCAAAGACTGTTTTACTCAATGATTATCGTTCTTCCAAAGACAGCCATCCATGCACGGTTGAAATCAGCTAGGTCGAAGATTCGTAAGCCATCGTTCTCATCATAATAAGGATCAAGGACGTGAACCTTGTCCTCAATAATCTTGTCTACTATGACCGCGTGAGCGTTTTGTATTCCCTGTTCTAACAGGTCAAGATAAACAATTGGATGTAGTCCTCGCGAGATGCCTTCCTGCAATTCATTCATCGTTAGGTAGCCGGTTTTTGCCTTGAGACCAAAGTGTTCTTCGACCGCTGCGACTACTTTGCTCGGACTCGTACCATCCTCGTCACATTCAAACAACTGACGAAGATAAGCTTCAGGCACAGGGTGTCCAAAAGATTCGAGAACCATGCGTACACAAGCGGGAACGCAAGAGAACCAGTGGTCTTGCTTATAGAAGCGAAGCTTAGACGGCACGGAACATTTCCGCCGCAATAGATTTACCCAGAGCCTTTAACTCTTCAATTGCTATCGGTGAAGAAACAGATCCTACTTTGAGGTCAACAAATAAATCTTGTATCCAAGCGCCTTGCCCTTGCGGAGCCGTGATTGATAAAGGAACTCTCCAGCGCACTTCTTCTAGCACTGGTTGTTGCGGCCAAAAGCGATCAGGAAATTGGTTGTAGTCGAGCCAACCAATCACAGTTTTTCGCGCTTCCTCAGCCGAAACATCAGACTGAAGTGAATAATCTAACAAATCGACCAACTCTTCTGGCTCAGTCTTCGATAATTCTTTTTTGAATTTTTCGAGTTTCCGCAGACGTAGTTGTGAGCGACGTGTTACATATTTTTCAAAGCGGTGATGTATCTGATTATCTAAGATTGCAACCCGGATTTGAGGCAATGTTCCACCAGCTTGCAGAGATTCCACCAAGCTAGGGTTTGCTACCACTGCATGGTCAAGTCTGATGGAAACAGAGCCAACCGGCAATAAACGGTCAAGAATTAAAACCTGATCTCCTACATTTCGCGTGAACGAACCTACTCCGGTAAAAGGTGGACGGCAGAGTTCATCAGGTGTAGTTGGAGTGTAATCAAAGAAAGTGATGTTATCTCCACGAAGAGTGAACTCCCCTTCCGTGATACCGCGAAAGACGGTTTCGATCTGCCTGACATCAGAGTCGGAAATATCTATTGGCAAGTGAAATGTACAGTTGAAAACTTTTTCGATGAACTTCAATTTGCGAAAAAGCTGTGACCGATGCAGGAAATTTGTTTCCTCTAATGGAGAAAACTTGCTAATTCCAAAATTAATAATCTCATCGCCAAGCGGTAAAAATAACTTACCAGATGAAACCATGCTAAAAACCAACCGGGTATAAAGTATTTCAGCGTCCGTTGTATTTTCCGAAGGCCGTACATCGAATCGCGCAACTTGAAGCGGCGCATGTTCGTCCGAAGCCACTAACTCTATTTCTATATTAGGCCACTGATTTACGGGATGGTTTTTTATAACGAAGTGGTACCCCACCCTATAGAAAGTAAAATCCTGTTCAGGAAAGATAATTCTACTACCTGGTACACTCAGCTTACCGCGAAAGGGCTGCCCCCAATCCTTATGGATTCTAGTAGTAACTGTTGTAGACCATTTCTGTGAAGTAAGAGGATTAGTTCCCTTATCTTGTTCAAGCACACGGGCACGAATCTGGGCTTCGTACCGTATTGTTGATCTTGGTTGTGAAACGGTTTCAAGCATAATTTCGCACAACAATTGTATGCTTGCCTAGCAGGTAAGGCAATGATTAATGACCCCTAGTAGTTAGCAGTTGAGACATTAACTCTTCTATCTCTTTTACTTCTTTCGGCGCTTTATCAGTCAGCACGCGGTGGCCTTCCTGTGTAACCAGTATGTCGTCTTCTATGCGGACGCCGATGCCGACGTATTTTTCGGGGATGTCTTTCGTGTCGGCGGCGATGTAGATGCCGGGTTCAATCGTTATCACTATGCCGGGTTCGAGGGGGCGCGATTCTCCGTTGATTTGATAGCGGCCAACATCATGCACGTCCATCCCCAAGAAATGCCCAAGGCGGTGCATGTAGAATTGCTTGTACTTCTCTTCCTCTATCAGCTTCGCGGTCTCGCCCTGAAGCAGCCCTAAGCGCACCATGCCTGCGGTCAGGATTTCCACCGAAGCGTTGTGAAGCTCGTCCATAGTCACGCCGGGACGTGTCATCTCTATGCAGGCGGTTTGCGCTTCGAGCACAAGCTCGTAGATGTCGCGCTGCGCTTCTGTGAAGCGACCGTTGACGGGGAAGGTGCGCGTGATGTCGGAAGCGTAGCCTTTGTATTCCGCGCCCGCGTCAACCAGTAGAAGATCGCCGTCGCGAAGCTCCGCGTCGTTGCTGATGTAGTGGAGAATGGTCGCGTTATGGCCTCCGCCTACGATTGAGGTGTAAGCCGGAGCCGCTGCGCCGCTCTTGCGGAAGTGATATTCAATCAGGGCTTCTATCTCGTATTCCTTAACGCCGGGTCGTGCCTCCTGCATGGCTATGCGATGAGCTTCGGCTGCTATGTCTGCGGCGCGCTGCATGAGCTGAATCTCATCTTCCGTTTTGATAAGACGCATCTCGTGCAGGATGGTGCCCAGGTCAATGATGGACTGCGGCGGTGCGGCGCGCCGCCAACCCATAGCGCGCATACGTGCAATCTGGCTGATGATTGTCTGGTCAAGCGAAGGGTTGCCGTCGCCTATGCGATAGTAGAGGTTGGTCGCGCCGTTCAGAATGTCTATCAGCTTTTCGTTGAACTCTTCGATGGGGAATGCCTCGTCCGCGCCAAACTCCTTGCGCGCGCCTTCGACTCCGGCACGCCTGCCATCCCAAATCTCGCGCTCTGGGTCGCGCGGGCGTACAAAGAGCGTGTACTTCTGCTCTCTGGAAGGCGCGATGACGGCGATTGATTCCGGCTCGTCAAAGCCCGTCAGGTATAGCAGATCGGAGTTTTGACGATAACGATAATGTGTGTCGTTCGAGCGCGTGGCTTCAAGCGAGCTGGGAATGATGGCGACGGAATTCTCCGGCATTCGCTTCATGAACTCCGCAAGATGGGGTCTCTGCATCAGGTACTCTCCTAAAAGGGTTTACGAAATTATGTATACACGGCCTTTGACGGCGAGTATCTATTTTAACCGAGTCATGCGAGAGAAGGAAATTCGTAGTAGTGGTTCAGTTTGGAATTGAGTATAAAGCAGCTTGATTTTCACTACAGAGACTCAGAGAGCACAGAGGTTGCACAGAGAGTTGAATATTATTCAATCCTCTGTGCAACCTCTGCGTACTCTGAGTCTCTGTGGTGAAGACCAACCTTCCTTTAACTCAATCCCCAAATAACCCACTACCATTGAATCGCGTTTTGAAGCTTCACTCAGCGCACCGTAATAAGCGATAATCAGCCTGTAGCTAAAAGGCCAAACCGATGAGCGTCGAGACACTGGACATCAAGCAGACTGCGAGCGCAGAGGAGATCGTGTCGTATGACCCGGCGACGAATGTTGCGCTGGGGAGTGTGCCGCTCATGCGCGCCGAAGAGGTCGTGCGTGCGGTCAAAGAGGCCCGCCAGGCGCAATCAATCTGGGCGGCGCGCTCATACAGGGAGCGCGCCTCAGTCGTCTTGCAGGCACGGGCTATTGTGCTACAGGAACTGGAAGAGATTGCGACGCTCATACACAGGGAATCAGGCAAGCCAGCGGCGGAAGCCATCTCTATGGAGCTTGTGCCCACACTGGACTTGATGCAGTTCTTTGCGCGCCGCACAGGGCGGCTTCTCAGACCGGAAAGAGTCGGCATAGGCCAGTACGGGTTGATGGGGCGCTCTTCAAAGATTGTCTACAAGCCGCTCGGCGTGTTGGGCATCATCAGTCCCTGGAATTTTCCGTGGGCGATTCCGCTCGGCGAAGTCGTGATGGCGCTCATGGCCGGAAACGCAGTCGTGCTCAAGCCCAGCGAGCTGACGCCGCTCATAGGATTAAAGATAGGTGAAGTCTTCAAACGCGCTGGCCTGCCCGAAGGGTTGCTTCAGGTCGTCACGGGCGACGGTTCGACCGGCGCGGCGCTCGTCGAAGCGGGCGTGGACAAGATTATGTTTACGGGAAGTGTGGCGACGGGCAAGCGCGTGGCCGAAGCTGCGGCGCGTAAGTTAATGCCCGTGGTGCTTGAGCTTGGCGGCAAAGACCCTATGATCGTGCTCGAAGATGCAGACATAGAGACGGCAGCGCACGCAGCCGTCTGGGGAGCTTTCGCCAACTCCGGCCAAGCCTGCGCATCTGTCGAGCGCTGCTATGTGCAATCGAGCATCGCTCCCCAATTCATTGATCGAGTAGTCGAGTTGACGCGTGCGCTCAAGCAGAGCGCGAATGTGGACGAAGCGCCGGATATAGGCTCTATGTCCAGCGAAAGGCAGTTGGAGAATGTAGAGAAACACGTCAACGATGCGCTCGCGCATGATGCCAGAGTCCTGACGGGTGGCCGTCGTCTGCCAGAGATGAGCGGCTCCTTTTATGAGCCGACGGTGCTCGTTGATGTTGACCATACAATGCAAGTGATGTGTGAAGAGACCTTCGGGCCTGTCCTGCCGGTGATGACTTTTGACTCGGACGCAGAGGCAATACGCCTTGCGAACGATTCCGTGTTCGGTCTGACGGCGAGCGTCTGGACAAAGAATATACACAGAGGCCGCCGCATAGCGTTGCAGATCGAAGCCGGGACGGTAATGGTCAACGAAGTGCTCTACACGCACGGCATAGCACAGGCTCCATGGGGCGGCGTGAAAGAGAGCGGGCTGGGGCGCACTCATGGTCGCATGGGGCTGCTTGAGCTGGTGCAGCCGCAGCACGTTCATGTTAATCGTCTGAGCATCCTGCGCGATTTCTGGTGGTTCAATTACACGCCGCGTGCCGCACAACTGTTTCGCGGATTTGCACGCCGCTTCGCTACAGGCAATCCTTTGCAAACCTCTCTGCTGCTGCCCGCCATGATTCGCCGCTATTTCGAGCGGCGACCCTGAGCCGACTGTAGGTAAATGCTTTTTCGAACATATTTCCTTGCGCTTGCCTAACATATGATTTATATTCCTTCCGCCTCCTGTTATTGCAATTATCAGAGCCATAATTTTTCTGTAATTCGGCCTTAGAAGGCTATCGGGCACATGGCCGTCAAACCGCGCTTCATAAGCTTTAGCGCGTTGCCATATATCCCTAGCCGTTTCGAATATGCCGGACTTGTTTCATATTTCCGGCATTAAACCAGTACAGCGGAGACAACCGTGGGAGTCGCTCTCCCCTCACTAAACCATCAAGACAATACTGGAAAAAATATGAAGAAAACAGTTGCCTTACTTATCGTTACGGCTTTGAGCATCGTCGCGTTTTTGCCTGCGATGGTACGAAGCCAGGGCCAGGATCACCCCCAAGGCCCGCCACAATTTCTTACCCGCCCGATTCTCTTGCGCGTCTCCGAAAGCGCGCTCGATAACGGACATTCTATTTTTGTAGAAGGGCCAGGCGAATCGGCCATGCCTGGGCCTCTAGTACAACAACTGCCGCCAGCAAACTATTCTCCCGCCACGACCGGAACTCAATCCCTTAGCATCATCGGCGGCTTAGACCGTAACGTTTCAAATAGCATAGGCTCATACGAAGGCGAAACTGGAGCGAGTGCCGGAGCGACGAACGGACTTGTGCTCGTCGCTGGCTCGAATCACATCTATCCGGGACAGTGCAGCGTGTCCGCGCCGACGGGCGGCGTAGGCGACTGCGCGCCGCTCGCCTATCGCTCACTTGACGGCATCAACTGGACGAAGACCGCCCTGTCGCGCACCTGGAACAACACAACCTTCGGCATAGGCTTTGATCCGGGAGTGGACGTGGACAAGACCGGCACGTTCTACTACACATACGGCGTTGCTCCTTTGAGCGGCAGCTACCCGAACGCCATCGTCATGATGAAATCCACGGACGGCATGAACTGGACGAAGGCGACGCCCGTCACCTTCAATACCAACAAGAACTTTGACGACAAGTATTATCTTGCGATTGACCGCAGCAACAGCGCATTCGCCAACCGCATTTACGTTTCGTGGACACGCAACTCAGGCAACAATCAGATTCTGGAAATGTCTTTCTCCTCCAACGGCGGAAGCACCTGGAGCGCGCCCATCAAGGTTAATAACGGGACGAGCAAATTCGAGCGCGTGATAGGCGCTTATCCGGCTGTTGACCAGAGCACGGGCGTAGTCTATGACTCATGGCACGACTATGCGCGGAACATCATCTACGTGGACAAGAGCACGAATGGCGGCGTCACCTGGGGCACGGATGTTGCGGCAGCCATAACTCATGCGGGCTTCGGCCAGGACATAGGCTGCGTCGGCGGGCGGTCTCAAGGCCCAGCCCATGCTCTTAAAGTCGGCCCGAGCGGAACGCTCTACCTCGTCTATGCAGACCCCGTGACTGCGCACGGCTTCAATATTCTATTCACCAAATCAACGAACGGCGGAGCGAGTTGGTCTACGCCTGTCTCGCTTAACGACGACACCGGGGCGGCAGACCAGTTCCAGCCGACCTTAAGCGTCGAGTCAAACGGCTTGGGCGGCGATAAAGTGACCGTCACTTTCTATGATCGTCGTGATGATACGGGCAACTGCCTGGCTCACGTTTATGCAACGCAGAGCACGGACAACGGCGCGACATGGTCTGCGAACGTGCGCCAGACCTCTGCCGCCTCTAACTTCAACGGCAACCCGAACGGCCCCGGAGACTATTCATCTTCAACCCCCTGGACAGGTGCGGTCTGGCCGTTCTTCTGCGATCATCGTTCAAGCGATTACGAGGTTTACACTGTGAACGTGCAATAAGGATTGCGCTACGATTGCAGTTTAAGTAAAACCACACTACGGCCAAGTCACCTGATGACTTGGCCGTAGTGTGGTTTTACTTTTCCCTTTGCGTTTCTCCCTCTGCTCTTTGCTTTTTACCGTCGTTTTTCTTAGGATTGCTTTTTTCCTGAAGGGCGCTCTAGGCGGCGCGCGAACTCGTTTTGAAAGGTAATCGAAAGGTTTGATAGGACGTTTTATACACGCGCGCGAGCGCAAGGCTGCACAGCGGGATAAGAACAGGCTTGTGCGTCCATTCGAGTGGGGCACAGAGTTTATACGCGAGCACACGAACGGCGACGACCCGCGCCGAATCTTTGAGCAACATGCCGAAGAAGTCTTGTCGCGAAGCGAAGAGTTTTACTCCCTGCCCGATGTCAAAGACTTTCAGCTTACGGACGGCGTTCTAACGTGGACGAGCGCCGTTAAAACGCCTTCGCCTGTCAACAATCTGGCACGCGCACGCTTTTTTCCTGCGCCGGAGGGGAAACGTCGGCGCGCCGTGCTAGTCCTGCCCCAGTGGAACGCGCAGCCTCAAAGCCACATAGAGCTGTGTCGTGTGCTTAATCGTCTGGGCATCTCTGCGCTCCGGCTGACGATGCCCTATCACGAAGAGAGACGACCTGAGGAGCTTGAGCGCGCAGACCATCTTGTCAGCTCCAACATAGGCCGCACGATTCAATCCATACGGCAGGCCGTTCTGGATGCACGCGCCGCCGCAAGCTGGCTCATAGAACATCGTGGGTATGAACGCGTAGGCATCATCGGCACAAGCATCGGCTCCTGCACCGCATTTCTCGCCTTCGCGCACGAAGAGAGAATACGGGTCGGCGTCTTCAATCACGTCTCAGGCTATTTCGCGGATGTAGTCTGGCGCGGCATCTCAACCGAACATGTGCGCGACGGCTTTCGAGATGAAGTTACGCTAGACGAGCTTCGCCGCTACTGGCTGCCCATCAGCCCCCTTCCCTTCATCCCTAAACTTCTAAAGATGAAGCCGCGCCCCGTTCGCTTCATAGCCGCGCGCTATGATCTGACCTTCCCCGTTGACCTCTCGCGCGATGTCATCAGAGAGACGCGTAGACACGGCATCGAAATAGATGTCACATGGCTCCCCTGCGGCCATTACACCAGCGGAGAAAAGCCCTGGGTCTACATGGACGGCTGGAAGATAGCAACGTTTTTCAGAAAGCATTTGTAACGGGATTCAAAGAAAGCTCCGTAGGAGCTGAATGTTTATAGCTCATCTACGCAATAAGACAGCAAGCTCCGTAGGAGCGACATGTTCTAAGTCAATTAACATGTCGCTCCTACGGAGCTTGTTCCTTTTTCCTGCTCTTAAACTATAAACATCCAGCTCCTACGGAGCTAAGAGCACTGGGCATCCTCATATCGAATAAATAGTCAGCGAGCTATCATTAGATGGAGTCCATGAACATCGCTTCGACGCGCGCGGCTATCTCCTTCGCTCTTTCCAGCAGGTCGCTGGCGCGCGAGCGATGTTCCTCTGTGAACTCTTCGTCCTCTATTCCGGTTGTGTTGACGAGCACGTTGTAGCGTGCGGAAGCAACCGCCGCAAGGGCAAGCTGCGCGCCCGTGGCTGCGTCTGAGAGCGCGCTCGTGTTGCCGATTTCGGCTAAAGTTTCCAGAAGCTCAAGCACCTGCACGGATACGCCCGCGACTTCGAGCGGCACGGTCGAAGCCGCTTTCAAGGCCGCTTCAATCTCGCTTGAGCGAGCGAGCCTTTCCTCTGCGCCTCTCTGCGGCATACGCCGCGCTTCCATGACGGCGGCGAAACTGTTTGCGTCGTCGTGCCCTGCGACTTCAAGGCGAGCGCGCAACGGCTTCAAATCATTAAGCGCGTCGCTGACCTCCTGTTCGACATCGCTGTACTTTTCGCGCCCCGCAGTCAGATGCCCTATCATCTCGCCGAGCGCTGCTCCGAGCGCTGCCGCTTGCGCTGCGGCTGCGCCTCCTCCGGGTGCAGGCTTGCCGCTCGCCACATCTTCTGCAAACTCAACCGTGCTCTTCTCTTCGCCCTTGGCGCGTATGGCCGCCTCTATGCGATTTTCCAGCACGACGCCGGGCGCGAAGTTTTCTATCTGAAGATAATATTCAGCCGCGCGATCCAAGGCGGCCTGCGGGATGAGACCGACTATCTCGCTTCCGGCCAGTTGCACCCCGTAGCGCGCGGCCTCGCGCCTGACGGCTTCAAAGGCATGGTGTAGCTGCGTCTTCTCGTAATCCACAAGGTTCATGGAAACCTGTACGAGGCCGCGCGTCGAAAGCTCAAAGCCAAGCGCCTTCAAATAACGCAAGCCTCCGTTGCGCCCGCGCACAGCCCGCGCCACACGCCGCGCAATCGAAAGATCACTGGTCTGCAAGTTTATGTTGTAGGCTATGAGAAAAGGGCGAGCGCCGACAATCGTGGCTCCCGCAGTTTCATGCAGCCCTCGCGCGCCAACGTCTGGCGTGCGCAACGGGTTCTTCTCAATCTCTTCGCGCAGCAGCTCGAAGCCGCCGCGTCGCACGTCCTCTAAATTAACGCGCTCCGCTCTCAAGGCCGCGCGCTCGTAAAAGTAGACAGGGATATTAAGCTCGCCCGCGATTCTCTCTCCGGCTTCGTGCGCCAATGCTACGCAGTCCTCCATCGTCACGCCGCTGACCGGCACGAACGGCAGGACATCAGTCGCGCCCAGACGCGGATGCTGCCCGGCGTGATGGCGTAGGTCAATCAACTCCGAGGCCAGCCGCACTACACGCAAAGCAGCTTCGACCACCACATCTCTTTCGGCAACGAAAGTGATGACGGAGCGGTTGTGATCGGCGTCCATGTGCATGTCCAGCACGACTGCGCCTTCGACCGATTCGATGGCTCGCGCCAGACGCTCCACAGTTTCAGGGTTGCGCCCTTCGCTGAAATTCGGCACACACTCGACTATTCGTTCCAACTGGTCGTCTCCGCCTTCGGCCTTGAAACTAGAATCTTGCCCGGATGAGATTTACACGCCTTTGTCTCTTCAGCACAAGCGAAAAGTTTTAGCGCGCAGGAACAATCGCACTTCGCACGGTGTCTAACCTAAATTGTAACCGCTTGGTTCAAAGGACGGGAAGGCTGGCGCGGGCTTGTTGTGTCTTCTAACATGGAGGCTCCGGTCATTATGTTTCTCATCAGTTCTTTCGGCGCACAACTCATCGCTCTTCTATTGCTTGCACAGGCGGCGGATTCCACGGCCAACAGCTTCAAAGAGCTTGGCTCGCTTTTTATCTGGGGCATAGCCGCCGCAATCGGCGTAGCTGCGGTCGTAGTCTTTATCTGGCTGAAGATTCAGAGCAAGAGAGGGGATTCATCGGATTACGTTTCAATCAATCCTTCCAGGCACGGCAATCAGGGTTGAAGACATTTCTACTATCCTGTTAGCCCCTGAAAGGGGCGACAGATTGTAGCCCACGGCGCAAGCCGTGGGAATATGAGTTGAGACAAAATTAATCCAGCCCCGTAGGGGCGAAAGAAAAGTTGTCCGCGTGAGAATCAAGCTTGAGCATATTCAGGCAACATCTCTTTCGCCCCTACGGGGCTGCATTACTCTTATTGCACCATACATTCCCACGGCTTGCGCCGTGGGCTAAATTCTTTCGCCCCCTGACGGGGGCTATCATTTCTTCCTTCTTATGTCGAACTCGCGTTAAATTAAATCTGGCTCTCGGTCTGAGCCGTGTGAGGCGGCTTGCGTAGCGTAAACACTGTGCCGCCCTTCGCTCGTTTAGCCCAACGGACTTCCGCTTCAATCAATTCCGCTCGGGCGAGGATGTTCGACAGCCCGCGACCGCTCTTCTTCCGCTTATTCTCTTTAGGATTAAAGTCCCTGCCGTCATCTTCAAGCTCAAGAAGGAAACTGTTATCTTCACCGATTTTTACTTCAAACCGTACTTGCTTCGCTCCCGAATGGCGGCAGATGTTGTTGATGGCTTCCTGTGCGATGCGATAAATCTGCATGCGCTCGCCGGGCGCAAGCTCTATGCGCTCTTCCAAATCCTCCGGGCATTTGAACTCGTACTCGAAACGACATTCGGCGGGCGCGTGCGCAACCGAATTAGAGAGCGCCCATTCGAGCGCCGCCGCCAGCCCCACATTCTCCAGAACGGATGGGCTAAGGTCTTCGCAGATGCGCCGTATCTCTGTCGAGATGGCCTCTATCTCGGAGCGAAACGTGGACGGGTCAAGCTTCTGATGACCGTTCTCCGCCCCGTTCGCGGGCAGTTGATCCGTCAGCAGAATCAGGTTTCTCAAGTCTGCCAGAGTTTGATCGTGAAGATCGCGGGCGATGCGGCGGCGTTCTCGCTCGGCCTGATTCGCCACCTGAAGACGCGCGTCCGCCAGATTGCGGTTCGCTTCCAGCAGCTCGCGGCTCGTGCGCGCCATGCGCCTGTTCTGAAAATATCCCCACGAGAGGGCTACGAGCGCCAGCGCCAGCAGAACTGCGAGCGCGGCGGTCGTCCAAGGAAAGGGAGCGCCCGCCACTGCGAACTCGAACCGCAGCGGCTCGGATGGAATTAAATCCGCATTGTAGGCGCGTGCCTCTACACGGTAGCGTCCGGGCTTCAGCCCCTCCATCGTAAACTGCGACTCGCGCGCGAGCTTCTGCTTGACCAGATGACCCGCCTCGTCAAAGAGCAGGAACCCGTATTGAAACTGTTCCGGGAAAGTGCGGCTGCTGGCAGCCTGTACATCCAGCACCAGACTGTTCTGAGGGTATTCAAGGCGCAAGCCCTCGCGCAGCTCTTCCGGCTGATGTACGCGGCGGCTGATGATGCGCGTCGCAGACAACACAGGGGCAACATGTCCCGGCTGATAACTCGCCAACCCTCGACTCGTGCCGACGAGCAAAGACTCAAGGCTGGTCTGCTGTTGTGAAAGCAGAATCGCGAAGGCGTTCTGTGAAGGCAAGCCCTGTTCGACATCGAGTCTGGAAATGATTGGGCCGAAGCTCTCGGTGATTAGAACTTTCAGCAACCCGCTCCCGGCAGTCGCACACCAGACGGCCTGCACATCATCACGAACTACTGCGATGCGCCTGACATCCATTCCAGTAGTCAGCCTGGTCAGCTCGCCGCGCCGAAAAGTGTAAAGACCTCTGGCCGAAGCAATCCAGTAAAAGTCGTCGCCGCCCTTTTGAATATCCCAGACGGCGCTGCCCCTCAGAGCTTCGAGTCCCGGAACGGGCGTGACTTGCTGCCCGTCAAAGCGCATGACTTCTCCGCCCGCCGTGCCTATCCACAAATTCGCGTCCGCCTCCGCGAAGAGACTCACGACCTGCCGCGCGCTCTGGTTCATATTGGCCGCAGGCCAGAGGAGCGTGCGGCGTGTGCCTTCAACGCGCTCGACGCCGCGACCGAAACTAGCTGCGTAAGCAATGCCGCGAAACTTTACAACCGAGCGCACGCTGTCGCTGGGGCTTCCCTCTATGGCAACACCTTCGACCGGCGCGAACAGCGTGTCGCCCTTCACCTCTCGCGCCTGCACATCGCTCGCATAAAGCCCTGTAGACGCTCCGACCAGCAACCGCCCGTCTTTGTCCTCGACGATAGCATAAACGGCACTACGCGAAAGCTTCTCAACCGGTTGCCATGAATTGGCAGAAGCATCGAAGATGAAAAGCCCGCGACTCGTTCCCGCCATGAGCCGTCCATCAGAAGCCTTGAACAGAGTGCGTATGAAGTTGCTCTCTCGCTCCTCGCTCACCATCTCGACGCGCAAAGCACGCGCATCATACCGGCACACGCCCTTGTCCGTGCCGAACCAGACGACGCGCTCGCGGTCAACGAAGACGGCATAGATGCTATCGGAGCGCAGGCCGCCCGAAGTGTTCTCGAAAGTAAAACGCTCGCGCTCTTCCGAGTTAACAAAATGGCGCACGCCGCGCCCCTGTGTGCCGACCCAGACGCCGCCGTCTCCGTCCGCGCCGAGCGCCGAGACTGTCCCCAAAGCTCCACCGATTTTAACCGGATGCGAAAGCGGCTCGTGCGCTTGATAAAGACCGCTCTCCTCACTCTTCGCGCGCGTGCCCATCCATAGATTTCCTTCGGCGTCCCTTTCAAGAGCCTCTATGAAGTAAGCGCCCGGTCGGCTCTCAATCGCACGAACGCCTTCCGCATTGAAGGCAAGCAGGCCGCGCGTGTGCGTGCCCACTAAAATCTCATCTTTGAAGCTTGCCAGGCTGGTTAGCTCAAGCGGGCTTTGCCGGGTTTCGTCCGCCGCAAGAAGCGGTTCATTCGGCATAGGCTTAACGGTAAGCGAGCCGTCCGCCTGCGTGCGGCAATCGAAGAGCACTCCTTCATTCGTCGCCAGCACCACGCGCCCCGGCTCAGGCGTGATAATCGCCGTGACGGCTTTGCCTTCAGTCTCTCTGATGGTGCGAACGCTTGCGCCCTGCATCAGCCCCGCGCCCTCTTCCGTTCCAATCCAGAGAGCGCCGGTCGCATCCACACGAAGCGCCAGCACGCGCGCACCCTTCAAGCCTTCGATGACGATGGCCTGCGTGCGGCGTCCGTCATAGCGAGCAAGGCCGCCGTCGGTGCCAAACCACATCACGCCGTCCGGCGTCTGAGCAATCGCGCGCACACGGTCTGAAGGCAAACCGTGAAAGAGCGTCACCGCGCCCCATTGATGTAGATTGTTCGGTCTTGCTTGTTGTGTGTCGTCGTTTGCCTTTTGAGCAGATGAGCGGTAGAGCGTGAGCGTAGATAAACAAAGCGCGCAGGCAGTAGCGAGCAGTATCAGGCGTGTGAAAGATGAAGCAGTCCTGGAGATATGCGGGCGATGAGAATGTAAGGATGGAGCTTGTCTGAACACTACCGGATTGCAACAAAAGCGCAGGAGAGAGACAAGCCACGAAACGACACGAAACAACACGAAAGAGCTGCTGTGTTCGTGTCGCTTCGTGTGATTTAGTGGTCTGTTGTTTCTCTTCTTCTTTTCATCAACGCCTGTCAACGCTTGCCTCCGCGCCCCGTTTCTTCATAAAGATATTTCTTGCGGTCGCGCTCGATCCAGCCTTCAAGCTCACCCGCAGCCTTTTCCAACTCGTCGCTGTTGAGAAGACCACGACGCAGTGCTTCAAAGAAAGCGCGCGTTCTAGTGTTGTAAGCCAGCTTATCGTAAGCCTCGTGCGGCGTGCCTTCGGGCGTAAAGGCGAAGAGCTTTTCGTAGAGCGTCGCCAGACGGCTCTCGACCCCGCGCAAAGACAGGCTGCACTTTCGCGCGATTGCCCAGTTAGATAATCCGAGCGCAAGATAATAGAGCGCTTCGGCCTCGAACTCCGTCAGGAGCGGGCGCTTGAAGGAATCCTTGAATGCAGGGTCAATCATGTCGGCTCCGTCTTCCAGCACGGCTGCGACGAAGCGCAGGAAACGCGATTCCGGATTGTTCTTGTGTATGAAGCCATAGGCGGGCGGCGGCTCCACAGAGCGAATGATTTTTCTAATCTCGTTGATATAAATCTCGTGCGGGAACTGAGTCCAGAAGATGATGCGCGCCGTAGGATACTCGCGCCAGATGGCACGCGCCGCCTTCACACCCGACAACTGCGGCATCTGAATATCAAGCACGCAGAGCGCTGGCCTGTGCTTCAAAGCAAGCGCAACCGTCTCCTCGCCGTCGCTCGCCTCAATCACGGGCGCGTGCCCCCCAAACTCACGCTCCAACACCTCTCGCAAGTAATGGCGCTGCGCCACATTGTCTTCGGCAATCAAAATAGACATAAAAGCTCTACGCAAAGCCTTCCGCGCTGATAATCAACCCTCTATGAATCCTATCACTAATCCTCACGGCCTAACATCTATTATCTTTTAGCGTCAATCAATGTGGCTAACCACAGTCAGAGTAGGCGGGAGGCGCGCCGCCCTTTGAAATGGCTGGCACACGCACGCGCTGATGGCTGCAACCTAAACTTCTACAACCTCTCACACGATAATCCTGCACGAACATTGAAGGAAGTTAAGGATTACTTATCAAGCAGAGGGTTTAGGGAATGCTACAAACGACAGGTCACTCTCAGAAAGTAGGAGGCGTGTGATGACAATCAGATTTGGGAAAACAGTTCGTCGAATGATGATGCTCTTTATTGCTTTCTCTACTTTTGTGGTCGGCGTTGCAGCCTTCTACTTGTGCGCGGACGCGGCGGCTTTCCTCTTCCAACCAAAACAACCTACTCCTGAAACGACACAATCGCTCACATCCCAGGCCACCACTCCGCTAGTTTTGGAAACCACGCCTATGCAGCCTTATGTAAAGGATGTATGGAGTCCAGCAGACATTCCAGAAGACTGCGAGAACTGTATTCATGACGAAATGTTTGGGCTTAGCGTGCCTATCAACGGTGAGTATATCAACGACAATTATCGCTATATGCTGAAGATTCCCGAAGAGATACAGGCGCTAAAATCTCCGCCGCCCGCGCCGAATCATGGTTTCGCGGCAAGGCTACTGGCCGATGACAAAGCATTCATTTATGTTGATGGAAGCTATGATGCAGCGTTTTTAAATTCGACCAGTAAAGCGACGGAGCAAGCGATTAATTACCTCAGAGAAAGGTATGGAGCCAGCGTAGTGGTCTTGAAGTGGAGGGGTATGCGCTTGGGCAAAAGCCCTGCGATACGTTACCTGGCGCAGTATACAGACAACTCAACCGGAGTCACTATGGTTGAGGACGCGATTGTCTCGCTTAGAACATTTAGCGTGCATGAGGATAGGCTTGGAATTATTTACTCGATTACTTTACAGACTCCTATCTACAGCTATCAAGCTAACAAGGCCGTGCTTGAAAAAATCCTTAAGCGCTGGCGAGAGCTTGAATTGGAGATAGACGACTGCTGAAGGCTTGTCTTTACTCGCGCCCCGGCAGCTTACCTGCCCGTTGAGAGCGCATTATATTTTTTGAGAATCTCAAGCGTGCGGTCAATCGGCAGTACCTCAACTCGATTACCATTGCGTCCTGTCACAGTTGTCGCGCGAAACAGCGAGTTTCGGATGGTTTCACCTTTGAAATGGGGGATAGGGGTCGGGGGTTTGGGGGATAGGAAATCTTTCTTTTACCATCCCCTAACCACTGCCCCCTATCCCTCATTCTTTCATGTAATGCTACAATTTGAAATATTATAGCGGTTCTCAGTTGAATGTGACTGTTGCGACAAGTTCAGGTCAGTACCGCCTGCGTGAGCGGGCGGGTCGTAGCAACGCTTGAGAACCCGCCCGCTAACGCAGGCGGTACTGACAGCAGTTGCGCTCAACTGAGAACTGCTATAAATCCGGGGTACAGTCTATGCCCGATAGAATACAGGAACGATTCATAACCGAGCGCAAGGGAGCATGGCAACGCCTTGAGGATTTGCTGTCGCTGCTGGATAGCTCATCTTTAAGGCGGCTTCATCGTGAAGAGGTGCGTGAGCTTGGACGCATCTACAGGCGTACGGCTTCGGACTTAGCCATCGCGCGTGCAGAATCGCGTGACCCGCGTCTCATCAACTATCTGAACAGCCTTGTGATTCGCGCACACGGGCGCATCTATCGCGCAGACGCGCAGGCACCGCGTCGCATACGCAACTTCTTTGCGCGCGATTTCCCGCGCACCTTTCGCAGCACATGGCGCTACACTGCGTCAGCCTTCGCAGTCTTTCTGGTCTTCGGCGTCATAGGTTTCTTAGGCACATGGCAGGATGTAGAGTTTTCCGAGCTGGCAGGCATCCCTCCCATCTGGCGGCAGATGAACATAGAGACGCAGAATCACTGGTGGGAGGATTTGAACGAAGCCAATCAGATCGGCTCAAGCGGTATTCTCACCAACAATATAGGCGTCACCTTTCTGGCCTTCGCGTACGGCGCGTTCTTCGGCATCGGCACGCTCTACATCATGGCTATGAACGGTGCTCAGATAGGCGCGGTGCTGGCTCTAACCTATCGCGCTGGCTTCGGCAATGATCTGGTCACTTTCATGGTCGGGCATGGTGTGATAGAGCTTTCGTGCATCTTCATAGCGGGCGGGGCAGGAATGATGATAGGGCTTGCCATACTTGTGCCCGGCGATTTATCGCGCGCGGATGCTTTGAAGGCTCGCGGCCTTGAGGCCGTACGCCTGATAGCAGGCTGCGCCGTCCTGCTCGTCATCGCCGGAATCATCGAAGGCTTCATCTCGCCCGCCCCCATTCACCCGGCATTCAAGTTTGGTATTGCAGCCCTCACAGGCATCGCACTCTATTCTTATTTATTATTGGCTGGAAGAGACGAACCAGAGACGGCTAAAAGGTGAAGTGAGACGCTGATAATTTTTAAATTAGAGCACTTCTCAGCTTCCGGTGGTGATTCAACGCACAGATATAACGATTTCTACAACTGATATAGCCGATTTTCGCAGTGATATAAGCGATTTGCACACTGATATAGCCGTTTCCCATGATGATATAGCCGATTTTCACAGTGATATGAACGATTTTCACAGTGATATAGCCGCTATGAATAGTGATATGACGCCCCAAAGTTCCGCTAAGATCGCTTTTGACAGCAATTTAGCCCCTGAAAGGGGCGAAATAATGTAGCCCACGGCGCGAGCCGTGGGAATTGAGCAGGATTGAAAGTTAAAAGCCCCGGTAGGGGCGAAAGAAGTCCAGTCTTGAGAATCTTTCGCCCCTTTCAGGGGCTTCTCACCTTTGTAGGCATGGTATCCCCACGGCTTACGCCGTGGGCTACAATCTGTCGCCCCTTTCAGGGGCTAAGAGGCCATTTCCCTTATCTCGAACTCACGTTATATCTACTAAAGAAGCCCGCGTTCTTTAACGCGCAGGTAGGTTTCCAGAAGCGCGGGGGCGAGCGCGGCGGCGGTGACATCGAGGGCGAGGCCGCCTTGAGCTTCGACCAGCCGTAGGGCGGCTTCGCGCTGGTGCAGGATTTCTTCGGCGACGGATTGGGTGAAAAGCTCAGGGATGCTTTGCGGCTCGTCGCGCACGGCGGCGCGCAGGTCGCGGTCGCCGATGGTGACGACGAGCGGTAGATGACGCGGGCGCAGGAGTTTCAGCGAAGTCAGTAGCTCGCGCGAGCCTTCTTCGTCCACCAGGTCTGTAAGGACGACTACGAGAGCGCGGCGTTTGCAGTTGGCGGCGATGAATTCAAAAGCGCGTGCGTAAGACGGCTCTATCATTTCAGGCTCAACCGCATGGAGCGCTTCGAGCGCGGCATCCATGTGCTCGCGCCCGCGCTTCGGCGGCAGGTAGCTTTTGATGCGCCGACCGAAAACTACCAGTCCGGCATTATCACCACCGCGCGCCGCCGCACTCATTAAAGCTAGCGTTGCATGCACAGCCGAATCAAGCTTTGTCTCCTGCTCAATGCGCGCCGTCATCAAGCGCCCGGTGTCGAGCGCAATCAAGATGGTCTGGTCGCGCTCTATCTGATACTGGCGCGTCGTCAATTTGCCGCGTCGCGCCGTCGCCGTCCAGGAGACGTGCCTTAGCTCATCGCCGCGCACGTAATCGCGCAGGGATTCAAACTCTCTTCCCTCGCCGCGCCATGAAGTCTTACGATGCGCGGCGACCAGAGAGCGCGCTCCCAAAGCTTTCAACTCTGCCTCGCGCGCTCGTCGTATGTTCGGATAGACCTTTATATGGTCTGTCTCGCCCACGCCCCTTTGCACCCACGCGAGTCCCAGACGCGAAAGATAGCGCAGGGCAGTTTGCCCGAACTCGAAGCGACCGCGCTTCGGAGGCTGTAGATTGTAGATAAGCGTTGCGCCACTTTGCGCCTCCACGCGCAAGCGAGCCTCACGCGTCCCCTGTAAAAGCATCTGCGGCGGAAACTCGTCCTTTACCTGAAGGGTGATGGCGCGCGGGCTGTGGTTCAAAAGGTGTACGCGCACCTCTGTTTCAGCGCCGACGGCGAAGCGGCTGCCGAACTCGCGCCTTACCGTAAAGCCTGCGGGCAGTCGGCTCAATCGCGCGTCCAGTATTACGGCGACGAACAACGCCAGGTCGTAAAGGAGCGTCGCCCAGCGCAGGACAGGCCGCCCCCACGAAAGCGACAGCGGTATGAGTCCTGCGAAGAGCAGTATGTAAAAGAGTCTGGTGAAAACAAAGCGCATGATTGAAAAGAGCGTCAGCAGTAAGCTCGAAAGGGGAAATCAAGCCTGTGGACTAACGCTACAGATTTCCGCTGTGGCTTCACTGGGTAGCGATGGAGAACTCGTTGTCGGGGATTTCCTGGTCGAAAGCGAACTTCACCATCTTCGCTGCCCATTCCATATACATGCTCTGTCCGGGCGTATCTATCTTCAAAGTCAATTTGTAATCATGCGGCAGCATGAGCGCCCCTTCTTTTTTGAAATCGCCGAACTCTTCTACCATTTGATAGCGCGTCTCACCGCTCCCTTCTTTGGAAGCATCAATGCCGCCCCCGGCTATCTGTCCCGCAATTGATTTACGGTATTCCGTGCGCACGTGTTGAAAAGTTTCGGCGTCAAAGAAGAGGCTGATTTTGACTTCTCCGCCCTTGCGCGGGCTATATCGAAGCTCGTGCAGTTGCCTGCCCTCTATCTTCTTCAAACCGGCGTACTCAAGCTTTGGATTCTTTTCCGTCAGATTGCGCAGCGGCCATGCGGCAGAGAGCGTACCGCCCAGAAGTCCCTGCTTGATGATGGCATCATAGCTCAGAAGAAAATTGATGAGCGGCGAGCGTATTCCCGGTTTGAGAAACGCACCCGTCACCTTGTCTCCATTGAAGGCAATCCTCTCGAAAGGATATTCGGGGTCGTTAAAGCTGAAATTGAGAAGGTTCTTATTGTTGGTGGAACCAAGAACCGAGGAGCCTGCGAGTCTACTGACGCCTCTTCCTCCGCGAATCATAACCTCCACGGTTCCGGCAGCGATAATTGACTTCAGGGAGCTGCGCGCCTCCTGCGGCCCAATCGCATCAAGATGTTTGGCAATCAACTCTTCAGGCTTCAGCTTCTCCTTGCCCTGCGGCACCACCGTCGCCGCAGAAGAGAGAAGAACTAAAAGAGAAAGAAGAGATGCGCCAAAGGAACGCCGGAGCGTGCGAAGTTTTCCTGTCATCACTTTATATCCTCCGTTTAATAGCAGACCTCAAGCCCTCGCGCGCGTACGCGAGGGCTTAAGGTCTGAAGATAAAGCCTGCGGGGAGAGCTGTAAAAAGTTATAGCCTGACCGTAGGCGTTCAAGCTTTCTTCGTGCTGGTCGAAACATCGAACTCTGAGTCGGGGATTGCCTGGTCAAAGTTGAACTTCGTCAGGGTAAAGATAAAGTCTTGCAGCACCCTGCTATTGAGAGACTCGACGGACAGTGAAAGCTTGTAGGTGTGCGGCAACATCAATCCCTTCTCATCGCTGAAATCGGAAAAGTCTTCGGTCAGTCTGGTAATCGCATCGCCCTGTTGCTGCGTCACGCTCGGCGCATCCGGCATCTGCTGAATCACTCGTCTCTCGTATTCGGTTCGCACGTGGCGAAAATTTTCGGCGTCGAAGTAAAGTTTCGTCTTCAGCCCGGCATCGTTCTTCGCGTCGAACTCAAGAACATGCACCTTTCGATTATCAATCTCCTTTATGCCGGAATATTTCAGCTTGGCCGAGCGACCCGTCATGTCGTACAGAGGCCACGCGGTCGAGAGCACGCCGCCCAGCAAGCCTTCCTTCAAAGGCATCTCGTACTGCTGAAAAAATT
The DNA here is from genome assembly GCA_036403815.1 of Pyrinomonadaceae bacterium. Classification (GTDB taxonomy): domain Bacteria; phylum Acidobacteriota; class Blastocatellia; order Pyrinomonadales; family Pyrinomonadaceae; genus JACVRN01. The sequence continues at coordinate 138,728 of DASWQH010000023.1, read as the reverse complement.
TTCCGAGTCTGGAGCGTATGCCCGGCTTCAATTCTCCGACCGTCACTCTTTTTCCGTCATAGCCCATGCGCTCGTACGGATACTCTGCGTTGCCGAAGACGACCGACATCAGATTATGATTTCCGGTCGAGGCAATCACGGAGCCGCCCGTGGCTGTGCCTGAGCCGCCGATGCGAAATGTAGCGAGAGTGGTTCCCTGTATGATGCGGCTCTTGGCGGCGGCGCGTGCGGCCTCTGTGCCGATGCCAGCCAGATGCTTGGCGACCACCTCTTCGGGCTTCATCTTATCCGCGAGCGTTGCTTGCGTGGTATTTGAGAAGGGCGCGCTGTAGAGTGCAGTTGCGACGAGTAGCAGCAGGGCTGAAAGCTTGTAAAGGGTGCGAGAATGTTTCTTCATAATCCTAATTCTCCACAAGAATTCTGAGTCAAAAGTAATTAAGGTCTGAGGGAAGAGGTAAAAGACTTTTGCCTTGATCGAGTTTTGAGTCATGCAAGTTTTGGGGGAGTGTCAAACTGAAAAGCGATGAATCGAGAACGCTCAATTTGCGACCGGCTTCCCGACTCAGGCGACGCATCCGAAAGCGTTTTCGATTGGCTTACAGTATGCCAATGCCCGGTAGCAGTTTCAAGCGACCGGCAGGCAATTTTTCCGAGTTTCCCTCTATTTTTCCATTACCTCGGAACTTCCGCCGCTTGCAAGATGTCCGTAATCACAGCGTCCGGAGTTGCTCCGTCCAACTCCGCTTCGGCTCTCAAGCTCAGGCGATGTCTGAGCACGGGTCGCGCAATGTCTCGCACATCGTCCGGGGTCGAGAACTCGCGCCCGCGTATCGCTGCCAGAGCCTTTGAGCAAAGCAGAAGCGCAACAGCGGCGCGCGGGCTTGCTCCGTAAATCACAGAAGGATGTGCGCGCGTTCGCCTGATAATATCCACCACGTAGCGCTGCACGCCCGGCTCCATGCGAGTGTTTCTGACCTCGAAGCGACAGCGCATGATGGCGTCCGGCTCACTCAGAGGGCGTATATCGACCTGTTCCAGACGGCGCGCATTAAAGCCTGAGTCCCAGCGAGCGATGATCTCCTGCTCATCACTCTCCGAAGGATAGTCGAGCAGGATTTTCAAGAGGAAGCGATCAAGCTGTGCTTCCGGCAAAGGGTACGTGCCTTCGTACTCGATAGGGTTTTCGGTCGCGAGCACTGTGAAGAGGGGCGAGAGCGGGTGCCCGTCTCCGTCAATCGTGACCTGTCGCTCCTCCATCGCTTCCAGCAGCGCGGCCTGCGTCTTCGGCGGCGTGCGATTAATCTCGTCCGCCAGCAGAATGTCCGTGAAGACGGGGCCGCGCCTGAGCGTGAAATCCGAAGTGGCGATGTTGAAGACGTTCGTACCCGTGATGTCCGAAGGCATCAGGTCGGGCGTGAACTGTATGCGGTTGAACTGTGCGCCGACGATGCGCGCCAGCGTCTTGACCGTCAGGGTCTTCGCAGTCCCCGGCACGCCTTCTACGAGCGCATGTCCTTCTGCAAGCAGAGCAATCAGAATCTGCTCTATGGGTTCGTCCTGCCCGACGACGACTTTCCGCAGTTCCGTCAGGATGTGTTCAATAGTTGAGGAGACGTATTCTAGTGGCATTGGAAGTTTTCTGTTTTCGATTAAGAGTGAAATTGCTGTTAAGCTGGCCTTCTCTCTACAACCAGCGAGCTTACAGAGTCTCAGTCATCTTTCATCATATCAACTTAGTGGCTCGGCGGTGATGCAACAGTATCTTCATCCGGCACGTCGGTCGAGAGATTGATCATGTGCCAGTGCTTGCAGCCCGGACAACGCTCGTAGCGGCGCGGCCCTAAATTCAGTCCGAACAGCGGGCGGTCATAAACGAAAGTACACTCAGGACAACGCGCCTTCCCGAAGATAAAGCGACCGACCGACGCTTTACCATAATGGAACCGCGCCAGCAGCGCGATGCCGCCGAAGAAATAGAGTTGAATCCATAGAGAGACTAGCACCACCCACACAGTTTGTCCCAATCCGAAGGCATTCTTCTGCATGAGAAAGATTGGAAAGTTGCCGAAGTAATGAAGGAGCATGGCTAGGCACAAGCCCCAGAGCAACCCTCTATGCAGAAGCCACAAAGAGACAGAGAGAAATGCCCCGTGAATCAAGCAGACAATCAGACGCTCGCCCATGAATCCGCCGAACTGGTAAAAAGGCAAAGGCGCATAAACAGGACTCTGCGCGAGCCTCTCGGCAATGAACCAGATTTCGCCGATGCCGAATCCTAAGCCGATAGCCATAGCATAACGCACAAAGTTATCACGCCGTATGTCTCTGAAAATCGCAGGAATCAGGAGCGGCACAAGCTTGGCCGGTTCTTCCGTCAAAGGCGCATAAAGGGTCGTCAAAATCTGGTAGAGGTTCGAGCCTGTGCCAAGTAAGCCAGCCAGCCAGTTATTTAAGGGCACGCGCACCAGATAAAAAGCGAGCGGCTGCAAGGGCAAAGCAATCAGAAATGCCACCAGCAGCAGTCGCTCGTTGGTAGGCGAGCGCATACGCCTGATGATGCCGCCGTAAAGCGCCAGGACAATGGCAGTGGTAATCAGCGCCGCGATGTATATTCCACTCATGACTAGAGCGCTTGGCCCTGGACAGCACGCCCGGAAGGCAGCTCGATGATCGAAGAAGCTGCGAAAAGCGTCAAGATATTACGTCACACTTCCCCGTCACGTAAACTCGTAAATCGTGAATCTTAAATCGTCAATAGAGGAAAGCCATCTTCTTCTATTCACGATTTACGATTCACGATTTACGGTTTTTATCTTTCCTTCGCCTGTTTGATTTCGCGTGAGCGCATACGAAGCCCCAGGCTTCGCTCGACCTCTCGCAGCCGTGTGACCAGATTGAGGGCTTGGCGTGCGCTCAGCGGCTCGCCCGCTATGGCATCCTCACACTCGTGCATGAGCGCTTCCAGTTGTGGTGCTTTTACCTGCGAGCGCGCCGCCACACGCTCGGCTATCTCGGCGCGCGGGCTGTTGCTGTCGAGTCCGGCATAGCGCGCCAGCACACGGCGCGTGCGCGCGTATATGTTTTCAATGGCGAGGTCATAGGCGCGCGTGCGCTGCTGCAACTCTGCCATAGAGGCTACGAACTCAAGTTTTGAGCGCCGGTCAATGAAGGGCAGCGGCAGCGCTCGCGCAAAGCGGCTCCCGCTCGTCCAGACGACGACCAGAACTATCAGACCGAGCTGTCCGAGCATGGCAAGCACGGGCGTGCCCGCGAAATAAGAGAGAATCTGATTGTGCGTCGCGGTGCGGCCTTGATGATATTCGTCAAAGGCTATGAGGTCGCTCCCGCCCGTCACCATATTAATCGCCAGCCGCAGATTATCCGCGCGATTGATGCCGATGTTGGCGATGATGAAAGGGTCGCTCAGAATGATGATGCGCCCGTGGCCGTAATTGTAATCGGCCAGCAGAGTGCCACGAGTGTCAATCATGTGAATGACAGGCGCGGGCGATGTTTGAGCGGCAGCAGAAGTCTCTGAAGAAGAGGGCGAGCCTGACTTCGGCGCGACGCGCGGAGGCGGAGGCGGAGGCTCTTGCGGCGCTACCGCACGGTTCCTCTTCGCGCCCAACTCATAATCATCCTCTTCCATTTCCCCATTCTTTGTATGACCGGGGCTGCCGGGGGTCTTTCCTTCGACCTCAAAGATTTTAATAGTGGAAGCGAAGCGTGAAGCGAGCACGGAATCTACGCCGACGGTGAGCGAGGTGGGCTGCACGGCGCGCGCCAGGGGCACGCCCGCAGTCATCTCGTCGGCGTTCGACGAGCGAGCGTCGGGCGTTGGATAATTCTGAAGCTCAAGGGTCACGCGCCAGCTTTCCACAGACGGCAGAAGGCGCTGATCCGGCGCGCGGTCAACGACGACCAGCCGCCCGCCGCTATCGACCCACTCCAACAAGTCCTCAATCTCTTCCGGCTCAAACGGAATGCGCGTGGGGCCGACGACGACGAAAGTTCCCGGACTGGCGCTTTCAGCCGAGAGCAGTTTTTGCGGCTGCTCGCGCCAACGCACAACCTTGTAGCCGGACTCCTGCAAGTAGTCAAAGAGCGCACGCGTCCCCGTCGCCCGCCCGTTATAGCTAGAGCGGTCAGGGTTGTACTCTGAATCCGGTGCCTGCTCTATCTCGACGTAGCTGGCGGCGTTAATCGCCACAAGCACAACGACCACGAGCGCAACCGTAATAATGATGACGAAGTACTGACGCATCAAGGAAGGGATGAGGGATAAGGGATGAGGGATGAATAAGAGTTGAGTGAGTTGTTCAATCAAGGTTTTCACTCAAATCTTTCATTCCTCATCCCTCATCCCTCATCCCTCATCCCTCCTTCACTGCTTTTCTGTAGTGCGCGCGGAAAGCTTGCCAGTCGGTTTCGGTCGCAGGCGTGAATCCGTACCAGTGATTCTCGAAGCTCAGGGTCATGGGCTTCATCTCGTCGTAAAGCGCTCCGTTGGACTGGACTGCGCGCAGGTAATCCCGATTGGTTTTGTGTTGTTCAAGCCGCACGAGCTTGCGGTCGTGAAGCTCGCACAGGAGCGCTATGTAACCCTTGCGAATCGCCGAGCGCAGCTCGCCTGCGCGTGCTAGTTGTTCCGCTTCCGCCAGCAGATCGGCAGAACTCTCGTCCGTGCCTAATTGCTCGCCGAGCACGACGCGTGCGCCGCGCTTCTTAGGCTTACGCTTTTTCATGTCGCGCCGCAGGAACCGCGGCAGAAATCTCCACAGAACGTAAGCGATGACGGCCAGCGAGATGAGGGCGACGATTATTTGCGCTGTGTTGTTTACGGCGCGGCTCTCTCTCTGCGGCTCGTTCGTCTCTCTCTGTGGAAAGAGACTGCGGAACCATTCTCTAATACGCTTTAAGATTCGTGTGAGCGCGTTGCCTTCTGCCGCTTGCTTGTTGTAATCATCGCGGCGAAGGATTGCGGCAAGGCGCGCCTTCTCTTCATCCTTATTAATTGCCTTGCCGGGCTGGCCTTCCACTTCAGTCAAACGCTGGTCTATCGCCTGAAGGCGCTCTGCTATGCGCGCCAGGGCGTCCGTGCGCTTCGGGTCATTGGGCGACATCAGTTGATAAGCATCGAGCGCCTGCGCGAGCCACATATTATCTATGCGAAGTAATCCGCCCTGCCACTCGATTGTCTCGGTCGCCGGAAGAAGCCTGCGCACTTCTTCGAGCGCCGCTATCTCGAACGACCTCTCGCGCCGGGAATCACGCTCTTCGCCTTGAAGCGCTGTGCCGACTGAGCCAATCGAAACAAGCGCGCGGCGCACGCGTTCGTGATAGTCGGAGAGCGGAGCGGCGAGCGCGCCTGCCGTACACATGAAGACGAAGAGGCAGATGCACGCTGCTCTGACAAAAGGGCGCGTCGTCGAGCGCGACGGCTCGCTGCCTGAAGCAAAGGGGAATCGCTCTGCTCTTCTTCGCAGACGTTGCGGCATGGTTTGAGTAGACGCGACATTCACTTTATTTATCCGAGTCCGAGCGTAGAACCGGGAGACCAGTTGGATGGAGTCGGTTGAACCGGAAGCATAGGAGTTTCGTCTGTAACGAGCGCCGGTGCATAAGGCGCAGCGCGTCCTCCTTCCAGACGCGGCATCTCTCCGAGCTGGCGCGAAGCCATCAACTCTACATCGTAACCTTCGTGCCGCACGCGCTCGTCCACGTAGAGCAAGGATAGCCCCAGCAGCCAAACAGGCGTCAGCATGATAGAGCTTAATTGCCAGAGCACGTCGATGCCTATGGAGTACCACGCAGGCCAGTTGGCGGCATTCCAGGGGTTGGGATTGATGCCGTTCAAATAGCCGTACCAGCCAAGCGGAATGACCAGAATCATCAGCGCCGAATAGGTCGCAAACATCGTAAAGAGCGTCATCGCAGCCAGACGACGAACATTGCCGCTCGCAAGCTGCGTGCTCCGGCCAATAGAATCGAACACTCCCTTGCCTTCGACCATCATCGCCTGCGGAACATAGGCGAAGCGTCCCGCCAGAAAGAAGAAGACCCAGAGACCGCAGGCGCTCGCCAGCAGAAAGCCCAGTATCCCGACAATAGCCCCCAGCCAGCCTGCGGCCTGCGCAAAGGCAAACCACGCCAGAAGGGCGAAAATAACGACTATGTAAAAGGCTATGAACCCGGCTGTGGCGAAAATAAAGATGAGCAGGCCGACCATCAGCGTTGCGCCGAGCAGCGCGAAGAATCGCGCACGCACGTTGCGATAGGTCGTGCGTACAGAAACCGGCTCGTTCCACAAAAGATGCGCGACCAGATTTCGCGTCGCTCCGCCCAGAACAATGCCGCTTAAAAGCAGGCCGCTAATCCTGAGCGCAACGCCTGCGCAGAAGAGTAGAACATAGAGGGCGAGCGACGATTCGCTTGCCGTCACGGTAGCCTCGCGCCAGCCTATAGTCCACAGCACAGAGCCGATGGCAGAAACCAGCACGGGCGGCGCTGCAATCCGCACCAGTGTCATGAAATTACGCCGGTAGAGACGCACCGCGCGGTCAATGAGATCGCCCGCGCCGAGCGGAGTCAAAGGCAGATCGTTGAAAGCGGAAGAACTCATCTACGTGTAAGGGCTTAAAAGCTTCCCGACAAATTGTGCGCGTCCGTTGCCGAGCCAAAGGGGCGAGTAGGGATTCTAGCATAACGTTCATGCGAGGTAAGACCCCCCTGGCTTCGCGAGGAGCCGGGAACATTCGTACGCTCTTATACCCGGTTGCAGTCAAAAGAGAGGAAAGATTAACCACTAAATCACACGAATCCGCACGAAAGGTATTTTCTTTTCGTGTCCGTTAGTGTGATTTAGTGGTTCATACTCTTCCTCTACTTTGATTGCAATCCGGTATTACCTCAAATTCTTTTTAACAGCACACGGCGAAAAAAATATCGGGCGTTGTCTCTTTGGGAAACAACGCCCGATTCATGAAAGTTCAGTTGATGTCGAGCCGGACTTTAGAACTCAAAGCGACCGACTAACTGAATAATGCGCGGCGAGAAAGCCGTGGTGGCCTGCCCGAAGCTCGCGCTGTTAATGTTGATGTTGGTGGCGCTCGGTTTGTCGAAGTTCACGCGATTGAAGAGATTGTAGAAGTCCGCGCGGAGAACCAATCTCATTCCCTCTCTGAACCTGTTCAACGGAACGCGCTTGATGAGCGCCAGGTCGAACTTGTTATAGTCCGGCCCGATAAAGGCGTTACGAGCAGTACCGCCCTGCCTGCCGTCGCGCTGATTGGTGCAGGTAGTTCCGGTGGCGTTAACTGTACCGGCGCACGGATTTTTGAACAGGCTGGAGATAGGGCCGACCTGAGTGCGCGGGTTCAAGTTAGTAGCCGCTGCAACGCGCGTGTAGAAGCCTGCCACAGCATTCGGATCAGCGAAATCTGCACGCTGGCCGAGGCCGGTGCCTGCACTATCGGCCGAGCCGAACACGCTGAAGGGGCTGCCACTCTGCCACTGCCAGATGCCTGTCAGTGCCCAGTTGCCAAAAACCGCGTTGGCAAAGCTGTTCTCGAACTCAAGCGGAACTTCGTAGAGGAAGTTCATGACGAAGCGATGTCGAACGTCAAAGCCTGAGCTGGCTTTCTCCGCTTGCTTGAATCCGCCTGCAAAGCCGGATGAGTCGCGCGGGAAAGTGCGCTCGCCGGACTGACCAACGAGCGGGTCGGCGGCGTCGTCGAGCGAGTGGCTATAGGTATATGCGCCCTGAATCTGGCCTGTGCCCCAACGCCTGTTGGTCAGGTTCTTGGTAATGCGGAACTGACCGGCGTTGTAGGTCGAGCCACCAACCGAGAGATTCGTAGCCGTCTGGAAGAAGTCCGTGCTGAGCACGCCATTAAGGTAGTTAGTGAACGTGCTGGTCGGACTGATCGTCCTGTTGAGGCCGAGGATTGCGTTGACGCGCTCCACACTGGTCATCTGCCCGTCAATGACGCGCAGCAGACTCAAGCCGTGGTTGCCAACATAGTCGGCTTCGATGAGCAGGCCGTTCCCGAACTGGCGCTGGAAACCGAAGTTCCATGCTTGAGTGTAGGGATTGGCGTACTTATCCTGGAACTGGTTGTTGCCAGGCAGCGCGAAGAGAACAGGGAAAATTTCCGCATCGACCGGCACAACCGGACTCGGTACTTGCGTCGCAGGACGCCCAATGCTGCCGAGGTAAGCGAAAGTGAAATTGAATACGTCTTGCTGGAACGGCGGGTTGCCGCTCGCGTTGCTGAACAGGTTGCCGAAGACGCGATCATAGAAGATGCCGTAGCCGCCGCGGACAGAAGTCTTTCCGGGGCCGCCCGTCAGCTTCGAGATGAATCCCGTCTCCCAGCCCGGACTCCAGTTGAAGCCGAAGCGTGGAGCAAAGTTGTTCAGATCGTTCTCGTAGAGCTTCGCGTTACCGTTGCCGGCATTCTTGCCTACGAGTTGGAAACGAAAGCCGCCCGCAGGTCTAGGGCCGCTAGGGTCCTGGTCAACGAGCGTTGAAAGCTGTCCGTTGACTTCAAACGGCACGCCCTTGAACTCGTAACGCAGACCGTAGTTGAACGTAAAGTTGGGACGCACTTTCCAGGTATCCTGGAAGAAGAAATCCAGCTCGCGTACACGGAAGCCGCGATAGTCGGACTCTGTAAGCTGACCCAGCTTGTTGAACTTCTGCGACTGTGTCTGGAAATCCGTGAAGCCGTACAGGAAGTTCGCAAAGTTGTTAACCGTCCCCTGCGCGCCTGTTGTGGCAAGAGGAACTCCGCCATTGCTCAAAAGCACGGCGTCGGCAAAGTTCGTCGAGTAGTTAAAATCAAGGCCCTCTGTGCGGCCAAAGTTGCTCGCGCCGTTTGTGTAGACGCGACGATGCTCGAAGCCGAACTTTAAGCTGTGCGTGCCTTTAATCCACGTCATCGAGTCGGCAAAGGTCGTCGTGCCCGTGAAGCGGAACTGCGTATCAAAGGGTGCTACTGCGGTCAAACCGCTACCGGGAGAAGTGAAGCCGACGAGCGCTGCGTTTGCGTTCCCGAACTGGTTAGCAGGGAATACTTCGCCCGACGCTGCAAGCGCATTCCTGAAGCCCAGTGCGAGCGCGCCGCTAGTTCCGCCCTCTGCGTCACCGAAGAAAAAGAGTGCCGAGCGGTTAAGGCCCGCACGCGCTTCGTTGACTAGATTCGGCGTCAGGTTCGACACCAGATTCACTGCGAACAGGTAAGTTTTCTGCGGACTCTTAATGGAGTCGTCCGTGCCAGCGAAGGTCTCGCAGCAGAACTCGAAATCACCCTTGTTAAAGTTAAAGGTGGCAGAAAAGCTGTGCTTCTCGCTGATGCGGTAGTCCACGCGAGAGGCGGTGCTGTTCGATTTGTCGTTGGTCTGAGAGCCGAAAATGTAGTTCTGGAAGATGCCCGGAATCGGGCCTGCCGTGCTGTTCGGAAGCGGATAGAAAGCGTTAAGGAACGCGACCTGGCGCGGGTTAACGACATCACCATAGCGCGCGTTGGCGTTGGCGTTGATGGTTCCCGCCACTCCGTTGAATCCGTTGAAATCAAAGTTTCCCGCACGCGCACGCGCCGTCGGCACAACGCGCGTCAGCGTGAAGCCCTGGTCAAAGCGGTCGCCTTCGTAGTTGAAGAAGAAGAATGCCTTGTCCTTCTTGATAGGGCCGCCGAAGGAAGCGCCGAACTGCCTGCGCTGCTGCGGGTCTGCACTACCCGACCGGTCGAAGAAGTTGCGGGCATTGAAGGCGTCCGAGCGGTAATAGATATAAGCATTACCGTGGAACTCGTTGGTGCCGTTCTTGGTCGCAATGGCGATAATAGCTCCGGAGTTGCGGCCATACTCGGCGTTGAAGTTACTGGTAATAACGCGGAATTCCTGGGTCGCGTCAATGTTCGGCGTGGCAATACCGCCGGGGATTCCGGGGACATCTGCGTCGTTGTTATCAACACCGTCCACCAGGAAGTTGTTATTACGTTCGCGCTGCCCGTTCACAGAGAATCCACCGAGACCGCTGGTTGATTGAACCGTTCCCGGCGAAAGCAAGATAAGAGCGTTCGGATCACGCGAAAGAAGCGGAAGGTCAATGATCTTCCTCTGTTCGATAATGGTTGAGAGCTGCTGGTCGGTAGTATTGAGCTGAGTTGCCGCGTCGCCAGCCGTTACGGTCACTGTCTCGGCTGCTCCAGCCGGATTCAAGGTCACATCTACCGGCGCGGTAAAGGCGACTGATACCTTCACGTCCTTCACCGTGCTTGTGGCAAAGCCCGACGCTGTGGTGGATACGGTATAAAGACCCACACTGAGGTTCGGGATAGTGTAGGCTCCGTTATCACCAGTCACGGCGCTGCGCTTCTCTCCAGTATTCTGGTTGGTGGCTTCAACAGTGGCACCGGCAATGATCGCGCCTTTGGCGTCGGATACAGTGCCGCCGATGTTTCCTGAAGAGCCTTGCCCGAAGCACATAGAAAAGGCTCCGAGAAACAGTACCAGAAGAGAAACGCCTCCTACTTTGGCTATCTGTTTGATCATAAATTCTCCTCGTTACAAATCACTTGTTAACTTTTTGGTATCCGGCCACTCGTGAGGGGTCGCAAACCAAAGAGGCTATGGTCAGTTTATAGCTAACCTTAAAGCCATGGGGGTTTTACACAAGTTTCAGGGCGCAACAATCGTGCCGTATGTACCGGAAAATGCGCAACTTAGCCTGCTATATGGATTTATGGATTTTCCGCTAAACCTTCGGCCTTGAAAGTTACTTCAGAAATTCGGATTTCGATTCATTTGTTTGAAGGAGGTAGCGCGAATTGTTAGAAGGATTTACATTTTTTTGGAAACCCCGGTCGAAGCATAAAAAGGGGCGTTGCTTCCCATGGGAAGCAACGCCCCGCAGTTTTAGCAGTCCTAGCTCTCTCTTGAGAGCCGGTCTAGTTAGAACTCAAAGCGACCAGCGAATTGAACGACGCGGGAAGCGTAGAGAGTGCTCGTCAATCTACCGAAAGTCGAGCTGTTGATGTTCTGCTGCTGAGCAATGGTAAAGGTCGTCTGGTTCAGCAGGTTGAATGCCTCAACGCGGAGTTGAAGGCGCATGCCCTCGCGTATGCCGCCCAGGTCGAAGTTCTTGATGAGCGAAGCATCCCAGTTCATGTACGACGGGCTGTCGCCAATCGCACGCTCCAGGTTACCCACCTGACCGCCCTCTACGTTGAAGAAGACCTGACCGGGGAAGGTGGCCTGATTCAGCGTAGAGCCGAACCCTAAAGCGGCACGACCGACCAGAGTGCCAGTGCGTGCGCCGCAGGTGGCGAGGTCAATGTTGATGACCGCCGGGTTGATGAAGAAGAGACCGCAGGGCGTATCGAACGTGCCGAACAGTTTCTTAACTTCATCCTTGGACAAGTTGGTGAACGCCGTATTGCGTGTGGAGCGGGCTGCGCGGTTCAGTGTGCCGCGCGGGTCAGTGATTGAGAACGGTATGCCGGAGCCGATCTGTATGATCGAGGTTACCTGCCATCCGCCGACAATCTGATTGACCAGACCGCCTTCGTTCAGCCAGCGTTTGCCCTTGCCGAAAGGCAGCTCGTAGATGCCGTTGAAGTTGAAGATGTGCGTCTGGTCGAACTCGACGCGTGAATATTCAAGTTGCGGGTTGGCGTTGTCTAAGAACGGGTCAACGCGGTTCTGACCTGCTGCGCCGCCGCCCTCAGCGTTTGTGTTGCCAAGCGTCTTCTGGAAGCTGTAGTTAGCCTGGAAGTAGAACCCTTGCGCGAAACGACGGCGGAACTCAATCTGCAAACTGTTGTGGCGGAACTTGCCGCCATTGGTAAGCAGGTTGCCGACGAACGTGTTCGGGTTCGGCAGGAACAGCGCCGGGCTGACGCCGCTAACCGCATAGGTCACGGCCAGATCAGCCGGTGTGTTGGCAAGCAGAGCGTTGCGCACGGTGGTCGTTGCCAGACCGCCGCCAGCCGGAAGATTGGTGAATCCGGGGGCGTTTGCCGAAAGGTTCGGGAAGACCGTGAGCACCTGGCAGCCAGTTGCCGCAGCCTGTACAGCCGTGCAGGCCGGGTTGCCGAAGTTGATAAAGTTCGCGCGGGCGCGTTGGAAATCAGCCGCGAAACCGTTGCTGCGAATATCAATCTGATTGTAATCAATGGTACGCACCATCGAGTTGCTCATGCCGCCGACGTAGCGGACTTCCAATGCCGTCTGCCATCCGATCTCGCGCTGGATACCGAAGTTCCATTCGAGCGTGCGCTGCATCTGGAAGTTCGGGTCAACGGCGAAGATCGTTCCCTGTAGCGATGCCCTGGCGTTGTTCAACGCATAGGAGCGCGGCGGAGGGGAGAAGACCGGCACAGGTAAAGCAGGCACGGCGTTGAGCCGTGCGTCCAGGCTGGTCAGAGTGGATTGCTGCGTCAGACCTTCGCCAAAACCGAGCGCGTTAATCTGAGACTTCAGATACTCGTCGTTGACGTAGCCGACGCGGAAGCCACCGCGAATCACTGAGCGGCCATCGTTGCCCAAGACCATACCCATGAATTTGTTCTTCCACTGCGGCGACCACGCGACGCTGATGCTCGGAGCAAAATTGTCCTTGTCCATCTTGGAGGCGCGATTTCCGCCACCGGCGTTGACGCCGATGAAATCGAAGAATCCGTTGGGATTGAGAATCGCAGCCACAGGGTCGGTGCCTTCAGGAATGACCGGCTGAATGAACAGACCGTTCTCTTCCTTGAAGGGCGTGTAAAGCTCATAGCGCACGCCTAGGTTGAGAGTTAGATTCGGTCTTAAGCGCCACTGATCCGAGAAGTAGAAGCCGAAGTTCTTAAACGACTCGTTGCGCTCAAACGGCGTGGCAATGTTGAAGCCGGAAGCCTGGTCGGGCGCATTAAAGGTAATGGTGCCCGAATTGACAATGCCGCCGAGTAGTCCGACTAACGCGTTAGCCGTCGCAAGGTCAGCCGTGCTGATGCAGCCACCCGTGCAGCCTGCCTGCCCGTTGAAAGACGCGGTGCTGAGCAGCGTAGTTGAATTGGCATTGCTCAGCGTGTAGGTCGGGATCAGGTTGCTCGCCTGGTTGAAGTCCAGAAACTTAAAGGACTGGTAGACGCCGCCGAAGCGGAAACTATGGTTGCCACGAATGTAGGTGGCATTGTCCTGGAAGTTCCAGTAGTCCTGGTTGCGTCCCTGGTAGCGGAAATTGTTTTCCGGATTGCTGATGAGCGGCAGGGTAAGCAGGAAGTTTCTTCCTACTACGCTGGGGTTATCGAAAACCGGCCCCGACTTCTGGAAACCGCCGCGAACTTCATTAGTCCAGCTAGGGCTTGGACTCATCGTGTAACCGATGGCGAGAAACTTGGTGGTAGCGGTCTGGAAAGCATCCGGCGTAATAGAGAATCCGGCAGCGGCCACGTCCGGGCGCTGGATGTTCTCAGTGCGCCAGCTATAGACGACGTTGACGGTATTTCTCTCGTTGATGTCGCCGTCGAAGCGCGTCGTGACGGCTTCACGATCCGTGTTATTCGTGATGTTGAAGCCTAGACCCGTTGTCGTTCTGCCGTCGCCGATGTCGGTTCTGTTACCGGCTGTCGGCACGTTTGCCAGAATGCGAGCCGCGATGGTGGGGTCAACCCCCGCCAGTCCGGCCAGCGTTAGGACATTGACGTTGACGATGGTCGGTCTGATGCCCAGGGCTTGCTGAGCGGCAGACGGAGTCGTGGTAAAGCTAAAGACGCCTGTACGCGCAGAGGGCGTCAGGATGGTACGCGTGGTCTGCGTCGCCTGACGCAGGCGGAAGCCCTCGTAAGAACCGAAGAAGAAAATTTTCTTTTTCGTAAAGGGAATGGGGCCGCTACCCTTACCGCCGAACTGATTGCGGTTCAGGAAGGGACGCGGGATTCTGTCATCGCCAACATTGGCACGCCCCTGTATGACAGCCGCATCGGTTGCGACGAATTTGCCCGCCGCGTTGCTGAAAAAGTTGTTGGCCGCAAACTTCGAGTTGCGATTGTATTCAAAGATCGCGCCGTGATAGACATCGCCGCCGCGCGGCGTAACCAACTGCACAATCGAGCTGCCGTAGCCTAGATCGACACCGGCGTTCTGCGTCACGACTGTAAACTCGCCCGTGTCATCCGCATTCGGACGATCCGGCACGAAGCCCGAACGTATAAAGTTGTCCTGGACGTTGAGGCCATCACGGAAATAGCTGGTGGATGAAAACCTCTGGCCGTTGATGTTTTGAAAAACGGAGACGCCCGGTTGGAGCGTAATCAGGTTAAGCGGGTTGCGGCCATTCAAGGGCAGCTCTAAAATCTGGCGCTGGCCGACCGTGTTGCTTAACTCCGCGTTTTGAGAGTTGATCACGTCTGCGCCGCCGACGACCGTCACGCTCTCGTTGATGTCGCCGACTTCCAGAGTCGCGTTCAGCGTGTAGTCGCGTCCAACGTCAATCTTGACATCGGTGACGGTGAACGTCTTGTGACCCGAGGCCGTAACCTTCACCATGTAGACGCCGAACTTGAGCTGGGGGACAGTAAAGCTACCGTCGTCGCTGGCGACGACCGTTCTCACTTCCTTTCCAGTCTGGGTATCCGTAACGGTGACGGTTGCACCCGGAACGACGCCGCTGGCGTCAGAAACGGTGCCGACCAGTCGCCCGTCGGATGCCTGTGCGAATGCCGAGCCTGCGAAGAGGCCAAGCATTAACACGGCTAATACAAATCTTTTCATGGGTGGACTCCTTATACAAAGTGGACTGCTGAATAACTATTCTACGCGAGCGATTCCTCCTTGGACGTATAGCCGAATCGCTCGAAGAAGTTCCAGAGGGTTTGAATGTAGCTGTTGTCTCGAACGCTTGATGTGGAACACATCAAGTAAGAAAGCAGCAAAATGGACGCATTTGCTTCAGGTCAAAAACAGCAAGCCTCGTGCCATCTTCAGTTAAAGGGGAGAAGTTTAGTTTTTGTTTACACTTATGGATTGGCGGAAGATTACTTTCGGGGCTGGGGATTGATTTTTTTGGATTATTATACAAATACCTGAATCCAGCAGATACCAGCCCCTCAGCCTGTTCGGCCTGCCCGCCAGCCAGCGCCCCTTTGCTTGAGCCACAGGCAGGGATGAAAGTAGCATTTTGCTCCCCTTTCTACACACCGCTCGAAGAGGCACAATGCGGCCTTCGTTCAGAGTCCCTGTCCTGCGGAAATTGATTCATTTACAAGAGCGGTCTTACCTGAAACAGTTCTTATCTGCGGCGCAAGAGTCGCTCCGGTCAAGGTTGACCTCGCCGCTCTCTAGCCTTTAATCTTGGCTCACAAATCGCTCGCCCGCGATTCTTTCAAGCCCCGGTCAATCCTTAAAGAGTTGAGCTAGCAGAAAAACTGTCCGTGCAATGTGCTTTGAAGAATAGTAGGTCGCGCGAGCTTGTAGCATCATCCACTTGAAGAAGATTGACTTCTTCAAATGGGACGCGCTCCTTTTGAGCCGGGACGCTTTTTACGTTTGGAGTTTCGATGATGATAAAACGATTTCACCTCTCGATTGCAGTTGTTCTTCTGTTCGCTCTCATCTCTACGATTATCGGGCAGACTCCTTCCGCGAAACAGGAAGCGAACGGGCCTTATGATGATGAAGTTGTGCGCATCACCACCAATCTGGTTCAGGTGGATGCCGTCGTCACAGACAAAAACGGACGTTACGTGACTGACCTTCGTCCGGAAGATTTTGAAGTTACGGAAGACGGCAAGAAACAGGAACTCACAAACTTCTCTTACATCAACGTCATGTCCGGCTCGCCTTCACAGCCTGCTACAAATACAACTGCAAGCACAGAGCAAAGGAGCGCGAATCTCATTCCTCCTGCGCGCCTGCTCAAGCCTGAACAATTGCGCCGCACGATTGCGCTGGTCGTAGATGATCTTTCGCTCTCGGCGGAAAGCACATATTACGTTAGAAGAACTTTGAAGAATTATCTGGATGAACAGATACAGGAGAATGACCTGAGCGCCATTGTTCGTACCAGTTCGGGCATAGGCGTGCTACAGCAGTTCACAAGCGACAAGCGTATCCTCTACGCGGCGGTTGATCGCATACGCTGGTTTCCCAGAAGCCGTGGCGGCTTGAGCGCCGTCCAGCCTAAGAACTCTTTGAGCGAGGATTCGGGAGGTTCAGAAGGTGTTGACGCATCCAAAGCAGGAACGTCAGAAGAGAACCGGCAGGAGAATTCTGTCAGAGACACGATTGGCGCTCTCATGTACATCGTTCGCGGCTTTCAAAATCTCCCCGGACGAAAAGCCATCGTGTTGTTTACAGACAGCCTGCGACTTTTCAACCGTGTGGGGCCGGGCGTAGACACGAATACAGAACGCATGCAGCGATTGATAGATCTTGCTAATCGCTCGTCCGTCGTCTTCTATAGTATTGATGCGCGTGGCTTGCAGCCGCTCAATTTTACGGCGGCTGAGCCTGCGGCTGGCCTGCCGAATCAAACCGCCGCGGCCATGACCGGAGTCGGCAGCCCTCGCCAGAACTTTTTTGAAGATCAGGATGGGATGAACTACCTTGCGAAAGAGACGGGCGGCATCTTTATCAAGGACAATAATGATTTGAACAAAGG
The DNA here is from genome assembly GCA_036403815.1 of Pyrinomonadaceae bacterium. Classification (GTDB taxonomy): domain Bacteria; phylum Acidobacteriota; class Blastocatellia; order Pyrinomonadales; family Pyrinomonadaceae; genus JACVRN01. The sequence goes on along the minus strand of DASWQH010000023.1, from coordinate 122,080 downwards.
ATTAGAGCGCGTGCTCGAAGACCAGAAGGGCTATTACCTCATAGGCTATCGCCCGGATGCGTCCACCTTCGATGCGAAGACGGGACAGCGACGCTTTCATAATCTTAAAGTCCAAATCAAACGCCCTGGCTTAAGCGTGCGCTCTCGTACAGGCTTTTTTGGTGTTGCCGAGCCGAAGGTTAACGAACAGCCGCGCACTCCTCAACAACAATTAATGGCCGCGCTCGCTTCTCCTTTCGGCGCAAGCGGCGTTGATATACGCATGACATCGCTCTTCAATAACGATGCGGCCAGAGGCTCGTACATGCGCTCGCTCGTCTACGTTAATGCGAGCGATCTCAAGTTTTCGGAAGAAGCTCAGGGGTGGCGCTCGGCTCAGATAGACATCGCCGCAGTCATCTTCAACGGCGAGGGGCGGGCTATAGATCAGGTTTCGGAGACTCGTGAGATACGTGTGACGGCTGAAGGCTATCGCAGCGTCACGCAGTTCGGCTTAACGTATGCTCTGAACGTTCCGGTCAAAGTACCCGGAACATATCAACTGCGCATCGCCGTGCGCGACGCAGCATCACAGAAGACAGGCTCGGCCAATCAGGTCATCTCCGTCCCGGACATCAACAAAGGTTATCTGGCTATATCAGGTATAGTCATCGCAGGGAATACAGCCTCGTCTGCGCAGGCAAACCAGGGCACAAACAATTCACCGGGAGCAGAATCCGACCCGCGCTTTGGGCCTGCCGTGAGACGTTTGAAGCAGGGTATGCTTCTGGACTATGGCTACATGGTCTACAACGCCCAGACGGATAAATCAACGGGCAAGCCTCAGCTTACGACTCAACTGCGACTCTTCCGCGACGGCAAGCTGATCTTTACAAGCAAGGTCACGCCCGTTGATACAAGCAAGCAGGCGGATTTGAAAAGATTGATAGCGGGCGGAAGCCTTCAGGTAGGAGCGGAGTTGACTCCCGGCGACTACGTCTTGCAGATTACGGTCACAGACCTTCTGGCTAAGAGTAAGCAGCGCGTCGTGACCGGATGGACGGACTTCGAGATAGTCAAATAGGCAATTAGAAGCTGTGTTCAAAGTCCCGTAGGGACGATTGATAATAGCCCAGCCATAAATGGCTGGGCTATTATCAATCGTCCCTGACGGGACAGTCTGATTAGAAACTTTCAGTCGAACAGCTCAGCGAACGAGTCGAAATCGAGCGCACGAACCGGAAGTCCCAGCTCATTCTCAAGCTCTTCAAAGCGCATCCCGTCGAGCATAATTTTTTCATCGCTCTTCACAGACGCAGAAGGAATGATGACAAAATCGCCGCTGATGTGCTCGCGTGCCGCTACATAATCCGAGCCGGTCAGAAGCCCCGCCACGGAAACATCTCCGCCGAAATAGCGATTCTCCACCGCGACCACATCGAGCTTTGTGCCGAAGCTTCGGTTCAGCTCGTCAAGCAGATTCTTCAACACCGGCGCAAATAGCTTCCCGGTCATCACTGTTGCGGAAACGCGCGGCACATCCGACTCCCCGGCGCGACGCATGAGACGGCGACGAAGCCGTACGAAATCATTCTCGAAGGCGCGCACCATCCCTATACCGTCTTCTATCTGCGGGTAATCGCCGTAGTGCTTTCGACCCGGAACGCTTAGGCCAGCGCGCAGGTAAATCTCATCGCCCAGAAAAGCGAAGGTTGTGCCAAGACGCTGGCGCAACTCTCTCTGGATGGGTTTGAGTTGGCGAATCGTGCGGCGGCAGAACTCCGGCGTGACTGCCGTCAGGCGCTCGTCCTTGTTGTAGCTGGTTAGCCCCAAGGGGACAATCGCCACGCTCTTGATGCGTGGGAACTCCGCTGCCAGGTCTTGAAGGGTGCGCTCAAGGATTGCGCCATCGTTAATCTCTGGACACAGCACGACCTGCGCGTGAATCTCAATTCCGGCGTCAAGCAGCGCACGCATCTTCGCCCTGATGTCCGCGCGTTTTCTATCCACACCCAGAAGATGAGCGCGCACGTCCAAATCGGTCGCATGTACGGAGACATACTGCGGCGTCAGGCGCTGCTCTATGACTCGCGTCATCTCGTCTTCCGTGATTGAGGTCAGCGTGGTGTAGTTGCCGTAAAGAAACGAGAGGCGTATGTCTTCATCGCGCACGAAGAGCGAGGAGCGTGCGGTTTCAGGATTGCCTTTGCAGAAGCAGAAGATGCATTCGTTGGCACACTGGCGCGGTGCTATCTGCTCAAAGCCTATGCCGAAATCTTCGCCCTCGCCGCGCTCAATCTCTATCTCCCAATCCTCGCCGTTTCCTTTGCGCACCTCCATGACAAGCTCTGTCTCGCCGCCCGTGTGAAAGCGGAAATCAAGATAGTCGCGCACAACTCGACCGTTCACTTTAATGATACGGTCGCCCGCCTCAAGCTCAAGCTCTGCGGCCAAACTCTCTGGCTCGATCTCTGCGATTTCGACTCCCCGCCGCCTGATCTGCGTGACGGCTGGAGCAACTGCGAATTCGTACATCTCTTAAAAAAACTTTCTCAAAGCAGAATCTTTTTTGAGCGCTCAAAGAGCACCAGATTCAAAGCTATTACTCACTGTAGCCTGCGACTGTTTCAGCAGCAGTCAGGCGAAAAGGTTGAGTATAACAGAAACACTCCTCATTGTTGAATTGTCGGGTAACAAGGCGCAGATTGACCGAAGCGGTCTTCAAATTGACCCGTCCTGGCTGAGCAAAATGGCAGGACGTAGGGCAAAACGCCCGTCCATTCAGAGACACGGAGGCCGCGAAAATTTTCCGTACAGGCGCGCGGGAATTTCCTAAGTGGCTTAACGGCAAAGGGTTACTCATCGTCCGGGCTGTTATTGACGCCGTTTCGGCACGCCGTCTTCACAGGCTTTGACGAATGAGGCACAGGGCTTGCCATTTAAGTAGACAGCGCGGCCACCAAAGGGGTCGCGAAAGAGTGAGGTCGAACGAAGATAGATGATCACGCCCAACGAAAATTCCCGCTCGGACAGCCAGCCCAGCCTGCCGCAGACGCCTGCCGTAACACAGCCGCGCTCCACGCGCGGTACGATCTTGCTAGTCGAAGATGACCGCTCCATTCGTCGTTATCTGGAAGTCATATTGCAAAGAGCCGGTTACACCGTGGTCGCTGCCGCAGATGGACTGGAAGCGATGAAGGCGGCGCTGTCAAACCGGCTTGACGCTGTGATAACGGATGCGATTATGCCCCACCTGAACGGGTATGAGCTGTGCCGTTTCCTGCGTCGGCATCCGAAGATGTCGCAACTGCCGGTCATACTTTTGAGCGGCGTCGAGCGCGCAGACTCTTCGCAGGAAGAGGCAGACCGCGCCGACGTTTATCTTTCGAAACCTGTGCGCCCGGAAGAGCTGACACGCTCCGTTGCGCGCCTGCTGCTGAAAGCAGCTTGAAAGCTCTAACCCGAATTTGATTTCGCTCTACTTCCCGGAGTGAAAAGCGAAGAGGCTGCTTCCTTTTGAGGACAAGAAGCAGCCTCTTTTTGTTTTCAGTTAAAGCAGCAACTCCGGCACACTCGAAGGTAACGCGAGTTCCAGATGACAACATGCACTGGCTCCGTAGGAGCCGGATGTTTATAGCTCATCCGGGCAAGAAAATATCAAGCTCCGTAGGAGCAACATGTAATTGATGTAGAACATGTCGCTCCTACGGAGCTTGATTCTTTTTTCATGCAATGGACTATAAACATCCGGCTCCTACGGAGCCATCATCTTTTACGTCATTCCTCACGTTTCTTTAATGCGGCGCTTCGGCCTGGCTCACTTGCTCGGCGTCGCAGCGCCCGTTTTGCTCGCGCCGATTATCTGGTCAATCGGCATGTAGGGAATCCCCTGATCTACGGCCACGGCTTCGTAGGTGCAATGTCCGGCGTAGGTGTTAACTCCCTCTTTCAGATGCGGGTCGCTTTCGATGGCGGCAAGGAAGCCGCGATTCGCCAGCTTCAAAGCGTAAGGCAGCGTCGCGTTCGTCAAGGCAAACGTAGAAGTGCGCGGCACTGCGCCCGGCATGTTGGCGACGCAGTAATGCAGCACGCCTTCGACGTAATAGGTCGGGTCACTGTGCGTTGTAGCGTGCGTCGTCTCAATGCAGCCGCCCTGATCCACCGCCACGTCTACGATGACCGAGCCGTTCGGCACGTCCTTGAGCATGTTTCGTGTCACGAGTTTCGGAGCCGCCGCGCCGGGAACCAGCACCGCGCCGATGATTAAATCGGCCTGCGAGATGGCATCGTGAATCATGTAAGCGGAGGATGCGAGCGTGGAAATCTTTGATAGAAAGATGTCGTCCAGCTCGCGCAGGCGATCAAGATTCCTGTCAATGATAGTGACGTACGCGCCCATGCCGACGGCTATCTTGGCAGAGTTTGTGCCGACGACACCGCCGCCCAATATAACTACGCGCGCCGCAGGCACTCCCGGCACGCCGCCCAGAAGAATGCCGCGCCCCCCCGACATCTTCTCAAGATAGTGGGAACCGACCTGCACCGCCATGCGCCCCGCGACTTCCGACATAGGAGTCAGAAGCGGCAGCGTTCCGCGATTGTCCGTAATCGTCTCGTAAGCGATGCCTGTGACTTTGTGTTCGAGCAGTTGCTTTGTCAGCTCCACATCCGGCGCAAGATGAAGATAGGTAAAGAGCAGTTGTCCCTCGCGCATGCGCGGGTATTCGGGCTTAATCGGCTCTTTCACTTTCACAATCATCTCGCCCTGACCCCACACGTCATCAGCCGTTTCTAGAATCTGTGCGCCCGCACGCTCGTACAATTCATCCCCGAAGCCGGAGCCTTCGCCTGCGTTGCGCTCGACGACGACCTTGTGACTCGCATCCGTCAATGCACGCACGCCCGCAGGCGTCAGTCCAACGCGATACTCGTTATCTTTGATCTCCTTCGGTAGTCCGACGATCACTGTTCACGCTCCCCAGTCTCAAATTTGAATATCCAGCATCCTAAAAATTTTTAAGGCCAGAGGTCTTAGATGACCTCCAGCCTCCAAACCAGCGACCTCTTCTATCATTGCGGCTCGATTGCGTCAATCTGTGCTCGTTGAAGTTTGCCGCTGTAGTCAACGTAGATTGATTTCCATTCGGAAAAAATATCTAGCACCTGCGTTCCAGCCTCTCGGTGGCCGTTGCCAGTGGCCTTTGTTCCGCCAAAGGGAAGATGCACTTCAGCGCCTATGGTCGAAGCGTTGACGTAGAAGATGCCTGTGTACATCTCGTTCATAGCGTGGAACGCTCGATTGACATCGCTTGTATAGATAGCCGCAGACAATCCGTAGCGCACTCCGTTTGCAATCTCAATCGCGCTCTCAAGAGAATTGGTTGGTATGACAGCCGTGACGGGGCCAAAAATCTCTTCCTGTGCGATTCGCATGTCGGGCGCAACGTCCGCGAAGACGGTCGGCTCTATGAAGTAGCCGTAATCATAGCGGCCTCCCGTCAAACGCTTTCCGCCGCAGGAGAGCGTTGCGCCGTCTTCGCGCTCGCCGATTTCGATGTAGCCCATAATCTTGCGTACAGCATCGGCGTTAATCACAGGCCCCACGTCCGTATCTAATCTCGCGCCGTCTCCGACGCGAAGTCTCTCTGCCTGCTCGACCAGCTTCTTCGTAAACTGCTTGTAGACCTTCTTGTGAACAACCAGGCGTGAAGAGGCCGTGCAGCGCTGACCCGATGTGCCGAACGCTCCCCAGATAGCGCCTTCGACCGCGAGGTCTATGTCAGCATCATCCATCACGATGATGACGTTCTTGCCGCCCATCTCCAGAGAGCAGATGGCGTTTCTCTCGGCGCAGGCTATAGCGACCTGCCGCCCCGTCTCCGTAGAGCCGGTGAAGGAGATCAGCCTTAGCGCCTCGTGATGTGTTATAGCCTTACCGGCAGGCTCGCCATAACCGGTAACCAGATTGACTACGCCCGGCGGAACGCCCGCCTCTTCACAAGCCTTAACCAGATTATAAGTAGAGAGCGGAGTGTCTTCCGCTGGCTTGATAACGACCGTGTTGCCGCAGATGAGCGCCGGGATGAGTTTCCAGGACGGAATCGCCATGGGGAAATTCCAGGGCGTAATCAGCCCGCACAATCCAACGGGCTGGCGCACGCACATGGCGAACTTGTCGGGCATCTCCGCAGGCGTGGTGAAGCCGTGAAGCCTGCGCCCCTCGCCCGCAGTGTAATACGTGCAGTCAATAGCCTCCTGCACATCACCGCCCGCTTCCTTCAAGACCTTTCCCATCTCGCGCGTCATATCCAGCGTATAACGCTCCTTGTTGCGTATGAGAATCTCGCCCAGCCGGAAGAGGATTTCGGCTCGTCTGGGAGCGGGCATTTTCCGCCAGCCATCGAGAGCCTCGCGCGCAGCGTCAACCGCGCTGTTCACGTCCTCTTCGGTCGAGAGCGGAAAGCGCCCCACGCAATCACGCGTATCAGCCGGATTGAGATTCTCGAACGTCTCGCCCGAAGCTGACTTAACCCACGAGCCTGCTATGTAGTTGTAATAAGTCTTAGTTGCTGCACTGGCCTTCGAGCGCGCGCTGCGAGCCTGCTGCTTTCGACCATTCTTGCTGAGAGCTTTTGTTGCTTGTGCCATAAAAAATGGGTGACGGGTATCAGGTGCCGGGTTTCGGTTTTGTCTTCACCGAAACCTGACACCTGACACCCGTCACCTGCCTTATTGGTATGTGAACTGAACTACGAACTGTATGACGCGCTCAAGGCTGCGATTGGAGCGTGCGACATTCATGACGATGGCATCGCCGGGTTTGAGACCGGCGACGACGCGCTGAAATTCAGCCAGCGTCGTCACGGGCGTGCGATTGATTTTCAAGATCACATCGCCCTGTATGAGTTGGGGTGTGCCGCTGCCGGGCGAGCGTACGTCTGCAATAATCCCGTTCGGGTCAATCTCCTTGATGAGAAGCCCGCGCACGCCCGTCAAATTCAATTCGGCAGTAGTCTCCGGCGTCAACTCCTGAAGTGTCACGCCCAAGCGTAAGCCGCCGCCACCGCTGCTGCTGCCCTGCGCTCCCTCCTTGCCCTTTGAGGACGGAGGCGGCTCGTCCTCATCCGGGTCTGAAGCAGGCGCGAGTGCGCGCGGGCGTTCGCCTATGGTGACGTTGACCGTGCGGCGCTCAAGCTGCTTGGCTCCGGTGTCGCGCAAGAGGGTGACGGGCACCGTCTGTCCTACTGGAGTTGCGGCGACCTTGTTGATTAAATCCTGCGAGTTTGTGACCTGCTGGCCGTTGAACTCCGTGATGATGTCGTTGGCTAGAATGCCCGCTTTGGCCGCAGGGCCTTGCGTGTCGCGCACGTCCGTGACGATGACGCCCTTGGCTTCCGGCAATCCATAGACGCGCGCAAACTCCGGCTGCACGGAATCAAGCAGGATGCCAAGGTATCCGCGACTCACCTTGCCCTTGGTAATAATCTGCTTGTAAACGAAGTTCGCTTCGTTAGAAGGAAGGGCGAAGCCTATGCCGTTGTAATCACCTGTCGAGGTGGCAATCTGCGAGTTGATGCCTATGACTTCGCCGCGCATGTTGACGAGCGGGCCGCCGCTGTTTCCGCGATTAATCGCCGCGTCCGTCTGTATGAACTGCTGGAAGTTTGCCTGCGGGTAGGGCTGGCGCTCCTTCTTGGAGATGATGCCCGCGGTCACGGTCTGCTCCAAGCCAAAGGGCGAGCCGATAGCCAGCACCCAGTCGCCGACTTCAACCGAGTTTGAGTCTCCGAGCTTAATCGCAGGCAAATCTTTTCCTGCGTCAACCTTCAGCACGGCCAGATCAGTCTCTTCATCAATGCCTACGACGCGGCCTATATACTGCTCGCCTGATTGTAGGCGAACGCTAATGCGCGTTGCGCCCTGCACGACGTGCTGGTTGGTCAGGATGTAGCCCTTGGGGTCAACTATGAAGCCGGAGCCTACGCCGCGCGTGGGTCTGCGCTGGCGGCGCAGCATGTCCAGGAGCGAGCGATCCATCGGCTGGCTGCCCTTTTCGTCTTCATCATTCTCCGCGATTTCGGGCGCAGCCGTCTTCGTATCAATGTTGACGACCGCAGACTCTACGCGCTTGGCTATCTCCGCAAACGAAGCGGAGAGGGCTTCGGGCGCACGCGCAATCTGCGCCTCGTTCTGCGCGACTGCCGAGCGACCCGACAAGATAGCGCCGATGCCCATCCCTGCCACCACGCAGGCCACAGCCAGCGCCACAATCCAGACACGCAGCCTGCGCAGCATCAACTTCTCCGCCGCGCTCATTTGATCCTTGGAAAGCTCTTGCATAAAACGCTACCACCTCAAAAGGAAGACCCAAGACATAGCATCAACACGAGGGGTGATGCCAATTGCCCGTGCGCCAAAAAGTTGTTCAGCCGATCGCACGAGAAGAGAAGGAATCAAGTATAACGAAATAAACAGGCAAGCGTAAAGAAGCGAAGCAAGAGAAGTTGCGGAATTAACGATTAGATTTTAACCAAGGAGTTTCACTTCAGACTACCATCTTGGGGATTTGCTCTTCGGCCTCTTCCAGAAAAGCTATGACCTGCTCTCTTCTAACGGTAGGGAATCCCGACAGGAAATCATCTATAGATTCTCCGGCCTTGAGGTGATCCATCAGGATTTGAACAGGCACTCTTGTCCCTGCAAACACCGGAGCACCGCTCATAATATCAGGAGATGAGGTGATAACAGACTCTTTCATGGTTTCATAGTAGCGAAATAGCTCTCAAAATATCAAGGATGATGAAGTCAACGATTATCGCCCTCTTCCGCCATCTCTTCATCTATGCTCACGTCCTGCTCTTCTTCTACTTCTTCACGTCCGGTCTTACCCGGTCGTCTTCGCGTCAGATGAATCTCCGAGACGATGACGCCCGCGAGGATGAGCGCTGCGCCTAGGTTTCCGCGACGCCCCATCCATTCGTTCGCGCCGCGCACGGCGACGGCAAAGATGGTGGCGAAGACAGGCTCAAGGCTGAAGATGATGGCCGCGTGCGTGGCCGAAACCTTCGCCTGTCCCCACGTCCACAGCAGAAAGGTGATGACGGTTGCGATCATCGCCAGAAAAACTATCTGCCACACGACGCGCTCCGTCCAGACAAGCTGTGCAGTCTCGCGCGCTATAAATCCCGGCAGCGAGCTTTCGGAGACCAAGGCACCCGTAGCGCGCAGTGCTGCCCACACGACGATGAAGAGAATCGCTGCGGAAGTAATTTGCAGGACGGTCAACTGTCTGACATCAATCTCGCGCGCGTAGGCGCTCATCAAGGTGATGTGCGCGGCAAAGAGCGTGGTCGCGCAGAGCGTCAAAAGGTCGCCCGTGTTCATAGGCTCAGAGCCTTGCGGCGCTAGAATCAGCAGCCCGCCGATGGAGGCCAGCGTGACGCCAATCAGATTTTCAAGATTAGGCCGTACACGTAAGAGTAGAAGAGCGACGAACGGCACGAGCGGCGTGGTCAATCCCGTCACGAAAGCTGATTTTGAGGGCGTCGTGTACACCTGCCCGACGGCCTGTAGCGCGAAGCCTCCTCCCATCAGAAGCCCCAGCGTCGCTCCGGCCTTCCACTCGACTCGACGCGCCTGCAAGGTCAGTTTAGGGAAAAGCAGTAGGAGGGCGATTGAAGCCAGAACGAAACGAATCGTGATGTAAGCGACGGGCGGCCACCGCTCCAAAATGTCTTTGGCGATGACAAAGGTCGAACCCCAGATGAGCGTCGTCAACACGAGCGCTCCATCTGCCCCCAAGTTTCCTTTGAATCTCATAGAAGCAATCAGCAATCAGCAAGAGAAGGCGGCGCAAGGCATAACGCAGATACATTGCGTTTGATTGCTGAACGCTGACTGCTGATTGCTGACTGCTTTACGGTCTTAATAAGACTTTGATGACGCCTGGGGCTGTGGCGCGTTCCATAGCACGCACGCCTTCGGCCAAAGAATATTCTTCGCTGATTAAGCTCTCGACATCAATCTCGCCGCGTCCGAGCAATTCAAGCGCCGGGGCAAAGCGACCGCAGCGCGAGCCGACGACGCTGATTTCGTCCACGACAATGCGCGCAGCCGCGACACGCGTCTCGCCGTGAAATGTTGACTTGAGCACGAGCGTGCCGCGAGGGCGCAGGATAGAGAGCGCCAACGCAAAGCCGCTCTCCGAACCCGAAGCTTCCACGACTACATCAAACTCGCGCGCCCAACTACCTTGCACGTCTTCGAGCGTGGCGGTTTCGATGCCGCGCCGCGCCGCTATGTCCAGCTTGTTCCTGTGCTTGCCTATGAGAACAAGGCGCGCGGGCGTGGCTAAGCTGAGAGCCTGCGCGCACAGCAGCCCCAGCTTGCCGTCGCCTATGACGGCCACGCGCGTCCGGTTATCAATGGTGACGCGCTCAGTGATTCCCCATGCTGCCGCCAGCGGTTCGGCGAAGACTGCTCGCTCATCCGGCACACTATCAGGCACACATAGAAGATTCACAACCGGAAGTCTTAAAGCTTCCGCATGCGCGCCGTCGCGTCCGACGATGCCTAGCACCGTACGTGTAAGGCAATGCCGCGCATCCCCGCCGCGACACAATTCGCATAGCCCACAGCCTGCGTTGATCTCTCCGACCACACGCTTACCCAACAGATGAGGCGCACCGGGCGCGCTCTCCACGACGCCCACAAACTCATGCCCGATTGTTCCTTCAAACCCTGCATACCCGCGCACAATCTCCACATCCGTATTACAGATGCCCGAAAGGGTAACGCGCACCACCGCTTCCCTTTCATCCAAGGCTTCGGCAACCTCAGCCACCGCAAGCCGACCGTTTTCGTATCTCAACGCTTTCATAAAAATAGAGGCTAGAGGTTAGAGGTCAGAGGTTAGTAAAAAGAGAGTCAACGACTGACCTCTAACCTCTGGCCTCTGACCTCTGCTTTCAAAATGTCTTCGTGCGCGCGTAGGCGTTTTCAGAAGTGAGCTGGATGGTCTGCGTGCGCCCGTAGACGTTGATGGGCAGACGCCACTCTACATTATGTTGGCCTGCGAGCACGACGTGTAGCCACCACTTGCCGGGCGTGATGTTAATGGTCGCCTGTCCCTGCTGGTTAAGCTGTGCCTCAAGGGGCGTGCGCCCGCGCATACGCCGCTTGAGAAACTCGTCGAAGCGAAGACCGGGTCGCGGCTCGGAAGCATACTCACGCCTGACCGCCGCGATGTCCACAGGATAAAGCTCCACCGGAACACTCAAGGGTGCGCCCGCATCTTCAGGCGACAGGAGCAACTGTATAGAGAGCGCAGTAGTATTCGCGTTTCCCCCAGCGCCGCTCGGAGCATATTCATCTGCGGGAAGCCTGCGATACACGCTCCATCCTGCGCCGACGAGCGCCAGCACGAGCGCGATTCTCATCAAAACGATTGCAGTCTGGTAGGCGAGACCTGATGTGTTCACTTACTTAAAGAGTCCATTCAAAGGAGGCGTTCAACAAAGAATCTATCATCCGTATGAAGAAACAGGCAAAGCATAAAAGCTAAGGATGAGGGATGAGGGATGAGGGATGAAGTTTTGGACACGCCTACGGCGTGAATCAAATTAAAAGAATCAAAGCGAAGCTTTGTCCTCGACTTCATCCCTCATCCCTCCGCCCTCATCCCTTGAAGGGCTGCGTCCAGTTCCTCATTGCCTGGCTCAGAGAGCACGCGCCCGTTTATCTGCACAGTCGGTTTACGCTCTTTGCCCTCGTTCTGTTCCCTGACCCAGCGCGCAGCCTCTTCATCCTGCTCTATGTTGATGTAATCGTAATCCACGCCCAACTCGTCCAGATGCCGTAGAGTGCGCTTCGTATCCCCGCACCAGTCCGCCCCGTAAACTTTTATCTTGCTCATTCCCCCGGTTCCTCCGCTCTCAAAGTTTTCGCACATGATAGCGGAATGGGTATCGGGTGTCAGGTGACAGGTGCCGGTAAAAGAAAATCACGCTCTCCCTTTCTTGCCGATACCCGGCACCTGACACCCGTCACCCATTCATCATTCTGCTTTTCGCCTTTTCACTTTAGAATAGTCACGTTACACTTTCATGTGCCTCTCTTTGTGCGGCAGCAGATGTGGGAGAACGGTTAACCCTTTGAGCAATCAACAGCCTGACAAGTTTCGTGATGAGTGCGGCGTGTTCGGCATCTACGGCCACGCGGAGGCCGCGCGCCTGACTTACCTAGGACTCTACGCTTTGCAGCATCGCGGGCAGGAGTCCTGCGGCATAGTCTCTTCGGACGGGATTGAGTTGCGCTCACAGCGCGCTATGGGACTCGTCTCGGATGTCTTTGATCAGGCGACGCTCGACAGCCTTCCCGGCGCAAGCGCCATAGGCCACGTTCGCTACTCGACCGCGGGCGAAGTCTCCATACGCGAAGCGCAGCCCTTTCTGGTCGCCTGCCAGCACGGGCAGATTGCCGTCTGTCACAACGGCAATCTCCCCTTCGCTTCCGAAGAACGAAAGAGGCTGGAGAGAGCCGGAGCAATCTTCTCCTCCACATCCGATACGGAAGTCGTGCTTCACGGCATCGCACGCTCTCAATCCCGTACAGTCGCGGAAGCCATTCCAGAAGTCCTGTGCGAAACAGAGGGCGCGTTCTCCATGCTCTTCCTGACGCCCGACTCTCTGGTCGCCGTGCGCGACCCGCGCGGCTTTCGCCCCTTGGCGCTCGGTCGCCTGAACGACGCCTGGGTGGTCGCTTCGGAAACCTGCGCCTTCGATCTGATTGACGCGACCTACGAGCGCGATGTAGAGCCGGGTGAGATGATTATCATTGACCGCTACGGGCTGCATTCATCGCATCCACTGCCTGTGCGCACGCATTCCATGTGCATCTTCGAGCACGTCTATTTCGCGCGCCCCGATTCGGTCATCTTCGGCCACTCGGTCAACGAATCGCGTCACAAGATGGGCAAGCGTCTTGCGCTTGAGCATCCGGCTGACGCAGACATAGTCGTGCCCGTACCGGATTCGGGCGTGGCGGCGGCCATAGGCTACGCCGCGCAAAGCGGCATCAACTATCGTCAGGGTCTAGTGCGTAATCACTACGTTGGCCGCACCTTCATAGAGCCTAAGCAGTCCATACGCTCCTTCGGCGTGCGCATCAAGCTGAACCCCGTGCGGCATCTGATAGAAGGCCGCAGCATAGTCCTGATTGACGATTCCATAGTGCGCGGCACGACCTCCAAGAAGATAGTCCGTATGGTCAGAGAGGCCGGAGCGCGCGAGGTGCATATGCGCATCAGCTGCCCGCCGACTTTAAGCCCCTGCTATTACGGCGTGGACACGCCGAACAAGTCCGATCTGATTGCCGCGCAGATGTCCGTCGAAGAGATTTGTCGCTTCATAGAAGCGGATTCGCTCGGCTACCTGTCGCTTGAAGGTATGCTCGAAGCCACAGGCGTTGACCCCGCTTCGGCCTGCGTGGCCTGTTGGACTGGGCGCTATCCAACGCGCATCACACGCGAGGCAGAGACGCAGTTTGCGCGTGAGCACGAGCCTGTGCCTTCGGATAATTAAAGTGAGAGTACGAAACATCCGTCGCATCCCCTGTGACATCTAAGCTTTGCCGCTCCTAAAAGAGCATTTCCCCCGTGGAGCGCGAACACACAAACATTCTGGAAGTTCAGCACGGAAAGCATAACTGATGAATCGTCGTAAGGCTCTTTTGACCACCTCGCTCCTCACGCTCGTTTTCGGGGTTGCTCCGGCTAGCCTCTGGGTATACCGCCATCGCTTTTTAACGGGCAAGCGCCCCTCGACTGATCTCCCGTTAGTCACAGCGCAGGTCGTCTCCGCCGCCGAACAACAGGACGACACCAGCGCGCTCGATAAAGTTTATACAAAAGAGGACAGGCTCTCTTACAAAGGCTACGTCATCGAAAAGGCTCAGGCCAGGGGAGAGGATGTATGGTTTGCGACCCTGAAGAAGGGCACTAAGACGCTGGCAAAGTTCGACAACGGTGAGAATAAGGAATGGACGAACTTCGGCCTCTTTCCCTTCACCGGCAACGAGTCGAAACAGTTGGTCGTGGAGCAATATTCAGGCGGCGCTCATTGCTGCTACTCCTACTGGATATATGACCTTTCCACGACGAACCCGCATCTGCTCTTCGATAACGGAAAATACGGAACCGGAAACATGCTGTTGCCCGTTGACATTGACGCGGACGGGGCGTTTGAGTTCAAGCACTCGATCATGGCCTTTGATTATTTCCACATGTCGCACGCCTCCTCTGTTTTTCCGCAAGCGGTTTTCGCTTACGATAAAGAGGCGGGCGAATACCGTCCGGCGAATCGCAGGTTCCAGTCTTACGCCCTCGAAGGGCTTGAGACGGACATCAAAGAGCTTGAGACTCTTAAAGCTCAGGGGAACCTGGACAAGGATGATGTCTATACCGAGCGCTATTTTAGCGCCGTGCTTCAGGTCACGCTCAAATACATCTACGCGGGCAAACTGGACGAGGGCTGGTCGTTCTTCAATCGCGAGTACAAAACGCACGAAGGAATCAGTAAAGAGAAGATGCGCGCCGAAATAGACGAGACGCTTCAGGGAGAGCCGGTTTACAAGTACATCTATTCGAGTGAATCGGAATAATGTTTTCAATTGTGGGTTGAGTAAAAGGAAAGCGAAGGAAGCGCAGAGCAGGTCAGTACCGCCTGCGTGAGCGGGCGGGTATTAGCCGCGCTTGAGACCCGCCCGCTCACGCAGGCGGTACTGACCTATGTTATCTCTGCATCTTCTGCGTAGCTTCGTTGAGCGACAATTTGCATCACGCTCAACTTTCATCTATACCACTACTAAATTTTCCCCTCGCTTGTCTTAATCAAAGAACCCTGTATGAGTTTTCGACCTTCACCTGATGATGAACGCAAAGCGCAAGTCCGTCGCGGCTGTATAGTGCTTGCCGTTATCCTGACGGTACTGGCTGTCGCGGTCATCGCCGTACTGTTTATTGCGGGCATCTTGTGGAAGCGGCAACCCAAACCCACACCGCAGCCCCCGCCTTCCGGTGACGAATTACAGGTTCACATGCTGGATGTAGGACAGGGCGATTCCATTTTGATAATCGCGCCGGGCGGCAAGACTGTTCTGGTGGACGCAGGCACACCCGGCAGCGGCAAGACGGTCATTGATGCCATGAAGCGCTACAATCTGAAACAGATTGACCTGCTGGTGGCGACGCACGCGCACGCAGATCACATAGGCGGCGCAGACGAAGTCATTCGCGCCACAAAGGTCTTGAGCGTGCTCGACAGTCAGGTTCCCAACGCGACGAAGAATTACGAAGATTTTCTCAAGGCGATAAAAGAGAGCGGTGCGAAGTATATAGGAGCGGAGCCGGGACAGAAGTTTGACCTGGGCGGCAATGCAAGCTTAACCGTGCTCGCTCCCGTGAAGCCCTTCTTCACCAAAGACCAGTTGCGCTCAGGCGCGAACGAGCCGAATGCCAATTCGGTCGTGACCCGTTTAGACTACGGCGACTTTTCTATGCTCCTGACGGGCGATGCCGAAGCCGAAACGGAAGCTCGCCTGATGAAAACGGGTGCGAATGTCAAAGCCAAAATCCTGAAGGTCGGGCATCACGGCTCAAAGTATGCCTCTTCGGAAGAGTTCCTGCGCGCGGGTGGTTTCGAGTCGGCTCTCATCTCTGACGGCGAAGACAATCGTTATGGTCACCCTAGCCAGGAAGCCCTGGATCGCTTGAAGGCTCTCGGCATCAAAATCTATCGCACGGACTTGCAGGGCGAAATCACCATACTGACGCGCGGGCAGGGCTACCAGATTCAGACAGCCCGTGCCGCCACGGGCGACCTCTGGGCTGGACGCACGGCGCAAAAGAGCGAGCCACAGCGCGGAGACGTGGACACGGACTCATCACAAACGCGCTCAAAACGCGCCGCCTCCAGCAGATAAAGAAGAAAGGGAGTAAAAACAATGCAGAAGGCAGAGTGCAGAATGCGGAATGAAAAGCAGTTCGTTTGTTAATTCATCATCCTGCACTCTGCCTTCTGCATTGCTCTTCTTATGGTTAAAGACGACGAGCGGCAAGAGCGCAAGGGAAATTCCAAACAGACGCACGCGGTCATTGACCGTATAGAAGATGGCGGCGTCGCGGCTCTTCTGGTAGGTGAAGATGAGAAGACGCAGATGGACATTCCAGTCTCTCTACTTCCGAGGGGCGCATCGGACGGCGACCACCTGCGTATCACCATCACCGTTGACCGCTCTTCACGCGACAGTGCGGAAGATCGCATCAAGAAGCTGCAAGACCAGCTTAAAGGACAGAGCGGCACGGAAGACAAGAAGGATTTCAAGCTCTAAATCGAAATCAAC
Source organism: Pyrinomonadaceae bacterium (assembly GCA_036403815.1). GTDB lineage: Bacteria > Acidobacteriota > Blastocatellia > Pyrinomonadales > Pyrinomonadaceae > JACVRN01. The sequence continues at coordinate 105,703 of DASWQH010000023.1, read as the reverse complement.
TGCGATGAAAAAGCATGAGCCACGAATCACACGAAACATCACGAACCAAAGCATGAGTGCTCGTGATGGTTTCTTCGCGATGTTTCGTGTGATTCGTGGTTTAGATTTCCGTTTCAACTTTTAGCTCTGCGAGACTGAGAGAAGGGTTTATGCTTAATCTTAAACAGAAGCGTATTGCGTCAGCTCTCGCATTGCTTATCTTCTCTCTGATGAGTGCCTGCGGTTATGGCCGGGGCGGCGTGGCAGACAAAACGCCGGTTGAAGATGTGGGGCAGTACGCATGGACGAAGGTCACCGATGCGGCGTCCTTTCCCGGCAGCTATAACTTTCCTGTCTTCACAGTCCGTGATGAGATGTGGGCTTTTCACGGAACGGGCAACTGGCGCTCGAAGGACGGCAAAGTGTGGACGAAATCGGAGCTTCCTTCTGCCGGACTGAACTCCGGTTATCAGAAGTACGTGCAGTTCAAAGATTCCATCTACGCGCTCGGCACTATGGAGGGCAACTACACGAACATGCGCTTAACATCGCGCATTGCCAGCACAGATGACTTCAAGCGATGGAAGGTCGTGGCCGAAAGGAGCGAGCTTCCCGGCAGAGTCTTTTACGGCGCTCTGGTCTTCAAAGATAAAATCTGGTTGATGGGCGGCTTTGACGGGAAGAACTACTATAACGATGTCTGGGCGTCTGCGGACGGAGTTCACTGGACTAGAGTTATAGAACATGCAGGGTGGAGCCAGCGACTTATCAATGCGGCGGTCGTGTTCAGGGATAAGATGTGGATTTTCGGCGGCGGTCTGATTGACGGCGAGCCTACGGACGGGCGAGCAGAGCGAGAGGTCTGGTCTTCGGCAGACGGCATCACATGGACTAGAGTCACAGACAGCTTTCCGCGCATCTGGGGTTCCTCGCCCGTGGTGTATGACGAAAAGCTATGGCTCGTCGGAGCAAACCGCGACGGCCAGTTCACGCGAGCCGTCCTGATTTCGGATGATGGCATCAAGTGGCGCGAACAGGCCGCCCCGTGGTCGCCCAGAGGCGGAGTCGCGACATGGATATTCGATAACAAGCTCTACATGACGGGCGGCAAATTCTCCGTCACTGAAAACGGCAACATCAAATTCATCTACAGCAACGATGTCTGGTACATGAAGAAATAGGTGACGGGTGTCAGGTGCCGGGTGCCGGTCAGAAGAAAGACATTTTGGATTTTCTTTTACCGGCACCCGGCACCTGACACCCGTCACCTGCTTTTATGATGTTGATGCCGAAGATTGAATGCGTTAGTCTCAGGATTAAGTTAAGCAGAAAATCGAGTCGCCGGAGGTTAAAGCTCTAGTGGCAAAAATTAGACGCGGGTGTGCGCCCGCTGTATTTCTGATTGTCTTGGTGGTCGGCAGCGTAGCCGGATTCTTCGGCTGGCAATGGTACAAACAGCGCCAGCCGCCCGCGCCGTCCGGCAAAGAACTGCGCATCTTTGTGCTCGATGTCGGGCCGACCGACGGCGATTCGATTCTCATCGTCTCGCCCGAAGACAAGACCGTGCTCATAGACGCGGGCGACGTAGGCCGTGGCAAGAAGGCGCTCGAAGCATTGAAGAAGATTGGCATCCAGCGCATTGATTACTTCATCGCCACGCACTCGCACGCCGACCATGTTGGCGGTGCGCCCGATGTGCTCAACGCCATCCCCATCGGCACCATCATTGACAACACCCTCGTGCCGCCGGAGATGGTGCCGCAGGAGACAACAACGACCGCGGATCAGGGAAAAGGAAAGGGCAAGCCCGCACCGAAGAAGCCCAAGGGGAAAGAGCGAGAGTTGCTGAGCGTCATAGCATGGCGCAATTACAAGGATGCCGCAAATGCTTCGGGCGCGAAGTACGAGAAGTTTCCGCCGGAGCAAAAGCAGGAGGACGTTGAGACGGATGAGAAGGGTAAAAAGAAAGCTCCGCCTCCGCCTGAGATGAAGCTTGATCTGGGCGGCGGAGCTTTGCTGACGCTGATTGCTCCCATCCAGCCCCTCTTCACACGCGACCAGATGCGTGACGGAGGGAACGAGCCGAACGCCAACTCCATCATTGCTCGTCTGGATTACGGAGACTTCTCCATGCTGCTTGCGGGCGACGCCGAAGCGCAGACCGAACAGCGTCTCGTAGGGAAAGAGATGAACATCGCGGCTAAGATTTTGAAGGTCGGGCATCACGGCTCGAAATACGCCACGACGGAAGAGTTCGTCAAAGCTGTTAAGCCGGAAGTCGCCATCATCTCGGACGGCGAAAACAATCGCTACGGCCACCCTGCGCAAACGGTGCTTGACCGTTTGAAGGCCGCGGGCGTCAAGCTGTATCGCACGGACTTGCAGGGACAGATAGCGATTACGACCACGGGCAAGCTCAAGGACGGCAAGCTCTACGAAATCAAGACCGAGAAAGAGGCCAAGACAGACCTCTTTGCGGGACGCGAAGGCCAGTATGACGACTCATCGCGCAAAGGCTTCATAGCCTACGGCGACTTCGGCCCCCCGCCCAAACCGCCGAAAGAGAAGACGACTAAGAAGAAGTAAATCGTAAATAGAAGAAACTGCTTTTCTCAATTTAACGTGAGGCGCGATATAAGAATGAGCATCATGTTTTTAGCTCCGTAGGAGCCGGATGTTTATAGTCTCTAGGTGATAGATAAGCCTAGCTCCGTAGGAGCTATATGTTATTGATAGAGTACATATAGCTCCTACGGAGCTAGACTCTTTTGGGAAACTTTAAGCTATAAACATCCGGCTCCTACGGAGCTTTCTTCTCTTACGTCGAACTGACGTTATTTACGATTTACGATTCACGAACACTATGGATGAACCTGTTACCTACAGCGATGCGGGCGTCAACATTGACGCGGCGAATGTGGCGACGGAGAAGATAAAGGAGCTGGCGCGCTCGACCTTTAATGCGCGCACGCTCTCTGAGATTGGAAGCTTCGGCGGGATGTTTGATGGAAGCTTTCCACAGATGACACAGCCGGTCTTAGTTGCTTCCGCCGACGGCGTCGGCACGAAGCTCAAGATAGCTTTTCTGACCGGCACGCATAACACCATCGGGCGCGACCTTGTGAATCACTGCGTCAACGACATTCTGGTTCAGGGCGCACGCCCGCTCTTCTTTCTGGACTACATTGCGACCGGTGTGCTTGCGCCGGATGTGGTGGCCGGGATAGTCGAAGGCATCACTGTAGGGTGTCGTGAAAACGGCTGCGTGCTGCTGGGCGGCGAGACCGCAGAGATGCCCGGCTTCTACACCGAAGGCGAATATGATGTCGCAGGTTTTATCGTCGGCGTGGTTGATCGCGCGCACGTGATTGACGGCAAAGGGATTGCTCCGGGAGACACTGTGCTCGCGCTCCCTTCCGCCGGACTTCACACCAACGGTTATTCGCTTGCTCGCAAGCTCTTCTTTGAGGTCGCGGGCTACGGCGTTGATACTAAGTTATCCGAGCTGAATGCTACGATCGGCGCGGCGCTGCTTGAGCCGCACAGGAGTTACTTGCCCGCGCTCGATGGACTGCTTGACGGGGGACGAATCAAGGGTCTGGCGCACATCACGGGCGGCGGTCTTCTGGAGAACATCCCGCGCATCCTGCCCGAAGGCACATCGGTCGCCATTGCGCGCGGCACGTGGCCTGTGCTCCCCATCTTTACACTCATGCAGCAGCTCGGCCACATCCCGGACGCGGAGATGTACCGCACCTTCAACATGGGCATCGGCCTCGTCATTATTACTTCGCAGCAAGACGCAGAAGCGATTCAATCACACTTCGCCAAACGAGATGAGCCGTGCTACGAGATCGGGCGCGTGATTGAAGGTAATCGTGAAGTCCTAATCGGATGATCAAGTCTGGAGAGTCCAGAGAGTCTGGAGAGTCTAGAGAGCCAACTGGATTTTCTTTTCACTCTCTAAACTCTCCAGACTCTCTGGACTCTCCAGACTCTTCAGACTTATGTTCCGCATCGGCATATTGATTTCAGGTCGTGGGTCGAACATGATAGCGCTCTCCGATGCAGTGCAGGATGGGCGCGTTCGTGATGCCGAGATTGCAATCGTCATCAGCGACAAAGCTGGCGCGGCGGGACTCAGACATGCTGAGGAGCGCGGATTAAAAACAGTCGTCATAGAGCGAAGGGGGCGTCCGCGCGTCGAGCATGACCGTGAGATTATCGCTGCACTCGTTGAGCACGGGGTTGATCTGGTTTGCCTTGCGGGTTACATGCGGCTGCTCTCGGCGGAGTTTATAGAAACGTTCAGCGGGCGCGTGCTCAATATTCATCCGAGCCTGCTTCCGGCATTTCCGGGACTTGATGCGCAAAGACAGGCGCTCGAACATGGCGTCAGGTGGACTGGCTGCACAGTTCACTTCGTTGACGAACAGCTTGATGGCGGCCCCATCATCCTGCAACAACCCGTACACGTACACGAAGACGATACGGTTGCGACTCTCTCGGCGCGCATTCTCAAGGAAGAGCATCGCATCTATGCTGAAGCGGTCGCGCTCGTCGCAAGCGGAGAGTGGGAGATTACGGGGCGCAGAGTCCTACGTAAGCCATAGCATTGAGCATGCGCTTTCGTTTTGAGTTGGCTAGTTCGGAATTACATGCAACTATTTTGATATGACGATTGACGAACAACTTGCGTTTCTACGTAAAGGAACGGTCGAGATTATCCGCGAGGAAGATTTGCGCGCCAAGCTGGAAAAGAGCGCCCGCACAGGCGTGCCCCTGCGCATCAAGCTCGGCGCTGACCCGACCGCGCCCGATATACACTTAGGCCACACGGTCGTCATACGAAAGCTTCGCGCCTTTCAGGAGCTGGGTCACACCGTTGTCTTTCTCATAGGCGACTTCACAGGTCTAATCGGCGACCCATCGGGAAAGAGTGCGACGCGCCCGCAACTCACGCGCGAAGAGATTGAGCGCAATGCAGAGACCTACCGCGCGCAAATCTTCAAGCTGCTCGACCCGGAAAAGACTGTCGTCGATTTCAACTCGCGCTGGATGGACAAGCTCGGCTCGGACGGCTTCATACGCCTTGCGTCGCACGTCACGGTCAAGCAGATTTTAGAGCGCGATGATTTTCAAAAACGCCTGACGGAAGAGAAACCGATTGCGCTTCATGAGCTACTTTACCCGCTCGTTCAGGGCTACGACTCTGTGGCGCTGGAAGCGGACGTAGAGCTTGGCGGCTCGGATCAAAAGTTCAACCTGCTCGTAGGCCGCAACCTTCAACGCGAGTACGGGCAGGAAGCGCAGGTCTGCATCATCATGCCGCTTCTGGAAGGCACGGACGGCGTTCAGAAGATGTCCAAGAGCCTGGACAATTACATAGGCATAGACGAGCCTTCGCAGGAGATGTTCGGCAAGGTGATGTCCATCTCGGACGCGCTTATGTGGCGCTACTACGAACTCCTGACAGACCTGCACCCGGACGAAATCGCCTCCCTGCGCACACAGGCAGAGAGCGGCGAGCGCAACCCGCGCGACCTTAAAGTTGAATTAGCCCGGCGCATCATCACGGATTTTCATTCGGCGCAGGCAGCCGACGAAGCCGAAGCGGAATTCAATCGCATCTTCAAACAGAAACAGACGCCGGATGAAGTAGAAGAGCGCACGGTTTCATCCGCGAAGTGGAAGCTGGCGCGTCTTCTGGTCGAAACTGCGCTTGCTGCTTCCGTAGCCGAAGCGCGTCGTCTCATTGAACAGGGCGGCGTGCGCCTTGGGGGCGAGCGTGTGACAGATGTTAATTATGGAGTTGATTTGAGCGCGGGGCGTGACATCCTCATACAAGTCGGCAAGCGTAGATTCCTTAGAGTCAGAGGTAAAGATTAGAAGCCGGTTTGAAAAGTCCCGCAGGGGCTTTATGATTTCCCTTTCTCGCGAAAGTTTTGACCAGACAGATGGTGACAGAAGCGCTTGTTCCAATCGAAGAGACGCTGGTGATTGAGACGCCGGAGCGCGTGCCGCTGCATTTCGCGCTCGCCTCCATCGGCAATCGCTTTTTAGCCTGCACGGTCGATCACATACTGCAAATCCTTACGCTCTTACTCATGTACCTGGCCTTTGTCTTTATAGCGGGCGCGGCGAGCGGCATAGAGCAGATGACGGATGCGCCAAAGTGGGTGATTGCCGTGCTCATCATAGTGCTCTTTCTAATTTCTTCGGGCTACTTCATCTTCTTCGAGTGGTTGTGGAACGGCCAGACGCCGGGCAAGCGCTGGTTGAAGCTGCGTGTGATACGCGAAGACGGTCGCCCCATCACTTTCTGGGAAGCATCTGTGCGCAACCTGACGCGCATCTTCGACATGCAGCCCACAGCCATTCCCATCGTTGGCTTCTACTCCGTTGGCATCATCTCCGTCTTCATCAGCCGCCGCGACCAGAGGGTCGGAGACCTCTTCGCCGGAACTGTCGTCGTGCGCGAGCGCGAGGCCGAAGTCCCTACTTTCGATCAGGTCTTCGCAGGCCCCGTGAGCGATTCCGCCTACCGCAGAGCATTCAAGCCAGTGCTGTTCACAGCCGACTTGGGTGCCCTGACTGAAAGCGAGATCGAAGTGGTCGAAGCCTACCTGCGGCGGCGGTGGGACTTGCCGGACATGCCGCGCCAGTGGATGGCTTGGCGCGTGTGTATGCCGATTTTATATAAGCTACGCCCCGCCTACGATCTTGCGACCTTCACCTACGAAGGTTTCCTTGAAGAGCTTCTTCACCGCTACCGCGCGCTGCATCGTTTCAGGGATTAACGTGAGGCGTAACGTAAGAGAAAAAAGCTCCGTAGGAGCTACATGTTTATAGCTTAAATTTTCCAAAAGAGCCTAGCTCCGCGAGGTGCTATATGTTAATTGATAGAGAACATATAGCTCCTACGGAGCTAGGGTTATTATCATCTGGAGACTATAAACATCCTGCTCCTACGGAGCTAAAAACATGATGCTCATTCTTATATCGCGCCTCACGTGAGATTAAAAGCGCTTGAAAAAACTTCAGGGGCGTTGCCGAAACTGATGCTTCGGCAACGCCCCTGAAATTTCCGTCGAATGTTTTGCTCAGGTTATTTCGTCCACTCAATTGGGAAGAGCGCTCCGGCTTTTTCGGCGTCGAGTTTGAAGCCGAGCAGCTCCGCCGCACGCGCCAGCACAGGATCACGATTCGTAGCCATTTCGGTCGCCGTCGGCAGCATCACCTCGTCGGGCGTGACGCCTGTTTTCTCCAGGCTCTTGCCGTCGGTCATAATCACGTCGGCGTTGGTGATGTTGACGCCGTAAGGAACGATTGACTCCATTCCAACCGTATGGCCGTACACCACGCTCTGCATGACAGCACCGGCGGAGCGGTCGCCCAGCACAATGCCTCGCTTTTCGAGCTGAATGACACGCGCGAACATTTCCGCAGCCGACCCTGAACGGCTGTCAACGAGCACGATTATCTTCCCTTTGAAACCGCCCGTGCCGCGCGTCTTCGCTATTTCCTCTTCCACCTTCTTGCGATATTTCACGTCGGCAATCTTGATGTCTTTATCGAAGAAGTAGCCGAGCAGTCGTTTGAGCATGACGACGTAGCCGCCGCCGTTGCCGCGCAGGTCAAGAATCAGCGCCTTATGCTTTTTGACCTTCGACATGATCTCATCCACATCCTTTTCGTCATACAGGTTGAAGCCCGGCATCTTCCAGACGATTAACTCGTCGCCGAACTCTGAGAAGCGATGGCGGTCAAGACGCGCTTCGTTATCCAGCTCTCGAAAATAATCGTTGGCATCGCTCTGGTTGCCCTGAAGGAAATCAATCACCTTCTTCCCATCGGTTATTTTCGCCAGCACGTCGAGTTGGCGCGGCTCGCCGCCGGGACTCTGCGCGATGACGCGCATGCCTGGACGCGGCCTCAGAGAGTAGTAGGAATACTGCATTTTCCACAGGATGTCCCGCGTCGGCTCATACCCGTCAACCGAAATGACCTTATCGCCGGGCTTGAGTCCTTTGGCCTCGGCGTCCGAGCCGGGTTTGACGGCGATGACGTAGCAACGCTCACCTATTATCTGCATCTGCCATCCATACTCGACCTTTGCGGCGCGACGCGGCGGCAGAAAGGCCAGGTGTGAATCGTCAAAGTCGAGCAGGATTTGCGCGATGATGCCGTAGATTTGGCCGTTGGAAGTGGCCTTCTTGATCTTCTCTTCGGCCTCTTTGAAACGAGCTTCGATGTCTATGCCGTGATAGCTGGCGTCATAGTAGTATTTCTCTATGTCGGCCTTGACGGCGCGCAGCATCTCGCGCCCGCTCTGGCGCTCATAATCGCCTATGGCCGCCTGCTTTGTAGTTTGTGCGCCGACAGAGAGCGCAGCGAAGAGGGCGAAGCTGATTGAGGCAATTACGTAAAACATCGCCGCGCGCAGCAGTTTAGGGGAACGGAGGAACTTCATCATTTCTAACTTCTCCTGAAATAGTTGAAGGGTTACAGATTGAGGCCGCGAGTTCGGGTGGCACTAGACCAATGAGGTGCGGCCTGTACAAAGCGGAAATAATAACCGATTTCAAATGCCCTTGTCAAAATCCCACGCGCCCCTGAACGAACGCCTGGAACGGGAAATTCATCTAAAGTTTGTAACAAGCTTTGACCAGGGTTTTCCGGTCTGTTACTCTTTTCAGTTTTGAACCTCGCGTAGTATTTCAGCAGAGAGAAAGGCAAGAAAGATGTCTCGTGACGTGTTTATTTTAGGCGGAAAGCGCACTCCTATGGGCGAGTACGTCGGACAATTGAAGGACATTTCGGCGATTGATCTGGGGGCGCACGCGGCGCGAGCCGCTCTGGAAGCGACGGGCGTGGCGGCGGAAGAGATTGATCACACGGTTATTGGAAACGCGCTGCAAACTTCGGGCGACGCCATCTACGGCGCGCGTCACGTTGCGCTCAAAGCGGGCGTTCCCTTCGACCGCCCTGCGCTGACGGTCAACCGCCTGTGCGGCAGCGGCATTCAATCAATCATCAGCGGCGCGCACATGATTCAACTCGGTGAAGCGCAAACCTGTCTGGTGGGCGGCATGGAATCCATGTCGCAAGCGCCGCACGTTATCTACGGCGCGCGCTCAGGCTTCCCGCTCGGACAGGGCAAGCTGGAAGACAGCCTGATGGTCGCCTTGCTTGATACCTACTGCAACACGCCTATGGCTGGCACGGCTGAGAATCTGGCGCGAAAGTTTGAAATCTCGCGCGAGGAGCAAGACCGTTACGCTTTGAGGTCACAGCAGGAAGCTAGGCGAGCCAAAGATGCCGGGCTGTTTGCAGAAGAGATTGCGCCCGTCGAAATAAGGACGCGCAAGGGCACAGTCACTTTCGACTATGACGATCATGCTCGTCCCGAAACGACGCTCGAAATATTAGCAAAGCTGCGGCCTGCATTCAGCAAGGACGGATTTGTGACGGCGGGCAACGCTTCGGGCATCGTTGACGGCGCGGCGGCGCTCGTCATCGCGGGCGAGGATTACGTCAAGGCGAAGGACTCTAAGCCCCTTGGACGCATTGTGAGCTGGGCTTATGCAGGGGTCGAGCCGGACATCATGGGCATAGGGCCTGTGCCTGCTACACGCAAGGCGCTGGAAAAGGCCGGACTCAAGCTTGAGGATATTGATCTGGTAGAGGTTAACGAGGCTTTCGCGGGTCAGTATCTGGCGGTCGAGAAGGAGCTTGGACTGGATCGCTCGCGCACGAACGTCAACGGCGGAGCTATCGCGCTCGGCCACCCGCTCGCCGCATCGGGCACCCGCCTTGTGCTGACCGTGTTGCTTGAGCTTCGTCGTCGCAACGCTCGCTACGGCCTTGCCACGGCCTGCATCGGCGGCGGCCAGGGCATCGCCATGATCGTCGAGCGACTGTAAGCAGCCGAATATAAGGGCAATAGCCAGCCCCTGAAAGGGGCGAAAGAATGTAGCCCACGGCGTCAGCCGTGGGAGATGAGTTAACCAAAGATAGAAGCCCCGGTAGTGGCGAAAGAGATTACACGTAGAGAATCTGCGCGCCCCTACCGGGGCTTTCATTATTTATTTTGGCTTCAGTGCCCCACGGCGCGAGCCGTGGGCTACATTCTTTCGCCCCTTTCAGGGGCTAATAGTTGTCCGCTGCTGCTACTAAATTCTTAAGCCTCCAGCCATAAAAATGTTGCGTCCCGTAACGAAAATTCGGTAATCTAATAGTTGAGCCTGCGGCTCAAGCCCTGACGCAGGCGTTCAGCTTGTCCCTTCACTCGCATTCATGAAGCTTCCAGAGTCCGAGTAATACCTCATCTTCAAAAGAGAGAAGCCGCACGGATTCTTCCATCAGAGAAAGAACCGTTCCACCTTAATCAAAGCTTATGACTCCCTCGTCCCGTGTGAGGAGTGAATCCCCTTTTATGAGCGACAAAAACGAAACCTGGCAGGTAATATGCGACGCCGGAATCTTCGAGACAGACCTGGAGGGTCTCAAAGGATGGGTCGCTGAAGGCCGTGTTCTTCCACATGACAAGGTGCGTAAAGGAAATTTGCGCTGGATTGAAGCGGGGCTTGCGCCTGTGCTTCGCGAAGCTTTCGCGGGCGCGCCTGCTCCAGCATGGGCTGGCAATCCTTCCAACGCCGTCGCTGTGAGCGAAGCCGTGCCCGTCGAGACAGGCTTTACAGCCGAGCCGCAACAGGCAGGCTTTGAAGATGAGAGCTTCGCTGAAGAGCATGAGCACTATCAGGAGCCGCATGGGGCTTCTACGGCATCCGACCCTTTCACTCAATCGCAGGCTTTGTACGGAGCGGTCTGCTATTTTCATCAGGACCTCCAGCCGAAATATATCTGCCGCTCGTGCGCCAATACTTTCTGCCAGGAGTGTACTAAGTTCACCAGCAAAATCCCGCTCTGCCCGCTCTGCGGCGAGCTTTGCAAGCTGTATGAAGAGATTAAAGAAAAGAGCCAGCGCCGTCTTCAACAATACTCCGGCTTCGGTGTTGAGGATTTCGGGACGGCGCTCTCCTTTCCATTCAGAAACATCTTCGGTCTTCTGGGCGGAGCCTTCATCTATGGCTTGCTACTGCTCGGCGGATTCAAGGGACAGCTTCTGGCCTACGCGATTCTCTTCGGCTGCATCTCGCTTGTCATTAACAAGGTGGTCGCAGGCCGCATGGACGGAAACTTCCTGCCGGACTTCAGCTCCTTCTCGTTGCTGGACGATTTTGTGATGCCTATCCTTCTAGGTATAGGCGTCACCATCGTCACCATAGGCCCGGCCATCGTGCTGGGGATTGCGCTCATCATGGGCATCATCAACAGCACGAACTCTTCGCCCGTTGACCGCATGAAGTCTCAGTACAAACAGGAAGAGAAGACTCTGACGCCCGAAGATATGCAAAAACTCGTTAACGGAGCAGACGAGAAGGGCGAAGAAGAATTGAAGAAGAAGATTGAGGAGATGCATCCCGGCAGCAGCGTCGCGCGCATGGCCGAAAAGTCTAAGGACAGCGATCAATCTTCTGTGGACACCCTGCGCTGGCTCTTCAGCGTGCCTGTCTTCATCATTCCCTTTCTTCTACTGGCGCTTGCGTGGGCTGTCTTCTACTATCCGATGGCGCTCAGCATCGCCGGGTACACAGAAGACTTCTGGTCGGTCGTCAACCCCTTAGTGGGCTTGGACACAATTCGTCGCATGGGGATGACTTACTTCAAAGCCTTCGGGATGTATCTCTCTGTTCAGGTTGTCGGCTCTATCCTGAGCGCTATAGCTTACGCTGTGCTCGCGCCTTTCGATATGCCGTTTATAGGGAACTTACCGGCGCGCTTTGTAGAAGGCACCATAACCTTCTACACGAGCCTTGTCATCGCCTGCATCCTCGGCCTCGCGCTCTACAAGAGCGCAGACAAGCTGGGCATCAGCACAGAGTAGAGAAGAATATGCCCGCGCTACAAGAAGCTGTTTGAAAAAGCAGCTTCCTCTTGAGTCCCGTAGGGACTTGATGATAATAGCCCAGCACTGAAGCGCTGGGCTATTATCATCAAGTCCCTACGGGACTTTTCAATCGGCTTCTTAGCTCTGTAGAAGCTATCTCTGTCTTACGTTGAACTCGCGCTGGAAACTAGCGCCTGCTTGCCTTGCTGGTTTAGAATGCTTCTGCCCCGATATTCCACACGAAAAACAGGACGCTGCTTTCACCTTCTTCAAGACACGAGGGATTTCGATTAAGGGAAAGAAACTGTGAGTTCCATCTCGGACAAGAATAAGGATAGAGAACAACTCGTAGCGGAGCTTGAGCAGCGTGCCAGAGAAGAGTACGAGCATCTGCTTGGGCGTCTGACGCACTTGGCCGAATCCTTCGGCGAGTCGCGCGATCTCCTCTCCATCTTTCGCGCGCTGCGCGAGTTCGCCTTCTCATCCGTTCCCTGCATAGGCATCTTCATCTCGCTTTATGATGCGGCGCGCGAAGTGCGCACGGCCTGCTATGCATGGGGCGACGGCGAAGAGTTCGATGTCTCGCAGTTGCCGCCAATGCCCATCACGACCGAAGGGCCGAACAGCCGCGCCGTTCGCACAGGCCAGATAATCATCACCGATGATTACTCGAAAGTAAGGCACGGCGTGCCGACCGTCGCCATAGGGAATAATGACGAGATATTGCCGCTCTCCTCTATGGCCGCGCCTATGTCCGTCATGGGTCGCATCGTCGGCACAATCGAGGTGCAGTCTTACGAGCGTGCGGCCTACAAAGAGGAGCACGTGACGGCCATGCGTATGGCAGCCAACCTGGCGGCTGTCGCCATAGAGAACGTGCGGCTCTTCGAGCATGAACGCCTCGCTCGCGCCGCTGCGGAAGATAGCAATCGCATCAAGGATGAATTCCTCGCCACGCTCTCGCATGAGCTGAGGACGCCTCTGACGGCTGTGCTCGGATGGACAAGACTCCTGCGCGAGCGCGAGTTGGACGAAAAGACCGCTCGTCACGCTCTGGACATCATCGAGCGCAACGCCATAGCGCAGAAACAGCTCATAGAAGAAATTCTGGATGTCTCGCGCATCATCACGGGCAAGACAAGGCTTGAGCTTCACCCCATCACGCTTGAGCGTGTAGTTGAAGCGGCCATCGAATCCGTGCGGCCTGCCGCTTCCGCCAAAGAGATTGCTTTGGAGTTCATGCGCGAGAGCGAGGCCGGTCTTGTATCAGGCGACCCGGAACGCTTGCAGCAGGTGGTCTGGAATCTGCTCTCCAACGCAGTTAAGTTCACCCCTTCGGGCGGGCGCATCCATCTACGGCTCGCTCAGGCGGATTCGCACGCGCAGATTGAAATCACGGATTCCGGCGAAGGCATCAAGCAGGATTTTCTTCCTTACGTCTTCGACCGCTTCCGGCAGGCGGACGGCTCGACCACGCGCCCGCATGGAGGCTTGGGGTTGGGATTGGCAATCGTGCGCCATCTGGTTGAGCTACACGGCGGGACGGTCAGGGCTGCGAGCGGCGGTAAGAATCAAGGCTCGACCTTCACGGTCAGGCTGCCGCTGCTCGCTCACGCATCGGACAATATCAAAGAACTGAGCGCAGAGATTGTTCGCGCCGAGCATAAAGAGACTGAAAGCTTGCCGAGCCTCGAAGGCTTGCGCGTGCTCATAGTAGATGACGAGCCGGATGCGCTTGAGTTTCTACAGTTCGTGCTGGAAAGAAGCCGCGCGGAAGTCTCTGCCGTCTCGTCCACAGACGAAGCTTTGCGCGAGCTTGAGCGTTTCCGCCCAGACCTTATCATCAGCGACATAGGTATGCCTGGACGCGACGGTTACGATCTGGTCAGAGCCTTGCGCGAGCTTCCACCCGAACGCGGAGGACAACTGCCTGTAATCGCTCTGACCGCCTACGCGCGCAGCGAAGATGCAGCGCACGCCCTTCGTGAAGGCTTCCAGATGCACATCCCCAAACCCTTCGAGCCATCCGAACTCCTTAATGCTGCTGCCACGCTCTGCAAAAAAAGGCGTATGTCAGACCGATGAATGTAATGGGTGCTGGCGGAACGTTTGCCGTGTGTCAATTCTTTCTTTTACAGGCAGTGGATACTGGTCAAACACTTCTCAGAAGCTTGAGAAGCTCCTGGGCTGCGGAGGCCAGGCCGAAGTGTCTTTCGTCATCATCCATCATAAGGGGATTACTTCTTGCGCCGCTGGCAACGAGTTGTTCTGTTTGCAGTCGGCGGCGTGCCTCTTCAAGCTGCGCTTTTTCGCGCGCACGCGCCTGATCTAATCCTCCGGCGCGTATGAACTCGACTATCAACGCCAGTTCGTCACGGTCAAACCACGTTCCGTGTCCCTTGCAAACATCTACGACTACGCCTGAGCAGCGCGCAAAGTTGACGCGATTCATCAACTGGCCGCACTCAGGACACGGCACATACCTCACTTTGTCTTTAGTGCTGACGGGATTTCGCCCCGGCGCGAAATGGGCTGAGCCAAGGACGGCGGATTGTTGTTCGCGCCCCGCGCAGATTTGCTCAAACGAGACAACGTCCACCCAGAGGCCGTCGCAGGCTTTGCACTCGCGCAAAATGGTCGTGCCCAGAATGATTTTTTCCATCTGGATACGGCAGCGCGGGCAGTTGCGTGCCACCTCTTCCTTCTCATCTACCTTCGCGCCTGAGACGCTCGCCCCGCAACGCGGGCAGTGACGGCTTCCCTTGAATATCATCCCGAAGCATTGCGGACACGAAACCGTAGCCAGACGCGAGCCGCAATAGCGGCAGTGCGTCGCATCCGTTGCAGCAGCAGCGCCGCACATCGGACAATTAAGCGTTTCAGCTTGCATATTCAACCTCTTGATTCAAATCTGAGATTCGGAATTTGGAATTTGAATTTCAGTCGGCAGGATTTCGGCAGATTCAGTAGAGCCTTGCCTTAGACTTAATGTGTGTTGAGACCGGCAAGAGTTTCTTTGCGTGGAAGCAAAAGAGGACGAGCCGTGCGGACACTCTCTGAAAGCGCCCGCCACTAAAAGATTACCATTTCGGCCAACCGAATTGCCACACAAATATCAGAATATGACAATGGACTGGAGACGCGCTGTGTGTAATGCTGTGTGCAAAGCGAGAATGTCGAAAATTGTTGGGGGGATTTTAATGCGTAAGATTTTTCTTCTTCTGTTGGCCTTGTTGCTCGTGATGCCTTTCGCCTGTACGGCTTACAATCCGCTGGTAAGTGCTCGCGCTTTGCAGGACGGGCAGGATGAGCGGCGCGTCCTTACTGTGCCGAATGACGGCCAGCGCCGCAGGCGCATACGCCCTGAGCGAAGGCGTAGCCGTGGTATCAAGAGCGCATTCGCTCGCGCCGGTCGCGGAGCGGGACGCGGCGGCAAGCGCTTCGGTCAGAACATAGCCAAGGGTCGCCCCGTGCGCGCCGGTAAAGAACTGGGCAAAGGCATGGGCACCTTCGGCAAGTACACAGGCAAAGGCGTAGCCCGCACAGCCAAGCGCGTCTTCACGCCATAACGAAAACGATCCGGATTGTTATCAAAGAAGGCAGAGAGGATTTTGTTAGCCACTTCAATCCTCTCTGCCTTCTTTTGTAATCTCCCCACAACGAAGCAGTAACCGCGAATCCACACGAAACGCCACGAATAAGATTCGCGGAACGTGCATCTTCTATTTTTCGTGCTGCTTCGTGTGGATTCGTGGCTACTTCTTTCTACATTGCGGCATACATATCCTTAGCCATCTTCCCTTTTACACTCTTCCTTTTTATGATGGTGTCTGTGCCGGTTGCTGAAAATCAGAATCATGGTATTGCGCGTGCGCCTCTGGTTCTAGCTATTGATGTTGGAACAACCAGCGTGCGTGCTGCCGCTTATGATGAAACGGGGCGTGAGATTAGGGGGACGCAGGCGCGCACCGCAATAAACAGCTCTATGACGCTTGAGGGCGGCGCGGAACTTGATGCAGTGGAAGCCGTAGAGCAGGTTGCGCGCACAGTAGATGCGGCGCTCGCACTGGCAGGTCATCAAGCTCATAGAATAGAGACCGTAGCGGTCTCTTGTTTCTGGCATAGCCTTGTCGGCGTTGATATTGAAGGCCGCGCCATTACTCCTGTCTTCGGCTGGGCTGACACTCGCGCCACGCTTGAGGCCGACGAACTGCGACGCCGCTTCGACGAGCGCTCAATTCATGCACGCACAGGCGCTCCGTTTCATCCCTCCTACTGGCCTGCCAAGCTGCTCTGGCTGAGACGCACACAGACGGACATCTACAATCGTGTCCAGCGCTGGCTATCCTTCGGCGAATTCCTGGCGCTGAGGTTCTTCGGTCAAGCGCAATCGAGCGTCTCTCTGGCATCGGGCACGGGACTCTTTAACTTGCACACGTGCGCTTGGGATGAAGAATTGTGCAGGGAGTTGGAAATCGCCCACGCGCAGTTGCCCACGATTGTCGAGACGGATGGGACTTTTAATTTATTGTCGAATGATTACGCGCGGCGCTGGCCTCAATTGAGCAAGGCGCGATGGTTTCCGGCCATAGGCGACGGAGCGGCCAACAGCATCGGCGCGGGCTGCACTTCAAGGGAGCGTGTTGCGCTCATGATAGGAACATCTGGCGCGATGCGCGTGCTTTTTGAGGGAGCGCCGCCCGCCCGGTTGCCGCAGGGGTTGTGGTGCTATCGTGCAGACCGCAGGCGCGTGGTGGTGGGCGGTGCTCTCTCGGACGGAGGCGGGTTGTGGGCATGGATGAACGAGGCGCTTCGCTTGAGCGCGAATGTGAAAGAGACGGAAGAAGCGCTCTCAGAGCTTAAGCCTGATTCGCATGGACTTACCCTCCTGCCCTTCTGGGCGGGCGAAAGAAGCACTGGCTGGCACGGGCGCGCGCGGGGCGCAATGCTGGGGCTTTCCATGCACACGCGTCCAATTGAAATCCTGCGCGCCGCTATGGAAGCGGTCGCGTATCGCTTTGCCTTCATCGCGGAAGCGCTCTCGTTGGTTGCGCCGACGGCGCGCATCACCGCATCCGGGGGCGCGCTTAATGCTTCAAACGTCTGGGCGCAAATCATCGCGGACGTGCTCGGTTGCCCGCTCAATCTTTCCGGCGCAGAAGAAACTTCGAGTCGCGGCGCGGTTTTGCTTGCGTTGGAGGCAAGTGGCAAGATAAAAAGCATCGGTGAAGAGTGCGCGCGCCTTGAGCCAATCATAGAGCCTGATATGATGCGCCACGCGCGTTACAGCAAAGCGCGGCAGCGTCACGAGCAGCTTTACGAGCGCCTCGTCGCAGACGAAGAGACGGCGCGCCTTATTAACGAAGCGGCACACAAACGGAGCGAAGAATAATCCCGCTAGCGAAACCATAAAGAGAATCGAGGAAAACTTAAAAACATGAGTGCGTCAACACAAAAGGAAATCAACAGCAGTCCTGAACTGGATCAGCTTTGCATCAACACGATTCGTGCGCTGGCGATAGACGCCGTGCAGAAGGCCGAGTCGGGTCATCCGGGTTTGCCGCTCGGTGCAGCGCCGATGGCTTATGTTTTGTGGACGCGCTTTCTCAGACACAACCCGCAGAATCCAAAATGGGCTAACCGCGACCGCTTTCTTCTTTCCGCAGGCCACGGCTCTATGCTTCTCTACGCGCTGCTGTATCTGACGGGCTATGATTTGCCGCTGGAAGAGCTAAAGAATTTTCGCCAGTGGGGTTCAAAGACGCCGGGTCATCCCGAAAATGTTTTGACGCCGGGCGTGGAGATTACGACAGGCCCTCTGGGACAGGGATTCGCCAACGGCGTCGGCATGGCAATGGGCGCGGCGCATTTGGCTGCGAAATTCAACCAGCCGGAATTTCCCGTCATAGATCATCACGTTTACGCCATCGTCTCGGACGGCGACTTGATGGAGGGCGTATCTAGCGAGGCTGCCTCGCTTGCGGGTCATCTAAAACTTGGAAAGCTCATCTATCTCTACGACGACAATCGCGTCACCATCGAAGGCTTCACAGACCTGGCCTTCTCCGAAAATGTTCCAAAGCGTTTTGAAGCCTACGGCTGGCACACCACTACGGTCGAAGACGGCAATGACCTGGACGCGATTGAGCAGGCCATACGGGACGCGCAATCGGTCGCAGACCGTCCCTCGCTCATCTCCGTCAAGACGATAATCGGCTACGGGATGCCGACCGCCGGAACAAGGAAAGCGCACTCGGATGCACCTGGGTTTGAGGCTGTGCGCGAGACCAAGCGGCATCTGGGCTGGCCTGAAGACAAAGAATTTTATGTACCGGAAGAGGCGCTCTCGCATTTCAGAGAAGCAACGGAGCGCGGCGCAGAGCATGAGCAGGAGTGGAACGAGCTTGTTAAGAAGTATGAAGAGAAGCATGCGGAGCTGGCGCAGGCGTTTCATGTCACGATGAGCGGCGATCTGCCGGAAGGATGGGAAGAGCATCTGCCCCTCTTCGAGAATGCGAAGCCTATGGCGACGCGCCAAGCGTCGGGCGAAGTCATCAATGCGCTCGCCCCGCACATGCCCATGCTCTTCGGCGGCTCTGCCGACTTAGGCCCCTCTACCAACACGGACATCAAAGACGGCGGCTCGTTTCAGGCAGGCTCATACGAAGGGCGCATCATACACTTCGGCGTGCGCGAGCACGCGATGGGTTCAACCATGACGGGCATCAGCCTCAACGGCGGGTTGATTCCCTTCGGCGGCACATTTTTGACCTTCTCGGATTACATGCGCCCGGCGATTCGTCTCGCCGCGCTCTCCGAAGTACAGGTCGTCTACGTCTTCACACACGATTCCATAGGCTTGGGCGAAGACGGCCCCACGCATCAACCCGTCGAGCATCTGGCGGCGCTGCGTGCTATCCCGCATCTATACGTCATTCGCCCTGCGGACGCACACGAGACGCGCGAAGCCTGGCGCACGGCAATCCTGCGCCGCAACCATCCGACCGCGCTCGCGCTCACACGCCAGAAGCTTCCAGTCCTTGAACGCAACGGCACGTATGCTTCAGCCGACGGCGCACGACGCGGCGCTTATATCCTCGCCGAAGCCACAGGCGCGAACGACGAGAGTCCATTCCCAAGCCTTATACTTATCGGCACCGGCTCGGAAGTTTCGCTTTGCCTGGAGGCACGCGAAGCATTACAGACGGACGGCGTGCCTACACGGGTCGTCTCCATGCCCTGCATGGAGCTTTTTGAAGAACAGGATGAAGAGTACAAACGCAAAGTCCTGCCGCCTTCAACGCAAGCACGCCTTGCCGTAGAAGCTGGCGTGCGCCAGGGCTGGGATCGCTATGTAGGGTCGCAGGGCGATGTGGTCTGCCTTGACCGCTTTGGCGCATCTGCGCCCGGCGATGTAGCCCTACGCAATCTTGGGTTCAACGTCGAGAACGTCATCAAGCACGCACGAGCCGTTTTGTCCAGAGGCTAGAGAGCAGAGGTCAGAGGCTAGAGGTTAGAGGCTAGCAGTTGACTTTCTTTTTACTAACCTCTGACCTCTAACCTCTGATTTATGAAGATGAGAATCGCCGTCGGTGCAGATCATGCGGGAGTCCCGCTCAACCAGCGCGTGATAGAGGAACTGCGCTCCGGGGGGCATGAGATAGAAGACTTCGGCACGCATGACTCCGCACAGCCGGATGATTACCCGGACTACGCTCTACTGGTAGGGCAGGCCGTGCAGCGCGGGCGCGCGGAGATCGGGATTCTCATCTGCGGCAGCGGCGCGGGCGTCTCTGTCGCGGCCAACAAGCTGAAGGGCGTGCGCGCCGTGATGTGTTCGGATACCTACACGGCGCACCAGTCGCGCGAGCACGACGATTGTAACGTGCTCTGTCTGGGCGCACGCGTCACGGGCGCGGAGCTTGCTATGGAAATCGTTCGTGCCTTCGTCGCTGCACGCTTCTCGAATGAAGAACGCCACCGCAGACGTTTACAGAAGATAGCCGAAATAGAAGAGGCTGGAGGTTAGAGGTCAGAGGTTAGTAAAAAGAAAGTCAACTGCTAACCTCTAACCTCTGACCTCTAACCTCTACTTTTAAGGAGCATCCCCCTTGAGAAAAGCTTATGCCCCCGGCGCGCGTGTACTTGTCGTTCTCTTTTGTCTCCTCTTTCAAACGCCGCTTCACGCTCAGCAGCCTTCGACAACTACGCAGAAAGCGCCGCCCGCGACTACGAGGCAGACGAAGCAGCAGCGCTTGCAGCGGCCTCCGGCTGAAACGGGGCGTCCCCCCGTGGCAGCTCCGAAACCTCGCGCGGCGAATGTGCCGCCGCCGTACTACGATTATCCCTTCGCAAGCCCTACGGATAAGTATCAGGCCATGACGGTTGACGATGCCGTCACGCTGGCGCTCTCGAACGCCTCTCTGTACCAGCAGGCTTTCGTAGAGGAACAGCTCGCGCGCGAGGATGTCAGGCAGGCGCGCGCAGCATTTTTTCCGCAGCTCAACCTGCCGCTCACCTATACCGGAACTACGCCCTCAAGGCTTCGCGCTCCGGGCGACCCGCTCATCTTCAGCTTCGTTTCGGCAAGCGCCATCAACGAGACGACGGCGCTCATGAACGTTTCGGGCACAATTGATCTGGCAGGAAGACTTCGTGCAGCGCTCTCTCGCAGCCGCGCTCTACTGGAAGCGGCCAATGCCGGAACGCGCGTCGCACGCCGCGAGCTTGTGCTGGCGACCGTGGATGCTTACTACGCGCTCGTGCTGACGCGCCAACGCCGCAGGCTGGCAGAAGAGACCCTTGGGCTGGCGGAAGGATTCGTCGCAGTCGCAGAGAACCTGAAGGCGCGCGGCGAAGGTGAAGAGGCCGATGTGTTTCGCGCACGCACGACTGCTGCATCCCAACGCGATGCGCTGGAGCAGGCGCGCGCCACCGAACTCGGCGCGATGAATCTACTCAGAAGCCTGACCGGCATAGATTTCTCTACCCAGATTATGACCGCTCATCTCACGGATAATGTTCCGAGCGTGAGCGACTTTAATAGCTACACGGAAGATATTATACGCAGCCGCCCGGAGCTTGCTCAGCTAGATGCGCAGGAGAAGGCAGCACGCGCGGAGGCACGCGCCGCCCGACGCGAGCTTCTGCCTGATTTGACCTATAGCTTGAACGGCGGCTTCGATGCCGGAGACTTTCGCCCCGTTGGTCGTTACGCGGGCGGCTCCGCCATCATCTCTCTAAACATTCCTGTCTTCAACTTCGGCGCAAGCCGCAGCCGCGAGCGACAGGCTTCCCTGCGCTCAGAGCAACTGATTATTCAGCGCGAGCTACTGATGCGCCAGCTTCGGCAGGAGTTTTATATCAACCGTGCCAACGCTCTGGGCGCGCTCGAACGCATACGCGACATGCGCCTGGCAAGCGAAGCCGCGCAACAGAACATGACGAGCATCTTCGTGCGTTATCGCACGGGGAAGGCGACGATTCTGGATGTGGTTGACGCGCAATCGAGCTTTGCCGAGACGCGCTCGGCCTACTACCAGGCCATCGTCGATTATCACACTTCGCGCATACGGCTTGAGGAAGACCCCAGCCGCATCCTGAGCACACTGAAGGGCGGACAGGGCGAGCCGCCTCAAAATAAGTCGGGCGCAAGTTGCTCCCTGACGCTTGCACAGGCTCCGAGCATCGGCGGGCTTCGTCTGGGCATGACGCTCGCTCAGACGACTGTCCTTTTCCCTTCTCTCAAATCGTCACCACCGAACAAGGTCGGAGTTACAAACGTCATTCTCAGCCGGAGCGACCTTGCTCGCAACCAGTTTTTTGACGGCGTGCAGACAGTTCTTCTTCAATTTGTGGAAGACAGGCTTTACTTCATACACGTCGGCTATCCAGTGACGAATAGTTGGAACAATAAGGACGAGTTCCTGGCATCCATCGCACAGAAGCTCAACATCAACGGCGACTGGGAGCCTTTCTATAACTGGCAGGACAAGAACGTGCGCGACCTTTCAGACCTGCGCTCCCTGGCGCTTGAATGCACGGGCTTTCGCCTGAGCGCAGGCATAGGCATAGAAGGACTCGGCGGCGACCAGTTCCCACGCTTCGAGCTGGAAGACATGAACACCTCTCGCCTTGTAAGAGAGCGCGGCGACGAGCTGCGACGTAAAGAGGCGGAAGAAAAGAAGTGATGAGTAAAGAAATACTGAGTACTGAGTGATGAGTACTGAGTAAAAGAAAGAAGCTTCTCGCTCAGTACTCATCACTCAGAGGCTGTTTGGAAAGTCCCGTAGGGACGACTGAAAATAGCCCAGCCATTTATCGCTGGGAACTGTGTGCATAAAAAGAGAGACCCGTAGGGACGGCTGAAATCTCTTCCAGCTTTATTCAGTCGTCCCTACGGGTCTCTACTTTCATATTCGGCTTTGACCCAGCGATAAATCGCTGGGCTATTATCAGTCGTCCCTACGGGACTCAAGAGGAAGCTTGATTTTTCAATCAGCTTCTCAGTACTCATCACTCAGTACTTCTTTTAGAAAACGATTCGCAGAGCACCTGGCATAATTTGAAACTCTGCGGGCGTGTGGCCGCGCGGGTTTCCGTCGGCTTCTATGGGGAGTGCATCTTCCGGCGTGACGGGTTCAAGGCGGACGTGCTTTGCTTTGAAGAGCCGCACGTTCGGATTCTTGAGGTGACCGCCGCTATGAATGCGCGGCAATTCTCTGAGGATGGCGCGGCGCGTTAGATTGCAGGAGAGCATGAGGTCAATCAGGCCGTCGTCCGGGCGCGCATCGGGCGCGAACATCATGCCGCCGCCAGCGTAAACATTATTGGCGACGGCTATCAGATTTGAAGCGCATTCAATAGTTTCGCTTTCGTCAACCATCACACGCGTCAATCGCTCGCGCCACATGAGGAGCGCCCCGCAGGCTGCGGAAAGAAACCGCGCCTCGCCCGGTAGACGCTGCATGAAGCGGCTCTGTGATGCGACGCGTGCGGCCACCTCCGCGCCCAGTCCAATCGTAGAGACGTTGAGACAGATAAAGCTTCGGTTGCCTTTCTCCGTTGCAAAGCTGGCGGCGATGACATCTATGACACGCGTCCTGCTTAAATCAACGGAACGCATGTGTACTATCAATCGCTTGATCCATTCGTTAAGCGGCTCGCGTCTGCCCGCAAGGCCGCGCGCGAAATCATCGCCCGTCCCGGCGGGCAACATCGCCAGCGCTGCATTCGCGTTGATAGGTGAAGGAAGCACAAGATTTGCGCCCTGCTCAACTTCATGAAATTCAAAAAAACCTGACGCGGCTTCGCTCAATGTTCCGTCGCCGCCGACGACCGCAACCGTAAGATAGCCTGCGTGCAAAGCTTCGCGCGTCTTCTGTGTAGCATCGCCCGCAAACGCTGTCTCGTAGACATCGAAATCCAATCCGTTGTCACGAAGCGCGGAGGAAATTTTCGGCCACGCGCGGCGCGCACGTGCCGCCGCCGGATTGATAATGACCAGTGTCCTTTGGCTCATTCGGTCTGACACTTTATCATAAGGGAGCACGCCTGCTCGTTTTGATGATAAGCTTTGCATTCACCGCCCCCGAAAGGTTTTTGAGTGCGAATGATGGAAACTGATTACATGCGCGCCGTACGCATCGTTGCGCATGGCGGCGTCGAAGGATTGGAAGTCAGCCGCGTCCCGCGTCCCGCAAAGCCTGCGGCTGACCGCGTGCTGGTGCGCGTGCGCGCAGCGGCTCTTAACCGCGCAGACCTGCTGCAACGAAGAGGCCATTACCCTGCGCCCACGGGCGCGCCCCAGGACATCCCCGGCCTTGAGTTCGCTGGAGAAGTCGAAGAGCTTGGGGCGGAAGCCGTAAGGTTGCGAAAGGGAGAAAGAGTCTTCGGCATTACGGGCGGAGGCGCACAGGCCGAATACATCGTCGTGCCGGAAAGCACACTTGCGCCCGTTCCGGAAAATCTTGATTGGGCTGAAGCCGCGTGCGTGCCTGAAGCCTTCATCACGGCGCACGATGCTCTGTTCACGCTGGGCGGGTTGGAGATGGGCGAGCGCTTGCTGGTTCACGCCGCAGGCTCCGGCGTAGGTCTTGCAGCTATACAGCTTGCCGCTGCCGCGGGCGCGATTGTCTACGGCACTTCGCGCACGCCTGAAAAATTGGAGCGGGCGCGCGAGTATGGTCTCACGGAATCGGTAGCTGTTGGAGACGACCCGTCGCACGCAAGCCTTGCGGTGCGCGAATGGACTGAAGGCAAGGGCGTTGATGTCATACTCGATCTAGTCGGCGCAAAGTATCTGGCTGCCAACCTGGACGCTCTGGCTCTGAAGGGTCGCCTGCTTTTTGTAGGCACGACCGCAGGCGCAAACGCGCCGCTCGATTTCGGTATAGTGATGCGCAAGCGCCTGAAAATCATCGGCACAGTCCTTCGCTCGCGCTCGACAACAGAGAAGGCTGCGGCCACACGTCGCTTTGAAAAGCATGTCCTTCCGCTTATACGGCTGGGACTCGTGCGCCCCGTGATTGATAAGATTTACAAAATGGAAGATGTGCGCGCCGCCCACGAGCGGCTGGAAGCAAACGCTAGCTTCGGTAAAGTTGTGCTGATGATCGGAGAGGCAAAGGTAGATTGATGATACCGAGAACGATTTTCATCCTCATACTTCTCATGCTTATGTGTAATCTCAAAGCTGTCGGCAGCCCTCTTGATCCTGAACCGGGAGTACCGCGCGAGCTGGCGCGTGCGCGTGCGGAGCGTTACAGCAATGTGCGTTACGCCCTGAGCCTGGAGCTTGCGCCGGGCGCGGAATTGCTGAAAGGCTCGGAAGTGATTCGCGTTACATTGCAGGGCGCGGTTGACCAGCTTGTGCTCGACTGGCGAAAGATGCCCGTCAAAGAAGGCCAGCCGCAGGCGCGCGTGTGGGATGTGGAAGCGAACGGGCGAAAGGTCGCGGACGCACGCGAGACGAACGACCATCTGATTATTCCCGGCGCTTACCTTATCAAAGGCGAGAACGTCATTCGCCTCAAGTTTGAATCGCCCATCTCGACTTCCGGGAGCGCCGTCACGCGCTACATGGATCGTGAAGACAAGTCGGAATACATCTACACGCTCTTCGTTCCCTCGGACGCGAGCACGGCCTTTCCCTGCTTCGACCAGCCGGATTTGAAAGCTCGCTTTAAGCTTGAAATTAAAACGCCCGATACATGGAAAGTCGTTACTAACACGGATGTTGATGATGCGAACGGTTTCGCTTTCATAGTTGGCCGTCCTGAGCGTGGAGTGTTTTATCATAGCTTTCTTGAAACCGAGCCTATCAGTACTTACCTCTTCGCTTTCGCCGCAGGGCCGTTTGAAGAATTCAAGGATGAGACTTCAACGATTCCAATGCGCCTCTTCGTGCGTAAATCAAAAGCAGAACGAGCGCGCAAAGAGTTGCCGGAAGTCTTCCGCTTAGCTCGCGAAGGGATAAAGTTCTACAGCCGTTATTTCGATTACAAGTTTCCCTTTCCGAAATACGATCAGATCATCTTGCCGGAATTCGCCTACGGCGGCATGGAGCACGCGGGCGCAACCTTCCTGCGCGAAGAGAGCATACTGTTTCCTTCAGACCCGACGGCGAATGATTTAATCAACCGCGCGGAGCTTGTCTTTCACGAGCTGGCGCACCAGTGGTTCGGCGACCTTGTCACGATGCAATGGTTCGATGACCTGTGGTTGAAGGAAGGCTTTGCGACCTTCATGGCTTACAAGGCTATGGAGGCGACGATGCCGGAGTACAACGCGTGGAAGGTCTTTTACCAGAAGACCAAGCCCGCCGCGTACCTGACGGACGTGACGAAGGGGACGACGCCCATCTGGCAGGAGATTTCCAATCTGAGCGCGGCCAAATCTGCTTACGGCAACATAGTCTATCGCAAAGCGCCTTCGATGCTGCGGCAGGCGGAGTTCTATCTTGAGCCTGAGAAATTCCAGCGCGCCGTACAGATGTTTCTCAAAGAGCACGCTTACGCGAATGCAGAGTGGGCTGATCTGGTGAGCGCGTTCGAGCGCACTTCCGCGAAGAAGCTGGACGAATGGGCTGCCGCCTGGGTCAAGCGGCGCGGGATGCCGGACGTGCGTGTCCAGTGGTCTGTCAACAAACAGAATCGCATCAACTCGTTCACGCTGCGGCAACAGGATGTCTTGAGCGAAGGCGGCGCGTGGCCTATGCGCGTCAAGCTGCTGCTTGCTTATGACGACGCGCGGCCTGAAAC
Organism: Pyrinomonadaceae bacterium; assembly: GCA_036403815.1. Lineage (GTDB taxonomy): Bacteria > Acidobacteriota > Blastocatellia > Pyrinomonadales > Pyrinomonadaceae > JACVRN01. The sequence goes on along the minus strand of DASWQH010000023.1, from coordinate 79,510 downwards.
CCTGACCGTCACCTTGAGCGGCAACGGCGAGCGGCGCGTCGCTGAAGCCATAGGCAAGCGTGCGCCGCGTTATGTCTTCGCCAATTATGAAGACTACGGCTACGGGCGATTCCTGCTCGACGACGAGAGCAAGCGCGCCGTCATCAATCGTCTAGGCGCGGTGACAGACCCCTTCCTGCGCGCGCTTCTATGGGGCGCGCTCTGGGACAGCGTGCGCGAAGCGGAACTCGCGCCCCTCGATTACATAGAGTTGGCCGTCAAGCTTCTTCCACAGGAGCGCGATGAGGTGACGACCCAGAGCATACTGGCGCGCACCTCCACTGCTTTTAATCGCTACGTCTCAAACGAAGAGATGAGCTTGCTTGCGCCGCGCTTGGAACGTCTGCTTTCTGACCGCATGATGAATGCCGAAACCGCAGGTCTGCGGATCACATACTTTCGCGCCTTTCAATCGGTGGCGAAAACAACTGAGGCGCGCGACCTGCTCAAAAAAATCCTGCGCGGCGAAGTAAAGATTCCGGGCATGACGTTGCGCTCGCGTGACCGCTTCGACATCGTCACGGCGCTTCTGATGCGCGCCGACGCGGATGCTCCAGCGTTGCTGGAAAAGCTGAGCATGGAAGATACCACTGACGATGCTAAGCGCTATGCTTACAGTGCGGGCGCTGCGCGCAGCCTTTCAGAGACGAAGAAAAACTATTTCACTGCTTATCTGAACGACACGAAGCTGGCCGAAAGCTGGATCGAAGCGAGCACGGGGCCGTTCAATACGCTTCAGCAATCCGAGTTGACTCTTCCATACCTGGAACGCGCGCTTGAAGAGTTGCCGACATTGAAGCGCACGCGCAAGATTTTCTTCGTCAACGGCTGGCTTGCGGCTTTTATAGGCGGGCAGTGTAGCCCGAAGGCGCTCGACACCGTGCAGAACTTTCTTGATCGCAACCCTTCGCTCGACCGTGACCTGCGCCTGAAGGTTCTGGAGACAGTTGACGGACTTCAACGCTGCGTACGAATCAGAGGGAAATACTCGCGTGAGGTAGACAACCGGGCGCGTCCTGCGTCGTGATACAATCTATTCAACCTCATCCGCCGCCCCAGTTGCAGTTTGATATGGAGCCTTCAAGATGACTACAGAACTTGTTCAACCATCAACCGAATCGCGCCTCACCTACCGGAAAGCCTCTATAGAGGAGTTCTGGGCTTTGCCGGAATCCATGCTTCCGGTTGAGTACATCAACGGAGAGATAATCATGGCTCCCTCACCGATAGTTGCCCATCAGACAATTCTGGGAAACATCTACTTTGCCCTGCGCACGTTTGTCGAAGACAAAAAGAGTGGTCGTATGTATTGTTCCCCGCTTGAGGTTGAATTACCGACCGGGGATGTTGTACAGCCTGATGCTTTCTTTCTCACGAATGAAGAGGCTGCTCTTGCCGCTCCAGCCAGTCGAGTGAAGGGCGTGCCCTCTTTCGTCGTGGAGATTCTTTCGCCCGGCTCCGTCAAGCATGATGCGATTACAAAGCGCAATCTATATGAGTTAAATGGCGTGCGTGAATACTGGATAGTTGACCCGGAGACAAAAACTGTCTCGCAGCTAATCTTGCACGAAGGCCATTATGCTCTGACGGAAGTCCCGGAAGCTGACACTATCAAGAGCACAGTCCTGAAGGGGTTTGATTGTGCGGTCGCACAGTTTTTCACGCTGTAACTTGTACGAGCCATCGGGTTTGAATCATGAACACGCTTCGCGTTGTCACGTATAACGTTCACAAGTGTCGTGGGCTTGACCGCAGAGTCCGTCCCGAACGCATCGCGGCGGTCTTGAGGGAGACGGGCGGCGACATCATAGCGCTTCAGGAAGTTTTAAGCATCGAGGGCAAGGGACACGAGCAGCATCAGGCCAGATACATAGCCGAAGCTTTAGGGATGGATTATCGCATCGGCGAGAACCGAAGGCTCTATGGCGGAGCGTATGGGAATGTTCTACTGAGCCGCTTGCCGCTCGGCAAGGTCGAGAACCTGGACATCACTTGGCGCGGGCGCGAGCGTCGCGGTTGCCTGCGCGCAGACGTTCATATAGAAACGGGAAGCGTGCTTCACGTCTTCAACATACATCTCGGCACGGCCTTTATAGAGCGTCGCTTTCAGGGGCGCAAGCTTGTGAGTGACGAGATACTGAATAATCCAGAGCATACGGGGCCGCGCGTCGTGGTCGGAGATTTCAACGAATGGACGAACGGGCTGGCCTCTCGGCTACTCTCAACGCATTTCAAGAGCGCAGACCTTCGTTATCATTTGAGCCGCGCCCGAACCTATCCGGGAATCCTGCCGCTCGTGCATCTGGATCACGTCTACTATGACGACACGCTGGAATTAAAAGGTCTCACACTTCATAGAAGCCGCACCGCACTTGTAGCTTCAGACCATCTGCCGCTCGTCGCAGACTTCACGCTTCGCCATTAAAGGTCGCTTTTTTCAGGCTCAGTCGCGCGCCGGGATGGGTTGCTTTAATTGCGATGCGGTCGAGCCTTCGCGCAGGAAATGTCGCGCCGCCTCGTTGGTGACGATGCAAAGGCCGTGAACTCCTTCACCTGTGAGACGGTGCATCAACGCATGAGCCTCGTCAAACGTCAGGTCTGTGGCCTCGCTGCCGTGCTCGCTAATGACCGCCCAGCGGCGCTCCATGAGTTCACTCATCATATATTCCCGCAAAACTTTTATTGAGATTAGGAAGAGTTTAATTGATGCACGGCGCGAAAGCCAGACCGAGCAGGGAAACTTCTTTTGATTCGCCTTCAGTCCCGTAGGGACGATTGAGAATAGCCCAGTGATTTATCACTGGGAATAATCGGTGGAGCAAAGCATTGAGTCCCGTAGGGACGACTGAACATCTCTTTCAGCCGTCCCTACGGGACTCTACTTTCATTACCCGGCTTTGACCCAGCACTGAAGTGCTGGGCTATTATCAATCGTCCCTGACGGGACTTTTCAGACTGCCTCTCGCGGCCTCTCCAGGAAATGGCCTTTTGGCCTTCCTGTATATCTGGAAACTACAACCGGGCAGAAGCATCGCCGCGCGCGAGCTTGATTGTCAGCGTGTAGGTGTTCTTTTCGCTCGCCATCGGCTGGATGTTCGACACGGCGCTCCACGTCTTGCCTTCTTCATCCGTAAACTTCCAGAGAGTTCTTGAGGTTCCGTTGGCATGGCTGGTGGACTGTTTCGTCCAGCCTTCAGCGAGTTTCCCGTCAATAATCTTCAACAGGTCTTGAGCTGAAACATCTATGCGGACTTCCCAGTTCTTCTCCCAACTGTCCTTGTCTCCCTTTTGTCCAAGGACTTTCCAGCCCACGCCGTCCGGCAGCTTGAATCCTTCCTGCCCCAGGGCTTTGCGCAAATATCTATCAGCGAAACTGGCGCGTGCGTATCCAGCATCCGGCTGCCAGTTGTATTCCATGTTGAGCGCAATCTCCTGCGCGCGTCCACGGCCTGCGATTCTCTCTACCAGATGAAGCGCGCCGTCAATGCCGGAAGATAGCCCGGCGGTCGTGATTATCTTCCCGTTATCCGTGAAGCGCTGGTCTGTGACGACCTTCGCCTTCGGCGCAAGCTCCTTCAGACCGTCAATCAAACCGTAATAGGTCGTGGCCGTCTTTCCATCAAGGAGTCCGGCTTTGCCCAGATAGAAAGCGCCGTTGCAGACGCTCATCACGTACTCGGCTTCCGCAGCACGCTCCTGCACCCACTTGATGACCTTCGGATTGTTCATATGCGGCTCCACGCCTCCGCCCGGCAATAGAATCACATCCGGTTTGGGAGCATTGTCGAATGTGTATTTGGGAACGACCGTCATGCCCATGTTGGTTGTGATGGGGTCGGCCTTTTCCGCAACGGTGTAGACATTGAAAAGCCTCGACTGGCCGAAGACTTCATACGGGCCTGTGTAATCGATTATCTGCACGCCGTCGAAGATGAAGATAGCCAGGTTTCTGGGCGCTGTAGTCTTCTTCTGCGTTTGGGTGTTCTGAGTTTGACTGCCAATTTCATTAGCCATGCCGTTTGCTAAAGCGACGCCGACGCTTGCGACAATCGAGAGGATAAAGATTAGCACCAGAGCAGTGTCCGATTTTCTCATGAGTATTCTCCTTTTGCTGTTTACGAAAATTCGTTAATGCTTTCGCGCAGGCAAAAAACCATGGGAACTGCGAGCGCGACAGATAAGAGTGAAAACTAAGCTGCTGGTTGGGAATATAGACTCTTCTTTAGAAAGGGTGTTCGGCTTTGCAGTGAAGGAAGGTGAAAATGCAGCGAGCGAGCGGAACCTTACGGTCAGAAGCGATTGCTTTTTCAGAAGCGGTCGTTCTTTAAGAGCGTCTGAAGTTGTTCGCGGCGGCTGCGGCTCAGCTTCAGCTCCGTGCCGTCGTGCAGGATGACTACGTAGTCGCCGTTGAAATGCGCGTGCATCTCTTTGATGCGATCCAGGTTGACTATGGAAGAGCGATGTATGCGCAGGAATTTTTCGGGGTCGAGTTTTGCTTCCAGCTCGTTCATGGTCTCGCGCAGCAGATGCGACTTGCGCCCGAAGTGCAGCTTGACGTAATAATCCTCCGCCCCTATCCAATCAATCTCTTCCACCTTTAGAAAGAAGATGCGGCTGGCGGATTTAATCATCAGCCGTGTCAGATACCTTGAGCGGTCTGCGGCGCGAGGCTCTGCGGTTTGACGCTCCTCCCGGTCTTCCAATAGCGCGAACAACTTCTGGCTGAGCTTGTTAATCTCGCGCTGCTCAATCTGTGCCTTTGCCTGACGCAGGGCTTTTTCAAAGCGCGCATCGTCGAAAGGTTTCAATAGATAATCGAGCGCGTGGACTTCAAAGGCGCGCAAGGCATACTGGTCAAAAGCAGTGACGAAGATGATGGCAGGAATTCGTGCAGCGTCAATCTTCTCCAGCACGTCGAAGCCGTTCATTCCCGGCATCTGTATGTCCAGAAAAAGCAGGTCGGGCGAGTGTTTACTGATAAGCAAGACGGCCTCCGCCCCGCTTCCGGCTTCGGCGACGATCTCTATTTCCGCATCCTCTTTGAGAAGCAGTCGAAGGTTGGCGCGCGCCAGAGGCTCGTCGTCAACAATCATGACGCGGATAGGTTTTCGCGTCTTACTCATGGCCGTTCTCTGCTGTTCTAAACGGAAACGCGAGCAGGATTTCGACACCGCCGCCCGCGCGATTGCGTATCACAAAGCGATACGATGCGCCGTAAAGCTGTGCGAGCCGCGCCCTGGTATTCGCCAGCCCGATGCCTTCAGAGTTCTCCAGTCGCCAATCCTTATGCAATCCACAGCCATCGTCTGACACCTTTATCTCTAAAATACCGTTATCGCTTCGGGTCGAAAGCTGAATCAGACCACCCTCTACGCGGGGCGATATGCCGTGGCGTATGGCATTCTCGACAATGGGTTGAAGGATTAGATTGGGCACGGCGGCGTCCAATGTTTCAGGCTGAACATTCATCTCGATTTTCAGCCGGTCGGAGAACCGCATCTGTTGTATATCAAGATACAGCTCAAGGAATTCCAGCTCCTCGCGCAAGGGGACTTCCGGCCTGCCGCTCGTCTCAAGCGCATGGCGCAGGAGTTGGCTCAAGCCCGCTATCATATTCACGGCAGCCTTGTTTTCCTGCTCGCGCACCAGTCCCGAAATAGCATGCAGCGTGTTGAAGAGAAAGTGCGGATGAAGCTGCATCTTGAGCGATTCAAGTTGTGCCTGTACCAGTTGCGATTCCAGTTGCGTCGCGCGAGACTCGCGCTCCCTGTATTTCTCGTAGTAATCGAAAGCGTAACCGACGCCGAGGATGGCGCTGTAAATCAGAAAGTCCAAAGGGAATCTGGACAGCAGCTTCTCATAGTATTGATGCGAGAAAGGTGTTGTGATGTCCTGATAAACATCAAAGGGTCTCATGCCTATGTAAAGAACCGTGAAGACGGCTACGTTAAGAGAAGAGACGAGGGCGAAGATGGGCAGATGCATCAACACTCCGCGCCTCCAGCTTCTTATCTCTATGGGGAAGCGTCGTCCCGCCCAGAGAATCAGGGGCGTCAGCGCCGTCCAGGTGTTCCAGACCAGTATCTGCCAGACGATGATGAGCCACCACTGGTGATACATTCCTTCGGCGCGCATAAAGAAGTACGTCTGGTTGCCGTAAAGGAGCGCCAGGAAAGTCCAGAAGCCGGAGAGCGCAACCCACTTGAGCCAGCGGCGCTTCACCTTCTCTTCGGCTGGAACAATTTTGGAAAACAGTTCTTTCATCGTCTCAGTTCCGGCAGTCTAGTCCCGAAGGCTGCTTTTCTTCAATCTTTTCATTAGCGGTTTAGCTTGAAGTTGAGTGCGATAAGAGTCGATATTCACCACAGAGACACAGAGAACACAGAGAACACAGAGGGAGCACGGAGACTTGAGTGATATTCAACTCTCTGTGCATCCTCTCGTGTCCTCTGTGTCTCTGTGGTGAATATCAAGTAGCCTGACACTCAATCCTGATTGAACCACTAGCAGCTTCGCCGCTCACTTCTTCACCTCATATTTTGGAGACAGGCTCATCTGGCAGACGGGACACACGCCAGGCTCGTCAAACAGCAAGCCGTCGCATTCAAGTCCGCATGGGGGGCAGCCGTAGCCGGTCAGCGCAAGCCGGTCACGGCTTATGCGAGCGGGCGGCGCATCCGCGTTGGCAACCTGCCAGACGGTTGCGAAGCTCAAGCGCGCGACGAGAGCCATGTGCTCGTAATTGATTGTCTGGGCTTCGTCCGAAGGCTTGTGATAATGCTCCGTCAGCCCGGTCGAATAGAAGATGTACGGCACGAACATCTTCTCGAAGTTGAGTTGGTCGGAAGGGTAATACTGTGACTCGTCCAGAAAGAGATTCGTGCCGGTGAGCTGGTTGAGACGTTTGCTCATTTCCAACAACTCCGACGATGTCTCCTTACGGCCTATGATGTAGATGTAGTTCGGATTCGTCTTTGCATGAGCCGCGTCAACGCCGCCGATGCCGTCCATGTTGATGTTGGCGACGATTCGCTCCAGTGGGATGACGGGCTGCTTGTCCGTGTAGAAGGCAGAGCCGAGGGTGCCTTTCTCTTCGCCGCTGGTGTTGAGGAAGAGAATCGAGCGTCGCGGCCCCATGCCGTCTGCTTTAGCACGCATAAGGCTTTCGGCCATCGCGAGGGTGGCGACCGTGCCGGAGCCGTCGTCCGCCGCGCCGTTGAAAATCTGATCGCCCTTGAGCTGCGGATTAATTCCAAGGTGATCGTAGTGCGCCGAGACGACAACCACTTCATCCTTAAGCTTCGGGTCAGAGCCTTCTATGAACGCCAGCACGTTCTCCGACTCAAGCGGCTCGAAAGGCTCGGTGCGTGCGTTAATCTCCGCGCCTTTAACGTCAAAGACGACCGGCTTCAGCTTTCCATTTATCTCCTGCGCTACATCCTTAACCGTGCGACCCGAAGCGGAGAGGATACGGTCTGCAAGCTTTGTGGAGATGAAGTAGGTCGTGGGGAAAGTGCTCGGCGTGTCCTGAGAGAGCGAAAGATTGGCGGCACCCTTTGCGTTCTGTGCCGCCAGTCTAGCAGCCTCTTTGAAGCCTCCTTCGGGCGCGCGCGAGGTCGCATCGCTGACGATGATAACGCCCGCCGGTTTGCCCGATTTCCATATAGCCAGTTTCTTATCGTATATGCGCGCTGACCACTTGGAGGGCTTGCGGTCTGCGGTCGGCAGGAGCGAAGTCGTTGCATCGCGCAGCGGCTCGTCCGCCAGAATCATAATCCACTTGCCGTCAACGCTGATCTTCTGTTCTTTGAGCGCGGCGAAGTCGTTGTAGCCTAAGCCATCATCTTCTATACCGTACCCGGCAAAGACCACGCCGCCCTTTGATGCAGCCAGTTTACCGAAGGCGAAATAAGCAAGGTCATCTTGCTCCTCCTGAGAATACGCGCTCTTTACAACCTGCTCGCCGTTTATCTTGACCTCAAGTTCTGCGCGCATGGCGTCCCTCTTGTAGAGCTTGAACCGTTGAAAATAGGCAGAGGGAGAAAGCGGGTCATCCTGTTTGACGGTGCCTTTCGGAATCAGACCCATGCGCCTGTACTGTGAAGCCAGATAATCCGCGGCGAGCTTCTGCCCGCGCGTAGCCGTCTCTCTGCCCTCGAACATATCGGAGGCCAGAAAGTATAGACGGGCGGCCAGAGCTTCAGGGGTGATTGTCTGCTGGTAGCGGCGCACCATTGCAGGGTCTTGAAATGCGCTCGGCGTCGCAGGCTGGTTAACAGCAGCGGTGCGCGTTTCCGCTCTTAAAAGAAACAACGCCGTACCGCCCGCCAAAAGCAGAAGCAACGTCAGAATTCTATTCCATGAATGCCGGTCAGATTTTTTTATTCTCATAATACAAACCTCCGTACGAAAGCGTTTCCTGCACGCTCGCGCTCCCTTCAACCCTTCAAGATAAAGATAACTTAAAAGAGAGAATGTGCGGATTAAGCGTGGGAGCCATCAAGGCTCTGAAATTGAGTATGGAGCGTTATGCTTCTCCGCAGTTTCCCAGGTGCAAGTCGCAATCTAATACGTGCGAGCAGTAGAGCGGGAGAAATTTCAGGGAAGCGTGTAGAAAATGCAGGCAGCCGCACGTTTTTTGCTGCCAGTTGAAAAGCAGGGCCGAAGGATGAGGGAGCAATGTTGTGTTCCGAAGCCCCTGAAAGGGGCGATAGATTGTAGCCCACGGCGTGAGCCGTGGGAATCAAGTCACCTTCAAAGTTAAAAGCCCCGGTAGGGGCGAAAGATTATCAAGACTGGGTTTCTTTCGCCCCTTTCAGGGGCTACTCATATTTGTGGGCATGTTATCCCCACGGCTTACGCCGTGGGCTACAATCTATCGCCCCTTTCAGGGGCTAAGAAGTTAGTTTGCTTATCTCGCTCCTCACGTTAACTATCATCACTCTAAGCTATGGTCTTCTCTTTATCTCCGGTCTGCTGCGATTTTTTCTCGCCTGAACTGCTTTTATCGCTTCCTGTTTGAGCGAGCATTGAGCGCGCCTGCGGCGACTCCTGTTCGGCGCGCGGCCCTTCCCGGTGCAGCCTGTAGGAGCGTATCAAAAGCGCTGCGGCAATCCATAGGGCTAACACGGCCAGAGGAATCGTCAAGACGCGCGGCCACAGGACTGCGATGACAGTCAGCATCAGCAGCAACACGCTGGCAACGACCATGACTTTGGCTTCAGCCGGGCCAAGGATGCGATGGTTGGTGATGGCGGCGCTGACGGCGCTGCCTATGCCGAGCGCTCCGATGGCGGCACGGCCTGCGCTCCCGCGCCTGTACTTTTTGTAGCGATGGCGGCGCGGCGGCTCCGGGTAATCGGTCGCGTACACGCGCTTTCTCTCGCTCAGCACGATTTCGGTCGAATGCTTCAGGTCTTCAAGGAACATCGCCTCCATCTGTTCTGCGAATTCTTTATCTTCGACGGCTACATCCAGTTCCCAGTTTCCTATCCAGCTCGCCAGGTTAAGATTTGTTGACCCGACTCTTGCCCAGTGGCTGTCGGCCACAGCCGTCTTGGCATGAAGCATCGAGCCGTTCCATTCAAAGACGCGCACGCCCGATTCCAGTAGCGGGCGATAACCCGTGCGCGAAAGAGCGCGAAAGAACGGAACATCGGTTGAGCCGGGAACGAGCAGGCGCACGTCGCAGCCGTCGCGCGCGGCAGATGCCAGAGATTGAATGTAGGTGGTCGTGCCTACAAAGTATGCGTCCGTCAGCCAGAGCGTGCGGCGCGCAAGCGCAGCCACCAGATAATCTAGACGATACAGCCCGGCAGTGTTGGGCATCCCTCCTATGACGCGCATGAGCGTATTGCCCGCATCGGGGATAGAGTCGCGCGCCACAAGCTCGCTTTCCGGCAAGGCAGCGCCGCACGCCGCCCAAGATTGTGCAAACGCCATTTCTATGTCGGCAACGGCTTGCCCGCGCACCTCTACGCCAGTATCGCGCCAAGGCTCTATGTTGCGCTCAGGGTAGCCGACCCAGCGCTTGCCTACGCACAGACCTGTGACGAAACCAACACCGCCGTCAACCGCAATCATCTTGCGATGGTCGCGGCTGAGCCATCCAAAGGGACTGTCGAAGCGCGGCGGATTAAAGCAACGCACCTCTACCCCTGCGTCCGACATCTGCCGCCAGAGTTTGCTAGTAGCAGCGCCGAGCGCGCCGAGCCAGTCGTAGATCAGGCGCACGCGTAGTCCTTCGCGCGCCTTCTGTGCGAGCGCTTCGGCGAACTCGCGCCCGACTTCATCCTCGTGAATGATGTAGCATTCAAAGTGGATTCTCTTTTCGGCATGCTTGATGGCATCGAGCCACGCCGGATAATTCTCCTGCGCGTCCCTGAGCAAGCGAACACTATTGCCCGTCAGGAGCGGCGCGCCTGCGGCTCTTGAGAATGCCTGATCCGCCAGCACCCTGACGGATGAGATGGCATCTCTTTCCGTTTTTTGATGGATTTCCTTCATAAAATATACGGCGGGTTTAAACGACTCCTTCATGATTATGATGAATCCGTGCGAGGGGAATATTTAAGATAGCACACAAAGAGCGGGCGGATGGTTTACAGGGACTTCACAAGTATAAACTGTCATTATTGAAGCCAGAAGGTAGAAATTTATCCGAGAGCGCCATAGCCGACGATGCAGCAACTCTTACAATTTCAAATCGGCTCAGCGGAAGCAGACCTGCGCCTTGATCGCTTTCTGGCGTCGCAGCTCGGATGGCTGAGCCGCATGCGCATCAACAGCCTTCTGCTTCAAGGTGTATGCATGGTGAATAGAGAGATAGCCGCGCCGGGTTATCATTTGCAGAGCGGCGATCTGGTGGAAATCAGGATTGACGAAGGCGAGCCAACCGCGATGACGCCCGAAGCGATTCCGCTGGATGTGGTCTACGAAGACGCACACATCATGGTCATAGACAAGCCTGCGGGGATGCTCGTTCATCCGACGCGCACTGAAAAGAGCGGCACGCTCGCCAACGCGCTTTCCTACCATCTAAACCCCGCCGCTATAAAAGAGCGCGACACCTCTTCGGCTGAAGCAGGCAACGCAGAACCGGCAACCTACAGACCGCGTCCCCTGGTTCGTCCCGGCATCGTGCATCGCTTAGACCGCGCCACTTCGGGGCTGATGGTCGTCGCCAAAACCGAACGCGCGCTCTCCATCCTCACGCGCCACTTTCATCGCAGGCTGGTGGAAAAAAGATACCTCGCGCTTGTTCACGGATGCATTGAAGAAGACGAGTTGACCATCAATGCTCCCGTTGGCCGCGACCCCGAAGCGCATCCAAAATGGAACGTCTATGCAAGCGGCAAGCAAGCCGAAACGCGCCTGCGTGTAATTGAAAGAAGAGAGAGTATGAGCCTGGTAGAGCTTGAGCCTGTGACGGGACGCACCAACCAACTGCGTATTCACTGCGCGCACATAGGCCACGCCATCTTAGGCGATGACTGGTACTCCGCAGACTCAATTGCGCGACTCTGCCTGCACGCCGCACGCCTCTGCTTTCATCATCCGTCAGGCGGCGACTGGCTGGAATTCTCCTCCGCCCTGCCCGAAGAAATCGAACAGCAGGGGACGGGTGTCAGGTGCCGGGTGCCGGGAAAAAGAGAATCCAGTTAATTTGCTTTTACCGGCACCCGGCACCTGACACCCGTCACCCATTCATAATTGTTCTTCGTGTTCGACGGCTCTCACTATCTGTTTGATGGTGAGGGAATCGGGAGCAAGTTGGACGAAGAGGTCGCGTAGGGTGCAGAGCAGGCGGCTCTGGAATTGGCCTATGCGTCCTATTCTCCATGACTGGTTGGTTATCCATGCGGTGCGGGGCATGCGCTCCCTTTCGTAGCGGCGAAGGCTTGCGGCGAGGTCATCCGTTTGCCGTAGACAACGCGCGAGCGCAAGGCTCGATTCAATCGCCATGCACGCTCCCTGTCCCATGTTGGGTGTAGTCGGATGCGCAGAGTCTCCTAAGAGCGCTATGCGGCCACGACACCATTTCTTCATAGGCGCGATGTCGTAGATGTCGTTGTGCAGGATATGTTCTGCGGGCGTTGATTCGATGAGAAGCTTTACGGGATGATGCCAGTCTTTGAAGTGCTCAAGCAGATAGCTCTTGCTCTCGGCGGGCGAGAGCCTTTGTCCCGGCGGCACGTTGGCAGTTGAAAACCAGTAGATGCGCTCTCTATCAATCCGCACGATGCCGAAGCGAGCGCCGCATCCCCACGTTTCAGAAGTCGTGCCGAGCGCCGCTTCATCCAGCGTCTCTACCACCCCGCGCCACGTCGTGTAGCCTGAATAACGCAGCTTCACTTCGGGAAACAACTGCTCTCGCACGACCGAATGAATGCCGTCCGCTCCTACAAGCAACTGCCCGCGATCCATTTGACCATCAGAGAAGTGTACGGACACGCCCGCTTCATCCTCTTCAAAACGGATGCACTTTGCATTGAGGCGAACTGTGCCGGGTGGGAGAGCGCCCAACAGAATCTCATGCAGGTCTGCGCGATGAATGGCTACGGTCGGTTCTCCGAAGCGTTGCTCAAGCTCGCCCGTATGAGTGCGCGACAGCACGCGCCCTGTAGAGGTACGAAGCTCCCCGCGCTCTATCTTCGAGCCTGCTTTGATAACCTCACCGGCCACGCCCAGCTTGCGCAGAGCCTTAATCGCATTCGCCCAGATGGTGAGTCCGGCTCCGATTGCGCGCAACTCTTCCGCCTGCTCGTAAACCGCTACGTCCAGACCAATCCTGCGCAGGCTGATAGCGGCGCACAAACCGCCTATGCCGCCGCCTATGATGATTACTCGTTTAATCTCTGCTGCCATCGTGTTGTGAATATATCTAACTATGCACGCAGGAAAAAGCTCCGTCAGGAGCGACTGAAAATAGCCTGGCACTTTAGGGTTAAAGATACGGAAATTATTTATTGAGTCCCGTAGGGACGACTGAAACTTTCAGCTTGATTTCAGTCGTCCCTACGGGACTCAATAAATCCTTTTGGCATTCTGTTCCCAGCACTAAAGTGCTGGGCTATTGCCAATCATCCCTTGCGGGACTCGAAAACTAACAGAACGCCTTGTTTACGAAATGAAAGTGTCACAAGCCGGAAGGTTAAGCCTTTAAGAGCTTATTAGGATAAAATTTTTGCGGCAGGAATTTACACGGGTTTGAATTTGATGCGCAGGAATATTTTAAGCTTTCTGGATGATTACAGGCGGCGAGGCCATGAGACTGCCTTCGCGCACCATCGAGGGCTTCGCGTCGAGCGCTGGTCGTATGCGCGTGTAGCTGAAGCGGCCTACAGGCTCGCGCGCGAGTTGGAGGCGCGCGGCGTAGGCAAAGGGATGCGCGTGCTGCTCTGTGCGGAGAACAGCCCCGAATGGGTCGCGGCCTTTTTCGGGTGCGCGGCGCGCGGCGCGGCTCTCGTACCGCTTGACGCATCGAGCACGCCCGCTTTTCTTGCACGAGTCTGCCAGCAGACACAGCCCGTATTGCTTCTTCACGACGGGCAGGAACAACTCGAAAACTTCGAGCTGCCTTCTTTGAATCTAGCGAAGCTGGAAGAAAGCATCGCGCACCATGATTCAGCCGCTTATCAAAATGAAGAGATAGGCGAAGATGACCTGCTTGAAATCATTTACACTTCGGGGACGACGACCGCGCCGAAGGGAGTTCTGCTGACGCACGGAAATCTGCTGGCGAGTATCGCGCCGCTTGAAAGCGAGATTCAGAAGTATCTCAAGTGGGAGCGGCTGGTGCATCCACTACGTTTTCTCAACTCTCTTCCTCTCAGCCACGTCTTCGGACAATTGATGACCATCTTCGTGCCGCAGCTTTTAGGCGGTCACGTCTTCTTTCAAAACTCTCTGAACCCTTCCGAGATGATGGAGACTTGCAGGCGAGAGCGTATCAACGTCGCCGTCACAATCCCGCGCGTGCTTGAAATCTTGCGCGACCGCATACGTGTCGAATGGGAAAGAGAAGGCACGAGCCGGGCGTTTCATCAGGCTATAGAGCGCGCAGGCAGTTGGAGCGTCCCACGTCGCCTGTGGGCATTCCGTTCTCTTCACAGGAAATTCGGCTGGAGGTTCTGGGCATTCATAGCGGGCGGCGCGACTCTCTACGAAGAGACGGAAAACTTCTGGCAGCGTCTGGGCTTCGCGGTCATACAGGGCTACGGCATGACGGAGACGGCTTCGCTTATCAGCGTCAATCATCCGTTCAAAAAGAGTCGCGGCTCGATTGGCCGCACGCTTCCCGGTCATGAAGTAAAGCTTGATGAGGCGGGCGAGATTATGGTGCGCGGCGCAAACGTTTCGCCCGGCTACTGGGCAGGGCAGCAGGATTACCTGATGAACGAAGATGGCTGGCTGCGCACGGGCGATGTTGGGCTTATGGACGAAGAAGGCAATCTATATTTTAAGGGACGCAAGAAGGATGTGATTGTCACCGCCGCCGGGCTGAATATTTATCCTGAAGATTTGGAGGCGGCGCTTAACGCTCAGGCCGAAGTGCGCGAGAGCGTGGTCATCTCGTTTGAGACCGAACATGGGACTGAGCCGCTCGCAGTGCTCATCATGAGAGACGTAGAGACGAAGGCCGCAGAGGTCATAGAGCGCGCTAACCTGATGCTTGCAAAGCATCAACAGATTCGGCGCTTCTTCATCTGGCCGGAGACGGATTTCCCGCGCACCGCTACACAAAAGGTAATCAAGCGCGAAGTTGCACAGAGTGTGTGGGCAAGCTTTGCGGCTAACCAATCAAAGCCGGAACAGGTAGGTGTACTCGCGTTGATAATCAATCGCATCAGCGGCAACAATCAGGCGCAGGTCATTTCCACGAGCGGTCTTGCAACCGACCTGAACCTTGACTCGCTCGACCGTGTGGAGTTGTTGAGCGCGCTTGAAGAGCGCTATCAGGTTGAGCTGGACGAAGCGGCTTTTACCAATGCGACGACCGTGGGCGAAGTCGAGCGGATGGTTAAAGAGGGCGCGTCCGGTGAAACCCCTGCGCGGTATCCCTATCCTGAATGGGCGCGGCGTGCGCCCGTGACGTGGATTCGTCGTCTAACGCTGTACCTCTTCGTGCTGCCTCTGACATTCATCATGTGCCGCGTGAGAGTGCGCGGCAGAGAGAACTTGAAAGAGTTACGCGCGCCCGTGCTTTTCGTATGCAATCACATCTCTATGATTGACCATGCGCTTGTTTTGTCGGCGCTGCCCGGAAGATTCAGGCGACATCTGGCGATTGCCATGGAGGGAGAAGTCCTGCGCGATTGGGTTCACCCCAAAGTTCGCCCGAACTGGTTCACACGCCTGCGCCTGTTTGCACAGTATGCGCTGGTCTTGACGTTCTTCAACGTCTTTCCGCTGCCGAAAAAGAGCGGCTTTCGTCGCAGCTTCGCTTACGCGGGCGAGATGATGGACAGCGGCCAGAGCGTGCTCGTCTTCCCCGAAGGCAGGCGAAGCGAAGACGGGCGCATGAGTCCATTCATGACGGGCAGCGGCCTGCTGGCGGCCAATCTACGCGCGCCGGTCGTGCCCATCAGAATTGACGGCCTCTACGAACTCAAGCGTCTAAACAAACACTTCGCATGGCCCGGACAGGTTTCAATCACCTTCGGCGAAGCCATACGCTTCTCTCAAACAGATAACCCGGCACAAATCGCACACCGGATGGAAAGACGCGTCAAAGAGCTTTAACGTGAGATGCAATATAAGCAGCCGACCGTAGTTGCATCTTAAGCCCCATAGGGGCGATAGAATGTAACCCACGGCGCGAGCCTTGGGGATAATGCAGTAATTAAAATTAGAAGCCCCTGAAAGGGGCGAAAGATTCTCAACGTGGAATTTCTTTCGCCCCTTTCAGGGGCTAGCCGAGCACGTCATTATCTTATATCGAACTCACGTAGCTTTAATCTCCCTCATCCCGGTTGCTTAATCCTGAATTCAGGCTCCAGAAAATCGGTGACGACGGTTTGAGACTACTTTCGACGGCGACGGCAACAAAACCCATTGTATAGCGGGCGTTGATTTCCAGTAGCGGGTGAAGCCCGCGCGAGTGCTCAAGAGCATCTATCCCTACAGGCCCGAAATAACCCTCTTTGAATAATCGCTCGGACACAATTGCGGCAACTCTTTCAAGCTCAAGCACGCGATGTGCAGGCGGGCGGCGACCCAGTATGTATCCTTTGCCTGTGCCCGCGCCGTTGGTTTGCAGGTCGCTGATGCCGTGAATATGGTGTGCTCCGTCGGGCAAAATTTCCAGCACGACACCGTATTCGCGTACGACTTCCAGCCACGGCTGAAAGATTAGCTGTTCACCTCTCTCTAAGCGACGCTCGCACCACTTTGCCTGCGCCCCCTCCAGCGACGCGCCTCTGCCGAGCACGCGGTCGCGCGCGGCGAAGCCGAATGGGCTTTTGATAACCCATTTGTCACCGGCCAAAGGGCAGGCAAAAGAGACGGCTTCGCTTAGCTCATCTAAGTTAGAAGCGGTTGTAGCCCCTGCCACAGCCCATCCCAGCTCCACTTCCAGAGCGTGACTCCAGAGCTTTGAATTAACACGTTTCACTATATGGAAGGGAATGGGATTCACGACTGCTCCGGCCTGCTCGCCCGCAAGCACGGCGCTCGGAGTCCAGCCCCAGGGCGTGAAGGTATGGTTAATCAGATGGTTTGAATGCCGCGTCGAGACAAGCTCCACCCCGCGTCGTCGCGCTTCCGTTTTGAGGCGCTCAGACCATGGCTCTCTCAAGAGCAGTGCGTCTCCTTCGCGCGCCAACCATAACAGGTGTGGAGCAAGTCTATGGTTCAGCTCGTCCGATGGAGGAAGCCTGCGGTAAGTGCCGGGTGTATGAGACAGTTCAATCTCGAAATCGGCGTTCATGTACCTTAGCTTTGAACTCATGAGCGAAACGAGAATCTCCCAGCCCTTGTGATAAGAATCGGAGCGCAGATTAAATTAACGTCAGTTTGATGTCAGCCAACGAAAGCTCCGTAGGAGCCAAATGTTTATAGCTCAGACACGATAAATCGAACTAAGCTCCGTAGGAGCTTCATGTTCCGGGTTGATTACATTGCGCACCTCGCGGAGCTTGATGTTTGATTGATGCGATAAGCTATAAACATTTCGCTCCTATGGAGCTAAGACCAGATTGCTCACTACTTGTGTCGAGCTTCAGATTAAATCAAGAAATCTGTTAACGCCTCTTCGTATCTTTCGGCGTCGCGCTCGCCTGCTTCGACGGTTGCATCTATCAAATCTGGTCGCGTGTAGTCCCAACGATGAACGGGTAGCTCTTCGGCTGGAGCTATGTAGAGCCGAGTGCCCTGACGCCCCGTCACACTGGAAGGATAAGGACGTGTTAGAAGTACCAGATTCCTTTTTATCTCCGGCAATCCATCGGCAAGAAATGCAGGGACGTTATCAATGATCCCGCCGTCCAGAAGCCGCTGGCCTTTGAAGCTGCCAAGCGAGGTGAAGGGAGGAGTCGCCGAAGACGCTATGATAAGCTCCGCCAAATCCGAAGGGGTTTCGCAATCACGCGCGTCAAAGACCGCCGCTCTAAAGCCTACACGCCTTCCGAACGTAGGGTGAATCATCTCTTTGCGAATTTTTTTCTCGACATTGTAAGCACAAAGCCCGAGCATGACGGCCACCGAAGCAGGCAGGCGACTGGGGAACGCAGTCGTCAGGATGAATATAGGAAATGGTTGCGAACGCACACGCTCGAAACCGCCCTCTGCAAAAGCATGAAGCAGGGTGTCTCTGTAGATTGGCTCATGCGGAGTAGGGCGCGCACCTCGCAGCAGCTTCTTCCATTCAAAGTTTCTGGTTATGCCCTCGCGCCGCGCTCGCCAGAAGTCTCCGGCTTCCCTCTCCCGGCCACTCAATAGAAAGGTTGCGACGCACGCGCCCGCGCTGCATGTCGCCATAGCGCCTATGCGCGGCAGCAGTTGCTCTCGCCAGCGATTCATTAAGCCAAGCTGGTAAAAAGCCCTATTCCCACCACCGGCAAAGGTGATAGCCAGGTCTCTACTCATAATACTTATCTGCGCGACCACTCATAAAACGACTCTCTCGCCGCATGATGATTGTAGGGGCAGGGACAAGTCCTCGGCCCGTATCGTGCGACGAGCACGATAATCAATATGAGATAGATTCAATCTTGAAACGTAACGACACTTGATTATCAGCTTCGCTGATACGGGCCGAGGACTTGTCCCTGCCCCTACAGTTTTGGAACAAGCTCTAAGCTGCTTTCGCGCCGCTCTCAATTGAATAACTTCAGCCCGCGCGCTCTGGTGGCCGATAGCTTCGACAGAAATTCATCGCGACTGATCTCATGCGCGCCGAACGCTTCCATATGCGGCGTCATTACTTGAATGTCTATCCAGTCCAGCCCTCTTGCTTGCAGGTGGTTGATAAGGTGCAGCAAGGCAAGCTTTGAAGCGTTTGGCCGCAGGTGAAACATGCTTTCGCCTGAGAAGCTTCCGTCCGCATCGACGCCGTAAAGCCCGCCCACTAGCTCGTCTCCATCCCAGACTTCCACGCTATGCGCGTGACCCAGCCGGTGCAGCTCGCAATAGGCGCGCAACATCTGCGGTGTAATCCAGGTGCCTACCTCGCCAGCTCGACGGACTTTGGCGCAATGAGTAATCACGGCCTTGAAGTTTTGATTAATCGTGCAACGGAATGTGGTGTGCCTTCGCACTCTTTCCAGGCGACGCGGCACGTGCAGGTTTTGAAATTCAAGGATGGCTCGTTCCCCCGGACAAAACCAGACCAGCGGCCAACCATCCATAGGCCAGGGGAAGATGCCGCGCCGGTAAGCCTCAAGCAGGTTATACGTATTGAGGCTGCCGCCGATGGCGACAATACCTTCGTAGGATGCGCGTGCAGGATCAGGGAAATCTATGAGGCTCATGCCGATTTAGAGCTTACCGGTGCTAAGGCTTCCGTTTTCGGAAAGCTTAAGTAAAGCTGGTCGTCCTTCACGGAAACTTCTACCGCGCCGCTTCTTTCAATCTCTGCGAACAGCAGCTCTTCGGCCAGAGGCGCTTTGATAGTTGTTTGAATTAAACGTGCCATCGGACGCGCGCCGTTGAGCCTATCGAAGCCGTTTTTCGCGAGCCACGCTCTGGCAGATTCATCCAGCTTAACGGTAATACCTTTATCAACAAGCTGTGCGTTCAACTCGCCTATAAATTTATCAACTACGCGCTCGACCACCTCAAAGCTCAGGGCTTCGAAAGCGATCCATGCGTCGAGCCGGTTGCGAAACTCAGGGCTGAAGGTGCGCTCAATCGCGCCGCGCCCCTTTCCCTTCCCTGTGCTGCTTTGAAAGCCTATGCCGCCCGCACTCATCTCCTGTGCGCCCGCGTTCGTAGTCATGATTAGAATCACATTGCGGAAGTCTGCCTTCTTACCGTTGTTATCCGTGAGCGTGGCGTGATCCATCACCTGCAACAGAATGTTGAAGAGATTGGGATGCGCCTTCTCAATCTCGTCAAGCACCAGCACCGCATAGGGCGTTTTAAGCACAGCGTCCGTCAGCAACCCGCCCTGGTCAAAGCCCACGTAGCCGGGCGGTGCGCCTATAAGGCGCGAGACGGTGTGCGCTTCTGCGTACTCGCTCATATCGAAGCGTAAGAATGCGACCCCAAGGGTGGCTGCGAGCTGCTTGGCAAGCTCGGTTTTACCTACACCCGTGGGGCCTGAGAAGAGAAATGAGCCGACGGGCTTTTCGGGCTGACCAAGGCCAGCGCGCGACAGCTTGATGGCGTTGACGACCTGCTCTATGGCGTGGTCTTGTCCATAGATGACCGCCTGTAGCTCACCTTTCAGATTACGTAGTCTATCTTTCTCAGAGCTGACTACGGTTCGGGGCGGAATCTTTGCCATACGCGCGACGACTATCTCAACATCTTTGGCACGGATGGTCTTGGGGCGTTTGGCCGCAGGCAACAACTTCACTGCGGCTCCGGCTTCATCCATCACGTCTATGGCCTTGTCCGGCAGGAACCTGTCATTCAGATACTTGGCCGACAACTCGGCTGCGATTCGCAGAGCTTCGGTTGTATAACGTATTGAGTGATACTCTTCGTAATAACTTTTCAGCCCCATTAGAATCTCAATCGTCTCTTCTACAGTCGGCTCTCCGACCTCTATTTTCTGGAAGCGGCGTGCCAGCGCGCGGTCTCGCTCAAAGGCGGCTTTGTACTCGCCATAGGTAGTCGAGCCTATACAGCGCAATTCGCCCGTAGCCAGTGCGGGCTTGATGATGTTCGAAGCATCCATCGAGCCGCCCGATACCGCGCCCGCGCCGACGATTGTGTGAATCTCGTCAATGAACAGGATAGCGCCGGGGATTTTCCTGAGCGCGTTTATGATTGCCTTGAACCGCTGCTCGAACTCTCCGCGATACTTTGTGCCCGCCAGCACAGCCCCCATGTCGAGCGCATACACGTGAGCGCCCAACAATGCTTCCGGCACTTCACCCAGATGAATCTTGCGCGCCAGCCCTTCGGCAATGGCCGTCTTGCCCACACCCGGCTCGCCCACATAAATAGGATTATTTTTACGACGGCGACAGAGAATCTGTATCGTGCGCTCAACCTCTGTGGCGCGTCCTATGAGCGGGTCAATCTGCCCAAGGCCAGCGCGCTCGATTAGATTCACAGTGAAGGCTGCGAGCGGGTCGCTGGCTTCCTCCGTTTCGCCCGCTTCGTCAACTGCCGCCATGCCGTCGGGCATAGCCGTAGAGCGTTCGTCATACTTGGAGATGCCGTGCGCTATATAGTTGAGCACATCCAGACGATTGATGTTCTGCTTTTTGAGCAGGTAGACGGCATAGGTTCGCTCAGCCTGATAAAGCGCGGCCAGGATATGCCCGCCGTCTATCACTTTCTGCCCGCTGCCTTCTGCCTGCAACAGCGCGTATTGCAGCACACGTTGAAATAAAAGGGTCTGCTCAGGCAGCTCCGTTAAGTCGGTTGCACGCGCCTCCAACTGCTCGGAAAGATATTCTTCCAACTCCTGCCTGAGCGCTTTAATATCGCCGCCGCAGTGGCGCAGGACTTCACAGGCGCGGCGGTCAGACAGCAGCGCAAACATTAAATGCTCTAATGTAATGTATTCGTGACGCCGCCTGATTGCCTCTTCCACGGCGGCGCTCAAAGTAGCTTGCAGTTCTTTGGTAATCATTTCTGTTATATCTTTAATTGAATCAACCCCGAATGTCAGTTAGCGAACCCTTGTGTTTCAGCTTTCCTCTATCGTACACAACAGTGGAAACTCGTTAGCCTGCGCGAGGCTGGTTGCTTTCGCCGCCTTCATCTCAGCGATTTCGTAAGGATAAATTCCGCCGACACCTATGCCTTCCGTATGTACTTGAAGCATCACGGCTATGGCTTCCGCTTCGCCCAATTGAAAAACGGTCTGTAGAACATACACGACAAACTCCATCGTAGTGAAATCGTCATTATGCAGCAGCACTTTATAGAGAGGCGGTTTCTTAAGCTGCGTCTTACTCTCCGTGACAACAGCTTCATCTAAATCATAACCTTTACCCGGCATTGTTATTTACTCTTCACCTCAATCAGCCTGCGCTTTACCATCGGCCAATCCACTCTCAGCTTTTCAACTCCCGCACCAGCAAGTTTCCAGCGCCCCGGATGCAACGAGCAGCTTTCAGGAAACGTCTCAGATACCCGACTATCAATTGTATAGTATCGTGTAAGGGTGTTGGAAATCCTCAGTCAACGGGCAGCATGAGAAAAGAGAACACAAAACAGAGCTTCAAACTACACCTGCTGGCTCTCATACTGTCGCTGGCGCTCTACTGGTACACCATAAATCCTGCACCTTATACTGCCCTCAGACGCCCCAGCCAACCTGACCCGCCCGACGCCAAAAAGCGCGATGCTGAGCCAAGGATAAACCACGCTCCGCCCTCATTACGCTTTTACAGCCCGCGCCCCTGGGAGGCATCTGACGCTTCACCTTCTGACAAAGAATCTGACGAAGAGACAGATGATTTCGACTGGCCTGAGTTTATTGACGGCTAAGGCTCTGCGCGGCTGGGAAATACAGAGGTGGACAAGACCAATCCGGCCACAGTTGAAAATCGTAACCTTGATGATTTTCAACGCCTGGAAATTACGAAAGCACACAAGAGCCTACGAAAATGATTAGAGGATAGCTGGTTGAGGAGAAGCTATCGAGTCTTCGGGTTTGAGCGAGTTGTAATGCGGAATCCGATTAATCTCATTGCTCCAGGAATCTCAGAGTTACGCATAAACCATGTCCAGACGTTTCCAGTCCGTAGATTCTCGGCACTCAATAGGATGATGCCGATGTCTATGCCAATGACATCCGGGTCAACCCATCCGGTATTCGGATTGAAAGCGTTGGCGAACCCATACCTGTCATAGATACGTTTGCCGAATCGCTCATGCATGGTGCGCAGAGCTTGTATAGAGATGTCTGGTGTAAACATTAACGAACCGCCCGGCGCACTGGGCACAACAGTGCCATCCGTGGCGGGATCGCGCGGTGGCCCACCCCATGCGACGTATCCTTTGACGCTGTCGGACGCCGTGATGCCCCACACATTCGCCCCGTAACCTGGAAACTCTCCTGAGAGACTAATGCAGAAAGCTCTATGCGCACGGGTAGCAGCGATTGAGTTGGTGAAATAGTTAATCCGCAGCCCCCTTCGCTCGCGCCGGTGTCGAAAGTCAATCCAGGCGTGCGAATATTGGTGCATGAAGAGGGGTACGCCGCTCGCACCATAGTACGTGTAACCGGCATACGTGATGCGCTCGCGCCGCCATGCGTACCAGGAACCCGGTGAGATTGGATGTGTGGGAGATGCAATCGCCAGCATGTAGAGGATGGCATCTTCGCTATAGGTGTCCCAGCGTGAGCCTAGAAATCCGCTCTCCGGTTTCCAACCATGCGAAAGTAGCGTTGGATGTCCGTTGAGCATCCAGGGGAAATCCACGCGCTCATAGATTGCTGAAGCAAGCCGCACGATCTCGGCGTCCGCGTGAAATTTCTGGCGAGCAGTCAAGATGCCTGCAAGCAAAAACGCCGTATCAATAGATGAAACTTCGCTCGACCAGCGTCTTTCACCTGTTCTGGAATCCATCCAATGATAAAACCAACCATGCGTGTTCGCTGCGCGCTCATTGAAGAATCGTAGCGTTACACGCACACGCTCGCGAGCTTCCATTGGGCTGACCCAGCCGCGCTCGGCGGCTATGCACAGCGCAGTCAATCCAAAGCCTGTGGTCGCGATGCTTGCTATATTGCGATGCTTTTCATCGGGGGGCGAGCCATCCGTGCGCGCGCGATCCATAACCAAGCCTGTGTGTGGATCGGCCTGCTCCCAAAAGTAGCGAAAGGCGCGACGTGACAGGTCTTCCAGGAAAGCTTCATTACGAGCAGGGAGAAGCGCGGGGGTTGGCCTTGAAAGCGTAGTTGTCGCCGCAGGAATTGCATTGGCGCTGGCCGTGCAAGAGAAGATAAGCAGGAGCAAAGCCGCGCTCCACACGCGACGTACTCTTCCTACACGCGAGCAAGGACGGGTCATAGCTACTTTTCAGCGACCTCGAAATTCGATTCAAGTCCGCTTACAGAATCAGTCCCGACCATAACCCTGAACTCGCCAGGCTCGACTACAAAGCGCATCTCACGATTATAAAAGCCGAGTTGCTCCGGTGCTAGAGTGAATGAGACGCGTCGCTTCTCTCCGGGGCGGAGCGTGATTCGCTCGAAGCCTTTCAACTCTTTGACGGGGCGGGTCACGCTGGCCGCCACATCTCTGATGTAAAGCTGAACGACCTCATCGCCCGCGCGCTTGCCTGTGTTCTCCACTTCGACGCTCACCGTCAAGCGTCCTGCGGGGCTGATACGCTGTGCGCTCAGTTGTAAGTTGGTAAGTCTAAACTGCGTATAGCTCAATCCATAACCGAATGGATAAAGCGGCGTCCACGGAACATCCAGATATTTAGAAGAGTACTTGTTGTTAGCGTCAGGAGGTCGCCCTGTATTCAGGTGATTGTAATAGAGCGGTTCCTGGCCGACTGCGCGCGGGAAAGTAAGGGGCAGCTTGCCGCCTGGGTTCACGTCGCCAAAGAGTACATCGGCAATTGCGTTACCGGCCTGTGTGCCTGCAAACCACGTTTCCAGGATAGCGTGTACGTTCTCTGCCATCCAGTTGATGGTGAGCGGTCTCCCGTTCATAAGAACGACGATGGTCGGTTTACCCGTTGCTTGAATCGCTTTCACCAGATCAAGCTGGCGTCCCGGCAGGTCAAGTGAGCTGCGCGACGATGCCTCTCCGCTCATGTCTGCCGATTCGCCGACCGCAACGATTACGCCATCCGCTTCGCGTGCAAGACGCACAGCCTCTGCAAAGCCCGCCGTCGAATCGTCGTTAATCTCACAACCCTTCGCATAGGCGACCTTCGTCGAAGGCGTGACCTTCGCTTTGATTCCTGCAAGCAGTGTCACGGCATCTTTAATGTTCCCGTCGCCAGTCCAGGAGCCGAGCATGTCTTGCTGGCTATCTGCGAGCGGGCCGATGACGGCAATGGAACGAATCCCCTTGCCGAGCGGCAAAGTCTCCCGATCATTTTTCAAGAGCACCATCGAACGCCCCGCGATTTCACGGGCGGCTGTGAGATTCTCCTGACTCAGTAGAGCAGTCCGCTCGCGCGCCTCGTCGGCGTATGGCCGCTCGAATAATCCTAGACGGAACTTGATGCGCAAGATGCGCCGCACCGCTTCGTCTAGCGTGGCCTCAGACAGTTTGCCTTCCTTCATCAATCGAGCGCCATACTTGTTATAAAGGCGGCTCACCATCTCCATGTCAACGCCAGCGCCCAGTGCCAGCCGCGCCGCTTCCATTTCGTTTGCAGCCAGCCCGTGATTGATAAGCTCTTGTACGGAGGTGTAATCGCTGACTACGAAGCCGTCGAACTTCCATTCGCCGCGCAGGACTTTGGTGAGCGTGAAAGGATTGGCCGAAGCAGGCACGCCGTTGAGATCGTTGAAAGCGCTCATGAAAGTTCCGACGCCTGCATCCAGAGCCGCTTTGAACGGCGGAAAGTAAATCTCGCGCAGAGTCCTCTCCGATATGTCGGTCGTGTTGTAGTCGCGCCCGGCTTCGGCTGCGCCATAGGCGACCCAGTGTTTGGCGCAAGCGACGACCCTGTCGGGCGCGCTGTAATCGTTTCCCTGAAATCCGCGCACGCGCGCACGCGCCATTGCCGCTCCTAAGTAAGGGTCTTCACCGGAGCCTTCCACAATGCGTCCCCACCTGGCATCGCGCGCGATGTCAACCATGGGGGCAAACGTCCAGCGCACGCCGGAAGCAGAGGCTTCAGACGCAGCGATGCTCGCCGCGCGCTCTGCCGCTGCCGGGTCCCAACTACTCGCCTCGCCAAGCGGAACCGGAAAGATCGTGCGATAGCCGTGAATCACATCGAAGGCAAAGAGAACCGGAATCTTCAAACGAGATTCGGTCATGGCTATTCGCTGAAGCTCGTTAGTGCGTTCGACCCCACGCACATTGAGGGTCGAGCCGAGCAAGCCTTTGCGTATCAGGTCTAGATGCTCCGGGCGGAAGTTTCCATTCGCTTCACCGTCGAGTTGCTGTAACTGTCCGAGCTTCTCTTCAAGCGTCATGCGCGCAAGTAGAGCGTCAATCTTTTTTTCGATGTCCGCCTGCGAAGACTCTGCGCGCAGTGCAGGCATCGTTGAAGTGACAAGCACTAGAATCAGCAGCAGACTCATTGCTTTTGTAGATTTCATTGCAGGAACTTCCTCTGCCTTATGGTATCAGAAGCGGCAATCGGGGGCTGTAAGAGCGCGAGCCGGGACTGACGCGCGACCGGAGTAAACAAACGGAAGCACGAAGGGACGGGTGTAAGACTCGTCCCTTCGTGCTGTAGATTAGCAACGCGCTAGAAGCTGAACCGTCCTTGAAGCTCTATCACGCGACCGGCAAGGCCAAAAGGTGCGCGGCCAAAATTATCAGTGTTTTGTATATCAACCTGCGACGTGACGGGTTGGAACGATGGCAGGTTGAGAATGTTGAAAGCGTTGAAGAGATTCGCGCGAATCTCTAAATTCGCCCCCTCGCTCAGGAACCTAAGCTTCGTTTGTTTGGCGATGGATAGGTCAATCTGGCGGAAGCGAGGCCCGCGAAACGAGTTGCGCCCGATACCGGCAGACCCGCGCGTCGTCACGTCGAAGAATAGAGTGCCGTTGCCGGGGAAAATTCCGTTGACGAAGTCCTGGTTCGATGGATTCTGAATCGCACCGCCGAAATATCTGGTCGGACGATCAGGGCGAAAGGCGTCTCCGTTAAGATCAGTAGCGACATCGCCGAAGACAACCGGCGTGAAGGGGAAGCCGGAATGCAAGCTGACTATTCCGCTAATCTCATAACCGTTGAAAAGTACGCCGAGCACGCCTTTCTTATTACGGAAAAACGGCACGTTATAGAGACCGGAGATAACCAGGTTATGACGAACATCGAAATCCGAAGGCCCGCGTTCGAGCCGTTGGTTGCTCGGTTCCGTCTGCTGCGCGCCGCGACCGAAGGAACTGGTATCAATGCTCTTGCTGAAGCGGTAGTTGGCATCAATGGTGAAGTTGCTTGAATACCGGCGCGTGACTCCCACAAGCAGCGCGTTGTAGTTGGAATTT
Organism: Pyrinomonadaceae bacterium; assembly: GCA_036403815.1. Classification (GTDB taxonomy): domain Bacteria; phylum Acidobacteriota; class Blastocatellia; order Pyrinomonadales; family Pyrinomonadaceae; genus JACVRN01. The sequence goes on along the minus strand of DASWQH010000023.1, from coordinate 52,704 downwards.
ACGTCAGGCAGGGAAAAGAGGATGCCATTTAGATTTGCGAAGCCATAAAAATTCGGGTTGCACGTTAGACGCGGCGTCACTGCGTTGCCGTTAACGTCGCGCGTCTGCACGCAATCAAAATTATTGTCGAACGTGTCGCCCGGAGTGAGACGATTGATGTTGACCGTGCGAATCAGCTTGCGCCCGGCGCTTCCCTGATAGCCTACAGAGAGCACAGTCTTGGGCGTCAACAGATACTCAATTCCAAACGAATAGCTGTAAACGTAGGCATTCGGCAAGTCCTGCGGCGTGCCGTTAATCTCTACAGGGATGTCTCGGCGTACGAAGCCGCCGGGCAGCGTTGCCGGATTCGGGTCAAGCAGTCCGCCGGTCAAGGGGTCTATGCCGCGCTGTAAATTCGGATTGGTCGGATAGAGAAACGGGTTGCCGTTAAGGGCAAACGAGTAGAGAATCGGGCCGCGGTCTACGGCGTTGTTCGTTCCTGAACAACACAGACCGATGCGCGCGAAGAACGGTGGATTACCGCGCACGCCCGTCAACTCATTTAAGAAGATGCGGTCGTAAAAGATACCGAAGCCGCCGCGAATGACCATGCGATCCTGGCTGAGAAGCTTGCCGAATGATTTAATGTTCGGAGAGTAAGCAAAGCCTACGCGCGGCCCGAAGTTATTGCGGTCAGGGTTATAGAGCTGATCAACCTGAGTCACCCTCCCATCAATGACGCCGTTCGGGCCGAGTATGAAATTTGTGAGGCGTCCCTGTTTTTCCGTGAGCGGTGTTTGATACTCGTAGCGCAGGCCAAGATTGAGCGTCAGATTCGGGCGAACCTTCCAATCATTCTGGACGAAGAAACCATAATAGTTGGAACGAAAGTAGCGTTGACCGTTGGCCGCGCCGCCGGTCACAGGATCGGCGTCTATGTTCTCGAAGAACACGGAGTCGTTTGCAAATTCAAGCAGGCTTTTGAAAGTAAACTCAGGACGTGCGCCGGAGATTAGATTATTATTATCCTGCTCACGCCGTATCTCAACGCCGAACCTGTAAGCCTGATTGCCACGCACCCAGGTCATTGTGTCGCGGAACTCATAAGTATTCTGCGTGCGGCTGTTCGGACGACCGCGATCAACGCCGTAGCTTGGCGCGCCGCCGAAGCCGAAGTCTGAGCCGAAGCCTTGAATCTGTAGGCGTGGAATCAGTAGATTCTCGCTGCCCAGGTCGCCGAGTTCGTTGGCATTGAAGCGTGTGAAGTTGACGCGCGCTTCGTTAATCATGGTAGATGAGATGGTGCGTATGTAAGTGAACGTGGCGGCGGAGTTGCGCGGCTTGAAGCTGATGTCTTCAAAGGGTCGCCCGCTTGAAGAGCCGGAGAAGCTGTCAAGTTTTGTGAAGTAACCGCTGATGGCGAATTGATCAAGGCTTCCGCGGTTAAAGTCTATGCGCATGTTGTATTGATTGCCGCGTGTGCTGCTGGGGATGGCGACGCTTGCCAACGTGACATCGGGGATGCCGTCAAATGCTCCCGCCGTGATGTCCTGTCCTTGCGGGGCGTTAATCGAGCCGATGTCGAAACTCAAGCCAGCCTGTCCGTTGACCGCTCTGTTAGGCCCGGCAGGGCCACTGCTTGGCAAGCCCGTAGCAATGACGCGAGGCACGATTCCAGTCGAAGAGTAGAAGCGCGCGGCCAAACCGTTGGGGCGAACCTGTTGAACGTACTGGCGGAACTCCGGTGTTTCGATAAAGATGTTGCTGGTCGTGTTGTTGCTGCGGCGCAGTGCTTCCGTGGAGAAGAAAAAGAAGAGACGGTTCTTTCCACTCCAGTAAGCCGGGCCGCCTTCGCCAAAGCGCGGCAGGTAGACGGGGCCGCCGATGCTGCCAGCAAATTTTCGTTCATACTGATCCACGATGGTCGGGCAGCGGCTGGCGAAAAACTGTGTGCCTCGCTGGCAATTGAGCAACTGGGCGGTCGAGCCTGGCCCTGATGTCGGCCCTAGATACTTGTTGAAAGAGTTCAGTTTCGGCGAGCCGTAGTTGAAGACAAGAGAGCCGTGAAATTCATTCGTGCCGTTTTGCGAGACGACTTTGATCTGCGCGCCTGTGTTGCGCCCATCCTCAGCCGAGTAACTGCTGGAAACGACAGAAACTTCCTTGACCGATTCCTGATTCGGCGTCACGACCGCCGCGCCTCCCAGTCCGAGGCTGTTTACGCTGACACCATCAATCTGATAATTGTTGCTTGAAACGCGCTGGCCGTTAGCGCTTATCTGCGTTTGGTTCTCGGTCTGGAAAATGCCTGTGTTCGACGCGCCGCCGAGTTGTTCAACGCCGGGTATGAATTGCGCTTGATTACCAGCACCGCTGCGCGCCGGATCGCCGAAGACTCCGGGTGCCGTGCGCGCCAGTTCATAAGGGTTGCGACCGATCTGAGGCAACGCCTTCACTGAATCAGTGGTGATGATGTTTCCGATACTGGCATTCTCGGTTTCGAGCGCGGCGTTCGAGCCGCCTGTGACCGTGACCGTCCCTGATACCGTGCCTGTCTGGAGTACGAGGTCAAGCCCCTGCGTCTGCTCAGCGCTGACGTTAACCGGGTCTATAGTGGTTTTATTGAAGCCGGTCTGTTCGACACTGACTATGTATTGGCCTGGCGCGAGGGAGGAAAAGCGATAAAAGCCCTGGTCGCTCGTTTGCACCTGCTGAGATTTGCTCGTCTCTTTATTGGTGAGCGTGACGGTCGCGCCCGGCACAAGACCCCCTCCGACATCTGTCACGGTTCCCTGAATATTGGCCTTGAATTGCGCGCTCGCCACTATTGCGAGCGATAGTATGAACAATCCACATAGATAGCCGCGGAACGAAGAGATAAGTATGCTGTGCATCACCCTGAGCCCTCCCTGGCTGAATTTATCTGCGCGTCACAGGTTTTTGATTGACTTGCCGGATTCGATAGCCCGCACTAGCGCGTATAGATAGCGGTCTCTACGCTCTATACTTCGAACTCCTTGTCCTGTACGGCTCCTTAGAGAGGAGGAAGCAGGAAACCGTATGCTTATTGTTGGCCGATTAAGAGTTCAGAATAGGGGGATTATTGATTGAACAAGCGAGGTATAGTACAGAATCAAGGGACTGTCAATATTTTCCCACGTTGCAGGTTAACCCAAATTTTTTCTTAGGCTTATACAACCAACTCTTTATAGACAAGCTTTGCCCGTAATGACTATGCTTGCCGCAGTGAGTAACAGGTGAGTGAAATGAAGCGTTATCTACTCTTGATTGTCATCCTGCTGGCATCCGGCGCTTTCGGACAAGATAAGCCGAAGCTCATAGGGGAGATTGAATTCTTCGGCTATTCAGGCATCGACCAGAACAAGGTGAGAGCAGCCCTGCCATTTCATGAACAGGATACGTTCAGCCTAGAGACATCCGCGAAGAAACTGGAGCAAGTTGGAGAAGCGGTTAAACAGGTGACCGGCCAATGGCCGACCGATGTAGCAAACGTTTGCTGTGATGCCCAGGGTAACTGGATCATATTTATAGGGCTTTCCGGTAAGACTATCCGTTATAACCCTCCTCCTACGGGAGCGACCACTCGGCTGCCGGAGAAGATTATCAAGCTGTATGAGCGATTTATAAAAGTAAATTTGGAAGGCGTGCAAAAAGGGGCTTACGCCGAAGATGATTCGAAAGGATATGCTCTGGCAGAATATCCGCCTCTTCGTTCTATCCAGCTTGAGATGCGCGCCTACGCTGTAAATCATGAGGTGCTGCTGCGCGCTGTGCTGGCAAATTCCTCAGAAGACGGGCAGCGAATTGTTGCCGCAGAGCTACTCGGCTATTCACAGCAGTCCAGGTCTCAGATTGCAGCTCTCGTCAAGGCCAGTCAGGATAGCAACGACACGGTTCGTAATAACGCTACTCGCGCATTAATTGTGCTGGCTAAGTCGAGCACGAAAATCGCAACGGAGATTCCAGCGGCAGGCTTTATCGAATTGTTGTTATCCGGGACGTGGACAGATCTAAACAAAGTCAGCAATCTACTCAATTTCATGACGAAGAGTAGAGATTCTGAAATGCTTGCAGGGTTACGCAGGAGAGAAGTGCTGGATAGGTTAATTGAAATAGCGCGGTGGCGGAGCCACGGGGAGCCTGCCAGATACATTCTTGGGCGCATCGCCGGGATTGATGAAAGCCGCCTGGAACAGCTTGTCAAGACCGGCCAGGTAGAAGTAATCATCAATGAGTTAAAAGGCAAGTGATATGAGAGTCATTGAACCCCTAATATGCTTATACATCTGGGCGGTTACATGCCGGGGTAATTATTCACGTTAGTTAAGATTAGAGATGAAAGTTGTGCCTGGCAGCCACCTCAGAACATTCTATTTTTTGTCCCCCCGGTCTCTCCAACTGGATTCATCACCGGAGCACTCTAATCTTTCCCATCAGTGTAAGCCTGCCGCCCTTATAGCCCGTAGCTGCCAGCAAATACTCTGCTCCCCCCTGGTCAGCCAGTTCTCCTAAATCTCAAGTATGCAGTTGGACATTGGCTTCTCGGCTGAGTTAGGATTATCTATTGGGCGGTCGGCTTGGCCTGATGCAAACAGAAAGCGCAGAGAAGAAATGCTGCTCCGGCAGCAAAATCAAGAATGATGATTCAGAAAAGGAATTGAATTAAGCCTTTTGTCTTCCTTAGTTTATGGAGCCGAGGAGGATCGAACTCCTGACCTCTTGAATGCCATTCAAGCGCTCTCCCAGCTGAGCTACGGCCCCTTGGTTTTAGCTGCTGTTGCAGTGAACTTGTAGAGTAGCTTAACGAGGGAAATGGCGTCAAGCGTGCTGCTATTTATCGGCGACGGCCAGCTAGAAAAGCAAGGCTTGCGCCGACGATAAGCATGAGGATGCCGCCCGCCGCTTTCCACCAGTTTTGAACTTCGTGTATGGCTCCTGTGGTGGTAATGATGAAGTCCGGGCTTGGATGTACGAAGAGCGCGCGGTAGGTTATGACGCCTCCTGCGGCTGCAATGATAAGACCAGCGATGAACGTTATGACTTTCAAGAAATTTTAGATTTTAGATTTGCCATTTTCGATTGTAGGCTGAGCTATCATCCAGATTGAATACTTCTTTTTCAATCGAAAATGGCAAATCTAAAGTCGGCAATCGTTATCACTTTCCCTTGAAATCAGGCTTGCGTTTTTCCAGAAAGGCGGTGACGCCTTCGTCCTTGTCTGCGCTGGAGAAGCAGAGGGCGAAGAGGTCTACTTCGCGCCTGAGACCTTCGTCCAGATTCGAGCGCGAGGCTATCTTGACGGCTTCCTTAGCCATGCGTAGCGCGACCGGGCTTTTTTCCGCGATGCGATTCGCCAGCTCCATAGTCCTGGCTTCGAGGTCTGTGGCGGGCACAACCATGTTCACGAGGCCGATATTGAAGGCAGTCTGCGCGTCAATGATGTCGCCCGTCAGAATCAGCTCCATAGCCTTGCCTTCGCCTACCAGTCGCGTGAGGCGCTGTGTGCCGCCGCCGCCGGGAATGATGCCGAGGTTGATTTCGGGTTGGCCGAAGGAGGCTTTGTCGCTCGCTATGCGCAGGTCGCAGGAGAGCGCAAGCTCGCAGCCGCCGCCCAAGCAATAGCCGTTGACCATTGCAATGATGGGCTTCGGAAAATTCTCAAGCGCGGTGAAGAGCGAGCGGCCAAGCATCACTGCGCGCTGCGTGATTGCCGTGCGCCCGGCGAACTCCGCTATGTCAGCGCCCGCGACGAAAGCCTTGTCGCCTGCGCCCGTGAAGACCACTACGCGTACGCTCTCATCGTCACGCAATTCGTCCAGCACAGCCGCGCCCTCTTCGCGTGTCTTGATGTTGAGCGCATTTCGCTTTTCAGGACGGTTGATGGTAATGATGGCGACGCGCTCGCGCCGCTCGACCAGAAGAGTCTCGTAAGATTGCGTCATCTTTGTTACTTATACTCCGAATTAAAATTTGATGAAGAGATGTTATTCAGGCGAGGAAGAATCAGTCTCGGATTCCTGCGACGCTGGCTGCTCGTCTGCGACCCACGAGACGAAGAGGCGCAGCCAGTTTTCCGTAGGCTCGCTGATAGAGACGCCTACGCGAGCCGTCCCGTAGATAGCCGGAGCAACGCGTACCACCATCGCCGTGACTTCGATGGGAGAACCATCGGGTCTGTGAGCGCGTATGTAAAGCCGCTCGCCGCGCGTCACCTTTTGATTGAGATGAAAGAGCGCGCCCGAGGTGGAGATGTCGTCGGTTTCCGTAGGCTCGCTCCACGCTGCTCCGTCTTCGGCGCGTCCAGACACAACGATGGCGAGCCGCAGCGCCATGCGCAACGCAAACCGTCTCTCTTCGTTGTTCTGCGGTGTACTCATATGCAAGTCAATCGCCAGTCAAGAAGTATTGACCGAAAAGCTCAGCTATGGCAACTCTTGGCGCGCACGCTCCTGTATTCCCCGCAGGCATTAAGATTTGCCGCCTGCTGCCTGCTGGCTCTCTTCGTCCCAACGGTAGAAGCCTTCGCCGCTCTTCTTCCCCAGCTTTCCTTCCGAGACCATGCGCCGCAGGATTTCCGGCGGGCGAAAGTTTTCAGTGCCGAGCGTGCTATAGAGATACTCCGCTATGCGAAGTCGCACGTCCAGGCCGACAAGGTCTGTCAGGCGCAAAGGCCCCATCGGATGGTTGTAGCCCAGTTCCATAGCCTTATCAATGTCGCACGCGCTTGCCACACCCTGCTCGACCATTCGCATCGCTTCCAAACCGAGCGCGACACCCAGACGGCTCGAAGCGAAACCCGGAACATCGCGCACCGTAATCGGCTCTTTCTTCATCCGTTGCCCGACCTCGCGCGCAGCTTCCAATGTTTCTTCGCTCGTCCGCTCGCCGACCACGATTTCAAGCAGCCGCATGATGTGTACGGGATTAAAGAAATGCATCCCTATAATTTTTTCAGGTCTTCTGGAAGCGCGCGCAATCTCCGTGATAGAGAGCGAAGAGGTGTTGGTGGCGAAGATGAACGAATGATGAGCAAGATTTTCAACTTCGCGCAATATCGCTTGCTTCAATTCCAGAACTTCGGGCGCGGCTTCTATGAAGAGGTCTGCGGAGGCGGTCTCTTCCAGATGGGTTGTGCCGCGAATGCGTTGGAGCGCCAGATCACCCATCCCCTCCGTGAGCTTGCCCCTCTGAATGCCCTTCTCTATGTTGCGCTCGATTGATTGTACGCCGCGCGCCAATGCATCTCGGTCAAGGTCGCGCATGATGACCTTATAGCCAGCCAGGGCAGCAACCTGCGCGATGCCATGTCCCATCGTGCCTGCGCCAAGTACGGCGATGGTCTCAATTTTTGGTGTGGTGCCTGGGGTTGTCTCTGTTGCGCTCAAGAGGGTTTCCCGAAATTGTTTGATCCTCTGGGCTTGTCGGGGCGCGCAGATTTGAAGACCGCTCCTGGGTCTGCCGGATCGATATTCGACTACTTGTGCCGGGAGCAGTTATACTACACGCACAACCGAAAAGGCTATAGTAGTTGCATAAAAAAAGCGCAGAAATCTCTCGAACGTGGACGAAAAAGGAGACTTAAGAAACGAGATGGCGAAAGACTTGCTGCACAGGGACGTGGTGATTATAGGGTCTGGGCCTGCCGGGTTGACGGCGGCCATTTACGCTGCCCGCGCAGACCTTCAACCGCTCGTCATAGAAGGCCCGCAGCCCGGAGGCCAACTGACGATTACCACGGATGTCGAAAACTATCCGGGCTTCTCCAAAGGGATTCAGGGGCCTGAGTTGATGGAAGAGATGCGCGAGCAGGCGCGCCGCTTCGGCACGGAGTTTCTGGTCACATGGGTTCATGAAGCTGATTTAAGCAAGCGCCCATTCCGGTTGGAAACGGACGAGCAAACCATACGCGCCGAAACGCTCATCATTGCATCAGGAGCATCCGCCAAATGGCTGGGCATCCCCGGCGAAGCGCCTGCGCCGCAGGGCCTGGGCGGCCACGGCGTCTCGGCCTGCGCCACCTGCGACGGCTTCTTCTTCAAAAGCAAGCCGCTAGTGGTTGTGGGCGGCGGCGATACGGCTATGGAAGAAGCAACCTTCCTGACGCGCTACGCTTCGCGCGTGACGGTCGTGCATCGTCGTGACCAGTTGCGCGCTTCAAAGATCATGCAGGACAAGGCGTTCAAGAACGACAAGATTGATTTCATTTGGGACACAGGTGTAGAAGAGATTCTGGGCGCACCGGAGACGGGCGTGACGGGCGTGCGCCTGAAAAATCTAAAGACGAGCGAGGAGCGCCTCTTCCCCTGCGAGGGCGTCTTCATAGCCATCGGCCACAAGCCGAACACGGACATCTTTCGCGGCCAGTTGGATATGGATGATATAGGCTACATCAAAACAAGCGGGCGCTCTATGTCTACGAATATTCCCGGCGTCTTCGCCTGCGGCGACGCGCAGGACAACTTTTACCGTCAGGCCGTCACCGCCGCAGGCACCGGCTGCATGGCCGCCATTGACGCCGAACGTTACCTGGACGATTTGCCCATACCCACACCGACCGGCGAAGAGATTACCATCGAAGGCGAGCGTGTTACGGCAGACCATGAAAAGATCATCATGCCGGACGGTGAAGTCATTTCCAATATGGCGGAAGAAGTCGCAACCGAAGGAGATTGAGGCTGAGACGCAAAGACAAAGAGGGTGAAAGCCGTTAAAGAAAGGCGGTAAGGGATGAGCAGTAAAGGTGTTCGCTATTTAATAGACGACCAAGGGAACCCGGTCGCCGTTCAGCTTGACTTAGACGAGTGGGGCGAGATTTGGGAAGATATGCAAGACATCATGCTTGCCAGAGAGCGCGCGGATGAGCCGCGCATCACCCTGGAAGAGTTTGAAAAGGATTTGCGTGAAGAGGGATTGTTGAGTGAGTAGCGCTCCTTACACTGTCACCCTTTCACGCGCAGCACAGAAGGAGATGCGAGGGCTTAATAAGCCTATCTTTAACAGAGTCCTTCCTGAAATCAGAGCCTTGGCTAGCGCTCCTCGCCCTACCGGATGCAGGAAGCTGACCGGAGAAGAGAACCTCTGGAGAATACGAGTAGGCGATTATAGAGTCCTGTATTCTATTGACGATTCGGCACGCACGATTGACGTAATTGCGGTCAGACATCGCAGCAAGGCTTATGAATGAAAGACATCTGAGTTAAGGAGGAATCAAGAGATGAGAAAGCTGGTTTTCATAGCGGTCTTGATACTGGTCGGCATGAGCGCGTCGGCGGATCAGAATTACAATCTTCCGGAGCTTCACCTGATAAAGACTGCGACGCTCGCGCCCTGCTACAGTTGTCGCACGCCGGAAGAATTTCAGAAGGGCTACAGCACGACTGCGCTCTTTCTTTCTGATTATTCAAAGCGGCGGAACAGTCCAGACCTTCTTTTTAACGGCTTTCGCGGCGGCGAAGATTATTTTGAAGCTTCGACCGCAGGGGACGACATGGCTCTCATCGCAGATTTGGGGGCTGAAGTCTCAGTCGAAAAGGTCAGCGCTCACGCTGCCTTCAACTTGCGGAACGTCCATTCATATCCTGACTTCACAAAGTTCTCAAGCGTCGCCAAGGTCGAAAAGAACCATACTTATGCTGTGCTTCTCAATAAAGGAGAGGTTCGCGGACTCTTTATCTTTACCGTCGTCAGTTATGTTCCCAACGAGCGTGTTGATTTAAGATACGCCGTCAAGGAATATCAAATCCTGGACGTGAAGGCTTCTTCCACAGGCTTCGACTGGGTCAGAGAGAATTTCTAAAAGAAGTTTTCCAGGCCGTATGCTTCTGTAAAAGCATTGCAGTTATAACAACACAATCGAATCATCGTGCTGGCGGCGAGGCGTTGAGGTGCGAGGCTCTTCCTGCGCGCCCCGTTGCTGCGGGCAGGCTTCGCAGTAAGAGCCAAGGCGTTCCATACGGTCTTCGCAACTGTTGCAGTCCAGCCGCTCGCCCAAGGCTCTCAAGGCATCCAGAAAGGGAAGCAGGCGGCGTCCTCTTTCGGTCAGAATGTACTCGACATGCGGGGGGCTGCCGCCGAAGTCGCGCCTTTCAACCAGCGCATCGCGCTCCATGTCGCGCAGGCGTCCGACCAGCGTGCGGCTGCTGATAGGATGAAGCGCCGCCAACAGCTCGGTCGTGCGTCGCGCGCCGTGCGAGAGATCGCGCACCACCAGCATCGTCCACTTGTCGCCCACAAGCTGTAATGCTCCTGTAACAGGACATCCATCGCCTTCACGTCGTCGCACGCTTTCCTTGGCCTCCTTCTATAAGCTATCAGCGGTCAGCTATCAGCATTCAGCATAAAACCTGACGAGTTGTGAAGCAGCAGTTTCGATACAGTTATAAGGCTAAAACCGTTTTTTCCGGCTGACGGCTGACGGCTGATGGCTGATTGCTCGCAAAGCTTATCACAAAGAATGAGGTTCGCATCCCAAAACTGATTTGATTTACGCTTGAAATGCGATATTGTGGCGTGCCTATGGTTCTCTGACACCTGCAACTTTCAGTTTCTTCAGAAAGACATGGAGGCTTTCGGGCTTCGCCTTGCCGCCGGAAGTTTTATCCAAAGCGCCACGACCCGCGATGACAAAGACTGGAACAGATTCACAAGAGAATGAGCAACGGGACGCCGCCGCGCCGACCGCCAGTGTGCTGCACACAATCTCGCTGCTGGCTAGAGAGTTGACGGGCGCGCAAATCCTTTCCGAAAGCTTTCGCTTCGCCTTCGACGCGCTCTCCAAACTCCTTTCTGCGGACGCGATCTGTGCCACGACCGAGGCGGGCGAAGACCGTCAGCAGCTTCGCGCTCGTCTTGACCGCGATGGACAATACAACTTTCTGACAGACGGCGAAATAGTGAGCATCAAGCACACCATGCTTGAGCGCGCAGCCCGTAGCCTCGCGCCCGTCGTCTTCAATAATGCACAGTCGGAATTGACCGGCTCGGAGCTTCTCATCTCGCTTGCCTGCACGCAGGCGCAATCCGTTTTGTGCGCGCCGCTCGTCGTGGACACGAAAGTGACCGGCATGATTATCACAAGCGCAAGGCGTGCCGGAGCGTTTTCCGAATGCGATGCTGAGGTTGTGGGAACGATTGCTTCCCTGCTCGCGGCTACAGGGGCGCGCATAGCATCTTCAGAGAAGGCGATTGCCGCAGATGAGCGCGAACGTGTACGCCAGCGTGAAGAGACTTTCATAGAGCAACTGCTGGCTGGAGCGCGCTCCGCACCCGATTTTGATCGCATCATACAGCATACGATTGACACACTGGCTCGCGCTCTTCCTTCAAGCTTCGTAGTCCTGCGCACAGTCTCTTTCGGACGGCCTGAGCCTGTCATGCTCGCATGGACTCCCGGACACGACCGCCCACCGCTTGAGATTCACGCGCCCGTCTCCAAAGTGGAGCGCATTGTTTACACGGAGCAGCGCCCCGTCACCGTCGAGAACATACGCGAACAGGGCGCTGGAGGAGGAGGCGGCGGCAGCCAGGAGATGCGTCCATTGGCCGAGAGGCTTGGCGCTCGGTCTTTAGTACTCGCGCCCGTGGTCTACGGAGGACAAACGCTGGCCGCCATAGGGCTTGTAGAAGCTGATTCGCCACGCCATTGGACGCACGAAGAGCAGGCGCTTCTGATGCGTGTTGCCGGAAGCATCGCGCCGCTCATCCTGAACTCACAGCTACACTCGCGCCTGCGCTCTTACGTAGAAGACCTGCTGACCTTGCTACGGCTGGTCGCGGATGTTGAAAACGAAGCGCATCTGGATCGCTCTTTCCGCGCCGTGCTCGATTCGTGGTCTAAGCTGTCGAGCGCGGACGCTTCGGCCATCCTGCGCTGGGATGACGAAGCAGAGCTGCTGCGTCTTGCGGCCTCAAAGCAACTCCCGACCGGAATCCTTGAACGCTACACACAGGGCGTGACATTGGATGACCCTGTCTGCGGCCTCGCTGCTAAAAGACGCGTCGGCGTCGTCGCAGACTTAGCGAGCGAGGCACGCGCCGCAGACCTGCACGCTGCTGTGCGCTGGTCTGGACTGCGCGGCGCGTGGGCTACGCCCATAGTAGGCTCAGGCAATCGCCTGTTCGGCGTCGTCATCACCTTCTCGCGGGTCGTCGCAGAAGTGTCTACGGACGAGCAGAGACTGGCAGACCTGTATGCGCGTCTGCTGACCGTCGCCATGCAGAACATGGAGCGCAGCCGCGAGGCACACTCTCGTCTTCAGGCAGTCACTCAGATGGAAGAGAAGGTACGGCAACTGGATCAGCACAAGATGGAATTCATGTCGCTCATCTCACACGAGATGCGTACGCCCTTGAACGCCATCATCGGCTACGCGCAGATGCTCAAGGACGGCTTCTCCGGCGAATTGAACGAGCAGCAGCGCACAGACGTTCAGACCATAGCGGACAGCGCCGACCGCCTGCTCAGCATGATTGAAGAGACGCTTGATCTGGCGCGCATAGACACAGAGCGCTTCCCAGTCTTCATGGACTCGGTGGCCTTTGACGATGTTGTGCGGCGCGCGGTCGCGGGCGTTCGTACTATGGCGGAGACGAAGGGCTTGGATATATCTGTGCGAATCTCCGAAGAAGCGCCCGTCATTCGCACAGACCCGGAACGCGTGCGGCAAATCCTGACGAGCCTTCTCTCAAACGCCGTCAAGTTCACGGACTCCGGCACGATTCAAGTCGAAGTCGAGCGCGTCTCATCGGGCGGCGTGCAGATTAGCGTACACGACACAGGCATAGGCTTTGATACAATGGCCTTTCCACAAATCTTTGAAGAGTTCCGTCAGATAGATGCTTCCAACACACGCGTCTACGGCGGAAGCGGACTCGGTCTGGCAGTATCTAAACGATTGGTCGAACGCCTCGGCGGACAAATCGGCGTCAACTCCACACCCGGCGAAGGCTCTACCTTCTGGTTTCGCCTCCCGCCCGAAATCCCCGATGCCGACGTATAAAATCAAAGGTTCTTCTTATGGTTGAAGGTTTGGAAAGCTCGTCAACTATCCTTGTGGCCGACGATGAGCCGATTAATCGCGCGTTGATTCAACGCCGACTTGAGCGCGCAGGCTATCGTGTGATTACAGCACAGAACGGGCGCGAGGCTGTAGATAAGGCTCGCTCCGAGCGGCCTGACCTGGTGATACTGGACGTGATGATGCCCGTCATGGACGGCCTTGAAGCGTGCCAGTTGATTAAGGGTGACGAAACAATTCGCGACACGCCCGTCATCTTTCTTTCGGCGCGCGACGAGACGGACGTGAAAGTGAGCGGCCTTTCCCTCGGAGCAAACGATTACATCAGCAAGCCCTTCAAGGCCGAAGAGCTGCTGGCGCGTGTCTACGTCGCACTGCGTTTGAAGCGCGAGCGCGATGCACTTCGCAAGCGCGCCGAAGAGGCTGTCTCGCGCGCCGAAGTCGCACAGGAGCGCGCGATGACGGACGCCCTCACAGGCTTACTCAATCGCTACGGCTTGCAACACATCCTCACCCGCGCGCTGTCGGAAACGCGCCGCTACAATCGCCCGCTCTCCTCTTTGATGATTGACCTTGACCACTTCAAATTGGTCAACGACCTTCACGGCCACCCCGCAGGCGACGTAGCGCTCCAGCAGGTCGCAGTCGTCCTTACAGAAAACGTGCGCGGCTCCGATGTGGTCTTCCGCTACGGCGGCGAAGAATTCCTCGTACTCCTGCCGGAAACCGATTTAGGGGGCGCAATCAGCCTCGCCGAAAAGATTCGCCACGCCTCCGAATCCCGCTCCTTCGGCGACGGCGAGCACGTCTTCTCCATCACCTTAAGCGCCGGAGCCGCCACCCTCTGGGACAACGAATCCGGCAACGACATGATCGCCCGCGCCGACATGGCCCTCTACCAAGCCAAAGAACAAGGCCGCAACCGCGTCGAAGCGGCCAGGTAGATGTAAGTAAAAGACTGCTACGGTAAAACACGACGAAAGCAACAGCGGCCTAATTAGGGTTAGACGTCGAATTGTGTTGAGTAATGAAGGAGAATAAGTAAAAGTGAATGATTCAAATTGGATAGAAATTGTGGCAGCTATCGGCTCACTCTTGAGTGGTATTGGTATATTTGCCGCCGCGGCGAGTCTCATTTATTTGGCTCGGCAAACGCGCGCCAGTGTCTACCAAGGCATTGTCGCCATGGGCAATTCAATCAACGACATGTTTTTAGAAAAGCCAGAACTCTACAATCAGATTTTCGGAGATGCCGCCGTTCATGCTGAAATTAATATAGACGATTTTCCAAGCAATAATCCCCAGTGTTTTTTCGCAGCCCAGAAGTATTTGGACTACTTTGAATTGATCCTAGTCACGCGCAAAGGCATTCCAAAGAAGCTTCAGGCCCCTTGGGAAAATTACATTAAGAGCCATTTTATTAACAGTGCCCTTTTACGAGCCATGGTTAACACCGATTGGTATGGCAAAGAACTCCAAGATCTATGTGAGTTAGCTACAAGAGAAAAAGAGAAAGCACTTAACAAGATACTCAACCAGGCTGAACCTCCGCCCCGCCCCACCATCGCCGTTTAGCTTGTTCGTTCGTTGGCTTGCAGATACATTGACGTATAATATCTGAAATATGCTAAGAGCTATTACCCACAAAGTATCGCCAAGGATTGCCGAATGCGAAGTAACTTTTGTTGACAGATCACCAATCGATTTCCAAATAGCAGCAAGCCAACACGACGCTTATTGTAATGTGCTTAAGAAACTCGGCGTTATCGTCAAGGAATTCTCTGAAAATGAGTCATATCCGGATTCCTGCTTTGTGGAAGATACTGCGATTGTCGTTGACGAGATTGCAATAATTTGCAGCATGGGAGTTTCCTCTCGCCGGGGGGAAACTAGGTCAATTGAGCAAGAGCTATCGAAATATCGAGAAATAACCCATGTTTCTCTACCCGCGACAATTGAAGGTGGAGACGTACTGCGAATTGGGAAGAAGATATTTGTAGGTCAGTCGAACCGCACCAATCTTGAAGGTGTTAAGGAGCTTACGAAAATATTAGAGCCTTACTGCTACAGTGTTGCACATGTGCCGACAAAAGGAAGCTTGCATTTGAAAACTGCCTGTACAGCAATAGATGAAGAGACTTTGCTTGTTAATCCGGCTTGGGTTGAGCTTGATGCATTCAAAGGCTTCAAGCTGGTAAATACACCAGCGGAGGAACCTTGGTCAGCAAACTTATTACGAGTCGGCAACACAGTATGTGTCCAAACAGCATTTCCACGAACAGTAGAATTGATTGAACAGTTGGTTGAGAGAGTCGAACTCATAGACATGTCGGAACTAGGGAAGGCAGAGGCAGGACTAACATGCTCAAGCATTGTTTTTGAGAGTGCCATCTAACAGCTCATTCAACCAGAGCGAATAGTATTGATTTCATGCGCGAAACTCCGTTGTTTTCGTGGTTCGTCGCGCCCGGCTAATTCGGACGTTAGGCGTTTCGCGCATTATTGATGGCTGTGAAAAAGTAGGCTAAACTTTTAACATGGATATTAAAGAGATTGAATCTGCTATTGCTGAATTGCCGCCCTCGGAATTGGCGGAGTTGGCTAGATGGTTTGAAGAGTTTCATGCAAGGGTTTGGGATGAGCAGCTTGAGCAGGATGTAAAAGCCGGGCGTCTTGATGCGCTGATTGAAGAGGCGGAGAAGGATTTTGAGCAGGGGCAGTGTGAGCCGTTGTGAAACAGTTTGCTTCTCCGCCTCTTTGGCAGTGCTATCGCCAAATCCCTCTTGAAGTACATAATCTTGCCTATAAAAACTTCCAATTATTCCCTGCTTCCGTAGAAACCGCAACATAACAATTTACTCAGCCTGATGCTTCGATAGCTTTCCTTTCATCTACTTGCAAAAGTTTCCCCTTGACAATCTGGGGGAGCCTTTGTATGCTCTGCCCTAGATTATCTGGGGGAGGGATGGGTGTTGGCGCAGACGAGGACAGACTTGATGCAGGGGACGCTGGAGTTGTTGATTCTGAAGACTCTGGCGCGCGAGGCTATGCATGGGTATGGTATCGCGCAGCGGATACATCAATCGGTGGATGACCTCATCAAAGTCGAGGATGGGTCGCTTTATCCGGCGCTTTATCGTATGGAGGGGCGGGGGTGGATTGAGTCGGAGTGGGGCGTGTCGGAGAACAGTCGGCGGGCGAAGTATTACAAGTTGACTCGCGCCGGGAGAAAACAGCTCGCGGACGAGTGCGCGAATTGGGAGCGCATCTCGCAGGCTATAGCGCGGGTGCTGCAAACGGCTTGAAGGAGCGCGGGTCATGCTGAGAGGGTTCATTGCGAAGTGGCAAAGGTGTTTGGGCGGCTCGGAGCTTGAGCGGCAGGTAGAGGAAGAGTTGCGCTTTCACTGCGAGATGCTGGCCGCAGATTATCAAGAGAATGGGCTGTCGGAAGAGGCCGCGAAGGAGGCTGCGCGGCGTCGTTTCGGCGATGTCGAGCGCGTTCAGGCACAGTGCGTGGAGATTAGCAGAAGGAATAGACCCATGACGAAATTATTGAAGCTCGTGCTGCTGCTGTCCTTTATCACAGGCGTCTGGCTGCGCACGCGTGGCTGGGCTGTTCAATTCACGCAGATGGGCGATCTGTTGATGGCGACAGGCGTGCTGGGGCAACTCTTACTATACGTTAAAGGATTGAGAGCGACAGGTTATCAAGCCTTAAAAAGACGCCCTCCCTTTTCACTTTTGGGTCGAGGCGCATCCGTCTCAATAGAGGCTTATGACGAACTCGGGCGCACGCCGGTCGAGCGGCTGGTAGCCGATAAAGTACACAAGGATTCCTGAGCCTTACTGCGGCCTCAACAAATAAATTCCGTTTTGTCTTGAAGGAGGTTTTATGAACGCCTTGAAGAGTGTGTACAGGTCTGTCTTCCTGCTCATGATTTTTATGATGGTTATAAACGGCACGGCTAATGGTCAAACGCTTGAGGCAAAGTTTGACGAGTACATGACGGCGCTCATGAAGCTCGGTAGATTCAACGGCTATGTGCTGGTGGCGCGCAACGGCAAGCAGATTTTCGGCAAAGGCTACGGCATGGCGAACTTCGAAGACGAAGCTTTGAACACGCCGCAAACGAAATTCCGCCTGGCTTCCATAACCAAGCCTTTCACTGCGACCGCGGTGTTGATGTTGCAGGAGAAAGGCAAGCTCAAGCTGCAAGATTCTGTTTGCCAGTACTTGTCCGGTTGTCCCGCCGCTTGGAAGCCTATCACTATAGAGCAACTGCTCTCGCACACTTCGGGTATTCCGGATTATGTTGCGTCCCCGAACTTCATGGAGACGCTTGCACAGCGCTCGACGACCGTAGAGATTATTGCGCGGGTCAGTAACCAGCCGCTATTGTTCGCGCCCGGCGAGAAATTTTCTTACAGCAACTCGAACTATTACCTGCTGGGACAGATTATCGAAAACATCTCAAAGAAGCCTTATGCCGCGTTCGTTCAGGAGAATATCTTCGCGCCGCTGAAGATGAGCAATTCCGGCTACGACGACAACAGCACGATTCTCAAACGGCGCGCCGCAGGCTATATCAAGCAGGGCGACACGCTCGTTAACGCGCGCTATATGGACATGACGAAAGCCTACGCAGCAGGCGGGCTATATTCGACCGCAGAAGATTTACTGCTCTGGGACACGACGCTTTACACGGAACAGCTCATCTCTAAAAAATCACTGGAAGCCATGTTCACGCCGGGCAAAGGCGGAGTCGGATATGGATGGTTCGTCAACCGTGAGGCTAACCGCCTGTTGATTATGCAGGGCGGTCTTAATTCCGGCTTCGCGGCGGGAATCTTTCGTTACCCTGAAGAGAAGGTCTGCATCATCCTTTTGAACAATTTTGAGAATGCCGCTCCGTACATCCCGCGCGCTGGACACGACCTGGCGGCGATTCTTTTCGGAGAGAAAGTTGAGCTGCCGCGCACACGCACGGCTGTCAAAGTCAATCCTAAAATTTACGACGCGTATGTAGGCGAATACGAGTTCGGCCCGAATCGTATAATGACTATCACCAGAGAGGGGGACAAGCTGTTCGCTCAACGCACAAACGGCCCACGAGATGAAATCATGCCCGAAAATGAAACTACTTTCTTCCTTTCGGTCGCAGATGTGCAGCTAATTTTCGTCAAAGACGACACGGGAAAAGTCAGCGGCATGATCTTGCGCGCCAACGGGCAGGAATATAAAGGAAGGAAGACTAAATGATGTGAGGCGAGATAAGAGAGCTGATTTAAGCCCCTGAAAGGGGCGATAGAATGTAGCCCACGGCGCAAGCCGTGGGAATTGAGCAGCGATAAAAGTTAAAAGCCCCGGTAGGGGCGCGCAGATTCTCAAGTATAGAATCTCTTTCGCCCCTACCGGGGCTGTGAAATGTTCTCGATGCTTGATTCCCACGGCTCGCGCTGTGGGCTATAGTCTATCGCCCCTTTCAGGGGCTAAGAAGATAGTTTGCTTATCTCATCCCATTCTATAAACATCCGGCTCCTACGGAGCCATGAACATTGACGATACGTTTATATAGAACTCACGTTAAATAGAACTCAAGGAGAAGAGATTACAAGCTCTTCTCATTGTCGAGGGTCAATGTTGTAGGTTTTGATTTTGGAGTTGAGCGTCGTGGCGTTCATGCCAAGGAGACGCGCGGCGCGGGATTGGTGGCCGCCGGTTTGTTCAAGGGCGCGGCGGATGAGGTCAATCTCGAAGCGGCGCACTTCGTCGTAGAAGTTGACGCCGCGACCTATGTCAATTCCCGTGGCGGCGCTTGCGGCGTCGCGCATGGAGGCGCGAACGGATTCTGGATTGCTGATTTCGGGGCGCAGGCATTCGCGCGTGATTTCCAGCCCCGGTGCGATGACCACCGCGCGCTCGATTGCGTTCTCAAGCTCGCGGACATTACCAGGCCAGGTGTAGTTTTCAAGCAGAGCCAGCACCTCGGGCGCGATTTGCTCTGAGACCTGGCGTCCGTTCTCTTCGTTGTACTTGCGTATGAAATGCTGTGCGAGCGGCAGAATATCTTCGCGACGGTCGCGCAAGGGCGGCAGCTCAATCGGCACGACCGAGAGCCTGTAGTATAAATCTTCGCGGAAGGTTCCCTGCCTGACCGCTTCTTTCAAATCAACGTTGGTGGCGGCGATGATACGTACGTCAACGCGGCGCGGGCTGGTGTCGCCAAGAGGCGTGAACTCGCGCTCCTGTATGACGCGAAGCAGTCGAGCCTGCGTTTCGGGCGGGATGTCGCCTATCTCGTCCAGGAAGATTGAGCCGCCGTCTGCGACTTCAAACAATCCCTTCTTGGCTGCGACTGCGCCCGTGAACGCGCCGCGCGTGTGGCCGAAAAGCTCTGATTCAAGAAGCTCCGAAGGAATGTTTGAAGAATTGACGGTAACGAAAGGCTTCTGGACTCGCGGGCTTTGCTCGTGAATGGCGCGAGCGATTAACTCTTTGCCAGTTCCGCTCTCGCCGGTGATGAGAACCGTCGAGCGAGCGGGCGCTACCTGATCCACCATGCGAAAGACTATTTGCATGTTTTCGGAGCGACCGACCATCGCCCCGCGATCAACCATGCGGCTCATAGCGCGACGCAGGGTCTGTCGCTCTTCCTCTTTGCGACGACGCTTGACGCCCGCCGCCACGGTCGCCGCAATCTGCTCGTTCTGAAAAGGCTTCCTGACGCAGCCGATAGCTCCCTTTTCCCAGGCGGCGACGGCTGTGTCGAAGGTCGCGTAAGCCGTAATCATGATGACCACGGCCTCTTGATCCATCTTCAAAAACTCTTCGAGCGCGCGAAGTCCACCCATGCCCGGCATGGAGACATCCAGCAGCACCACGTCATATGCGCGCCGCCCGTACGCCTCAAGACCTTCCTCTCCGGTCTTTGCCAAGTCAACGCGATAGCCCTCCGCAGACAGCACCGTCTCCAGCACATCGCGCATAATCTCCTCGTCGTCAACAACGAGGACTGAGCCTTTCCTAGCCATTCTTCTCTCTGTTCCCAAACTTTGTTCTCTTACCAGTCTATAAAAATGGGTATCGGGTGTCAGGTGCCGGGTGCCGGTAAAAGAAAGACAACTGGATTCTCTTTTACCGGCACCCGGCACCTGACACCCGATACCCATTCCACATTGCCTTTTAGTCTCCTGCGGCTTGCAGTCGCGCGCGCGCAAGCATAGTGGGCAGCGTGATGCGAAAAGTCGTGCCTTGTCCAGGCGTGCTGTGAACCGCTATGTGGCCGTCGTGCTCCTGCACGATGCCGTAGGTCACGGCCAATCCCAGCCCCGTGCCACGGCCTACGCCTTTGGTCGTAAAGAACGGGTCGTAAATCTTGGCGATGTTTTCCGGCGCGATGCCGATGCCGTTGTCTATGACCGCAATCTGCACGTCCGTGTCCGCGAGGGTGGTCTTCAATGTGATGTTCCCGCCTTCGGGGATGGCGTCGCGCGCGTTCAGTAGAAGATTGGTGAAGACCTGTTGCAGTTTCCCTGCGTTGCCGTAAACGTGCGGCAAATCATCCTCATAGTCGCGCGCAATCTCTATCTGGTTGCGGCGCAGTTGCGGCTCCAGAAGCTGTAGGGTGTCGTCCAGCACACGATGAACGTCAACTTCCGTAAATTCGGTCGCGCTGCCCGTGCGCGAGAAGTTCAAAAGGTTGTTGACGATGTTACTGGCGCGGTCGGCCTGACGCCGAACCTTTTGCAATAGCGCGTGCTTCGGGTCATTTTCAGGCAACATGCTCAGGAGCATCTGCGTGTAAGAGGAGACGCCCGTCAGCGGCGTGTTGACTTCGTGCGCCACGCCTGCGGCCAGAAGACCTATGGACGACAATTTCTCGCGCTGCTGTGACTGCTCTTCGAGCCTGGTGGTCGTGGTCACATCTTCTAGGACGACGATTGAGCCTGTGTGCTCCTCGGAGTCTGCCTGAAGCGGGGCGACGGCGATGTTCAAGACCAGAGCGCGACCGTCACGAGTCGCCGTGTGCATTTTGTAGATGCGGCGCAACTCTGAAACATTCAAATGTGCATGGCCTAGCATCTGCCACAGCGTCTCACCGAAATCTTCTGCGAAGAGGTCTTCGACAAAATGGCCGACTGATTCATCACGACTGACGCCGAGCATCTTTTCAAGCGCGGAGTTGCAGCGCGTAATTCTTCCGTCCAAATCTACTGCGAGAAGCCCCACGTTGACGGATTCGACGATTGACTCGTTGAACTCTTTGAGAAGCTCAAGCTCTGCGGCGCGCTCCTTCTGTTCCTGATAGAGCAGGCTGTTCTCTATGGCGACGGCGACATAGCCCGAAACCGTGCGCAGGATTTCCACGTCCTCGCTGGAAAGAAGCGCCCCGTCCGCAGAGCGTCCAAGGCCGATGACTGCTACCATGCGCCCGCGCACCACGCATGGAACATAATAATGAAGCGCGCGCCGCACAAACCCGGAGGTCTGCGGCACAAGGTCTAGGTCGTCCGCGCGCACGATACCCGTTTCAGCCGAGCGCGTACGGATCATCTCGCGGAAATCCGGCGGCACAATCATCGTCGGCGACAATCCAACGGCTCGCGCCACACTATAGCCAGCCGCCTCGTCCTTGTCTTCGATGAAGATAGCGATGCGCTCCACGCCCAGGACTTGCTGCAAGCGGCTCATCAATGCATCAAGCAGAGGCTCAAGCGCAGTGGTTGCCGACAACGTCCGCCCGAAGTCCAGCAGGCCGTTGCGCAAGTCATAGCTCTCGCCGTAGAAGAATCTGTCAATACGCTCCTGTATGAAGTTCTTAATCGGAGCGGCGATCATGACAATCACGGCCATCGCGCTCACAGCTATGATGACGCGCAAAGTAATCTCGCCCGGAGTGTAGGCTTCGCCCAGTGCGTAGACGCCTGCGGCATAGACCACGATGCCGATCATCAAGGCGATGGCGAGCGTAGAGAGAGCGTATCCGGCTGCGCGCCTGACCACCATGTCAACATCCATCAGGCGGTAGCGCACCACGGAGTTGCCGAACGTCAGGGGAATCAGAGCGAGCGGCAGGATGGCTATGTCCGTCAGCCACTCAAGGTTCGTGCCGCTATAGATGTACGGAATCGAATAGAGAATCGTGAGGGGCGCGATTGCCAGAGCCGAACCCCAGACGACCCACTTCAATTGCTGGCGGACTACAGCCGTCTCGCTCTTGACGAACCTGTAGATAACCAGCGATGCGCCTGTAACTAAAGCAACAGCAAACTGCGCGTAGATAAGGATCGGCGTCCACTTATAAAGACTATCAGGCAGCCGTAACTGTGGCAGCAGATACTCGCGTGCGTAAAGAATCGCCATCAAGCCGATCAAGATTAAGGCGGGCGTGTAAAGCAGAAACGCAGGCCAGCGTCTTTTCTCCGACAGATGGTAACGCGACGGGTAGAGCGCGCAGAAGTGTACGAAGATGGGCGCAAACAGAGCCAGCGCCGCGTTGTCCAGAAAATCTATAGCCGCATCCAGGTCTTCGCCCGTTCCAATCGGCCTGTAGAAATGGAAGACGAAAGCGACCAGACAGAGCGTGGCGAAATGAAGCACGAAGGGAGCACGCCCGCCCTGTTTGAAGAGCACGAAGAAGCCCACGAAAAGATAGATCAGCCCTATGAGGTTGATGTATAGGTCGCGCGATGTCCAATCAGGAATATTCTGAAGGTCGTAAAGGTCTGCGTCGTAGTAGCGAGTCTCTACAGGATTAGATGGGCGGTAGATGCGATAAACCAGATGACCGCCGACGCCTGCATCTTCCAGGTAAACCGGAACCTGCCAGGGTTCCGTCACCTGATCGAACGTGTATTCGTCTTCGCTAATACCGAGCAGAATGTCGCCGGGAAGGATTTGTGCGCGACCGGCAGCCGAGTCCGGGTTAACGGTTTCGGCGACGACGCCGTCTTTGGTTTGCGTCCAGAGAACGCCGTCGGTCGGAGGCGATTTGTGCTTGAGGCGTTGTAGGAAATTGAGCGCACCGGCAGCAATCAAGAGCGCCGCCACAATCAGCAGCACCCAGGTTCTAACTGTCAGCACCGATCCTTTCACAGCATTCCTACCTTAAACCCTTTCAGGGCACACCTAGACCCGCGCTCCGAATAAAGCAAGAGATGTTCCAGATTCTATAGACAAATCTTTCTCCCTCTGAGCTTTAACGTCAGACCTTGCATTCGGCTGTCATAACGTTGTGCCAGCACCACTTCCACGAGCCTTACAATTGTAAAGGGATGGTGGCCGGACGGATTCAAACCTGATGCTTCTCCAAAATCTCGGACGCATCCAAAAACTTGGAGAAGAAGAAAACAGAGGCTAGAGGCTAGTGAAATGCTTTTACTAACCTCTAGCCTCTGACCTCTTTTCTTTTAGAACCTGACGGAGATGCCGCCGCGCACAGTGCGCCGCGCCGCGTTGATGAACAGTAGTGTCTCGCCCTCTTCGGTGCTTACCTGTGTGTCGAAGAGGTTGCGCGCGTCAATCACCGCCTCTGCGCGAACGGGCAGGCCGAATGTGGGCAGCTCCTGCGTGATCATGATGCTGAGGCTGGGGTCGTAAACGGCGAGGCGTCCGGCAAATGGATCAATCGCAAAGACAGTGGCCTCGGGCGAGAAGCGGAAGACAGTGCTGATGCGTGTGCCGGTCGGCAAATCGCCATTGAGCTGCAAGGCCGCCGTCTGGAAGAAGCCGCTCTCGAATATTTCGGCAGGGTTCGTGATGCCTTCGGGCGAGAGACGCTGCCCGCGCCCCATAGAGTATCCGGCGGAAGCGCTGAGCATACGGCTGATGCGACGCGTGTAAACGACCCGCAAGCCTTTGGCCGTACCCTCTTGATTGGCGATGCTGAGAAGGGCGCTCCCCTGGCCGTTCTGGAAGGCGTTGAGCGAAGTGCTCATCAAGCCCACGCCGCGTCCCGAAGTGGTATCGAAGAAGGCGGTCGCTTCAAGCAGAGAGTTGTTATCAAGGACACGCTCTATACCGAACTCGAAGCGGCGGCTCTTCTCCATCACGGCCTGGCCGTCTACGAACGCGACTGCGCCCGTCCCCGGCTGACGGAAAAGCACGGGGCCGTCTTCAAACTCGGCCACGCTCTGAATCATGCCCTCCTGTCCACCCGGAGCATAGGCAGCCTTAACGCGCGTGCGCGCATTGGCGTCGAATTGAAATCCCAGACGCGGGCTGATGGCGCTGGCCTTGCTTGCTCCAACAAAACGGGAGTAATCCAGACCGAGCACGACCACTATGCCGTCGCGCACGACCCATTCGTCAACAGCGCGCACGGAGAATTGTCCGAGCGAGCGCTTGCCGTCTTCTCCGACCGGAAGGAGCGTGCTGACCCGCGCGCCGCCAATCGTGACGTTCAAGCGATGAAGGTCGTTGAGACGAACGCGAGTCGTAGTCTCAAAACGCTGCGGAGCGTTTCCGTTGCCCGCGGCCATTTGCCCTGCAAAGATGAAATCAATATTGCTTGTAGCGGGAACCGCAAGGGCGAAGTTGACTCCAGTGTAGGAAGGCGCTTGCGGGCTTGCGGAAGCGGCTGTGTAAGCCTGCACGACGCCCTGAATGCGCCCGTGACTCTTGGAGTCGTCAACCGGCATATTGAAGATGGTGTCATCCGGCAGACGATTCGCGGCCTCTTCAGCTTCTATTGCACCCTGAACAGTCTGGTCATCGCCCTCGTCCATCTGGAAGATGGAGCGGCGGCCTTGATTGGCGCGCACGCGCCACTTGGCGCTGTCGCGGTCGGGTCTGCGCTCAGCCGCCGTGCGACCGTTGCCTACAGGTTCCAGATTGAAGCGATATGTGAGTTGGTCGGAGGGTCTAACCTGAACAGATGCGAAGAGCGCTTGATTAAAGCCGTCTGCTTCGGCGCGGACGCTGTAGCGCCCCGGCGTGATTTTGGTCGTAAAGCTTCCGTCCGCCGCGCTGCGCGTCTGCTTGACTATCTCCTGAGCGCCCTCGCGCAGTAGCGAGATAAGCGCGCCCGCGAGCGGATTCCCCTTGTTGTCGCGGACTGTGCCTGCGATAGTTCCCATACGAGCAGAGCCAAGCCCAAGCGCCTGCGGGGCGCTCGCCACACACAGGGCGGAGAGTGCCAGTAGACTTAAACCGACGCGCAAAGCTTTTCTCATTGTGGCAATACCTCCGACGCGCAACCTTTCACTTCCGAGTGAACGGCACGCTCTCAAGCAACCGACTTTTTCAGCGCCACGCATACGAGGGAGGAATCTCTTTCAATCAGAGCCGGGCAATTTCCGGCCTGAGCGTTTAAGGGAACTATATCTTTGTTATGACTCGAACGGGTCTCGAAGCTTGTCTCTTCCAGTAACGTTTCCAGTTCGGCTGACCCCACAGGTTTCCGCACAGACCAGTGCTCTGTCTGGGAAGAGCACATTTTCCGTCAATTACATAAACCATGTCAAGAGAGGCAATTCCCCTTTTGGTCATAGAGATGCATGAAAGTGTGTGCCGCGTTTGCCGACCCTTTTCGGGCATGTTAGGATGCCGTTGCTATAATTAGAGGATTTTCACGCATCAAAGGGTGTCCCGACGTTCCAAGCTGTATGACAGATCAAGTTCAATTCACACGTTTAGATAACGGACTTACAGTTGCTTCAGAGCCTATGCCTGGCTTGCGCTCAGCGACCATCGGCATCTGGCTCAGGCGCGGTTCCCGCCACGAATCGGAAGCCGAAAACGGTATCTGCCATTTCATTGAGCACGCAGTTTTTAAGGGCACAAAGCGAAGGACTGCGCTCGACATAGCCATCGAATCCGACCGTTTGGGCGGAAACCTCGACGCCTTCACCATGCACGAGATGACGGGCTTTACCATGAAGGTGGCAGACCGTGGGGTGTCGAAGGCTTTCGACTTGGTCTCGGACATGCTTGGCAATCCGCGCTTTGAGCGCGAAGACCTTGAGCGCGAGCAGCGTGTCATCATCGAAGAGATGAAGATGGTCGAGGATACGCCGGACGAATTCTTAGGCGAGCTTTTCAACGCCGCCTACTTTCCCGGCCACCCCCTCGGTCGCCCCATAGAAGGCACAGAAGCGACCGTTTCATCTTTCGACCGGGATAGGACAGCCGATTTTCACGCTCGCGAATTCGTCCCGCGTAACATGGTCATGGCCGCCGCCGGAAACATTAATCATGAAGAATTGGTGAAGATGGCCGCAGAGGCTTTCCAAAATCTCGAAGCGCCAGCAGAGGCCGCGCCTGAAGACGCGCACTACGCAGGCGCACCGAAGCCAGCCGCGCCAATCCTGATTGAGCGTAAGCGCGAGCTTGAGCAGGCGCATCTTCTGATTGCAGCCCCCTGGACGGATGCGCGCCACGAAGACCGCTTTGCGGGGAGTCTACTCGCAAACATTATAGGCGGCACCACCAGCAGCCGTCTCTGGCAGTCTATACGCGAAGAGCGCGGGCTGGCTTATGCGGTCGGCGCGGGCGCTTCGAGCTACACAGACGCAGGCATCTTTCACATCTACGCCGGAACATCGCCGGAGCAGTTGGATGAAGTCGTTGACCTCTCGCTCGCGGAGTTGCGCCGAGTGGTACACGAGAGCGTCACAGAAGACGAGCTGCGGCTTGCGAAAGACCAGACCGTCTCGTCAATCCTTCTGAGCCTTGAGTCTTCAAACGTGCGCGCCGGGGCGCTGGCTCGTCAGGTGATAGTACACGGTCACCGCATCACGCCCGACGAAATCATACGCCGTCTGGAAGAAGTCACCGTTGAAGACATACGCCGCGTCGCACAGACTTATTTCAAGACCGATGCGATGTCGCTCGCCGCCCTTGGCAACCTCAACGGCTTTAAGGTAGACCGGGCACGATTAGAAATATAGATAGGTGCCGGGTGTCAGGTGCCGGTAAAAAGAAAAACCAACTGACTTCTTTTACCGGCACCTGACACCCGGCACCCGATACCTGCTTTTCACCATTTATGAAATTTACCGTTCTTGGCAGTGGCTCGACGGGCAACGCGGTGCTGATATGCGCGGGCGAGACGCGCGTGCTGGTGGATGCCGGTTTGAGTGCGCGCGAGACCGTGCGGCGGCTGGCGCTCGTAGGGGAAGATGCGACGAAGCTGGACGGGGTCATCGTCACGCATGAGCACGGCGATCATGCGGGCGGCCTGCGCGTTCTTTTGAAGAGCCTGAGCTGTCCTGTTTACATCTCCGGGCAGACGCGCGAGGCTTACATCAGCGAGCGGCACGGGGTCTCGAACGAAGAGCCGCGTAAGCGTGCGGACGCTTTGCGCGACCGCGTGGAATTAATCGAGTCGAGCAGGGATTTTAAGATCGGCGCGATTGATTTTCATCCTTTCACGATTCCACACGACGCGGTTGATAATTTCGGCTTCACGGCGACGCACGACGGAGTCTGTGTCGCGACCCTGATGGACTTCGGCCACATCACGACCTTAATAACGGAACGGCTGCGCGGCTGCGCAGGCGTAGTCATCGAATCGAATCACAGCCGCGACATGCTCAAGGCTTGCTCCGTTTATCCGTGGGAGTTGAAGCAAAGAATCCTGTCGCGCACCGGGCATCTTTCCAATGAAGATGTCGCGGACTGGCTGCGCGAAGGCTTTGACGGTACGGCGCGTTTCGTCGTGCTCGCGCATCTTTCGCAGCGCGCCAACAATCCCTTCCTTGCCAGAATCACAGCCGAATCGGCGCTCGGTGAGCGCGCCCCGCTCTTTCAAACCGACACGGAAATCATTCTCTCGCATCCCAAAGAGCCTACGCCGTGGATAGAGCTATGATGCTTCCTCTTTCATGCAGGGAAGAATCATTAAAGAGGCGCGTGCTTTCAGGCTCGAACATTAAAAGATTATCGCTCCTGCTTGCTCTGGTCGTTTTTGCTTCCTCCGCAAGTTGCAGGATGGACGAAAGACAGAGCGGCATTCCCACAAAAGCGCAGGAGACCATCAACAACTTCACGGAGAATTTCAACGCAGGCAGCTTCGATAAGATTTACCTTGAAGCGGCTGAAGAGTGGCGATCCGGCGTCACGCTTGAGCAATCCAACGAAACTTTCCGCACGTTGAAAGAAAGGCTCGGCGTGATAAAGGAGCGCACCTACACGAGCGGAAAGCAGCAACAGAGTCCGTCGGGCGCGCTGCCCGGCAACTCACTCGTCATTCGCTACAATACAAGGTTCGACCGCGCCGAAGGCATGGAGACCTTCACGCTCATCGAACGCGATGGCCGATACCTGCTGGCTGGCTACTCCGTCAGCTCGAACCTGCTAAAACAGTAACAAGTGACGAAAGCGGTTTACAGTTTTCAGTTTTGAGTTTTCAGTTGGCAGCTTTTCACTGAAAACTTAAAACTGTAAACTTAAAACTGTTCTTGCTCGTCACTTATCACTTGTCACTCGTCACTGTTCTTATGATTGAACGTTACACATTGCCTGAGATGGGCGCTGTCTGGTCTGAGCAGAATAAGTTTCAGAAGTGGCTGGACGTGGAGATAGCCGTCTGCGAAGTTCACGCGGAGATGGGGACGATTCCGCGCGAGGCCGTGGAAGAGATTAAGCAACGCGCGCGCTTTACGGTCGAGCGCATCAACGAGATAGAGAAGACGACCGACCATGACCTGATAGCCTTTACCACGAACCTTGCCGAATCAATCGGCGAGGCGGCGCGTTTTGTTCATTACGGCCTGACCTCTTCGGACGTGGTGGACACTGCGAACGCGCTTCTACTGCGCGATACGTGCGAGATTCTGCTCAAGCGAGTTGAGGCGCTGATGGAAGTTTTGAAGCGGCGAGCCTTCGAGTTCCGTGCCACGCCGCAGGTCGGGCGTACGCACGGCGTTCATGCAGAGCCTACTTCCTTCGGTCTCACTTTCGCCCTCTGGTTTGATGAGATGCGCCGTAATCGTGAGCGCCTGCAAAGGGCGCTTGAGACGATTGCGGTCGGGAAGATTAGCGGCGCAGTCGGAGCTTTCGCGCATCTAGACCCCGTTGTAGAAGAGAAGGTCTGCGCACTGCTCGGACTCAAGCCCGCGCCCGTCTCTACACAGGTCATACAGCGCGACCGCTACGCAGAGTATTTATGCACGCTCGCTGTCATAGCATCGTCGCTCGATAAGTTCGCGCTTCAGGTTCGTCACTGGCAGCGCACGGAAGTCAGGGAAGCGCAGGAGCGTTTCAAGCGCGGGCAGAAAGGCTCATCTGCCATGCCGCACAAGCGCAATCCTATTTTGTCCGAGCGCATCTGCGGAATTGCCAGAGCGGTCAGAGCCAACAGCATCGTCGGCCTTGAGAACGTTGCGCTCTGGCACGAGCGCGACATCTCACACTCTTCAGCCGAGCGAATAGTCCTGCCCGATTCTTCAATCGCGCTCGATTACATTTTGGAGAAGGCGCGCTCGCTGTTTGACGGGCTGGTGGTTTATCCGGAAAGGATGCTGGAGAATTTGAATGCGACGCGCGGGCTGGTCTTCAGCGGGCAACTTCTGATTGCGCTGGCTCGGAAGGGTGCGGCGCGCGAGACCGCTTACGAATGGGTGCAGCGCAATGCCATGAAGGTCTGGGACGAGGGCGGCGATTTTCACACATTAGTAGCAAGCGACCCGGACATCAATTCCCTTCTCACACGCGATGAGATTGACCGCGTCTTCTCGCTCGACACTTATCTAAGGAACGTGGACGCAATCTTTGCGCGTGTCTTCAAAGAGTAATAGGTCAGTACCGCCTGCGGTAGCGGGCGGGTTCTTGCGCCAAGCGATACCCGCCCGCTACCGCAGGCGGTACTGACCTGATCTTTACATCTTTCTCACGACACTCTCTGCCCAGTTGCCGACCAGGGGTATCTTGAACATCTGACGCTGGTAGGCTTTGACGGCGGCCATGATGATGAAGATGAGAAAAACCACAGAGCCTATCATTATCACCGCCCATATCAGCATCCAGATGGCAACCACCAGTTCCGGTATCTTGGCTGCCGCAAAAACCAATGTGAAGATAAAGCCGAGCACTATCGCCAGCATGTCTATCACAAGGAGCGTCAGCCCCGTGAAGAGTGACTGAAAGGCGTTGAAGCGCACGAAGCGATTATCTTTTTCGATGATGGCGAAGACGATATTGAACGGGCCTATGTAGGCCAGAGCGCCCGCCGCATTGCCTTCTAGGCCAATAGAAGTCTTTGCGCCCGGCTCGGCTCCGGGCAGCGTGTTTGACGATGCCGGAGGCGGTGGCTGCATGCCGTAGGGTGAGTTGTAGCCGTATCCTTGCTGCGGAGGCGGGGGATTGTACATGGCGAATGCGTCCTCCTGATTAAAAGAAGAGATTAGAGGCCAGAGGTTAGAGGTCAGTAATTGACTTTCTTTTACTAACCTCTGGCCTCTGGCCTCTAACCTCTTTTTACTTATTGGCAAACTTCTCGGCCATGTCGCCTATGACTGGAAGCTTGAACCACTCGCCCTGATACGCTTTATAGGCGCAGAAGATAAGCGCTCCGAGCCACAACAGCCATATAAGCGGAAACAGGGAAAAGAAGATACTGAAGTAACTTGAGATTGCCGAGAGAATGCCGAAGAAGATGCCGAGCACTATAGCTACGACTATCCATGCGGCAATCAACAGTAGAGCCTGAAGGGCATGAAACTTCGCAAAGCGATTCTGCTTCTCCATTACGACCATGAGGATGGCGATGATGCCTATCGGATAGCCGAGCGCTGCGGCCAGGTTGGCATCCAATCCGCCGAGAGCCGTTTTACCTTTCGGGCCTGTGTCGCCGGGCGGTGGTGTCATGGGTGCGTTTGGTGGTGTACCGTAGGGGCTGCCATAGCCCTGTTGCTGCTGGCCGGGCGGGGGATTCTGCATTGCGATTATTCTCCTCTGAATGTCTTTGAATTAATAGTTCAACTGCCAGAGCTTGCCCATCGAAAGCGCGCTTCTGGATTCGGTTGCTCAAATTGCGAGTCTGGAAAAAACTTTTACGTGGCAACGGGAATCTTAAGCTAACGACTACACGTCGCGCAACATTTTGCCGTAATATTAGGCGGTCAGGATAGAGAAAACATGAAAGCAAAAGTTTACGTCACACTCAAGCCGGGCGTCCTTGACCCACAGGGCAAGGCCATACAACATTCCGTGGAGCTGCTGGGCTACGGAGGCATCTCGGATGTGCGTCAGGGAAAATATTTCGAGATTGCTCTGGACGGCTCAATGGAAGAACAGGAAGCACGCGAGACCGCCACACGCATGGCGCGCGAAGTCCTGTCGAACCCCGTCATAGAAGATTTCCGCGTGGAGATAGAGAGATGAAATTCGGCGTCATAGTTTTCCCCGGATCAAACTGCGACCACGATGCTTATCACGTTATCTCCAAGCACGTAGGCCAGCCCGTGGATTTCATCTGGCATCGAGACACGAATCTTTCGGGTTACGACGCGGTCATTATTCCGGGCGGCTTTTCTTACGGCGACTACCTGCGTGCGGGCGCTCTGGCGCGCTTTTCGCCCGTCATGGCTTCGGTCAAAGAGTTCGCCTCGCGCGGCGGATTTGTGCTCGGCATCTGCAACGGCTTTCAAATTCTGGCTGAAGCGGGACTCCTGCCGGGCGCGCTCATACGCAACCGAGACCTTCACTTCATCTGCGAGCACATAACGGCTCGCGTCGAAAATGCCGACACGCCTTTCACCAACGAGTTAAAGCGTGGGACTGTGCTGCGCATCCCTGTGGCACACGCCGAAGGTAATTATGTCTGCGATAACGCGACGCTCGAAGAATTGCGCCGCGAAGAGCGCATCATCTTTCGCTACTGCGACAGAGAAGGCCGTGTGACGGACGCGGCTAACCCGAACGGCTCGCGTGATAATATTGCGGGCATCTGCAACCGCGAGCGCAACGTGCTCGGCATGATGCCGCACCCGGAGCGCGCATGTGAAGACCTCTTAGGCTCTACGGACGGGCGCGACATCTTCCGCTCGCTCGCCGCCACACTGGCCTCCGTACACGTTTGATAGCTAAGGCGAAAACATTTTTCTATGGACTATGAGGATGATGAGAAGAGAGTTCGTGGCGCTGGCGGCACGCCGGGCGGCCTCTGGCATTTTCTAATCGGTCTGGCGATGGCGGTCGCCGGAGCTTATCTTTTGACCAACCAGGTGATTGTAACGAGCGGCTTCTGGTCGCTCTGGGGCTACAACACCTTCGGCCTTTCGCTGCTGCCGCTTATCATAGGCATCGCTCTTCTCTTCTTCAACGGCAAGTCCATCGCAGGCTGGCTGCTGCTTTTCATCGGCGTCGTCATCATCTTCACAGGCATCCTGATGAATCTGCACATTTACTTCCAGCCCACCAGCCTCTTCAACACCATCTTTATGCTGGTGCTCCTGGCTGGCGGCATAGGACTCATAGCCCGCTCTCTACGCTCTCTCTAAAGCTTTATATGGTCAAAGAAGATGCAGGAGTAGAAGTCGAAATCGTGCCCGCGACATTGGAGCAGGAACCGATTCTAGCCAACCTGCTCGAACTCTATGCACATGATTTCAGCGAGTTGTCTGAGCTTGAGATTGGCGAAGACGGTCGTTTCGGTTATACACATCTTCCTCTTTACTGGACGGAGCCGCATCGCCATCCGTTTCTGATAAAAGCCAACGGCAAACTCGCAGGCTTTGTTCTATTACAGAAGGCGTCAAAGGTTTCCGGTGATAAAGAGATTTGGGATGTGGCAGAATTCTTCATCCTCAGAAGTTATAGAAGACGCGGGATAGGAGCGAAGGCCGCGCATGCTGTGTGGAGTATGTTTCCGGGAAAGTGGGAAGTCAGGGTGATGGAGCAGAACCATCAGGCAAAGGAATTCTGGAGACGCGCCGTTAATGAATTCACAGGCGAAACAATCCCGCCCGCTACGCTTGAGAAAAGCGGCAAGCTCTGGCACGTCTTCTCATTTCAAGCCTGATCCGCAAACCCGTACTATCTCATCAAAGCTTAACCTTTAATAGCCCGCGCGCGTGCCGCCACTCCGGTCTCAGCCCAGCTCATCTATCTCCGCTTCAAGGGCGCGAAGGGTTTTCTGAAGCATCAAGCGGTGTGCTGGGCGCGTGGCCTGTTCGAGCTGCGTCAGCGTGCGTGCGCGCGAGAGTTGAAGAGAATCAAGGCGCTCGCGGCGCGCTCTCTCTTCAGGAGAGAGTTCATCCCTGGCTGCCTGCCGCTTGCGCGCACGCTCCTCCGCTTCATTCATCTGGTCTTCGACCGCTTTGCTTTCCCATCCTCTAGCCATTTCGTTTCGCCCTCTTAAGTCGGTTTTGCGTCCATTATAGCGGTTGTGGTCTGCGCTTTGCTATAATCCTCTTCAAGCAGTGGTTTTGAGTATGAAGTCCATACGCTTGGTAGCTCTTCGATTGTGAGCTTAGCGGACAAAGCGCCTTATCATGTTGATTTGAAACGGGAGGATGTTGAGATGATTTTAGCGATTATTGGTTGGATAGTGTTCGGTTTGATAGTCGGGCTGATTGCAAAAGCCATTATGCCCGGCAAAGACCCCGGCGGGTTTATCGTCACGACGCTGCTTGGCATCGTCGGAGCGGTCATCGGCGGATGGGTCGGAAGCGCGCTTCTGGGCTACGGAGATGCGACGGCTTCGGGCGATGTGACGCGCCCCGGCTTCATCATGAGCCTCGTCTTAAGCGTCGTCGGAGCCATCATCGTGCTGGCCGTTTACCGTCTTATCGCAGGCAGAAGCTTGCGCACTTAATGATAGTTGTGCCAGCCCTGGTCTGGCACCGCCTATAACAGAAGAACCTGCCCGTGCTGAACCGCAACGGGATTTGCCTGAAGCAAACCCTGAGCGCCACGGGCAGGTTCTATTTTTCTGCCAGCGTGAGAATATTCCTTCAGCGAGGAGCAGAGAATCGCCAAGAATAATTGCCCGTGCGTGAAAGCAGCATGAGACGAAGTGTGTATAAACGAACACGCGACAATACCTGCATGGCTGGACAGAACCCATCTCAAACCGAAGGCGCTATTCTCTCCTGGGCGGAAGTCAATCGCACGCACCGCATTCAAAACGGCGTCTATCAAAAAGATGGCCGACTCATCTCGCTTCTCACAGACTTCGGGCGCATCAATCCCTGCTACCCGGACAGGCGGAACGAACAGGGCGACACCATCTCTTACACTGGCGCAGGCCGTCGCGGCGACCAACATTTAAGCCCCGCCAACCGCGCGCTCCTCTCAGCCATAGACACAGGCCACGCCGTCCCGCTCTTCAACAAACTCGCCGTCGGTCGCTGGCAGCACATGGGCTGCTGGCGAGTCACCGCCGCCGAGCATCGCTTCGACGAGAAAGAGAACCGCATGCTCTGGCTCTTCACACTAAAGAAAGTTACAGCCACTAAATGAAAAGCAACACAATTAATCATCGCGTCACACTGAGCTGTTCATCACTTCTTTAGTCCTTCTCATCACTGATTTAAGCCTGCTCGTCCGTCTTCATCATTTCTTTGTCACGCGCCGCTTGTAACTTGTGCGCCGCGCGGGTTAATCTCTTGTTTCTCGCTTTAACCCTGAAAGGAGCATCTGACCATGAAGAAGCGTTACCTGTTCGCGTTTGCCCTGGTGCTTTCACTCGTTTGCGCCGGTCTGTCTAACATCAATGTCAAAGCCACCGGGGCGGAAGAGAACACGACTGCCGGGGCAATCGGTTCGACCGTTACGGATTTTAAGCTGCCTGATGTTGACGGCAAGGATCACTCGCTCTCGTCGCTCAAGGGCAAGTTCGGAACGGTGCTGATTTTCATCGCCGTGCAGTGTCCTGTCTCCAACGCCTACAACGAGCGTATGGAAAAGCTGGCGCAGGATTACAAGGCGCGCGGCATCAACGTCATCGGCATCAACGCCAACTCGACCGAATCGGCTGGCGACGTTAAAGCCCATGCGATGAGCCACAACCTGACCTTCACGATTCTGAAGGACAACGGCAACAAGCTCGCCGATGCGCTCGGCGCAGAGCGTACGCCTGAAGCCTACGTGCTCGACGCCTCGAACAAGATCGTCTATCGCGGTCGTATCGATAACGCGAAGAACGCTTCTTCGGTGACGGCGAGCGAGCTGCGGGATGCGCTGGACGCAGTGCTTGCAGACAAGCCCGTCGTCAAATCAAGCGTTCCGGCCTTTGGCTGCTCCATCAAGCGCGCTTCGTAAACGGGCTATGACACGTTTCATCCGCCTAGCGCTTCTGGCCGCGTGTACTCTTTCTCTGGTCTCTTCATTTGCCCTGCGGCAGAGCGCTGCGCTAAAAAAGTCTCAAGTCCCAGGTTCCAAGTCTCAAGTCAAAGAGAAGGGACTTGAGACTTGGAACCTGGGACTTGAGACTTCGCAGCAGACATCTACTGCGCCCGTAGTGCTGGAGATTGATGTCGCGGGACTTAAAAAGCTGCTGGCGCGTGACGATAAAACAAAGCGACCGCTCCTGGTCAACTTCTGGGCTACTTGGTGCGAGCCGTGCCGCGCGGAGTTTCCCGATTTAGTCAAAATAGATGGCGAGTATCGCAGGCGCGGTCTTGATTTCATAGCCGTCTCGATTGACGACGTGTCGGAGATCAAGACCACCGTCCCACAGTTCCTCAAAGAGATGCGCGCAACGATGCCCGCCTATCTACTGAACACACCTGAGCCGGAAGCGGCCATCGGTTACGTTGACCCTCAGTGGAGGGGAAGCCTACCCGCCACCTTTCTCTACGACGCGCAGGGCAAAGTTATTTTTAAGCAACTTGGTCGCATCAAGCCGGATGAGCTGCGCGCAGCCATTAAGACAGTGCTACGTGACAAGTGACGAAAGCGGTTTTCAGTTTTGAGTTTTCGGCTGGCAGCTTTTCACTG
Source organism: Pyrinomonadaceae bacterium (assembly GCA_036403815.1). GTDB lineage: Bacteria > Acidobacteriota > Blastocatellia > Pyrinomonadales > Pyrinomonadaceae > JACVRN01. The sequence goes on along the minus strand of DASWQH010000023.1, from coordinate 16,800 downwards.
AAATCTTAAAACTGTAAACTTAAAACTGTTCTTGCTCGTCACTTATCACTCGTCACTTGTCACTGTTCTTATGATTACTTCCGAACAAATCACCGCGCACAATCTGACGGCAGAAGAATACGCACGAATTGAAGAGCTGCTGGGGCGGGAGCCGACGATTGTAGAGCTTGGCATCTTCTCCGTGATGTGGTCGGAGCATTGCTCTTATAAATCGTCGCGCGTTCATTTGAAGCGGCTGCCGACTACGGGGAATCGCGTCGTCGTTCCGCCGGGCGAGAACGCGGGCGTCGTGGACATAGGCGACGGCTGGTGCGCGGCCTTCAAGATTGAATCGCACAATCATCCTTCGTTCATAGAGCCTTTTCAGGGCGCGGCTACGGGTGTGGGCGGAATCCTGCGCGACATCTTCACTATGGGCGCGCGCCCCATCGCCGCTATGAACAGCCTGCGCTTCGGCTCTCTGGACAATCCGCAGCACGGGCGGCGCAATCGCTCTCTTCTGGCAGGCGTCGTCGCAGGCATAGCGCATTACGGCAACGCGTTCGGCGTCCCTACGGTCGGAGGCGAAGTCGCTTTCGACGATGCTTATGCCTTGAACCCGCTCGTCAACGCCTACGCGCTCGGCCTTGTGCGCCATGACCAAATCTTCTTCGGCAAAGCGACGGGCATAGGAAACCCTGTGCTATACGTCGGCGCGAAGACCGGCCGCGACGGCATACACGGCGCGACGATGGCTTCGGCAGAGTTTGACGAGGAAGCGCTTGAGAAACGTCCGACCGTGCAGGTGGGCGACCCCTTTCTGGAAAAGCTTCTACTGGAAGCCTGCCTCGAAGCGATGCGGAGCGGCGCGGTCGCAGGCATTCAGGACATGGGAGCAGCCGGATTGACTTCAAGCTCGTGCGAGATGGCCGCCCGCGCCGGAACCGGAATCGAGCTAGACCTCAGCCTCGTCCCTCAGCGCGAGGAAGCGATGACGGCCTACGAGATGATGCTCTCCGAATCGCAGGAGCGCATGTTGATTGTCGCCCATCGCGGGCGCGAGCGCGAAGTCATGGACATCTTCCGCAAGTGGGAGCTGGACGCCGTAGTCATAGGCCGCGTACGCGACGACCAGCGCATGCGCGTCCTGCATAATAACGAACTGGTCGCAGACATACCCGTCCTCGCCCTCACAGACGAAGCCCCGCTTTACGAAAGACCAATGAAACAGTCTAGAGAGTCCAGAGAGTCTGGAGAGTCTAGAGAGTCAACTGGCTCTGTTCTTTCTTCTGATTCTCTAGACTCTCAGGACTCTCCAGACTCTCCAGACTTTAACGCCGTGTTGTTGCGGCTTGCCGCTGCGCCGAACATAGCGTCGAAGGAGTGGGTTTATCGTCAGTACGATCATATGGTGAGGACGAATACGGCTGTGTTGCCGGGCGCGGATGCTGCCGTGGTGCGGATTAAAGAGACGCGGCGTGCGCTCGCCCTTAGCCTGGATGGCAATGGCCGTTATTGCGCCGTCAATCCTAGAGAGGGAGCACGGCTGGTCGTTGCCGAATCGGCGCGCAACGTCGTGTGCGTCGGAGCGCGTCCCCTTGCCATCACCAACTGCCTGAACTTCGCTTCGCCGGAGCACCCGGAAGTGATGTGGGCTTTTTCGGAAGTCATAGACGGCATAAGCGAAGCCTGCAAGGCTTTTGATACGCCGGTCATCTCCGGCAACGTTTCGTTCTACAATGAAACTGAAGGGCGCGGCGTGCTGCCCACGCCCGTCATAGGCATGCTCGGACTGGTCGAAGACGTGCGCCGCATTATTCAGCCGGGCTTCAAGGGCGTGGGCGACATCATAGCTCTCTTGGGCACAACGCACGACGATCTATCCGTCAGCGAGTACGCAGCCGCAATCCTGGGCAAGACGACCGATGAGATGATAAGCGCAGGCCGAGTGCCCGCACTCGATCTGGACATGGAGCGTGCAGTGCAGAAGGCTTGCCTGAGCGCGGCGGAAGCCGGACTGCTTCGTTCGGCGCACGACTGTTCGGACGGCGGTCTCGCGGTGGCGCTTTGTGAGTGCTGCTTCTCTTCTCTGAATCGAACGGTGGTCGGAGCCGATGTTGATCTGGGAGGCACGCTTTCAACAGCCGCACGACTCTTTAGCGAAACGCCGTCGCGCATCATCGTTAGCTTTGAAGAAGCTGCGCTCGGCCAGATGGAAGAGATTACTGCGCGCGAGCGTTGCACTCTGACCATGCTGGGGCGCGCAGGCGGCGAGACTTTACGCATCAGAGCCGACGGCGACGAAGTAATAGCACTTCATCTGTCAGAGATTGAAAACGCCTGGCGCACCTCGCTGGAGAACAGGCTGCGCGCCGAAGTGATGGTCGCCGGTGCGGAGTGAGATAGGTCAGTACCGCCTGCGGTAGCGGGCGGGTTCTGACGCACATTGAGACCCGCCCGCTACCGCAGGCGGTACTGACCTGGATGCTAGAGGTGCTTTGCGATTGTCTCGCGCACAACCGACAGAAACAGGAATGACTGTCCCTGCTGTGCGTGAGCTTTCCATGTCGGCGGAAGAGCTGCTACAGGCGCTTCTTAATCTTGACCCTTCCCTACGCGTCTCAATTCTGGATAGCTGCGGTGCGCGTACGCCCGATGCACGCTTTCTCATCGCGGGCTTCGACCCATTCGAGATTGTGGAAGCGTACGCTGACGAAATACACATCTCGCGCCCTCGCGCGGGTGTTGGCGAGGTCGTGCGCGGTGATGTGCTAAACATTCTTGACGGGCGGCTTGAAAGCCTGCGAGTTCCGACACCTTCGGACATCCCGGTTGCGGGTGCGTGCATCGCTTCCTTCTCTTACGACATGGCGCGCCGCTTCGAGCGCCTGCGCTCCATCGCGCCGCCCGTAGAGATTCCAGAACCCTATGCCGTGCTCGCTTTCTATGACACGCTCGTCGTACATGATTATCTTCGCAATACTACCAAGCTCGTCTCCGTTGCTGAAGATGAGCGACTGTACGAGTTTCAAAAGTCTCTGTACGAGGCCGCGCCCACTTTTCAAACTTCACACACGCAAGAATCTTCTACACCGCACACGGCCACCTCGAACTTCACGCGCGACGAATATATTCGTGCCGTTCTCCGCATCAAGGAGCACATCGCCGCCGGGGACATCTATCAGGCCAACCTGACGCAACAGATTTCCGTTTCCCTCGGCACGACGCTCTCGCCGGAGAGCGTCTTTCTACGGTTGCGCTCGCAGCATCCGGCCTCTTTCGCAGCCTTCATACGACGGCGCGACGATACGATTATCAGCGCTTCGCCTGAACGCTTCCTGCGCGTCGAAGTGAAAGATGCTGAGCGCACGGTCGAGGCATGGCCTATCAAGGGAACCAGGCCGCGCGGGCGTGAACGGAAAGAGGATGCGCGGCTTCGCGCAGAGTTGGCGCGAAGCCGAAAGGATCGCGCGGAGAACATCATGATCGTTGATCTGTTGCGAAACGATCTGGGGCGCGTCTGTCGCTACGGGACTGTCACCGTGCCGGAGCTTTTCACGATTCAAGAGCACCCGACGCTTTTTCATCTTGTCTCGCAGGTGCGGGGGCTGCTTCGTGAAGATGTGACGGCTGGCGATATGCTGCGCGCAGCATTCCCCTGCGGCTCGATTACGGGCGCGCCAAAATTGCGCGCGATGGAGATTCTGTACGAAACGGAGCCTGCGTCGCGTGGGCTTTCGATGGGCGCTCTGGGCTATTTCTCTTTTGACGGAAGGGTTGACCTTTCGGTCGCCATTCGCACGATGACGGTGCGCGATTCGCTGGCGCGTTTCAATGTCGGCGGCGGCATAGTGGCCGACAGCCAGCCGGAAGAGGAATATGAAGAATCGCTCATCAAGGCACGCGCACTCCTTCGCGCCCTCGACGCTGAGCTTTAATAAAATGCAGAAGTCAGAATGCAGAATGCAAAAGTAATTCATCATTCTGCATTCTGACTTCTGCATTTTTCATGTATCCTGCACGCTGGTCTTGGCCGTCTAAATTTTCTCTTTCATAGCGGAGCGCTTTCGCCCGTGCATTCGCGCATTATTCTTAACAATCAATTGCTTGATGCGGCGCGCGCTCGGCTTCCGGCCATCACGCCCGCAGCCGTTTACGGGCGCGGAGTCTTTACTACTCTGGCCGTGCATAACGGGCATCCCTTTCTATGGCACGAGCACTGGACGCGGCTCATGGTACACGCAGACCGCGCTCGCGTTGATCGAAGCTCTCTGGATGAAGAGCAAACAAGAGCGCTTCTCTCACGGCTCATCAAAGCCAATAGTGTGAGCGAGGGGCGGGCGCGCATCACATTGCTGGCAAACGCGTCGCGGGACGGCATCTGGAATTTGGATGGCGCGAGCGAAGAGCCGTTGACGCTTCTGTTAATCATGACCGGCGAGCCTCATGCGCTTTCGGCGGACGTGCTGGCTCTGACCGTTTCGCCTTATCGCATCAACACGCTTTCGCCGCTCGTGGGCGTAAAATCGGTCAACTATCTGGAACACATCATCGCCTGGGAAGAAGCACGAGCGCGCGATTTTCATGAAGCCGTCATGCTCAACGAGCGAGGCGAGGTCGTGTCCGCTACGATGGCGAACATCTTCTGGGTCAGGGACGGCGCGCTTCACACACCCGGACTGTCAACGGGCGCGCTCGCAGGCACAACGCGTACACGCATCCTCACATTGGCCGAAGAACTGGGCGTCCCTCTGGTCGAAGGCGTCAACGAGCTTGCGCAATTGGGAGACGCAGACGAAATCTTTCTTACCTCCGCCGGACTTGGGCTGGCAATCGTCACCACCTTCGATTTTCATAACTATACAGTCCCCGTCGGCAGCGTCGCCCTGCGTCTACACGAAGCCTTCCGCCAGCTCACGCTTAATTCTGAATAAGACGGGCTAGACAAAAAGCCTCAACCACGAATCAACACTAAACGACACGAAGAAGGGCTAAAGAATTTCAATCCATCTCTCTTTCGTACCGTTTAGTGTTGATTCGTGGCTCATCCACGGTTTTCTATCGTCGTGTCGCACACGTCGCATCGGGCGCGTTTTCCGTGTTATGATGCTGGTCGCTTAAGGCTCAAAAAGTTCCCACGATTAAAATTTTATACTTCTATTTCGAACAGGAGGATTAGAGGCCAATGGCTACCGAATTGAGACGCGCGGACACATCGCTAGACCGCATCGAAGAGTTGTTAGGCGAACAGGCGCGCACGCTTCTGGATCACACCACGACGACTATCTCCAAAGAGCAGATTCAAGTGCCGGGGCCGGATTTCGTTGATCGCGTCTGGGCGCTCTCTGATAGGAATCCTTCGGTCTTGCGCTCGATTCAAACGCTCTTTGACAACGGGAGGCTGGCGGGGACGGGCTATCTTTCAATCCTGCCTGTGGATCAGGGCATAGAGCACTCCGCGGGCGCGAGTTTCGCTCCGAACCCGCAATACTTCGACCCTGCGAACATCGTCAAGCTCGCCCTCGAAGGCGGCTGCAACGCGGTGGCCTCTACGTTCGGCGTGCTCGGCTCGGTCGCGCGCCGCTTCGCGCACAGGATTCCCTTCATCGTCAAGATTAATCACAACGAGCTTTTGACCTATCCGAACAAGTTCGACCAGGTGCTTTTCGGAACCGTAGACCAGGCGAAGGATATGGGCGCGGTGGCGGTGGGTGCGACCATCTATTTCGGCTCGGATGAATCGACGCGGCAGATTACGGAAGTCAGCCAGGCGTTCGCCTACGCGCACGAGCTTGGGATGGCGACTATCCTCTGGTGTTATCTACGCAATCCAAAGTTCAAGACCAAAGAGGGCGACATGCACGCGGCGGCGGATTTGACGGGTCAGGCCAATCACTTAGGGGTGACGATTGAGGCCGACATCATCAAGCAGAAGCTGCCGGAGCGCAACGGCGGCTATAACGCCCTCAACATAGAGAGTTCTTACGGCAAGACGAGCAAGCTCGTTTATGAAAAGCTCAGCTCGGACAATCCGATTGACTTGGTGCGCTATCAGGTCGCCAATTGCTACATGGGTCGCGCCGGGCTGATTAACTCCGGCGGCGAATCGAAGGGCGCGTCCGATCTGGCAGAGGCCGTGCGCACTGCCGTCATCAACAAGCGCGGCGGCGGCATGGGACTCATCTCTGGCCGCAAAGCCTTCCAGCGGCCTATGACCGAAGGCGTCCAACTCCTTAACGCGATTCAGGACGTATACCTGACCGAAGAGATTACAATCGCTTAGCGATTAGTCCCAAGTTCCAAGTCCCAAGCCCCAAGTTAAGAGTTTGAGTTTTTGACTTGGAACTTGGGACTTGGAACTTGGGGCTTTTTTTAGTCTTGACTCCTGAACAGGCAAAAGCATCTGATGTAGAGCTGTTGCGCGCCGTCACCGGCGGCGACGAGGCGGCGCTTTCAGAGCTTTATGATCGGTATAGGCTAATCCTTTTCGGCCTCTTGCTGCGTATATTACATAGCCGCGCCGAGGCGGAGGATTGCTTGCAGGAAGTTTTCCTACAGGTTTGGCGGCAAGCAGCCGGTTTCGACGAAGCGCGCGGGCGTCCCTTTACATGGCTTGTCACGATGGCACGCAGTCGCGCTATTGATCGCCTGCGAGCGCTCTCGTCCCGCGACCGTACGGCGCAGGATGCGGCGCGCGAAGTGGTCGAAGAGACATCCGATGCGTTCACGGACACGATTCGCTCGGAACAAAGCGCAACGGTGCGCCGCGCCCTGGATGCTTTACCCGAAGAGCAGAGGCGTGTGCTTGAGCTGGCCTATTTCGAGGGACTGACGCAATCGGAGATAGCCGCGCGGCTCAGTCAACCGCTTGGCACGATTAAGACCCGCACGCGCTCCGGGATGATGAAGCTCAGAGAGCTTTTGCGCGGAGAGATGAAGAATTTGAATTGAAGTTTTGAGAAAGTAATTTGAGAGAGAGCGAATCAATGATGATTCGCTCCATGATGTAAAGGTTTTGATTAACCACGAAGAAGAGAAGGAGATGCTGGCGGCTCATGCCCTGGGCGCGCTCGATGTAGACGAGGCGCGTATAGTGGAAGAGCATCTTGCGACTTGCGAAGAGTGTCGCGCTGAGCTTGTAGAGTGGCGCGAAACCAGTAGTGTACTCGCCTACACGGTCAAGCCAGCCGAGCCGTCGCCCGGTTTGCGCTCGCGCATTCTGGAAAGCGTGCGGGCGGATGATGCTCAAGCCGTCCCGAAGAATGCCGTCGAGAAAGAAAAGGCTGCGGCTTCGTCGAATGTTATTGCGATGCCGCGTCGAGCCTGGAGTCGAGCGCAAACCTACGGCGCGATTGCCGCGTCTCTTGCCATCCTTGCTCTCGGCGCTGCGCTCTTCATCACGTGGCAACGTTTAAGCGAAACCAGAAAAGAGCTTGCGCAATACGAGACGGCGGTTTCTGTGCTTGCGAAACAGGCTGAACAGGAGAGAGAAGCACGCGAGCTTCTGACTTCGCCGCAATCGCAGAGCGCCATGCTGGCGGGCACAAGCGTTGCGCCCGAAGCACGCGCACAGCTTGCCTTTGATCGTCGCACAGGCCACGCGATGCTCTTCGCTTATAACTTACCGCCCGCGCCCGCAGGCAAAGCCTATCAACTCTGGTTCATCTCGGGCGGCAAGGTTATGCCCGGAAAAGTTTTCACGCCCGACACACGCGGGCGCGCTATGATTAACGAGCAGGTTCCGGTTGCGAATCTGGACTCGTCGCCCGTCTTCGCCGTCACGCTTGAGCCTTCGGGGGGCGTGAACGCGCCTACGGGCGAAAAGTATCTACTCAGCGCCTCATCCTGACTGAAGGGCGCGTCCGTAAATCCAACCGGCAGCCTCAGTTCGTAGTTTAGTTTTGGATTAACAAAGCAAGGCGGAAATTTCAAGGGGGAGAAACTATAAGGAGAGGAGTCTATGAAAAATCATACTTTGCTTCTACGCCTGTCGCTTCCCTTCCTGCTGTTTATACTGCTCGCCGCGTCCTTCAGTGTGCAGCCCTACGCAAGCGCTCAGGAAAAGAGTCTCTATGACCGGCTCGGCGGCTACAACGCCGTCGCCGCCGTAACTGACGACTTTATAGGGCGTCTCGTCGCCGACAAAAGATTCGAGCGCTTCTTCGTCGGCCACAGTAAGGATTCCCTGAAGCGCATTCGCCAGCACATCGTTGACCAGTTATGCGAAGCAACAGGCGGCCCCTGCATCTATACTGGCCGCAGCATGAAAGTTACGCACGAGGGTCTGAACATCTCTGAGGACGACTGGAAGGCCGCCGTTGATCATCTGGCCGCCACGCTGGACAAATTCAAAGTCCCGAAGCGCGAGAAGGACGAATTGCTCGCAGCCGTCTCGAAATTAAAGAATGATATTGTGGAGAAGAAGTAACGATCAGGATAAGCACAAGTTTTCAGTTTTTAGTTTTCAGTTTTCAGAAGAAGAGCCGATTGCTTTTACTGAAAACTGATTACTGATTACTGAAAACTGCTTTTTGCCTGTCACCTATCTCGGCTTTTAGACCTCACGCCCGGTAGAGTAGTATAAAGTTAGAGTCTACAGGCTTCTTGCCCCGCCGCGCGTCATCGGGGAAAGCTAAAGAGAGCGAGAGAGGTATCAATGGCAGACAGAAAAGAGCGACCGAAATTAACCAACGAGATTTCAGACGAGACCGGACAATACGACACACGCTTCATCCTCTGGCGACAGTTCTGCACCCAGAACAACATCTCCGTCGAGACCCTGCCCGGCGACTTGAGCGGCGAGGCCAAAGAGAAATGGGAGAAGATGAAAGAAGAGAGATTGCGCAAGCCAGAATAAAGGCAATGCAAAAGTCAGAATGCAGAATGAGAAGCACGAAACCTCTTTAATTCATCATTTTGCATTCTGACTTTTGCATTGCCTTCAGAGGTATCTTCCAATCGTATATGCTCCGGTGAGAAACGGATTGGTCTTTCGCTCATGCCCTATGGTCGTCATCGGCCCGTGGCCGGAGTAAACCTCTACGTCATCGCCGAGCGGGATGATTTTATTCATCAGTGAATCCATCAACTGCTCGCTTGAGCCTCCGGGCAAATCCGTTCTTCCGATTGAGCCTGCGAACAAACAATCGCCCACGAAAACCTTTCGCTCGCGCTCGTTGAAGAGCACAACGTGTCCGGGAGTGTGCCCCGGACAATGCAGGACTTTGAATTCCATCTGACCTACCGCGTAAGTTTCCCCATCCTTCCAGTATCTATCAATCGCAGGCGGTTCTTCATAATCGAAGCCATAGTCAGGCCACTGCGAGCGCGGGATGCCGACCCACGCGGGCTGCTCCGGCAGCGCTCTATAAAGCGGCTCGTCCGCCGGGTGGATTATCACAAGGGCTTTCGGGCATAAGCTCTTAAGTTTGGCGACGCCGCCGACGTGATCCAGATGCGCGTGCGTGAGCGTAATCGCCTGTAGCTCCAAAGCGTGCTTCAACAGTATCGAGACTATTTGCTCGGCCTTGTCGCCCGGATCAATACAAATCGCCTGTTTCGTCTTTTCACATCCGATGATGCGTGTCTGCTGTTGAAACAGCGTGACGGTGATTTCTTCTATAATCATCTTGCACCTTGGCGTCCCAACGGGGTCGAAACTCTACACGGTCATGTTAATGCCGTCTTGCGTCGGCACGCAAATATTGCATGTCCATAATACAAATGATAAGCTTCGCTCCGTTAATTATGAACAGGAACTTTCTAAACCTGCATTTCTCAGGGCTGGCGTTTCCCAGTATCCTCTAAGCCCTCTTTTCGCGGAGGCCATACTCTTGGCCGTAGATGCCGGAACAACAATCAACCAGTATAAAGTGATTTCCCGCCTAGGCTCAGGCGGGATGGGAGAGGTTTATCTGGCGCAGGACGAGCGTCTGGGACGCAAGGTTGCGCTCAAGCTTCTGTATGCGGATGTCACGCAGGGCGCGGACTGGGTGCGACGCTTCGAACAGGAAGCCCGCACAGCGTCAAGCTTGAATCATCCCAACATCATCACGATTTACGAAGTCGGGCAGGCGAACGGCTCGCATTTTATCAGCACGGAATATATAGACGGCCTCACCCTGCGCCAGTGCATGAAGCACAAGACGATTGCGCTGCGCGAAGCGCTGGACATCAGTATTCAGGTGGCGACCGCTCTGGTGACGGCGCACGAAGCCGGAATCATTCATAGAGACATCAAGCCTGAGAACGTCATGCTGCGCGCCGACGGCTACGTCAAAGTCCTGGACTTCGGCCTGGCGAAGTTCACGGAAAATCGTCTGAAGCTGTTAAGCCGCAGTGACCCCGACGCCGAAACTGAATCCCTCGTCAACACGAATCCCGGCGCGGTCATGGGGACAGTCAGCTACATGTCGCCGGAGCAGGCGCGCGGTCTTGTAGTGGATGCACGCACGGACATTTTCAGTCTGGGCATAGTGCTCTACGAGACGCTGACGAGTCGTCTACCGTTTGAAGCAACGAGCGCGAGCGAAATCATCATTGCGATACTTCAAAAGAAGCCCATGCCGATGGCTCGCTACTCGCCCGACGTGCCCATAGAGATGGAGCGCATCGTCGGCAAAGCTCTAGCCAAAAACAGGGAAGAGCGCTATCAAACCATCAAGGACATGCTCATTGACCTGAAGAGGTTGAAGCGTGGGCTGGAGCTTCAAACGGAGCTGGAAGACGAGCCTGATCAAGAGCTGACTCGCCAGTTGCTGAGCAGCGGCGGCAATCCCTTGAGAGCATCCGCAGAGCAACAGAAAGTCTCGACCGAACCGCAGCAGAAGGTCTCGACTGAAGCGATAACGATTTCGCACACCACGTCGAGCGCAGAGTATATCGTCAACGGAATCAAGCAACACAAGAAGCCTGCGCTCATAGTGCTGGCGGGCATCGCCGTTCTTTTTGCCGCTTACTATTATTACAGCCTGACTCGCCCTATAGATTCCATAGCGATTCTACCTTTCGCAGTCGTAACGTCGGACGCAGGCGCAGAAAATCTCGGAGACGATATTACAGAGCAGATTATTTACAGCCTCACTAAACTGTCGCCCAACTTGCGCGTCGTGCCCTTTAGTGAAGTCCGTCGTTACAAGGGACAGCAAGTAGACTTGCAACAGGTCGGGCGCGAGATGAATGTGCGCGCCGTCTTAACAGGCCGAATCATCAAGGGCGACGATAACGTAGTCATCAGCCTTGAGCTTGTAGACCTCAGAGATAGAAAAACGCTCTGGGGAGACAGGCTGTCAACCAAGTTCTCCGATATTCTTTTAGTTTCGGAGAATATCGTCGCGGCTGTTTCGCAGAGCATAGGCTTGAAGCTGAGCGCCGGGGATGAGAAGAAAAGAGAGGCCGAGTCTCTTTACACAAAAGGTCGCAATGCATGGAACAAGCGAACGGCTAACGATATAAAAGAGGCCATAGATTATTTTAACAAGACGCTCAACCTAGACCCGACCAATGCCCCGGCCTATGCTGGCCTGGCCGATTCCTACAACATGCTTGCGACGTATGGCGCGCTTGCGCCCACAGAAGCTTTCCCCAAGGCTCATGACGCAGCCATGCGTGCGCTTGCCATAGACAACAAGCTGGCAGAGGCTCATGCCGCGCTTGCTTACACACACTTTCGTGGAGACTGGAACTGGGTTGCGGCGGAGAAAGAGTTCAAAGAAGCCATTCGTCTCAACCCTGGCTACGCGACCGCGCACCAGTGGTATGCAAGCTATCTGGCGGCTATGGGGCGGTTTGATGAAGCCCTCGCGGAGACGACTCGCACGCAGGAGCTGGACAAGTCGTCGCTCATCATACACTCTCATTTCGGCCTCATATACTTCTTCAACGGGCGGTACGACGATGCCATAGAATCTTGTAAGAAGACAGTCAAGTTAGACCCCACGTTCTTCGTGGCGCGCAGGTATATGGGACTGGCCTACGCGCAGAAGCGCATGTACAAAGAGGCGCTCGAAGAATACAGGATAGCCGTAGAAGCTTCTAAGGGATCGCCGCTGATGAGAGCCGAAATGGCAAGCGTGCTGGCGCTCTCCGGCGACAGGGAACGCGCACAGGCCGAGCTAAACGAGGTTCTGGAAATCTCAAAGCAGCGGTACGTTTCCGCCTATCAGATAGCGACCATTTATGTCGCACTCAAAGACAGAGATGGTGCCTTTGAGTGGCTGGAGAAAGCATTCAAGGAGCGCGCCGATTGGATGGCCTACCTCAAAGTAGACCCCAGATTCAATAGCCTTCGCTCTGACCCTAGATTCGTAGACCTCCAACGACGAATGGGCTTCTAACAGCCCATTTTTCCTACACTTAAGCGGCTACCCCCCGACGCGCTCTCTTTGCCTGGAATCAGCAACGGAGGTCTTTTGAATCGCATCTAAATTTCATCACAAGAGAGGGCGCGAAACTCTTTTCCAGTACACAATAATTAATCGGAATTTGATGAAGCTCAAGGCAGTTTCAGATGAGGTTTTAAGACAATGCCAATGGGTACACGCTCGGCCTCGCTCGCAGATGTTCTGGATGAGCTGACGGCGGAAGGGGCTGAGGAATTAACCGAACACCTTAACGATAAAGATTTACGCTGCTACGCCTGCGGCCATCGCTGTTTGATTCGAGAAGGCAAGCGCGGCATCTGCAAAGTACGCTACAACGAAGAGGGGCGCTTGATGGTGCCTAAGAATTACGTCGCCGCGCTCGCCTGCGACCCGACCGAGAAGAAGCCCTTCTTTCACGCTCTGCCCGGCTCCGACACCTTAACCTTCGGCATGCTCGGATGCGACCTGCACTGCGGCTATTGTCAGAATTGGTTAACTTCACAAGCTCTGCGTGATGAATCGGCAGGAACTCAGCCGCAAGTTGTGACGGCGGAGAAGCTTGTGTCGCTGGCGCACGCTTATGGCGCACAGATGGTTGGCTCAAGCTATAACGAGCCGTTGATTACTGCTGAATGGGCGGTTGATGTCTTTAAGCGCGCCAAGCCCGAAGGCTTCAAGACGGCTTTCATCTCGAACGGCAACGCGACGCCGCAGGTTTTGGATTATCTGAGGCCGTGGACGGATTGCTACAAGATTGATTTGAAGTCAATGAATGACCGCAACTATCGCCAGTTGGGCGGCGTCGTGGATAACATACTTGAGACTGTGAAGATGGTAAACGAGCGCGGCTTCTGGGAAGAGATTGTGACCCTAGTCATTCCCGGCTTCAACGATTCGGAGGACGAGTTGCGGCGGGCGGCAGACTTTATAGCATCTGTCTCGCCGGACATTCCCTGGCACGTGACGGCGTTTCATCAGGACTACAACATGACGGAGAACGCCAACACCACGGCTGAAGTATTGATACGCGCCTGCGAGATAGGACGCGAAGCGGGCTTGCGCTACATCTACGCCGGAAACCTTCCCGGAAGAGTCGGGCGCTGGGAGAACACCTATTGCCCCTCGTGCGACATGCTGTTGATAGAGCGATACGGTTACATCATCAAGCAGATGAAAATCAAGCACGACGGCAAGTGCCCGCAATGCGCCACGACGATTCCCGGCGTGTGGGGATAAGAGCGGTTTACAGTTTTGAGTTTTCAGTTTTCAGAAAAAGCAACAGGCTCTCCTTCTGAAAACTGAAAACTCAAAACTGTTTTTAGAAATTTGACGAGCGTCGTGTCTTGCCTTCGGATGTGCCGTAGAGGGGCGCGTACTCTTCGTCTTCTTCGGCGGCGCGCAGTGCATGTTTGAGTTCTACTAAATCGCGCGAGGCGATGTCGAACTCGTCTTCATCGAAGGATTCATATTCGCCTGCGATTGAAATCACTTGGTCAATCCTGTGGCTCGCGCGGTCGAGCGCGGCGACGGGAAGCTTTCCTTTGATGGCGGCCTCTACAATGGCATCGCGCGCGGCGACGAAGTTGGCCGCCTGCTCGCAGATGAGAATCATGTCCGAGCCTGCTTCGACGGCGCGCAAGCTGGCTTCTGCTACGGAAAGCGTCTTGACGACCGCGCCCATCTCCATATCATCCGTGATAACTAGGCCGTCAAACTTCAGGGTCAGGCGCAGCAGTCGCATGACGACGTTGCTGCTGATGGTGGCCGGAAGCTGATGAATGCTTTCGAGCGGCGGCAGTTCCCCTGTGCGACGAAACCACGCCTGCAAAAATTCAGAGACATCCGGGAACGCCGCATGACTCACCATCACGCTATGAAGTAGCTCTCCCGGACGATGAAACATCAAGTCCATGAAGGGCACCAGGTCTTTTTCAAGAATATCTTCCCAAGTGTGCTGAACCACTGGCAGCCGCCGATGCGAATCAACGGTCGAGCCGCCAAGTCCCGGAAAATGTTTGCCGCAGCCGATGACGCGTCCCTTCTGCAAGCCGTCCAGATACGCGCCAGCGAGGCGCGAGACTTCAACAGGCGTACGACCGAAGGTTCTGCCGCGCAGGCCGTTCTCATCATTGTCGCCCGAAAGATCAAGCACGGGCGCGAAGTTGATGTTAAAGCCTAAGAGGCGAAGAACGCGCGCCGAAAGCTCGCCGAATTTTTTTGAAAGATGTGTCTGCCCGGCGTTGCGCACAGCCTTGGCCGATGGCATTGGCTCGCAGATGGCGCGGAAGCGATCAACCAGTCCGCCTTCCTGATCCACGCCTATCAGTACGGGGTGGTCAACCGCATCGCGTATCTGCGCCGTCAGGAGCGCGACCTGTTCGGGCGACTCTACGTTGCGGCTGAAGAGAACGACGCCGCCCGGCTGGACTTCGCCCAGCAGCTTACGCATGCGCCTGTCCAACTCCGTGCCCGGAATGCCTATGAAGAGCACACGTCCGGCCTTGCGCTCGATTGGCAGCTCTTTCTTACTCTCGCCCTGTTTTGCGCCCTTCGGCATTAGCTCAGATTTCCTTTTCGTCAAAACAAACTTTTACGCTCCGGTCAGCAACTCACAAAGCGCGGCGAGGGAGAGCGGCACAAAATCCGTGGGGAATATCTGCACGCCCTTTGTAGGCTTATGAGCTTACGGCTTGAAACTACGGTTTGGCAAGAAGAAGGGGAGGCCAAACTTTTTGATGCAACTCGTTCCCACGATTGATGCCCTGACAACGCTCTCTGATAAAGAATTTTCTCAGGGTGCTTGATAATCCGGCCACAGCCGACTTACCATCTTATCTGTAAGAAGCTGTTTGAGAAATCAATGGTTTGCGCCGCAGGCACAGCAAGATGGTAGCCAGAGGCTGAGGCGGACTAGCGTCCGCCTCAGCCTCTGGTCACCGTGTAGTTATCATTCGCGCCCTGAAGGGAGCGCGTAGAATCTACGCGCTCCCTTCAGGGCGCGTACACTCAAACTCGTACTTGGTTCCAGACGTTGCACATCTGGCTACCTTCTCAAGCGCCGCTCGCGCGGTGGTAAAGAGTTTAGAACAGCTTCTAATATTCTCTCGGTAGATTTCCTGTATGAACGCCGTTTTGGATGAAAAGAAGGAAAGCCCAGCGCTTCTGTCACGAAGGATAAAGGAGCAGGCTCGTGCTCTGGGCTTTCATAAAGTGGGGATTGTGCCTGCGCTGGCGCTTTCTGAGGAGCGCGAGCGTTTGACCGAGTGGCTTGAGCGCGGCTTTCATGGCGAGATGCTATGGATGGCGCGCGACCCTACACAGCGCACAGACCCGCGACTCATTTTTCCCGAAGCGCGCTCCGTCATCGTCGTTGCGCTCAATTACTACACACCGCACCATCACATGGACGATGCTTCTACGGGCAAGATTTCACGCTACGCATGGGGCGACGATTATCACTATGTCGTGGGCGAGAAATTAAAGCAGCTTCTGGCGTGGATTAAAGAGCGTTGGCCTGCGGCGGAAGGCAAAACGTGCGTCGATATTCAGCCCGTGATGGACAAAGCATGGGGCGTGCGCGCTGGCTTGGGCTGGATAGGCAAACATTCTAACCTCATCACGAAGGATTACGGCTCGTGGGTCTTTCTGGGCGAGCTTCTGCTTAATCTTGAGCTAGAATACGAGACAGAAAGCGTGTCGGATCATTGCGGAAGCTGCACGCTTTGCATAGAGGCTTGTCCGACCGATGCGATAACCGAAGCCTACGTAGTTGACTCCAACAAATGCATCTCCTACGCCACGATTGAGCTGCGTGCGCCGGAATTGCCCTTAGAGGTCTCTGCGAACATGGAAGGCTGGCTTTACGGCTGCGACATCTGCCAGGACGTGTGTCCCTGGAATCGCTTCGAGCAGCCGACCGATGAAGAAAAATTCGAGCCGCGCGAGGGAAACGTCAACCGCAGTCTTTCAGAGATTCTTGAGATGACGCAGGAAGATTACTCGACGCGATTTCGCAAGAGCACCATCAAGCGCGCCAAGCTCACAGGCATCAAGCGCAACGCACGCACCCTCATCGAATCCGGCAGCAAAGAAGCTGGTTGAATAAACAGCTTCCTATTCAGTCCCGTAGGGATTGCTGGTAATAGCCCAGCACTTCAGTGCTGGGAATAAGTTATGAAAATAAAGTAGAGTCCCATAGGGACGACTGAAAGAGATGTTCAGCCGTCCCTACGGGACTCTACTTCTTGTGCCTTTTGTTCCCAGCCATAAATGGCTGGGCTATTATCAATCGTCCCTACGGGACTTTTCTAACAGCTTCTAAGCTCGACTTTATCCATTTTTAGAGCGCGAAAATGCCGATAGCATAAGTCTTTTGTTTTCAACGCCAGACTTTTTTGAATGTCCTCTTTTTGATCGACATTACAAAAGTCTGGCGAATAGTCGGGATGCTAAGTCTTTT
>DASWQH010000022.1:0-152803 GCA_036403815.1 Pyrinomonadaceae bacterium | reverse complement strand
CGCTGTGGTTGGTGGATGCTTGGCATCTGTTTTAGTATATGTGTGACTACGGTCATCAGCCATTTACCGAGTGATGGATGTTTGGTCACATACATTTAATCGGTAAATGGCTTTTCTTGTCTAATTCTGTCAACAGTATTGTAACTTGGAACTTTGGACTTGGGATTTGGGACTTCCCCGGACTTGGGATTTGGGACTTTTTTCGATTTAATCATCACATGCGAGATGTAACGTCACAGGCGAGCTACTGGAATCGAGTGGCGCATGAGAAGCGCTTCTCTCACCCGCTCTGCGCCGGATGGCTGTCAAGATACATGGAGCCGCAGGCGCTCATACTCGATTACGGGTGCGGCTACGGGCGCACGCTCGAAGATTTGAGTGCTGCCGGTTATACGAACTCGGTCGGCCTGGACTCTTCGGAAGGGATGCTCGCTCGCTGCCGCTCTCTTCATCCACGACAGAGCCTGATACAGAGCGACGGCCACATACTTCCTTTCAGAGATAATGCCTTTGATGCCGTGCTGCTCTTCGCAGTGCTCACCTGCATACCGCTGGATACTGACCAGCGCACACTGGTTGAAGAGATAAAGCGTGTGCTGCGTCCCGGTGGACTGCTATACATCAGCGACCTCCTGCTGGATGAAACGGCGCGCAACCGCGAGCGCTACGAGCGATTCGTGAAAGCATACGGAACCTACGGAATTTTCGAGCTGCCGGAGGGCGTCGTCGTTCGCCACCACAGTCAGGAGTGGATAGCGAAACTGACCGCTTCTTTCGAGCAGTTGGAGTATGAGCCTTTCATCGTCGTCACTATGAACGGAAACAACTCCCCTGCCTTTCAATACATGGGTCGCATACGCAGCTCTATTTGAAATGCGCCTGCAAGTCAATAGCCGTAGAAGAGGATATAACCGTATCGTAGATTAACAGGAGGGCGTATAGTTATTACCCTTCAGGTAGCCGGTACGTGTAGCTTGAGTAGAAAGGAGCGCGAAGTGTGAGCAAACAAAAGCGCAAGATTCCGCCGGGCATTGGCCTTATCGCTCTCCTGCGCATAATGAAGCAGTTACGCCAGCGCCCGCTCCAGACCTTCATGGAATTGTGGCAACAGTTCGGCGATGTCTTTAGCTATCACGGTCTATTCACCATGTACCAGCTTCACCGTCCGGAGCACGCCGAATACGTGATGCAAACCAATAATAAGAATTACCGTAAAGGCAGAAGCTTCGCGCTCCTCAAATCTTCTATAGGCGATGGGCTGCTTGTCAGCGACGGCGATAGCTGGCTTCAGCAGCGCAGGCTGGCGCAACCTGCCTTTCACCGCCAGCGCATAGCAGGGTTCGCTCGCATCATGGCCGACGCTACGCTTGAGATGGTAGAACGCTGGCGCAGCGCGGCATCACAGGATGAGCCTTTGGAGGTTAACTCTGAGATGATGCGCCTGACCCTGGGCATAGTAGGCCGCACTCTCTTCAGCACAGACTTAAGCCGCGACGCCGACTGGGTCGGACAAGCCCTCGGAGTCATACGCGAGCACATCGTGCGCAGATCGTTTGCGACTGTAAGGCTTCCCGAAAGCTTTCCGACCCGGCAACACCGAGAGTTTCGTAAGGCAGTGCAAACCTCCGACGACATGGTCTACGGGCTGGTAGCAGAACGTCGCAGCAACGGAAAGAACAATGGCGCAGGCGACGACCTGCTCGGCATGCTCATGAGCGCGCGCGATGAAGAGACGGGCGAAGGCATGACGGACAAACAGTTGCGCGACGAAGCGATGACCATTATCGCTGCCGGATACGAGACGATAACGCAGGCGCTCAGTTGGACATGGTATCTGCTATCCAAACACCCGGACGTGGAGCGACGGCTTCACGAAGAGCTTGAGGTGGTGCTGGGGGGACGCGCGCCCGTATTCGACGATCTACAGAAGCTGACTTACACGCGCATGGTCTTTGAAGAGGCAATGCGGCTCTATCCACCTATTTACGGCATCATGCGAACGGCTAATGCCGAAGACGAGATAGGCGGCTACTACGTTCCGGCCAACACTGAGATTTTTATCTGCCCCTACATCACACATCGTCATCCGGAGTTCTGGGATAACCCGGAAGACTTTGACCCGGAGCGGTTCTCACCCGAAGCAGCGAGCGCTCGCCCGCATTACGCATACTTCCCTTTCGGCGGCGGCCCGCGCCAGTGCATCGGCAACAGCTTTGCCATGATGGAAGCACAGGTAATAATCGCCACGGTGGCGCAAAACTATCGCCTTGAGCTTGTGCCGGGCTACACGGTCGAGCCTGAAGCATCCGTCACCCTGCGTCCACGCTACGGCATCATGATGAAGCTCCGGCAGAGGTGAACAGTTTTAACGGAAGGTCGTAATACGAAGGACGAGTCAGGTGCGGCATATCAGAGGCTTAACTATTTTAACGTCAGTTCGATGTAAGACAAGGAAAGCTCCGCGAGGAGCCGGATGTTTATAGCTCAGACACGATAAATCGAGCTTAGCTCCGCGAGGAGCAGCATGTAATCAACGCGGAACATAAAGCTCCTACGGAGCTTGCTGCTTGATTGATGCATTGAGCTATAAACATGTCGCTCCTACGGAGCTAAGACCAGATTGCTCATTCTTATCTCGCGCCTCATGTTATTTTAAGTCAGTCGCACTTTAACTGTTCAATGCACCGCCTCATTGTGCGTAGCGCTTCAAGACTTGCGCCGCTTAGCTCAAGCTCCTTTGCTCCGAGCATAATCTTCACCTTTTTTCCATTGGTGAGCTGCACGAACTGGCTGTATGGAATCTCCTGAGTCGCAAATTCGTTGAAAGACTTTTCGCCCTCGCTTCCCAGCACGCTTGTCGTTCGAGCTTTGCCGGAGAAGACTTTTTCGTCGTCCACGTAAAGGACAAACGGCGGATTGTCCGGCAACATCCTCTTCGTAGAGGTAGTAGAGAAATCCATCATGGCCGTCCTGGGCGTGATTATGCGAGGGGCTGACACGTTATTGCCCGGCACCACGAAATACGGGAGCATCATTATCCCGCCATCGCGGCCACTATAGACCTGTAGATTCCTGTTCAGGTAAACGCTCGTCTGATTCGACGATGGATTATAAAGGGTGTTGACTAATCCCTGCACTTTGCTTTCAGTAGGATTCTCTAGGTCGCTCTTGTTAAAAGAATAAGCGCCCAAGGTTTGGCTGTAATTAAAAACGATGTAGTTTTTTGCAGCCACAAATCCGACCCGAATCTGGTTAATAGAAGCTATGGCGGCGTAGTGCTTGATGGCAAACAGCGCAATCTCGCGCGCCTTTTCTGCTCGATCCAGCTCGCCCCATTTGTTGAATGAAGAGTTGATGAAAGAGATGCCGAGCACGTGAGAGCCTTGTACCACGACATTAATGTCTTTCTCCTTGAACTCCTGAATCAACTCATTTCTGAGTCGGGATAAATCGGTTAGCGTTTTTATAGTCCCGCTACAGCTCGCGCTCAGTAGAAGTGCGAAGCACAGCAGGGTAATTGTGAAGTAACCTTTAACTGCTTGTTTCATAATCAATGAGTATCCAACGGTGGAGTTGAGTCGCCTGCGCCATTGCCATTAAATGCACTGCCCGATGAGTATTGAATGGGTAGCACATGGCTCCGGAGCGGGTCAACCGGCTTGCCAGGCCGCTCGCAAACAGAACTGATAATATCACCGTAAGAGTTTTTTCTCTTCCTGAGATTAACGTCTACAGGCCATTAATTTTTCTCTACGGCTCACACAAACGGGCAGGCTCGTCTGTCCTGAAAAGCTGCGCGGGATTTCGACTGAAGAGAAATAAGAAGGCTCTTAAAGTAATTTACAGGGTCTAATTCCTGCCGTTTCAGTTTAGAATACGCTGCCCTTAGAAATAGCTCGTCAGAATCTATGAAGGAAGGACTCTAAACCCTCCTATGCGTAAGATAGGCGTAAGCGCGTTTCTTATTCTGCTCCTTACAGGGCAGACCATTTCACAAAGCAACGTACAACTGTCAGCAGAGGTGCGACAGTTCGTCTCGGTTGATGCGCCGGTTATTGCTCTCATGCACGCGCGCGTGATTGACGGCACGGGTGTACCCGCACGCATGAATCAAACCGTCATCATCAGGGACGGTAAGATTCAAGCGGTCGGGGCATCTGGTGCCGCAAGCATGCAGCCGCCCGCCGGAGCAAAGGTCATTGACCTGACCGGCAAGACGTTGATGCCGGGTCTGGTCATGCTTCACGAGCACATGTTCTTTCCGGCAGGCCGCCTGGTGCTCTTCAACGAGCTGGGCTGGAGTTTCCCTCGTCTATACCTGGCGGCAGGCGTGACCTCGATTCGCACCGCCGGAAGCGTGGAGCCTTACACAGACCTCAACATCAAAAAGCTGGTTGACGCAGGGCGCATTCCGGGGCCGAAGATGGACGTTACAGGCCCGTACCTGGACGGCAAAGGAAGCTTCGCCACGCAGTTTCACGTGCTGACGGGGCCGGATGATGCGCGCCAGATGGTCTCGTACTGGGCGGATCAGGGCGTGACTTCCTTCAAGGGCTACATGTACATCACGCGTGATGAGCTGGGCGCGGCCATAGATGAAGCTCACAAGCGTAAGATAAAGGTGACGGGTCATCTCTGCGCCGTGGGCTTTCGTGAAGCTGCCGCTCTGGGCATAGACAACCTTGAGCATGGAATCATTGTTGACACGGAGTTCGTTCCGGGAAAGAAGCCGGACGTTTGCCCGCCGCAGAACGACACCGTTACAAATCTGACGAAGCTGGACATCGAAAGCGCTCCCGTCAAAGAGATGATTCGAGACCTCGTTGCACGCAAGGTCGCCATCACTTCAACGCTGCCCGTCTTTGAATCTTTCATTGCGAACCGCCCGCCGCTACAGCGTCGCGTGCTCGATTCAATGACCGCAGACGCGCGCATACAGTATCTTATGATCCGCTCCGCGCTGAATGAAGCAAAGGATTCGCCTTGGCCTGCTGCTTTTAAGAAAGAGATGGAGTTCGAGGTGGCGTTCGCACGCGCAGGGGGATTGCTGCTGGCAGGCACAGACCCTACGGGAGTGGGCGGAGTGGTAGCGGGCTTTGGCAGCCAACGCGAAGTAGAGCTTCTGGTCGAAGCTGGCTTCACCCCCCTGGAAGCCATACGCATCGCCACTTCAAACGGCGCGCAGTATCTAAACGCTTCCGACCGCATCGGCACAATTGCGGCTGGTCTTCAGGCAGACCTACTCATCATCGCAGGCGACCCTTCGACCAACATCAACGACATAGAAAAAGTCGAGACTGTCTTCAAGGACGGCATCGGCTACGACCCCGCCAAGCTAATTGAATCGGTGCGCGGCTCGGTTGGATGGAGGTAAGGATAAGCTCTATTGTAGGGGCAGGGCTTGTCCCTGCCCGTATCGTGCATGAGCACGATAATCAGCATTAGCATTCATTCCATTGACTCTTCGTAGCATTCTCTTCCCTGGCAACAGGTGTGCGGGTGGGCGTAGCCGTCGTCGGGGCCTGCTGTCTCCATTGTGCGCAGGCACCAGTAGACGGCTGTGGTGGAGTTGCCGGATTGCCATGACCATAGATTGCCTACGAATGTGCCGAAGGCGGTCTTGGTGCGAAGCATTTGACAAACGTTCGGCGTAGCTTCGGCTCCTGCCGTTGCGACTGTTGATTCAAGTTCTTCACTCATTACAAAACCCTCCGAAGAAAGTGAGCAGTGAGCGGTAAGCAGTAGAAACGAAAAGCGTTTTTGACTGCTCACTGCTCACTGCTTACCGCTCACTGCTTTTAATATCGCTCTTCGCACAATCGCCTCGAAGATGGGTAGCTTGTAGCCGTTCTGCGCAAGCGGGGTTGCGCCTTCCATGCACAGTCTCGCGGCTTCGCGTGCGGACTGTTCGTTAATCGCTTTCCCTGCGAGCGAGCTTTCGGCACGGGAAGCGCGCCAGGGAACTGGAGCGGCTGCGCCCAGAACGATTGAAGCTTTAAGGCAGACGTTTCCTCTGGTCTGGAGCACGACCGCCACATCGGCCACAGGCCAGTCAAAGGATTCCTTCTCGCCCTGCTTGATATAGGCCGAGCGCGTGCCCGGTTGCAGGGCAGGGATTTGAACCTCCGTTATCAGCTCATCCTGTCCGATGATGTTCTCGCGCAGGATGTCCTTTTCGGGCGTGACAAAGAAGCGCTCAAGCTCGACTTCGCGCGTAGCCTTAGCGCCGGTGAGCATCACGCTCGCGCCCATCGCCATGAGCGGCACGGCCAGAGCAGACGGATGCACAATGGCGCAGAGCTGATTGTCGAAGATGGCGTGATACTGGTTTTCGCCGTCGAGTGCAAAGCAGCGCTCGCCGCCCTTTCGACTACAATTAAACTCCTCCTGCCGGAAGTACCAGCAACGCGGGCGCTGCAATAGATTGCCGCCGACGGTCGCCATGTTGCGAATCTGCGGCGTCGCAGCGCGGCCTGCGGCCTCGGCCAGCGCCGTATAACGCTCAAGCACAAGCTTGTCTTCGCTCAGGCGCGCAAGGGTAACGAGCGTGCCTATGCGTAATCCATTCCTGTTCCCTTCAATACGATCAAGCCCGCGTATGTTGCGTATGTTGACCAGCCGCTCAGGCGCTTCCAATCCTTCTTTAAGACGATCAAGCAGGTCAACTCCGCCCGCCTTGACCACACTTTTACCGTTAAGCTGCGCGACCGCCTCTTTGACCGACGCGGCATCCGTCCATTCAAATCTATTCACGACCTTGCCCCCCTTTCCCCTTGGCGCTCTGAAGTGCGGCGAGCACGCGCGCAGGTGTCATGGGCATCTCGCGCAGACGGACGCCCGTGGCATTGTAGACCGCGTTGGCAACTGCTGCGGCGGTCGGAACCGTCGCAGGCTCGCCTATGCCGCCCGCGTCCGTAGAGCTTCGGCCTAGATATTCTTCTATCAGAATCGCTTCTATCTTCGGAGTCTCGCGCGAGCCGACTATCTTATACTGCTCAAGATTCGGATTGACCATCAGACCTGTGTTTCTGTCCAGGATGCGGTCTTCGTAGAGAGCGTAGGAGATGCCCTGAAGCACGCCGCCGTTAATCTGGCTTTCGACGGCCAGAGGGTTCAGGGGTCTGCCGCAATCATGCACGGCGACGACGCGCTCGACTTTGATGATGCCGGTTTCGGTGTCTACAGCCACTTCGGCAAACTGTACGCCGCCGTAGGTGCCTATGCCCATACCGAAATCCGCTCCGCCCTTGAAAGCGAATCCGCCGTAATCGTCCGAGCGTCCCGCCGTTGAAGCAATCTGCTCCGTCTTTAACTTTGCGGCAGCCTGACGAAAGGTTAACTGTTTAATCGGCGCGGCGCGGTATGAGCGCCCCTCTCGGTCGCCGTCCGTCCACTCCGGGTTACGGTCGAAAACTAAAACCTGCCCACCGCCTAACTTTAGATACTCTGCTTTAGTGCCGAGTGCCGTTGCGACCTGTTCAAGAAACTGCTGCCTGACTTTGAAGGCGGCGTTACGCGCGGCTGGCGTGATAGAACCCGTAGTCATGCTGCCGCCCGAAGCGGGGCCGGAAGGGTACGCGGTATCGCCTATGCGTACCGTCACGTCAGAGGGTTTGATTCCAAGCTCTTCCGCGACCACTTGTGCGAGCGCCGTGCGAATGCCGCCGCCTATGTCCTGCACGCCGGAAAGAATCTCCACAGAGCCGTCCCGTGTGAGGCGCACCTCGCAGGCTGAATCCAGATTGATGAAGCGATACCAGATTGATTGCGCGACACCAAGCCCGCGCTTCACATGCCCGCTATCCGAGCCTGCCCTGCGCCGACGTGACCAGCCGATGCGCTCAGCCCCTATGCGTCTCTCTTCGCGTCGAGCGGGGCTTTCGTCAATCTTGTCTCGAAGCGCGAGCGGGTCAATGCCTAACTTTTCCGCAAGCTCGTCAATCACCTGTTCAAGCGCGAAGCAGCCCTGCGGATGACCGGGCGCGCGGAAAGCAGCCGCCGGGCCTGCGTGCGTGAAGACATCCGCCTCTTCCGTCAGAATGTTCGGGCACACGTACATGTTCTGTGCAGGGCCGCCGGAGCCTGCGCCCGTGCCTGTCCCGGCAGTGCCGTATGTGTTGAGATGAATCGCCGTCAATGTCCCGTCGCGCTTCGCTCCAACCTTGAGCCGCTGAACAGAACTGGGACGGTTGCCGACCGACAGGTGCTCGTCCTTGCGGCTGAGCATCAGGCGCACGGGCGCTCCGGCCTTTTTGGAAAGCTGCGCCGCGATCATGCCTACATTGCCCGCGCCGAACTTCGCGCCGAAACCGCCGCCCATGAACTCTGTGATGACACGCACAGAGGCTTTCTTCAGCTTGAAGATGGCTGCGAATTCATCGCGCACGCTCGATGTCCCCTGCGTAGAAGCGTAGACCGTTAGTCCATCTTCTTTCCAGTCCGCCACGACGCCGTGTGTTTCCAGCGCCGAATGGGTTTGAACCTGCGTGCGAAACTCGCCTTCGACGGTGACTTCGGCTGTGGCAAAGCCCTTCTTGATGTCGCCTGCCGGTTTCCCTCTTGGGCCGCCCTTCACGGGGCCGCGCACATTTCCCTCCTGCGCTACGCCCTGCGGGCCGCCTCCGCCGCCAGCCGTTTCGGCCTGATCCGCAGCGCCCGGAAAGACCAGGGGCGCACCTTTTTTGCGCGCCTCGTCTTCGTCAACGACGAAGGGCAATGGTTCATATTCGACTTTGAAGAGCTTCACAGCATCATCCGCTTCGGCCTGAGTCGCAGCGGCGACCGCAGCAATGGGCTGGCCTGCAAACCGCACTATAGGATATTTGGCCGGAAGCTCTTTAGACTTGTCGCGCAGCTCTGCGTTGCCGAGCACCCTGTCCAGCACATACACGGCGCGCACGCCCGGCGCGCGCTCGGCCTTGGTCGTATCAATCGAGCGAATGCGCGCGTGCGGGTATCTGGATGTGACGACCTGAGCGAAGAGCATTCCGGGCAAGCGCACGTCCGCCGTATAACGCGCTTTGCCCGTCACCTTCAAGCGACCGTCAAGGCGTGGCGTGCTGCGGCCTATGGAAGCAAGCGACGCGTTGACGGGCAAAGCCGGAGGCTCGTCCACAGGAATCATTCGCTCGACCGCGTTCATGCCCTCGGTGCCGACGATGCCTGCCGGTAAAACCTCCCTGCGCGTCGGCTCCGTCTTCTTGTTCGGCTCACTATTCGCCGGTTTTCTAGCGGCGTTCGGGACGGAAGTCTCTGCGGTCTTGGCTTCAGCCGCGTTCTGCTTCTTCTTCTCTGGAGATTGTTGGAGCGCCATAAATTTTTACGCACCTCCCTTGCGCGAAACCTTGGCAGCCGCAAGCGTCGCCTCGAAGACTTTCGGATAGGTTCCGCAGCGGCATAGATTGCCGCTCGTGGCGGTCTTCACATCTTCGAGCGTCGGATTCCGGTTCTGTTTCAGGAGCGCGGCACAGCTCATAATCATGCCCGGCGTGCAGAAGCCGCACTGCATCGCGTCGTATTCTATGAATGCCTCCTGCACCGGATGAAGCTCGTCCGTTTCAGCCAAGCCTTCTATGGTCGTAATTGCGCGCGCGCCGACATCAACCGCGAGCGTCATGCAAGAGCAGACGGGTGTGGAATCAAGCCACACAGTACAGGCCGAGCACGAGCCTCTATCACAGACGACCTTCGTTCCCGTCAGCCCCAGCTCGAAGCGCAACGCTTCGGCGAGGGTGGTGCGCGGCTCGACATTAATTCTTTGCGCCGCGCCGTTCACGCTGAGGGTGACGGGCACTCGCCCCGGCCCGACGACCGTAGGCTCCACTTCAGCAGCAGCCGCATCCTTCGCGCCGAGCAGCCCGTTATCTATGATGGCAGCGCCTGCGGCAGTCAGCCCCGCGCCCTTCAAAAATCCTCGACGCGTCACGTTCCCGAAACGCGTCTCGTCCTGTTTCTCTTTCTCGTCACGTTTAGACATCTTCCGCTCCTGACTTGAAATGAAAGCTGCTTGGTTTGTGGCTTATTATTATCCGAATCTACTATAAACGGAATCGCGCTATTGCAAACAGAACTTATTTTATCCTATTCTCCACGAGCGCTTACCGACTTTTTACAATCTTTTTACAAGAAGGTTGTGCGCCTCTAATAAAAGCTTTTCGATTAGCTTGTCGAACACATTCTTGGAATCCCTATTGGTGAGCAACTGATGCAAGTTCCCCCACAGCAGATTACACAAGAGAAAGTGCGCCGCTATCATTGTCCGGGCTGCGGCGCAGACCTTCTGTTCGAGCCGAAGGACGGCGCGCTGACCTGTCCATACTGCGGCCACAGCGAGCGTATTCCTCAGACCGACGAGAAGATAGAGGAACGCTCCTATGAAGAATACCTGCGCCTGCGCCCCGACCAGTTAGAGGCTATGGCACCCAATGCGCTCGAAGTTCAATGCAACAGTTGCGGCGCGCTCGTCACCTTTACACCGCCCGAAGTTGCGCGCAGTTGCGACTTCTGCGGTGCGGCCATCGTCGCGCAACCGAAATCAGCCGACCCCATAGTAGCTCCCGAAGCCGTGCTTCCCTTTCGCTTGCAGAAGCAGCAGGCGACCGGCGCTATACGCCAGTGGATTTCCTCGCGCTGGTTCGCGCCCGACGCCTTGAAGAAGTTTGCCCAGCACGAAGGCATAGACGGGGTTTATCTTCCCTACTGGACTTACGACGCTTATACCACCAGCCATTACACGGGCGAGCGCGGCGAGTATTACTACGAGACCGAGAGCTACACGGAAACGGACGCGCAGGGGAATCGTGTGGAGAAGACACGCGAGGTGCGTAAGACGCGCTGGTATAACGCATCCGGCACGGTTCAAAGATGGTTCGACGACCTACTGGTTCCGGCCACGCGCTCGCTTCCACAGAACCGCCTGCTGGCGCTTGAGCCTTGGGACTTGCCGGAGCTGAAGCCCTATGACCCGGCCTTTCTCTCCGGCTACAAAGCGCAGCGTTACCAGGTCACATTGCCGGAAGGCTTCGAGACGGCCAAGCAGATAGCCGCGCGCGTCATCGAATCCGATGTCAGAAGCGACATAGGCGGCGACGAGCAGCGCATCAGCGATATACAGACTCACTATTCCGGCATCACCTTCAAGCACCTGCTGATGCCCGTCTACGTCGGAGCTTACAGGTTGAATCAGAAGCTCTACCAGGTAATCGTCAACGGTCGCACAGGCGAAGTTCAGGGCGACCGCCCGTATAGCTGGATTAAGATCACGCTCTTCATCCTGACGATTCTCTTCGTCTTAGGATTCTGCGCGCTGGTCGCGGCACTCATCAAGTCTTAAGAGAAAGCTCTGGTTCAAAGTCCCGTAGGGACTTCTGGTAATAGCCCAGTGCTGAAGCACTGGGGGTACGGTATGAATAATGAAGTAGAGTCCCGTAGGGACGACTGAATAAATCTATTCCAGATTTATTCAGTCGTCCCTACGGGACTCAATTCTTTTTGTGCCTGCTGTTCCCAGCTATAAATGGCTGGGCTATTATCGCGTCGTCCCTACGGGACTCAAGAGGAAGCGGCTTTTTCAAATAGCTTCTTAATAAAACAGCTTCGGCCTTGTCGCCGTAAAGCATTTAGGTTATACAGGAAGTCAATAGCCGCTGCGCTCCCCACACGTAACGAACACGGAGATACGTATGAAGTCCGTAGCCAAGCGCGTTTTGCTGGCAGCTTTCTGCCTTGCCGTCTTCTCTCTTGCCGCAATAAATTCATCTGCGCAGGAAACCTCGCCCGGAGAGGTCATCAAGATAAACACAGACCTCGTAGTGCTCGATGCCCAGGTTCTGAATAAGAAGACGGGTCAGGCCGTTGGCGATATGAAGCGAGAAGATTTCGAGCTTTATGAAGACGGCGTCAAACAGGAGATAAGTTATTTCAGCCAGGACGAGCTGCCTCTCTCCATTCTGCTCCTGCTGGATGTATCGGGCAGTGTGCGCCCGATTATTAACCAGATAGGTGAAGGCGCGCTCAGCGCATTGCAGCAGCTCAAGCCGCAGGACGAAGTGGCTGTGATGGCTTTTGCTACCTTTCCCAAGCTCATACAGGGCTTCACCAAAGACAGACGGTTGATTGCGGATAAGATTAAAGAGGCAAGCCAGACCGATACGATTGGCAGAGGAACTTTCCTCACCCCTGCGCTTTTTGACGCCGCAGGCGAAATGCTGGACGCGTCGAATTCGTCGAGCCGCAGAGTGATAATCGTAGTCACGGATAATATCGCTGCGACCGGCAACAAGGAGACGGTCAGGCGCACGCTTCGAGAACTCTTTGAATCCGGCAGCGCAGTTTATGGTCTCATAGTCCGCGGCGGAATCGGCAAAGCTATGAACATCATGACCCTCGGCCTGGTAAAAGCCGTCAATTCTTACAGCGAGCAAACAGGCGGCGAAATCATAAATGCCGACAAGAAAGAAGTCGAAGCAAAGCTGGCCGAGACAATCCGGCACCTGCGTATGAGATACAGCTTAGGGTTCAAACCCCTCAACACAAAACAGGATGAAAACTTTCGTCGCATCAAATTGCAGTTGTCGCCCGCGACTGCCAAACGAAAGGGCAAGCTCGCCGTTGTCACCAAGCAGGGATATTACTTTCGTCGCCGTAGTTAGGTAATACGCAAGTTGTAGTCAAAAAAGAGGATAAAGAGAAATCACTAAATCACGCTAAAGGACACGAAAAGAAACTCTCTTTCGTGCTGCTTCGTGTGAATTCGTGGTTTCTCTTTATCCTCTGCTTCGATTGCAATCTGGTATTAGACATCCCATGCGTCGAGCGCGAAGAACAACTGTTTAGTGAATCCATCGCAACGAAAGCTCCGTAGGAGCTTCATGTTTATAGTCTATCCGAGCAGACAAATATTAAGCTCCATAGGAGCTTCATGTAATTGACGAGAGGACATGTCGCTCCTACGGAGCTTGTCTCAATTTGTCATTTGCCAGCTATAAACATTCGGCTCCTACGGAGCCAGGAGCAGTTGTCGGTTCTCACTTACGTTATCTTAAGCATCCATCGCGCAGCGCATGCCTGCGAAGCCTATGCGGAAGTGTCGGCGGAAGAAGTTGCGGAAGGAAGTGCGTAAGATTGGTGTGCGTGTAGCCCATGAGCCGCCACGCAGGACTCTGTGGTCGCCGTCGAACCACTCCTCAGAATATTCAGGATACGGAAAAGGCTCGAACCCCGCATAGCCTTCAAACGGGTCGCTCGTCCATTCCCAGACGTTGCCCGTCATATCAAGACACCCGTAGGGGCTTGCGCCTTCGGGGAAACTGCCAACAGGCGTCGTTCCCCAGAACTGAAATCCGAAATTGGCGACAGGCTTGCCCTCCGGCACGAGGTCGCCGAAGGCGTAGCGCAGCTTTCGCTTCTTTTCATCATCCCACGAAGCTGCCTTCTCCCACTCGGCCTCCGTCGGCAGACGTTTTCCAGCGAAGCGCGCGTAAGCTTCCGCCTCGTACCAGCTTATACCTGCGACCGGATGAAGTGGCTGAAGCAGAGCGTCTTCAAACATACTTCGTGCGCGCCAGCCCTCGCCCACACGCGTCCAGTAGAGCGGAGCAGTCCATCCCTCGCGCTCACGATACGACCATCCTTCCTCCGACCAAAACTCACGCCGCTCGTAGCCTCCCTCTTCTATGAAGCGCGCATACTCCGCATTGGTCACGGGCAACCTGTCCATCTTAAAGGCCGGGACGTACACCTCTCGCGCAGGCAACTCGTTGTCATAAGCGAAATCGTTCCAGACAGCTCCCATCTTGAACGAGCCTGCGGGAATCAAAATCATGTCGCTCCCCGTTGATTCATTGCGATTGTGTACGACTAACAGGTCAGTACCGCCTGCGGTAGCGGGCGGGTCTTGCTGACGATACCCGCCCGTTACCGCAGGCGGTACTGACTTGCGCGCTTTCTTCTGCGGGTCGAGTAGATGAAAAAGATAAGCGAGCGTCTCCTGATGCTGGTACTCGTGCTCCAGTACAAGGTGAAAGATATATGCATCGCGCAGGAGCGGGTCTTCATCCTTGAGCTTCGCGCTGTCCAGCACGCGCCAGACTCTTTCACGCACTCTCTCAAGATAGCTTTCCATCTCGCGGCGCGTGGGCAGGAGCTTTGAATCTTCGCGCGGCGTCTTTATGGGATCGAAGATTCTTTCGTAGCGCTCGTCCAATGAACTCTCGCCCGCAAGCTTTTGCAGCAGCCAGTAGCCTTCAAACACCCCTATGTGCGCCAGATGCCAGATGATCGGGCGAAAGCCGAAGCCCGGACTCTGGTGCAGCTCGCTTTCAAGCGCCAAATCGAAAAGCTCTAAAGTATGCCGACGCGCCTCCGTCATCAAACGCCGAATCTCTTCCGCCTTATCGTTTGCCACTTCTCTTCCGCTTCTTCCTCTCAATATTTTACGGCGTACATCTTCATGTCAAATCCGCAACGCCATCGGCGTGCGTATCCACAATGCGCCATGTTGAGCTATCATAGCAGAGTCCGAAATAAGCCGAAGCACGAGTAAGTGAAAGGTCAGTACCGCCTGCTTAAGCCGGGCGGGTGTTAGCTACGCTTGAGAACCCGCCCGGCTTAAGCAGGCGGTACTGACCTTCAAGATTCCTCTTCGCGGAGAAAAAGGTGTCGCAAAGCTCTTCGGTTCATCCGTCAGATGACCGGCTCATCATACACGACCTCGCAAGCGGAGCTGTTCGCACGAGCTTTGCCGAAGACGTACGTCTGGGGCTTCTTTCACAGCCTCGCAGGCTCTTTCCAAAATATTTCTATGACGAGCTTGGCTCCCTGCTTTTTGAAGCCATCTGCCTGATTCCTGAATATTACCTGACGCGCGCAGAGAATGAGATTATCTCGCGCTCGGC
This sequence comes from Pyrinomonadaceae bacterium, assembly GCA_036403815.1. Taxonomy (GTDB): domain Bacteria; phylum Acidobacteriota; class Blastocatellia; order Pyrinomonadales; family Pyrinomonadaceae; genus JACVRN01. The sequence goes on along the minus strand of DASWQH010000022.1, from coordinate 137,909 downwards.
TGCCGAAATCGTCGCCGAAGTTTCCGGTCACAAGACCTTGCTTGAGATGGGCAGCGGAAGCGCATCCAAGACGCGCCGCATCATCGAAGCCATACTGAAAGAGCAAAGCGACCTTCTATACATTCCGGTTGATATTTCCGCAACGGCGCTTGAGACAAGCTCGCGCGTGCTGCTTCAGGCGTACCCGCGCTTGCGCATCAACGCCTTTGCGGGCGACTACTACAGCGCATTGAAAGCGCTCGGCGCGTCTGCCGTACAAAATCATGGCCGCACGCTCGCACTCTTTCTAGGCTCGAACATAGGCAACTTTGACCGGGAAGAAGCTGCTTCATTCCTGCGCGCACTTCGCAGCGTGCTCGCGCCCGGTGATGCGCTACTGCTTGGCGCGGATTTGAAAAAGGAGCGCGAGGTGCTGGAAGCGGCCTACGACGATGCGCTCGGCGTGACCGCATCCTTCAATCTCAACCTGCTGGCGCGCATCAACCGCGAGCTGGATGCGGATTTCAACCTGCGCGCCTTCAGGCACTACGTCACCTACAACGAAGAGGCTGGACGCATAGAGATTTATGCTGAAAGCCTGCGCGCTCAGACTGTACGCATCAGAAAGCTAGACCTTGAAATTAAATTTGAAGCGACGGAGCGCATACACACGGAGAATTCTTACAAGTACGATATGACGGACTTATCAAGGCTGGCCGCAGAGACGGGCTTTACGCTCTCGCGCACTTGGCTAGACGCCAGTGAGCGATTCAGCAGCAACCTTTTCGTCGCCGCGCCCTGAGAAGTTTTTGAAGCAGAGGTGTACCGAAGATGTCACAGGATGAACAGGAGCATAAGCTTAAAGCTTTGCCTATCGCCTGCACGCTGTCCGACCCGCGCGAGATTGAAGAGAGACGCGCGGCGGTAGAAAACATCTTTGCAGGCGTTACTGAAAAGCTGGAGTTAGAGGACGGCTACGAGTTTGTGTTTCCGGGAGATAACCAGCACGCACGGCGCATCATACAGTTTGTTGAAACGGAGCGAAAGTGCTGCGCCTTCTTTACGTTCGAGCTTGTGTTCGAACAATCGAGCGGGCCGATTCATTTAACTTTGCGCGGTGCGGCGGGCGTCAAAGATTTTCTGGATGATTGGATGAAGGCGCTCTCCTAAGCTGGAAAGTTTTTATGAAGACCGAGAAGCAGACGGAATCAGATGTTGCCTGCGCGGAGCAAGAGGCGTCTTCGGCTGAAGAAAGTGTACGAGCTTCAGAGAGCGTGCGCGGCGAACTCTTTCCGCTTTTAACTGACCCGGTTTCTAAACAGGACGCTGCGCTCTTTGTAGCCAACCTGCGGCGGGGAGCGAAGGCGCGCACGGAATGGAAGTGCGGTATAGAGTTCGAGCTGTTCGGCTATGATGAGAGGCGCGAGCATGCGCGCCTCAGACCCTCACAGGTCGAGCGCGTGCTCGCGGGCTTCGCGCCATCGTCGAACGACTTGGTCTATGAAGACGGCGTGCTCGTCGAAGTTAATGCAGGGCAGATGAATCGCCTGACGGTAGAGCCGGGCGGGCAGGTTGAATTTTCCGGCGCTCCGCAGCGCACGCTTTCCGACGTAGAGCGCGAGATGCGTCGCTACCTTTCGCGTCTCAAAGAAATCGCAGAAGGCAATTCTTTCGTTTTTCTCGCCGCTGGCTTTGATCCATTGTGTACGCTGGATGAGCAGCGCTGGTTTCCAAAGGCTCGCTACAGTGTGATGCGTCCCTTTCTTCAAGGGCGCGGCTCGCGCTCGTGGGACATGATGACGCGCACCTGCGCCGTGCAGGCCAACCTTGATTACGGCTCAAGCGAAGATTTGACGAAAAAGTTTCTTGTCGGCAATCGTCTTGCGCCTGTGGCTGCGGCTATCTTCGCCAACTCGCCTTTTGAGAATGGCCGCCCCTCCGGCTACAAATCAACGCGCGCGCTCGTTTGGCTCAACACAGACCCGTCGCGCACTGGAATTTCACCGCCCGCGCTTAAAGATAATTTCACGCCGGAAGCATTCGTCGCTTACGCGCTCGATGTCCCCATGATCTTCGTGCAGCGCGACGGGCGTTATCTGGATGAGCCGAAGGGGATGAAGTTCGGCGATTTTCTTGAGCGGGGCTGTGATGAAATCGAGCCTGTGTTCGGCGACTGGGCAGACCACCTGACGACCATCTTCACGCATGCGCGCCTGAAGCAGCACATTGAGCTGCGCAGCGCGGACTGCGGCTCTACAGAAATGGCGCTGGCCGTGCAAGCCCTCTGGAAGGGTCTCATATATGATGCTGGTGCGCTTGACGAAGCGCTGCGCATTGCGCCCCGGCTTAAGGAAGTTGAGATGCGCGCCCTGGACAAAGCGGTCGCGCTCGACGGCCTGAACGCACGCGCCTGCGGCGTTGAAGTGCTCGCGCTTGCGAAAGAAATGATCAGGCTTTCAGCCGACGGTCTCAGCCGCTTTGCTCCCGAAGAGATTAAGTACCTTGATATTCTTTTCGAGCAGGTTATACAAGAGGAGCTTTGCCCTGCGGACATACTGCTTCGCAACTGGCACGGCTCATGGCATGGCTCTATCAAGCACGTTATAGAATATTTGAGAATAGCTTAAGACACGATGAACAACCTTGTAGGGGCAGGGCTAGTCCCTGCCCGTATCAGCGAAGCTGATAATCAAGGTTCATTAAGTTTCAAGGTTGAATCTATCTTATATTGATAATCGCTCTAGCGAGCGATACGGGCCGAGGACTTGTCCCTGCCCCTACTTTTATGTCTTCTAATGCCAACAATCTGCTTGTAGAATTTCGCCGCGTCGGTTACAGCCTTGCGGGCGAGAGAAGCGCGCCCATCATCTCTGATCTCAACTTAACGATTGAGCGCGGCGAGCGGCTGGTGCTGCTGGGTGAATCCGGATGCGGGAAGACCACGACGCTCAAGCTCGTCAATCGCCTGCTCATGCCGACGACGGGCGAAGTGCTGGTCGAGGGCAAGGCTACGACTGACTGGGACGCGATTTCGTTGCGGCGTATGACCGGATACGTGATTCAGGAGGGCGGACTCTTCCCGCATTTTACGGTCGAGCGCAACGTCTCGCTCGTCCCAAGTCTTGAAGGCTGGCCTGAGCCGCGCGTGCGAGAGCGCGCCGCAGAACTTCTCTCGCTGGTCGGGCTTGAGCCGCAGACATTTGCCGCGCGTTACCCGCGCGAGCTATCGGGCGGCCAGCGCCAGAGAGTCGGGGTGGCGCGAGCCTTAGCAGCAGACCCACAGCTTCTTCTCATGGACGAACCCTTCGGCGCGCTCGACCCCTTGACGCGCGAATCAATTCAAAGAGAGTTCAAAGAGCTGAGCCTTCGTCTGAAGAAGACAGTCATCTTCGTCACACATGATGTGCGCGAAGCTCTACAACTCGGCACGCGCATCGCGTTGATGAAAGCCGGGCAAATCGTTCTACTGTCCACGCCGCAGGATTTTCTTCAAGCGGAAGAACCGTACGCACGACGCTACATAGAGACGCTGAAATTGAATGAATGAAAAGCAGGGAACGGGTGACAGGTGCCGATGCCGGTAGAAGAAGGAGTACTTACCTGACTTCTTTCTTTTACCGGCACCCGGCACCTGTCACCCAGTCCCCATTCTGCATATGGAGTTCCTTCAAAGAAACTGGTCGGATGTGCTCTCGCACACGGGGGAGCACCTGTGGCTTGTCGCCGTCTCGACTGCGATAGCGGTCTTGATAGGCATCCCGCTGGGCGTTCTGCTGACGCGCTTCAAGGCTCTGCGCGGGCCTGTGCTCGGCGTAGCCAACGTGATGCAGACCGTGCCGAGTCTGGCGCTCTTCGGCTTTCTCATACCGCTGCCCTTCATCGGCGGCATAGGCGCACGCACGGCCATAGTTGCGCTGGTGCTCTACGCGCTCCTGCCAATCATACGCAACACAGTGACGGGCATCCTGGGCGTGGACGCGCCCGTGCGCGAAGCCGCTGTCGGGATGGGGATGACCGACTGGCAGATTTTGCGGCAGGTGGAGATTCCTCTGGCGGCGAGCGTCATCCTGACGGGCGTGCGCGTGGCGGTCGTCATTACAATCGGCGTTGCGGTCATCGCGGCGGCGGTCGGCGCGGGCGGACTTGGCGAGTACATCTTTCGTGGACTCAGACAAAACGACAACCAGTTGCTACTGGCCGGAGCAGGCATCTCGGCCATCATGGCGCTTGCGGCTGACTTTCTGCTGGGGCTTCTGGAAAAGCATTTCGACGCCAGAACCGGGCGCGTGAAAGAGAAGAAGGGACAGGCGCTCTTTCGACGCGTCGTGTGGAGCGCAGTTGCAGCGGCGCTCGTCATAGGCATTGGAGCTTTCGCTTTCAATAAATACTCCGCGTGGCGCGCTTCCAAATCTTCTGCGGCGCAGGGCGAGCAGAAAGGGCGCGTTGTTGTAGGCTCGAAAGATTTTACGGAGTCAGTGCTGCTGGCAGAGATAGTGGCGCAGATGCTCGAAGCGCGCGGCGTGTTGGTCGAGCGAAAATTCGAGTTGGCGGGTAATCTGGCGCACACTTCGCTCGTCGCCGGAACTATTGATTGTTATCCCGAATACACGGGCACGGCCTACACGGCCATTCTACAGCATCCGCCCATGACAGACCCGCGCGCCGTTTACGAGCAGGTCAAGCGCGAGTACGCAGAAAAATTTAACGTGGCGGTAAGCGACCCTCTGGGCTTCAGCAATGATTTCGCCATCCTGGTGCGCGGCGCAGAGGCGCGTCGTCTTCAATTGAAAACCATCTCGGACGCGGTGCCGCATGCACGCAACTGGCGCGCTGGCTTCGGGCAGGATTTCATGTCGCGTGCCGACGGCTACCCCGGATTCGTGCGAGCCTACGGGCTTAACTTCAACCAGCAACCGCGCGAGATGGATCTATCTTTAACGTATCGCGCGCTTTCTTCCGGCCAGGTTGACATCATAGCGGGCAATTCAACGGATGGTCTCATCAGCGCCCTGGACCTCTTCCAACTGGAAGACGACCGCCACTACTTCCCGCCCTACGAAGCCGTCTTTCTCACACGCCGCGACGCGCTGGAGCGCGTGCCCGCTCTGTCAGAAGTGCTAGCCCGTCTGGGCAATGCCATCACCACCGAAGAGATGCGCCGCCTCAACTACCAGATTGACGGAGAAAAGCGCGACCGCCGACAGGTCGTAAGCGACTGGCTGAAAAGCAAAGGACTGTGAGAGCAGGGATGAGGGATGAGTTAAAACAGACTGATTTTACTTCATCCCTTATCCCTCCGCCCTCATCCCTTTCCTGTGCTATGCTCTGCTCCAAAGATAGACACAAGGGGGGCGCTTAAGTTTTATGGCTCTGATGGAGTATGAGATTGATATTGCGACGGGTCGGCGCTCGGCGGACGGCCACGTGCGCATCAGCGTCTTTGCGGAGGGGTTGCTGGCGTTGACGGTCGAAGGCACGGGCGAGCGCGTGCCGACGCTGCTTTTGACTGTTGAGCAGGCAGAGAAGCTAAAGGACGCGCTCGCGGATTTGATTCCGCAAGCGGAGCATGATGTGATGGGAGCCTCGGCTCTTGAGTCCTGGGACGGCACGGAGCGCCGTATGGGCGGGCGATAAAAGTAGAGGGAGCGCGCCCGTTTGGAAATCCGAGCGGGCGTGCTCCCTCTTCAAATTAGAATCGAAGTTATTTCTTTTCCAGCTTGACGACCACAGGCTCGTTCAGCGTCGCCGGGTCAATCGTGGTCTCATAGGTCTTATAGCCCTTGGCTTTCACTTTCACTTTAAGTTTGCCCATGTGAATAGGCAGCAGCGCGATGACGCCGTCCTTGTTCACTCCGCCATAGGATTCACAATAATTGTCGCCGCCCCAGATGGAGCTGAGCGTAACGAAGGCTATCGGAACCGGATTACCCTGTTCATCTTCGACCTCTATGACAGCGCGGCCAATGCCGTCGGCAGCATTCGGAGCACGCCCCATCCTGAGCAGCTCGTCCGTCTGTTTAGTCTCGTTAGGCCCTTGCTGGGCAAGTCCCAGACTGAAAGCGGCAGCGATGATGAAGGCTGCGAAGAATAATTTACGCATCTTTGGTTTCTAAAGCTCCTTATTGAAAAAATCTTGTCTTTAGGAAGATGGACTTTTGCGGGCTGTCCGCTGTGACGTGCGCGTTTAACAGAGGCGGCGCGCTTCCGGGGAACTACTTTAGTGGCGCTGCTCGGGCTAAAAGTTGCCCTAATTTCTCTATATCTTCGCTGTCGAGTCTGGGACTTACTGCCCATCGGACTCCGAGTCACTTCGGCAGCCGCATCGTGACCACAAGCCCTAAAGGTTAGTGGTTTTAGCGGCTTTGCAGCCCGTGACCGCAAAGTTTCAATTTCGGACGGCTCGGCGGGCTACCTTTATCGGTGACACGGGCTTTCGTTGAAGACCGTGCTGATGCTCTCTACGGGCGGTGCGGCAAATCTTACCGACCGACCACGCTTTCGATTATAGCGGTTACGCCGAGGAAATTGGAAGACGAAATTTCTTGACCCAACTTCGAGAGGTAAAAATGAAGAAAATCCTGCTTGCAAAGCTCATCATCTTCTCGCTTTTACAAACCCTTGTGCTCGCGCAAGCGCCTTCTGCAAACAAGCGTCCGACGACACGGATTCTCATCAAGGCCGGGCGCTTGATTGACGTGCGCGGCAGCCGAGTGCTTGAAAATCAGGGTATCCTGATTGAGAACGACCGCATCAAGTCTGTGGGCGAGTTTCCGGCCACGCTCGCTCTGCTGCCGCCGACGACGCGCATCATCGACCTGTCGCGCGCAACCGTCCTGCCCGGCCTAGCAGACTGTCACACGCACGTGCTGCTTCAGGGCGACATCACAGCCGAAGATTACGACGCGCAGTTATTGAAAGAGTCGATTCCCTATCGCACCATACGCGCCACGGTCGCAGCGCGCACGGCTCTCTGGAACGGCTTTACGGCGATACGCGACCTTGAGACGGAAGGCGCTATGTACGCGGATGTAGATGTGAAAACCGCCATCAACAGAGGGATAATTCCGGGGCCGCGCATGTTCGTCTCTACACGCGCCTTTTCGGCCACGGGCATGTACCCGCTTTCGGGTTACTCCTGGGAATTGAAGATGCCCGAAGGCGTGCAGATTGTTGACGGCGTGGACGAGATACGAAAGGCCGTGCGCGAGCAGGTCAAGTATGGTGCGGACTGGATAAAGTTCTACGCCGACCGCCGCTACTACATGAAGGACGGGGCGCTGCACAGTTGGGTCAACTTTACGGATGAAGAGATGCAGGCTTTCGTAGCGGAGGCTCATCGTCTTGGCCGTCGCGTCGCCGCGCACGCCATGGGACGCGACGGCATCGACGCATCGCTCAGAGCCGGAGTTGATTCAATAGAACATGGCTACGGGCTTGATGAAGAGTTGATGGATAGAATGATCAAGCAGGGCACATACTGGTGTCCGACCATCTATGTAGGCGTCTTTGTAGCGGAAGGGCGCGCGGCAGCGGGCGCTCCCATCTGGCTCACTATGCGCGACCTTGAAGCGAAAGCCTTCGGCGTTGCGCTTCGCAAGGGAGTGAAAATCGTTTACGGCACGGACGCGGGCGGCTATGCGTGGACGGAGAATCAGGCCAAAGAGTTCGCCTACATGGTGCGCTACGGCATGACGCCGATGCAGGCGATTCAATCTGCCACAACGGTCGCCGCCGACCTGCTCGAACGCCCTAACGACATGGGCGCAATCGAGCCTGGAAAATATGCAGACATTGTAGCCGTCACGGGCGACCCCTTGAAGGACATTACAGAACTTGAGCGCATACGCTTTGTAATGAAGGGCGGCGAGGTTGTGCGCAACGAGATAGGCCGTTAGCTTTGAAAGGTAGAAGGCAAATGTAAGAAGCTGATTAGAAAGTCCCGTAGGGACTACTGATAATAGCCCAGCCATTTATGGCTGGGGATAGATGCGAGTTAAAGATAAAGAGTCCCGTAGGAACGGCTGAATAAATCGGAAGGAATTTCAGCCGTCCCTACGGGACTCAACTTTATTTCCTTACACTTGTCCCCAGCCATAAATGGCTGGGCTATTATCAGTAGTCCCTACGGGACTAAAGATAAATCTGCTTTTTCAAAAAGTTTCTAAGGAAAAACCTTCTTCACTTTTGTCCTTTGCCTTTTACCTTTTTGCCTTGCCTTTGGCGTGGCTTTCGCGCGAAACTTGCAGTCTAAGTTCAAGACCAGAGGAAGAAGTTTTTGAGCGCGAAAGAGATTTACGCTGACGGGGCGCAAGGTGAGCGACGCTCAGGCCGCCGCTTTGCCATCATCCTTGGAGCATCCATCCTGCTGCTGTTCGCTTTGATGGTCGGTGCGCTGTACGCAATCTACAACGGCAAGCTCAGACGCAATGCTCCCACCGCGCCCGTTTCAACTGAAGCGGCCACCACGAGCGAAAGCTACAAGTGGAAGATTGCGGGCGCTCTTTCAGAAGCCTGCACCTGTTCCGTTCCATGTAGCTGCAACTTCGGCGAAGGCCCCTCGCCGCATTCCTATTGCTATCCCTTCTACTCTTACGAAATTCGTAAAGGCAACTACGGCGACGTGGTGCTTGACGGCCTGCATTTCGGCGCGGCTGATTTGAAGGGCGGTCGCACTATCTTCATAGACCAGCGCGCAACGGAGAGCCAGCGTCAGGCGCTCAAGCTCATAGCCATGCGCGTCATCGTACGCACCGCTCCTGAAGACGCGGAAAAGAGCGCCAAAGAGTACGAGCCGAGCACGCGCTTTGCCGCCGTCACACAGGAGTATAATCAGAGCAGCAATCATCTTAAGGTCGAAGGCATAGGCGAATTCTCAGCCCGTTACATCATGGGACTGGACAAGCAGCAGCCGGTCATGGTGCGCAACAACACTACCTGGCGCATACGAGACTCGATTAAGGCCAAGACGACTCTCTATCGCATCCAGATAGGTCGTGACCGCCTTGATGTCAAAGACACCAACAGCAATCAGGGCGAGTTCGAGTACACGGACAAGATGGACTTCGGCGCGCCCGCCCAGTGGAACTGCGGCGCGTGCGCCAACGAAAAGGCGCAGGCCAATTCGGGCGAGCAGATGTGCGGGCAATAAAGGGAATAAATGATGCGCGGGAATTTGTATCCTCAATCTATAGCCACTGCTTTAATGTTCTGCAATTCTAAGGGAGAAAGCACATGGATCTTCTAATCAGCGTACTTCTTCTACTTCTCATAGCAGGAATTTGCGGCTCTCTGGGACAGGCCATCAGCGGTTACTCGCGCGGCGGCTGTCTCGTCTCCATTGCGCTCGGCTTTATAGGAGCGCTCATAGGGATGTGGATTGCGCGCCAGATGGGTCTGCCTGAATTGATTCCAGTTGTGATTGCCGGTGTGAAATTTCCAATCATCTGGTCAATCATAGGCTCTGCCATCTTCGTCGCCATCATCAACCTGATCTCCCGCAGTAGAGCGTAAGAGAAGACAAAGGGGCGCGTAAATCGTAAATGGTGAATCGTAAATAGAGAAGAAGCCGTCTTCTACTATTTACGATTCACGATTGACGATTTACGCGCCCTTTTCCTTCCTCTTTCGCCTTGTTTTCGGTACACTCGGATTTCAATTTTCCAGTCGCTCTTAAGGTTTTTGATTTGCAAGGAACAGACGCGACCACTCCGTTCAAGGCATGGAGCGTCAGGGTTGAGCTTTCTTTTTATGACTGTTGCCGGAACGAATTCATTGAATGGACGCGCCGCGCCCGACCTCTCGGATTTTCGCAGGCGATACCCGCTCACGGTGGCGAACTTCGGCTCGCTCGGCAACCGTGAAGCGTGGCTGCGCAGTATCTGGGAGATGGATGCGCGCTGGCGACACCAGATGACGCCGTGGGGCGGACGCCAGCCCGTAGAGGAAGTCATAGTGCGAGGTGCGCCGCCCGCAAGGCTCCCGGTCGAAGCCGAGTTCGAGATCATTTATGCCGGGGGTGTGCTGGGGCTTCTGCACGCGGCTGTGATGGCATCGCGGTATCAGCGGCGCGTGATGGTTTTTGACACGCAGGGGGTAGGCAATGCCAGCCGCGATCTGAATCTTTCCCACGAAGACCTACAGGAGTTTGAGAGCGCAGGGCTTTTCACTAAAGATGAAGTGGATGCGGCGGTCGTCAATCGTTATCGCTCCGGCTTCGTCAAATTTCACGATGCCGCGTCACGCGTCAAGACTCCGCCTCTATGGATGAGCGGCGTGCTAGACGTTGCTCTGGACGCGGATAAGCTACTGGCGCTTGCGGCATCGAAGATAAAAGCTGCTGCAACTGAATCCGCTTTGATAGACGGCCTGCGCCTGGTGCGAGTCTATGTAGAGCCGCATTGCGTCACGGTGGAAACGGAAGACGCGCGCACGAAGCGCCACAGGTTATTCAGCGCCCGCCTTTTCGTCGATGCGACGGGCGCGGAATCCAGTGTCGCGCGCCAGTTGAACAGCCATCAGGCGATTACCCATGTGTGCCCGACTGTCGGCACGGTTGCGCGCGGCTTCGTGCGCGGTGAAGAGCCTGATAAGGTTGATTTTCGCGTGGGCGAGATTCTGGTCAGCAACGAGGATACCAGTGATCACAGGCAGTTAATCTGGGAAGGCTTCGCCGGAAATCCGCAGCGCGACGAATACACCACCTGCCTCTTCTTCTTTGACGCGGTCGATTCACAGGCGGACAAATCTCTGCTCGCGCTTTTCGAGCGCTACTTCGAGACCATCTCGCGCTACAAGCGTACGGGCGCACAGTGGAGAGTCAATCGTCCGGTCTTCGGGTTCCTTCCAAGCTCGCAGCAGCACGGGCTGAGCGCACAGAAAGTTACGGCCACCGAGCGCGTGATGCTCATGCAGACGGCGGCGGGAGTCGTCACCAGTCCGCTCGCCTTCGGCTTCGGCTCATTCGTGCGAAATCTGAAACGGCTCACACATCTGGCAGACCTTGCTTTGAAAGCCGACCTGCTGGACGCTGCATCGCTTGCAGAGATTAATGCCGGAGAATCGCGCGTCGCGCAAATCTCCAGCCTCGCGGAGTTTCTCAGGCCAACATCGAAGAGCGCGCCTGCTGCTGTCAATGAGACCTTGAACGCAGTGATGGCTGCGCTGCATGATCTGGACGAGCGCGTGCGCCGTGAGATGTTTCAGGATCGCATGACGTGGACGACCCTTAAGAATCTATTGAGCCGCACGGCCAAGCTTTACCCGCGCATCTTCCAGCGTATGCGCGAACACCTCGGCGCACGCGGCACCTTCTGGTGGCTAGCGCAGATTGCAGGCGTCGTGATTCAGGAAAGACGCGGCCACCAGCATCGAGGAGTCTTAACCGAAGGCACTGCGCCTTCCGAAGTCCCAGCCGAAGAGTTCGCCCGCTATATTCGCCTCTACAAAAACCAGCAGGGCGCGAACGTTTCCTGATGAAACATGCGCGCCCTGCCGATTCTCGGTCTGATACAGGATCAGATTAAGTTAGACTCCGCTACCGCCTCCCGGAGGCGGGTCGCTTGCGTCGTCAGGAAACGCTTTCGATATGGATTCGCTGCCGTCTACCGGCGGTGGAGGGATGTCTCCGGGTACTGGTGCAGTGTATCCCTGTACCGAAGACTCCGGGTCTATAGACTCCGGGTCTATACTCTTTGCTCCGCTGCCGCCTCCCGGCGGCGGGTCGGATGATGGGGGGGGCGTAATTGGATCTTCAGGCATTTTCTTGCCTCCTTAGTGGGTTAGTTGGTTTGAGTATTAAAGGCTCCGCCGAGCTGTTTAAGGTACAGCTGAACGTCGGGCCTTAGGGCATAGAGACGGAACTCTTCCGTGCTCCATTTTTGCTGAAGCTGCGAAAGAATGCTCGCAGCCTTCGCCATTTGTTGCTGTGCAGAACTCTCATCACCTTTGAGCTGGCTGGCGCGCGAAGCGACAAGCCATGCGCGCCATTCGGACTCCTGCTGACCGGCGTGGGCAAAACGCTCCTGCGCCCGCAATGCATTACCAAGCGCATTCTCTGCGTCGCCGCTTTCATAAAGGGCTTCGGCAAACGCCAGCATCGTTCTTGAAAGCAGCGCCGCATCGTCTGCACGTTCTGCCATCGCTACCGATTCCTCACACAATCTTTTTCCTTCGCTCTTTGTGCCGGAGAAGATTTCCGCTAAACCGAGCGTGCATTTCGCGGCGATGGTCACACTCCCGAACTGCGTCCCTGCCGCATCAATTCCCTCTCTGGCTTTTTTGATGGCGTCGGCAAAGCGTCTTTCACTAAGCGCCAGTTCCGCGTAACTCAGGTGAATCTCTGCTATCAGAGATTTAGCATTAATTTCAGGACGGCGGGCGATTGCGAAGGATTCCTCCAAAGCTTTGCGGGCTTCATTGTAACGGCCAAGCTTGCCGAGGATATTACCTTGATTATGAAGGTTGTATGCTAGGACAAGCTGGTTCCCTCGTATCTTGTAGATGAGGTAGCCTTTCTGATAATTGCTCAGCGCTTTGGGATATTCTTCCTGCTCCGCTAGAACAGCCCCAATCTCGCCATACGAAAAAGCTATTTCAAATAAATCACTGGCCTGCTCGTCAATCTCCAGCTTCTTTTTAAACGCCTCAAGCGCCGCTTCAAATTCACCTTTCCTTCGACGCGCGCGGCCTATGTTGAGCATACAAATCGAGATGTATCTGCGGTAGTTTCCCTGCTCAAAAAATTTGAGTGATTCCTTGACCAGCGATAGCCCTTCATCCGTGCGTGACTGTTGTATGTACAAACTGCCGATATTCAGCAGGCTGATAGCGACACGCAATTGCCCCTTACTTCTTCGCGCTGTGTCCAAAGCCTGTTTATAATATTTCTCGGCTTCACCGTAATCGCCTCGCGCTTGATATGAGCGTCCTAAATTTATAAGACTGCTGGCGGCAAGATTTTCCAGCCCCTGTTGTTGAGCTAATGCCGTTGCATCCATGGCGTTTTGTTGAGCTTTCGTCGTATCGCCCTTAAGAAAAAATAGCTGGCTTATGTTCATCATCGCGTATATCTGTTGCGATTCGTTACCCGTCGTACGCGCCATATCAAGCGCCCGCAGCAATTGCTGCTGCGCTTCATCCAGCTTGCCTATGTCTCTCAGCAAAAGACCGCGTTGATAGATGGCTTCCGTACGTCCTTCTATGTTGCCGAACGATTGATAGAGTTCATCGGCGCGGTCGAGTGAAGAATTGGCGCTCGTCACTTCCTGCTTGCGGCTGTACAGAGCGCCGATTCTCAAGTAGGCCGTGGGGTATTGCATGTTAAGCTCGGTCGCTTTGCTGTAACTCTCTATGGCCTTGCCTATCTCCTCGTTGTTCTGGTAAGCGCGCCCCAGGTCAACAAGCGCCTGCGCCTTCTCACTTTCCGGCGAACGCTCCACAATCTCGTTGTAATACTTGATTGCGCCCGGCAAGTCGCGCGTGACGGTCGCCATCACAGCATCGAGGTAAAGCGCATCAATCTTCGGAAGCACGGAGCTATCGGGGACGAGTTGCTTGGCGGTCAACATCTCCTGCGCGGCGCGATCCGAATAATCAAGCTCCATCCAACTTTCGGCCAGGCGCGCATGTGCCAGCGCGAACTTCGGGTCGGCTTTTACAGCGTTGTCAAATAAGTTGCTCGCCTTATAGAATGCGCCGTCACGCAAAGCCTCAGTGCCACGGTCATACCACTGCTTCGCCTCGGCGGTCGGGACATGCGCGCGCGCTCTGGTAAGTTGCACAACGGCGAAAATCGAAAGACTGAGGACGGCGAATACTAACAACAGCGTGAAGAGCGAAAGACGTGGCCGCCGCATCGTCTCCGAGATGGTTCTGAGCGCGCTCGAACGCATGGTGTGCTGCGGCTCTACCAGTCGGCGCGTCGGCACAACTTCATCCTTCAGCTTCTCGCGCACGGCGCGAAGGTCTTTGAGCAGCCCCTGCGTCGATTGATAACGCGCTTCGGGACGCTTGGCGAGCGCCTTCAAAGTAATACGGTCAAGCTCTGGGGGCACGCGCTGGTTAAATCTGGATGGCGCTGGCGGGTCAACGTGAATGACCTGCGCGCCTATCTCTATGACGCTGCCGCCGGAGAAGGCCGGACGCCCCGCGATGCATTCGTAAAGCAGCGCGCCGAGGGCGAAGATGTCGCTTCGTGGGTCAACGCGCGCGCCCGTGGCCTGTTCGGGCGACAGGTAAAGCGGCGTACCGACTACCACACCGCTGCGCGTACGGGTCGCCAGAAGCGTCTGCGCATCCGGATCAGCCGTCGTTTCATCTTCGTCAAACTGCTTGGCTAGCCCGAAATCCAAAACCTTGACGACACCACGCTCGTTGATGATGACGTTCGACGGCTTGATGTCGCGGTGGACTATGCCGCTCTCATGAGCTTCGCCCAGAGCTTCTGCGACCGATTCAATAATCTCCACGGCGCGCTTCAAGGTCAGCTCGCCGTTGTAGAGCAACTCACTCAAGTCCTCGCCCTTGATTAGCTCCATGACGATGAAGGGCTGACCATTGCTCGCCTCGCCGTACTCGAAGATGGTGGCTATATTCTGATGGCTCAGGACGGAGACAGAGCGGGCTTCTCTCAGGAAGCGAGCACGATAATGATGCTCGTCCGTAGTCTTGCTGAGAAACTTGATGGCGACCTTGCGCCCCAGATGAAGGTCTTCGGCCAGATAGACCACACCCATCCCGCCTTCGCCCAGCTTGTCCAGAATACGGTAATGGGAGATAACTTGGCCGATCATTGCACTTCGATCTCAGACTTCCTTCGATTCTCTGAGAGAGAGAGTAGAAGAAGAAGTGGAAACAACGCGGGCCGCTTTTGAGTCAAACGCGGCTTCTGACTGATAAGGACTCTAGAGAGAGCGAAAATTCGTTCGGCGGCTATTCTCCTCCAAAGCCGCAGGGATTTCAAGATAAATCTAGAAAGGGGATGGGGGGCGGGGGTTGGGGGTTAGTAAAAGAAAGATTTTAACTATCCCCTAACCCCCATCCCCCATCCCCTTTCTCTTGCCTTTCCCGCTTGATGTGGGGCATACTTCGCTCTGTTAGATTCCTGCTCTCGCGCACCGGCGTTTCCGGTAGCGCTCAGTCCTGTCCGCCGAAAAGCGACGACCGGCACAAGAGGAGAGAGTGAGGCGTTTGTTAACCTGTTAGAAGCCGCTCTCGCTAGTTTGGTCAGAGCAAACGGGCGCGTCGCGTGTCGCCGGATAGGTCAGCGTTCTCCCCGCCTGAAGAATCGGTGATTCAACAAGCTGCCCGCGCTTCCTTTATCAAAAAGGATTAGATACAGCATGGCAACGAAACTATACGTGGGAAATCTCTCTTTCCGCACGACGCAAGAAGACCTTCGAGATTTGTTTGCGCAGGCAGGCACAGTTGAATCAGCTTCAGTCATAGAGGATCGTGAGACAGGACGCTCGCGCGGCTTCGGCTTCGTCGAAATGGCTTCACAGGAAGAAGCCCTGGCCGCCATAGAGCAATTTAACGGCAAGGATTTCAATGGTCGTAACCTGACGGTCAACGAAGCTCGTCCACGCACAGAGCGTAGTGGTGGAGGCGGCGGCGGTGGCCGTGGCGGTTACGGCGGCGGTGGTGGTGGTGGTCGTGGCGGTGGCGGCAATCGCGGTGGCGGTGGCGGCTACGGCGGCGGTGGCGGCGGCGGAGGTCGCAACGACCGCGAGCCACGCTGGTAATGCAAAATTAAAAATGCAAAAGGCAAAAGTAGGAAAGACTCGCATTCTTACTTTTTGCCTTTTGCATTTTTAATTTTTACTTTCTCGCGGCGGGTGTGAGCTTGAGCTTGAGCGGCTTTCCTTCGCGCAGGATTTCCACTTCGTATGCTTCTCCAGCCTTCATCTCTCCCAGAATGTATGTGTAGTCGTAAACGTTGCGCACGTCGCGTCCGGCGAGCTTGACTATCACATCACCGGCCTTCAGTCCGGCTTTTGCCGCAGGGGAATCTTCGCGCACTCCGTCCAGCTTCAACCCGTCGTTTGATTCCGCGTAGTTCGGAATCGTGCCCAGGTAAACTTTGAAGCCCATCGTGCGCCCTGCTGCTTCGCTCTTTGCGACCGCGAAGGTCGGGCGAGCATCCATGCCATCAACCGAGCGCACTATGTTGTAGATGAAAGAGACTATGCGCGCTTCGGCTTCGTAATCAATCTTGTCCGCAGTATCCGAAGGCTTGTGATAATCGTCGTGCGTGCCTGTCCAGAAGAAGAGCACCGGAATCTGTTTGGCGTAGAATGACGCGTGGTCGCTAGGCCCGTAGCCGTCCTCGTTCATGGTGAGCGCGAAGGGCTGAGAGATCTTGAGCGACACAACCGTCTTGCCGTTTGCCCCGACCACCACCGGCACATTATTTACAGACGAGGCGTTGTCGCCCGAATCTCGCGCGCCCGTGTTGACGGCCACCTTCGTGCTCCCAAGATTCGCAGACTCTATTAACGAACGCCATTCCTTTGCCGTGCCTATGCCGCCGACGATGAGCTTGTTATCCTTCAATCGTCCGATCATGTCCATGTTAATCATCGCTATAGTTTGAGAGAGCGGCACTGCGGGATGATTAACGTAGTAGTTTGAGCCGAGCAAGCCTTCCTCTTCGCCGCTGAAGGCTATGAAGACGATGGTGCGGCGCGGGCGCTCTTTTGAAAAGAGACGCGCAAGCTCAAGCAGGCCAGCGACACCCGATGCATTATCATCCGCGCCGTGATGCACTTCGCCTTCCTTCGGGGCAAGGCTGCCTTCGCCGCCGCGTCCCAGGTGGTCGTAATGCGCGCCGATGACAATCGCCTCATTCTTTAGCTTTGGGTCTGAGCCTTCCAGCACGCCTACGACATTCGAGGCCGGAGCATTGCGCCGCTCTATGTCTGTCGAAAGAGTCAGCCTGAGCTGCGCGAGCAGCGACGCGAAATTCTGTTGAATCGCCGGATTACCTGTGGCCGGAGTACCGGGCGTTGCATTCGGCGTGATGGCACGCGCTATCTTTTCCAGTTCGGCGAGCGAAGGAGCCAGGCTTCCCAGGATGCGCGTGGCGACCTGTCTTGAGATGGCTACGACGGGAAGACCCGCATCGCCTCCACTATTGTCGTAACGCAGACGCGAAAGCGCATCCGTTTTGAAATCCTCTTCTCTTGCGATGACGACGAGCGCCAGCGCACCTGCCTCGCGCGCTGCAATCGCCTTCCAGCGCACACCCTCATAGCGCGCGAATTTTCCATGCGGGTTGTCGCCATCCGGCGTGCCTGCGAAAGCGATGGCGATACGCCCTTTGATAAGCGCGCCCGCATAGTCATCGTAGTTCAAATCCTTTGCAGTGATGCCGTAACCGACAAAAGTCATTGGCGCGTCCAACAGTTTCCCGTTCGCCGAAAAGCCCAGCGGCAACCAGTCTTCTCCTAGACGCAGGTCAACTGATACGTCGCTCTTAGTTCCGGCAGGCGATTGATTCGGCACGTTATAAATAACGCCGCGTTGCGTGAGACTCATCGCATTATTCTTTCCCAATGCAACGCCCGCGACGAAAGGAAACTGTTGAAGGTAGCGTTTATCTTCCGGGCTTTCTGTCCCGCCGGGTCGCAAGCGGTAGCGAGCAAACTCCCGCACGATATATTCCGATGCAAGCCGCGCGCCCGCCGTGCCCGTCCTGCGTCCTTCCAACTTGTCCGAAGCCAGATAGTTGACATGCTCGCGCAACCGCTCCGCGCTCGGCCAGTCCCCGACCACTCGACTCTGCTGCGCAAAAACAGAGACGACCGCTGTAACGACTATAAGAGATAGAGAGATTATTTTTTGACGCATGATCTTCAAAGGGGGTTAAAGCCCTACACCTTCTTTCTGGAAGGAATCATTGGCTCGCGGGAGCTAACTCAATGACTGTGACCTCCGGTCTGGAGCAGAATCTTACACGAGGCGCAGGCCCGCCTTCCATGCCAATCCCGCGATTAACGTAAAGCGCAGTCGCGCCCACATGGTACAGTCCCGCCTCATATTTCTTTCCGAACCTTGAGAGCGTCACCAGTGCGCCGTACCAGGGGAGCGCAACCTGACCTCCATGCGTATGTCCGGCACAGTAAAGATCAACCTGCCGCTCTGCAACTTCGTTGATGGCGTCCGGGTAATGATAGAGAAAGATGCTGAAGCCATCCGGGGGAAGTACATCCAGCGTCTCTTTCATTCTCGCTTCATTTCCGACCGCCAGGCCCGTAATCCAGATGTTCGTCCCTTGAATATTAAGCTGCTCTGCCGCTCCGTCTAAAACGTGCGCGCCTGTTCCGCCATAGAGGTCTTGATTGCCCCAGTACCAGCTATCCCAGTTGCCTCGCACTACAAAGGTCGGTGCAATCGAGGCCAGCCGGGTCAGGCATCTACGCATGACTGGAAGCCCCGCCGGAGAATTAATCGCGTCGCCCGTGAAGACTATTAGATCAGGCCGCTCAGCCGCCACAATATCCGGCAGGCGCTCTTCCAATCTTACTTCAGGGTCGCTGTGTAAATCCGAAATGTGAACGATGCGCACAGGCCGATTGCCGGGGGGAATCTTTCGGCTCTCTATGCGCACATGAGAGACTTCCGGCCAGTAAGGCTCTACGAAACGAGCGTAGCCGAAGCAAACGAGACCGAAGGCCGCTAATCCCAGAATCAAGCGACGCAGCCAGACCTGTCTGCGGCTGCGCGAAAGCTGAAGACGCCCGAAGCGTGCCAGCGCCATCTTTACGGCAACTACGATTGCCAGAATATAGACGATGCCGATGACGGCTAGAAAAGTAAGGACTCGTAATTCTTCCGCAGGTTGCATGATAAAGATTCGGAGTAGAGACAGGGGAATATCAGAGGAAGGCGCGCCTGATTGCCGGACATTCAGACCTTATTCAGTATCCCTTCATTCCACCCAGTCCGCTATGAAGACGTTCGTTTCGCCGCGCGCCTTGCCGTTGCGGTTCGAGGCGAAGACCAGTTGCCTGCCGTCTGGCGAGAACATGGGAAAGCCATCAAAGGTTTCGCTGTAAGTGATGCGCTCAAGCCCTGTGCCGTCCACGTTGACCATGTAAAGATCGAAGTTGCGCCCCTTCGGATCGTTGACGTTCGAGGCAAAGATGATTCGCTTGCCGTCCGGTAAAAAATAGGGCGCGAAGCTGGCAGCCTTTAGATTCGTTACCTGTCGCTTGTTCGTGCCGTCCGTATTCATCACCCAGATTTCAAAAACATTCGGCTCTATCAAATTCTCCGCAAGTCGCTGTTTATAGCGCGCGACCTCCGCTTCAGTCTTCGGATGGTAGGCGCGATAGACAATCTGTTTCCCGTCACGAGAGAAGAACGCCCCGCCGTCATAGCCAAGCTCTGTGGTCAACCGCCGCACGTTCTTACCCGAAGCATCCATAGTGTAGATGTCCAGGTCGCCGTCGCGCACGGAAGTGAACACAATTTTGCGCCCGTCGGTCGAGATGGTCGCCTCTGCATCATAGCCCGGCGTCGCAGTCAGCCTCTTCAAGTCCGTACCGTCTGTGCGTGCCGTGTAAATATCGTATGAAGGATAGATTGCCCAGACGTAGCCGCGAGAGAAATCGGGCGGCGTCGGACACTTCTCTCCGCCGTCGTGCGTCGAAGAATAGAGAATGCGATTGCGCTTCGGGAAGAAGTAAGAGCAGGTGGTGCGCCCCCTTCCGGTCGAGACCATGCGCGTGCCGGAGCCGTCCGTGCGCATAGTGTAAATCTGATCGCACTCGCGCCCCTGCCGTTTGGATTGAAAGATAAGCTGGCTGCCATCGCCGCTGAAATAGGCTTCGGCGTTTTCGCCGCCAAAGGTCAACTGCCGCACGTTGCGCAGGTGTTTTTCCGAAGGGAGCGCGAGCGTGTCCGCAGTCCCGGAATCCTGCGCCAAATGTGGCGCGCCAGCGAACACGACGCAAAGGAGAACGAGCAGCGCTACAAAAAGGGATGAGGGATGAGGGATGAGGGATGAACTTTGGATAAAGCCTTCGGCTTTGAATTTAATTGTTGAATCACGCCACAGGCGTGTCGAAACTTCATCCCTCATCCCTCATCCCTCATCCCTGCTTTTCAGCCGTTCTTTTTCTCAAACTCTTTCATGAAGGAGACGAGCGCCTCGACGCCTTCGAGCGGGAAGGCGTTGTAAATAGAGGCGCGTATGCCGCCGACCGAGCGATGCCCTTTCAATCCGTCCATGCCCTGCGCGGTCGCTTCCTGCGCGAACTTTTTCTCCAGCTCTTCGGAAGGCAGGCGGAACGTGACGTTCATAATCGAGCGCGAGTCCGGGTCTGCGTGGCCGCGATAAAAGTCGGTCGCATCAATCGCATCGTAGAGCAGGCCAGCCTTCTTTTCATTCTCGCGCTGCATTCCAGGAAGCCCGCCAATATCTTTGAGCCACTTCGTGACGAGCATGATGATGTAGATGCCGAACGTGTTCGGCGTATTATAGAGCGACTTGTTTTCCGTATGCGTGCGGTAGTCCAGCATCGTCGCCAGATTATCAGGGATGCGCGCGAGCAGGTCATCACGGATAATGACGAGCGTCACACCGCTCGGCCCCATGTTCTTCTGCGCGCCCGCGTAGATGAGCGCGTATTTCTCGACCGGAATCGGATGCGACATAATATCCGAGGAAGCATCCGCGACGAGCGGCACATTGCCCACCGCAGGCTCAGCTTTCCACTCCACGCCCTCAATCGTCTCGTTCGTAGTGAAGTGAGCGTAAGCGGCGTTCGGGTCAAGCCGTAGCTCATCCTGGCCTGGGACTCGCGTGAATCCGCCGTCGGCCATCGTCGCCGCAACATTCGTCGTGCCGACCTTTTTGGCTTCCTTCAAAGCCTTCTTGCCCCAGCTTCCCGTCAGGATGTAGTCGGCGCTTCCCCCTGCGGGCAGAAGATTCATAGGGATCATGGAAAATTGCAGGCTCGCGCCGCCCTGCAAAAACAGCACATGGTAATTATCCGGGACGCCCATTAACTCGCGCACGCCCGATTCGGCCTTGCCGATTATCTCGTCGAAAGCCTTCGAGCGATGGCTAATCTCCATCACAGACATGCCCACTCCCGGCAATGTCACCAACTCGCGCTGCGCCTCTTCCAGCACAGAGAGCGGCAACACCGCAGGCCCTGCGCTGAAATTAAAAATTCTTTCCGTCATCATTCCTCCATTTAAGTAAGCAGTAAGCGGTGAGCAGTCGAACGAAAGCTTTTAACTGCTTACTGCTTACTGCTCACTGCTTACTATCCTTCTGGTATCTGGGGCGAAGGGCAGAGCCGACGACGCGCGCGACCAGTCGGCGCGGGACGAGTCGTTCGGATTCGGTCAGAAGATAATTCGACCAGCCCGAAACGATGTGGCTCTTGTGTCGCTTCAATCCGCGCAGGGCTGTGTCCACTACCTCGTCGGGCGTCTGCGACATGCGCATCGGCGGCTTATCAATATGTGCGGCCTCGAAAAAGTTTGTGTCCGTCATGCCCGGACAGAGCGCCATCACCTGTACACCCAACGGGCGATTCTCTTCCCATAACCCTATGGAGAAAGAGAGCACGAAGGCTTTGGTCGCGGCATAGGTCGTCATAAACGGCACGGGCTGAAAGCCTGCGGTCGAAGCGACGTTGATGATAGCGCCACGCCGCCGTTCTCGCATCGGTGCCAGGAAGCGATAGGTCAGATCAACCAGCGCCTTGATATTCAAATCAATCATCTTCAGCTCTGTCTCCAGGTCTAGCTTCACAAAGTCGCCCATAGAGCCAAAGCCCGCGTTGTTGATTAAAGTCTCGACCTCAAGCCCTCGCTTCGTAGTCTCTTCAAAAAGCCGCGCGCCCGCCCCATCTTCCGTCAAATCCATAGCCACATACTGCGCCTGTACGCCGTACTCGCGCCCAAGCTCGTTACAGATGGATGCAAGCTTCTCTTCCGAGCGCGCCACCAGCAACACGTTCTCGCCCTGAGCCGCAAGCCTTCGCGCAAACGTCTCGCCGATGCCGCTCGACGCGCCTGTGATGAGCGTAGTCTTCATTCTATGAAAATATTCCCCAGTTTTGAGCGCGTATATGATTAAAATTAATCACATCAATATTAACTGTCTGTAAATAGTTGGCTAGCCTGAAATCATCTGTTAGCACAAGGTACTTGCCCTTAACCAATTCGATAATAGCAGAGTCCGCCAACCCGAATTTTATGAAATGGTCGAGAGAACAGAGCTTGATACTTGTCAAATAATGCTCTTCAAGCCTAGAGATATGCTGAGCCATCGTTGTGTAGTAAGACAGCTTGATATTTTGAGGGAGCTGGTTAGCTAAACTATTAACCTCTGTTAATATATTTGGAGTTGTAACGATTCTTTTGAAGAAGTTAAAAACTCTCTCTAGAAGGTAAAAATCTTCAAGTGTAAAAGCCAGCGTGCACTTGAATTTTGATATAAGCGAAGAATCGTAGCTACCGATGAAGTAAACCAAGAGCAAGTTCGTATCTATTAATATGCCTTTGCCTTGATAGCGATAAATTAACTCTACATAGTAATCCATGCTCATGCCACTTTTCGTATTTTCATTGCACGTAGTTCCCCGCTATTCGCATCAATTTTGAAAATTTTGTACTGCCTTTGCCTTTCCGGCGAAAGCAGAGGATTTGGATTTGCTGGCAAGTAGCTAAGAGTGATTAACCAATAAGTTTCATCCCAGGCTTCAGCTTCAACTTCAGGCTTAGCTTCATCCGGGGTTTGACCCGTCATCCAATCTCCTTCTTTCACTAATTCAACTTCCTCAAGCTGTATATTTGAAACGGCATCTCTTCCAAGTAGATTAACCAGATCTTCACTTGCGCGCTTAACCGCATCTTTGACATCTATCATTTCTTTCCTCCTCATCAAAGCCCAAAGAATGCCTATGATAGCTCAATTAAGCCCAACTCAATAATATCAGGATTTTCAACTCGCAGGCGTTCCAGCGTCTCGTCCGGTGGCGCTTTGTCCAGGTTGATGCGGGCGACTGCGGCCTGCGCGCCTTCGAAGATGATGTTCTCCATCTCCTGCACGTTGATTTCCGCCGAGCGAATCGCGTCGAGCACGTGCGCGAGCACGCCGGGGCGGTCGCGGTGGCGTACCACCAGCATGTGTGTTGCGGGCGTGCGCGCGGCCAGGTTGACGACGTTGGGAACCTTGCCGGTCTCTTTGAAGGTCTGCACTATGCGAACGGTCTCGGCGGCGATGGCCTCCTGCGCCTGATCCGTCGAAGCGCCTATGTGATGCGTGCCGTATAGATTCGGCTCCTTCGCTATCTCGTCCGTGAAGTCTGCGACCGCTGTGGTTGGCTCGTTGGCGTAAACATCCAACCCGGCTCGAATCCCTCGCGTGCGCATGGCATGTATGAGAGCCGCCTGATCAACCACCTCGCCGCGCGCAGTGTTGATGAAGTATGCGCCCTCGCGCATGGAGTTGAAAACGTCAGCGCCTATGAGTAGGCGCGTGTCGGGCTTCAAGGCAAGATGGACGCTTACGACATCAGATGCGCGTGCAACCTCCTGCGGGCTTTCTTTGTATTCCAGCCCCATCGCTTCGGCGCGTTCCGGTGTCAGGCTACGGCTCCAGGCAACGACCGGCATCCCGAATGCAGCCGCGCGCGGAATCATCTCCTGACCGATTTTCCCCAAACCTATAAGCCCGAGCGTGCGCCCAAAGAGACCGCGTGCCTTTGAAAACTCCTTCTTGTTCCATTCGCCGCGACGAAGGGTCACGACCGATTCGGCTATACGACGGTCAAGCGCCAGAATCAAAGCAAAGGCAAGCTCTGCGACGGCTATGGAATTCTTTCCCGGACAGTTCGAGACGTAGATGCCGCGCATGGACGCAGCCGCCACATCAATCGTGTTATAGCCAGCCCCTGCGCGCACCACCAGTTTGAGCGCGCCCGCGTCCAGCATAGCCTCTGTGACCTTCGTCGAGCGCACGACCAGCACATCAGGCCGCTCAAGCCCTATGGCTTCGACGAGCGCATCGTCTTTCAAGTCCGGTTGATACTTAACGTCGCAGCCTATTGCGCGCAAGCCCTCCTGCCCGGACTGCTCGAACTTATCAGCAACAAGAACCTTCATCCGCTTCATGCCTCGCAAGCTATTAAGAGTCCATATTAAAACTGTAGGGGCAGGGCTAGTCCCTGCCCCTATCGCTCGTAAGAGCGATTAGTAATCGGCGATAGACTCAACCTTGAAACGTAACGAACCTTGATTATCAGCTTCGCTGATACGGGCCGAGGACTAGCCCTGCCCCTACAATCAAGCTCTTTCTTATTCATGAAAGAGGTAGAAAGAGTCGTCCAGACGAAATGCCTCGCGCTCGATAGCGTAATAGACTAAATCATGGCCGTAATGATGCACGTTCTTCTCGTAATGCATTCCCAGCTTTTCCATGATGCGGCGTGACGCAACGTTCTCCGGCATCGCCACGGCCACTATGCGCTCAAGCCCCGCGCGCTCGAATCCATAGCGCAGGCTTGCACGCGCCGCTTCCGTCATCAACCCTCTTCCCCAGTAATCTCGCGCAACTCCGTAGCCGACCTCCACTTCGGGCGTCTCGTCCAAAAATATAAGCCCGCACCAGCCGACCATTGCGCCTGTGCTCTTATCAATCACAGCCCACATACCTAACCCGTGCGACTCATAATGAGAGATGTAATAGCGTAGACGCTGCTCGACCTTCTCTCTGGACTGGTCGCCTATATAGCGCATCACCAACGGGTCTGCGCGAAGTTGAACCAGCTCATCCAGATCGTCCGGCGTGAACTGGCGCAGGACGAGTCTCTCCGTCTCAATCATAAAGAAGCAAACAGCTATCAGCAGTCAGCAATCAGCTTTTTGATTCGCGCCGCCGCTTGGCTGTTAAGTTCAAATCTCAAATTTGTAATCACTCAAAAAAGCTGATAGCTGATGGCTGACTGCTGATAGCTTAAATCGTATGAATTAAGAGAGCGTCTCTCAGCTTCGGCTCGAACCAGGTTGACTTGGGTGGCATGATGCCGCCTGCGTCTGAGACGCGCAGCAGGTCGTCAATGGTCGTCGGGTACATTGAGAATGCAACCGCCGCACGCCCATCGTTGACCAGCTTCTCAAGCTCTTCTGTGCCGCGAATGCCGCCGACGAAATCAATGCGCTTGTCCGTACGCACGTCCTTGATGCCGAGGATTGGGTCGAGCAGATTGTCCTGAAGGACGCTCACGTCGAGCGCGGCAATCGGGTCGTCCGGCGGCGCTCCCTTCAACTTCAATCCGTACCAGCGGCCATCTAGATACATGCTCCAGTTGCCTGGCGAAACGGGACGCGCTTCTGCGTTCTCCGTCACGTCGAATTTATCTTTGGCCTTCGACAGAAAATCCTCCACGGACAGGCCATTAAGATCGCGCACCGTTCGATTGTAGGGAAGAATCTGCAACTGGTCTGAAGGAAAGAGCACGACCAGAAAGAAGTTGTACTCTTCGTCTCCGTCATGCTCAGGATTCTTCGCTTTCAATTCGGCGCGCGCGCGCGAAGCGGAGGCTGCGCGATGATGGCCGTCCGCGATGTACAGAAACGGCACGTCACGGAAAGTCTGCACAAAGCGCACAGCGTCGGGGACGCGCCAGATGGTGTGCTCGACGCCGTCCTCGGCCTTAAAATTAAAGATGGCATCGGCCATGGTGGTCTCCATGACCATCATGTCAAGGGTGCGGCTCGGACGATAGGTCAAGAAGACGGGGCCGGTCTGCGCACGTAAGCTTAGGATGTGGCGCGTGCGGTCGTCCTCCTTATCGCGGCGCGTTCGTTCGTGCTTGCGTATGATGTCCTGATCGTATTCGTCAACCGAACAGCAAGCGACGATGCCTATCTGTTCATGCTCGCCCATAATCAGGCGATACAGATAGACGCTCGGCGAGCTTTCCTCTTCGAGCGTGCCCTCCTTTATCAACCGCTGAAAATTTTCGGCGGCCTTCTCATAGACAGCATCCGAATAGATGTCCGTGCCTTCGGGCAAATCAATCTCAGGGCGCGAGACATGCAGGAAGCTCGAAGGGTTTCCGGCTGCGAGTGCGCGCGCCTCTTCCGTGTTGACCACATCGTAGGGCACACTCGCCACCTCTTTGGCTTTATCTGTAGGCGGGCGCAAGGCGCTAAAAGGACGAATAACGGCCACTCTTCTTCTCCTTCAACCGAATAGCAAGCAACCCCGGCGGCGCGCCAGGCTTACAGCGGCGGATTCCGCAGACTTCCGCCCTCTGGAATCCAAGCACCGGAAAATGTTGCCAACTGAAGACTGCTTTAGGAGTGTAAGACTAACCGCTCGCCGTACTGTTTGCCAAGTCTGCGCGAGCTTCTTCGAGGGGTTTCAGACCGTTTTTAGCCGGAGGGATGCAGTATGAATTCGACCGAGTGCTCCTCGCAGAATCTCTTAAAATCCTCCAACTCTTCCGTGGAGGAAAGCAGCGGCTCATTGCCCCTGCGACGGCAGCCCGGAGACCATTCGAGAATCGCGCCCGCAGGCAACAGCGTGATGTAATTCTTCAAACCCTCTACAGTCTTAAAGCCCAGCGGGCTGATAACGAAAACGTACTCCGGCTTGTCGTCGTCGCCATCCTCAATCCAGACAAGCTCCATACGGTATCTGGGGCGCTGCGGCTCGCTCTTCTCCTGCGTGCGCACACTCTGCGCGCAGATGAGAATCAAGAAGATGAAGCATGCATGAAAGAGTCTTTTCATCATGGCGTTTCCTATAAGGCGGGCAATCAACCGGGAACCAAAGCGTGAACCACGAAATCACACTAAACGGCACGAAGAAAGATACATGCTCTTCTTTGTGCCGTTTAGTGTGATTTCGTGGTTCGTTCATTTCGTTTTTAATATTTAACGCGCACGCGGTATGTCAGCTTCGCTTCGCCGTCCTTTTCGATTGAGACTTTGAATTGCGCGGCGAAGGCTGCGGTCTTCTCCGCCTTGTAGCTGGACGAGAGCATCACCCAGTCGCCGCCAATCGGCTCGTTGACGATGACGGTCACGGGGCCTTGCTTGTGATTGCGAATTTTGATCTCGTAGGCGTACTCGTAAACATTTGTCGAGATCACCTTGTAGTCTATCTGCTTTCTCTCGGCGACTATGTCAAAGGCATCGCCGACCTTGACGCGCACGTCTTCGTCCTTCGGCGTGTGATCTATACGGTCTTCGCCTATGAACTGCTGGTTGCCGCCCCCGTCCTGCTTGTAAAGACGAACTGTCCCTGCGGGCAGCGGTATGCCGAGTTTATTTCGCTCGGAGTTGCGAAACTGCATGTAGACACCGACCTTCTCTTTAATCGCCGCGCCCGGATTGTTGTAGCTACGATAGTAGTAGGTCTGGCCGTTCAGCACATACTCTTTGCTGACATCAAACCCGGCGGCTTCAAGCAGCGAGACCTGCTTCGTCTCCTGCTCTCGAATCGAGGTCGGACGCTGCATAGTATAAAGGTGATACTCGAAGAAAGCCTGTTCCTGAAACTGCTGTGTTGCCCCAGCCCTTGCCGTAATCTCGTCCATAGCGCGACGGCCATCGCGCTCCGAGTCGTCTTCCCTCACACGATTGAGATCGCCCGCGACGAGTTGCAGTTGCGCATTCTCGAAACCCATGCCGCTCTGGTTCACGAGCGTCACCCAGCCCTGCAAATCTCCCCGCGTATCATCCGAATTAATCACCAGCACGTAGTCCGCTTTCCAGTTCATGCCGCCCGTCAAATAGCTGGCCTCGACCGTTTGCTGTCCAGTCCGGGCGTTCTCCACGTCCCAGACGAGCGTCGGCGTTGCCACAAGATTTTTAGGCACGTCGGGGAAACGCATCTCCGCAATGTTGGACGGATTAATCACTATCTGGTTGTTGATTCTCCAGACCTGTCCCTGATTATTTGAAAGCAGCACGGCCTTGACCGGCTCCAGAATCTCAGTGTTGTTCTGGTAGCGCCTTAAGACGAGGGTTATCTCGCGCCCTACGAACTTGTCCAGAAGCTTTCCGGGATTCAACAGGTCATACTGGTAGTTCTGTTCCAGAATGCTCAGCGCATTCGGCTGTGTGAGTGAGCGCAGGTGAACCGTCTCAGGTCTAATCTGCGCAGACACATCCGCGAAGCTCAGACTGATGCGACCGTTCGGCAACGAAAGCGAGCGCGTCTCTCGAACCAGCCCGATGTTCGAGTTATAGACCGTGATGTTGACCGAGCGACGATCCTCAGCCGTCGTCGTTAAAGAAGACTGCGCCAGCGCGGTCTGGAAGAAGAGCAAGAGGAGAACGAGCGAACATAAAGATGATGCAAAGCGTGACATAAGGATTTAAGCAACCTCCAGAAAATTTTCGACAAATGTGTAGCGACCAAAGCCCGCGCGGGAGAGTCGCGTGCCACATCTTGAACGTGACATGAAGGTTTGACTTGCACTTGAAATGTCTGATGGGAGTTGAATGAAAGGAAAGTTGGTCTTCACCACAGAGACACTAAGAGCACAGAGGGGGCACAGAGAGTTGAGCTATATTCAACGTGAGATGAGAGATAAGAATATCGTCAATGTTTCTGGCTCCGTAGGAGCCGGATGTTTATAGCTCATAGTACCAACCAAAGCTCAAGCTCCGCGAGGTGCGACATGTAATCAACGCGGAACATGTCGCACCTCGCGGAGCTTAGCTCAACCTATCTCACACCAACTATAAACATCCGGCTCCTACGGAGCTTTCCTTCCAGAGTAGACTGATGACACATCCCCATCTTCCGCTCTATACTCAATCAAATCATTCGGCTAAGGGAGAGAAGCGATGAGCAGTTTAGCGAGCCGCCAGTGTGTACCATGTCGCGGTGGAGTGCCGCCGATGCGCGGGAAGGAAATCAAAGAGTTTCTTGGTGAGTTAAAAGGTTGGGACGTAATCGAAGAGCATCACCTGCTAAAAAGTTTCGGCTTCGGGAATTTTCGTCAGGCGCTTGATTTCGTCAATCGCATAGGCGAAGTGGCCGAGGCACAGGGTCATCACCCGGACATCTCCTTCGGCTGGGGCTATGCTCAAGTTAAGATTTGGACGCACAAGATTGACGGCCTTACGGAGAGCGACTTCATCCTCGCCGCCAAAATTGATGCGATGTAAGAGAAGACGGGCGACTCACATTTTTTTAATCGCATGAATGATGAGAGTGTTTCCGCCGAGCAGGACTTCGTCGGATTGCAGTTCTTCAGTCCAGCGCTCGCGTCGTTTGCGCTGCGAGGTCAGACGACCTATCAGTCGAATCAGCGCAACCACAGGCCAGTAAACCCACAGATTCTTTTTCGGCTTGTCGCGTAGGACGCGCACGACCTCGAAGCCGTATTTTTCGAGCGTGTAGCGAAGCTCGGAATACGAAACCGGATTGACGTGCAGCGCCACCTCTTCCATCTCGCCGTACGTGCCGCGTAAATTTTCCAGATGCTCGCGCGAGAGCGGCTTGAAGTGAGACGTGTAGCCGTAGAAGAGCCACTTCAAACGCTCTTCTATGTTGAGAATGTTCGGCGTGGAGACGATGAGGTGTCCGCCCGGTCGGATGGTGCGCGCAAATTCGCGCACAGCCTGCTGTGGGTTCTCTATGTGCTCTATGCCTTCGACGCAGGTAATGAAATCGAACTCCGCGTCCTCGTAAGGTAGCTGTTTGCTCAAATCGCCGCGACGTATCTCGACATCCGGCAGGCGAAATATCTCCGTGTAGAGATCGCAGCAGCGAACCTCAAAGCCCAGAGCTTCAAGGCGAGAGGCCAGAGCACCTTCGCCAGCCGGAACATCAAGGAGCGCACCGCGCGGATAACTTTCCAGAATCTCCGCCACGCGCTCATGTATAGCCTCGTGAGCCATAGCCACGGGCGCGCGCTCTTCAGCCATATCAGTTTGAGAAGTTTGCAGGTCTGTGTGGACTTTTTCCATTAAAGTCTAGAATTCGTGAACGGAAGTAATAGAAACTCTGTAACAAACTAACCACGAAGTCACACAAAGCGACACGAAACCACGAGCGAAATCTATTTGGTGCGCCCTTTTCTTCGTGTCGCTTCGTGTGGTTTCGTGGCTAATTCCTCTGTGCTCCCCACAGGTTTATTAAAATATCACTTCGTGTCCAGAACTTCCCTGTACAGGGCTTCCGTTTCCGCAACCATTCGCTCAAGGCTGAAATCTTTGCGCGCACGCTCGCGCGCACGCTCGCCCATGCGGCGACGCTCACCCTCGTCTGCGAGCAAAGAGGCAATGGCACGGGAGAGCGCTTGCCAGTCTCCTATGGGGACGAGTTTTCCGGTCACTCCGTCCAAGACTATTTCGCGCGCACCGCCCGTTGCGGTCGCTACAACGGGCACGCCCGCCGCCATGGCTTCGACCATCACAAGGCCGAACGGCTCTACGCGCGATGATGAAACGAAAACGTCCAGCGCCGGAAGAAGCATTGCAACATCATCCAGCCAGCCCGTGAAGTGTACGCGAGCTTGAAGATCAAGCTCGGCGGTGAGTCGTTCCAGATGCGCGCGATATTCTTTGCGGGACGACTGGTCTTCGCCTGCTATAACGAAGTCAACCGATGCGAACTCCCGCGCGACCAACTGCGCGGCGCGTATGAAGTCATCCTGCCCTTTGTGCTCGCGCAGCTCGCCCGCGATTCCTACGACATGCTGCCCCTTTATTCCTGAGAGACGACGGAAGCGTTGAGTGTCAAAGCGCAGGCTGCGTCTTTCAAAATACTCTACGTCGATGCCGTTCGGGATGCGTCGAATCTTTTCGGGCGGAAATATTTTTTGTGTCAGTAGAGCGCGCTCGACCGCCTCGGAGACGGCTATAACGCGCGCCACGTTTGAGAGCGTCCAGCGGTGCAGGCTCTTGAGCGGGCGCTCCAGATGGCGCGTGAGAACGAGCGGCGTGTCGCTTCTGCGGGAGGCGAGCGCGGCCAGAAGATAATCGCGCGCGACATGAGCGTGAATAATCTCAATCTCTTTTTCCCGCACACGCCGCGCAAGCTCTATGGCGCTCTGCACGTCGAGCGCGTTTCTGAGCGGCAGCTCGAAGATGTTCTCAGAATGCACGCGCTTTAACTCTTCGACCAGAGGGGAGCGCGACGGGGCGGCGGCGAAAACTTCGTGGCCGCGCTTTGCAAGCGCGTTCGCCAAGTCCGCCGTATGTCTCTCGCCGCCGCCAAAGGAGCGCGCCGAATTGATATGCAGGATTCTCACCTTTAGAGATTAGAGGTCAGAGGTTAGAGGTTAGAGGTTAGTAGTTGTCTTTTACTGACCTCTGTCCTCTAACCTCTAATCTCTGTTCTTTCTTCCAATCAAAGAGTCTTCGTAACGTTCAAGCAAGTCTGCCGGGTCAAGATATATTTCGACCATGCCTGTGGCGCGCAGTTCTTTTTCCGGAAAGCCACCGCAGAGGACGCCGATTCTGTTTCTGATACCGGCTCGTCCGGCAGCCTCTGCGTCGTAAGGCGTGTCGCCGACAACCGCGACGCGCTCGCTATCAACATCGCCGAGCTTGGCAAGCGCAGCCTCGAAGATGTCCGGATGCGGCTTGGACTTTTCCGCATCGTCTGCGGAAGTCTCTTCTTCCACAAGGTCTTCTATGTTGGCGATTTTCTTGTAAACGGCAAGCTCGTCTCCTTTAGCCGAAGAAGCGAGCGCGATTTTGTGGCCGTCCTCTTTGATTCTCTCGAACAGCTCTCGCACTTTTGGAAAGGCGCGTACACGTGGAAGAAAATCGCGCTTGAAGAGCTTGCTTCTATACTCTTCCATCTCCTCGCCGAAGCGCTCCAGCTCTTCCCGAGAGAAGAAGACCGGCAGCAGTTGATCGCCGCCCTTTCCTATCTGGTGTCGAACCTGCTGGTAAGGGATGTCTTTGCCGAAATGCTTGAACGCCTCTTTCCAAGCCTGCGCGTGCAGGTCAACCGAATCGACAAGCGTCCCGTCAATATCGAAAATAACAGCCTCTATCACAATGAATCCCCCCTGGATTTGTCCCATGAATAAAGCTCGCCACACTCTGCCACAATCCGCGACAGTAAGGCAAAGAGAAGAGGCTAGAGGTTAGAGGGCAGAGGCCAGTAGTTGCTTTTCTTTTACTAACCTCTAACCTCTAACCTCTAGCCTCTTCTCTTTTTGGCTGCTTCCGAACGATTATCTCTTTCGATTGTTTTGCTTTAGTACGTGCGGCGGAAGCCTGTGGCTCTGCGGCTGACACAGAAGATTGACACTGCAAGCATAGCTATCTCAACATTATCGGCGAAAATCCCCTTAAGCTTCAGGCGTAAATTCAAGCAGGGCACAAGGCTTGCTCTGTAATAGAGTGTGTGACTTTGTGTTTCCTCGCAAGCATTATTGAAAAGATTCTATCGAAGGAGCAAAACTGTTATGGCTAGTGCAAGATTAGTAACCGGACTCTTCAGGACGCGCGTGGCGGCGGAAGCCGGTGTTGACGCGATTATCAAGCGTGGCTACACGCGCGACGACATCAGCGTGCTCATGTCGGACGCGACTAAGAACAAAGAGTTCGCCGTTGAAACCAGAACGCACGTGGCCGATGGCGCGGGCATAGGCGGCGCTGTGGGCGGAGCGGTCGGCGCTGTGCTGGCGGCTCTGGTCGCAGTCGGAACTTCCATCGCATTGCCGGGCATAGGTCTCGTTATCGCGGGGCCAATCGCTGCGGCCTTGGCGGGCGCGGGCGCGGGCGGCGCAACCGGCGGTATCATCGGCGCTCTGATAGGCGCAGGCATCCCGGAGCATAGAGCTAAAGTCTACGACGCAGGCTTGCGCGAGGGAGGCATACTGCTCGGCGTCGAAGCCAAGACTTCAGAAGATGCAGACAAGCTTGAAAAGCTGCTCGAAGATTTAGGCGCAGAGTATGTGCGTCAGGAGTAGCGCCTTTTCAAAGCACAAGAGATGTTCGTCTAATGCGTTGATCTTTGGCTTTCCGTTTTGACGAAGAGAGAAGCGATGGGCGTGCGCGCGCCCAGCTATAATTGCAACATAGCGCGCACGCTTCGGCCAGACACTGCGAGTTATGCAAAGAATAGAGAAGGTCATAGAGATTGATGCGCCCATCGAGCGCGTCTTTGATCTCTTCAGCGACTTCGAGAACTTTCCACGCTGGATGCGCCACATACGGGATGTTCACTATTCCGGGCGACGCTACACGCGCTGGGCTGCGGATGCTCCGCTCGGCACGAGCGTCGAGTGGGAGGCCGAGACAACACGCTTCGACCCGCCTTACCTTATAGTATGGCGCAGCGTGCGCGGCGACGTTGACACTGAAGGCGAAGTCGATTTCAGAGAGACTCGTCGCGGCACGACGCTGCTGCATGTAAGCCTGGGTTACAGGCCGCCCGCCGGACGATTGGGCGCATTGGTCGCCAGCCTCTTCGGAACCGACCCGGAACAACAGTTGGAAGAAGACCTTGAACGATTCGCGCATGTGGCCGAGCGCGGTCGAAGACGCGACCGCCGCGAACGCTTTCATCACGAGCCGCGTCGTAGAGCGCGGGAGTTTCATGATAATCGCGGGCGCAGGTTTGAAGGTGATTACAGGCGCGACGAACGACGATTAAGAGATGCGCGCGATGAGCGTCGCATGGATTTCGATGAAGAGTGGGATGAAAGATTGGGTCATCCACTTCCACCCTCACGCGATAGTAGAGATGAAGAAGGACGTTACGCTCTCACGCCGCGCGAGCGGGAACGTGAGCGGCGCGCAGCGAAGCCCGATTTTGATTACCCCAGAGAGCCATTTCGTCGCGGCATTGACAGGCTGATGGACGAGCCGCCGAGTCAACGCTATCGCCGCTGGGATTAAAGGGCAAAGAAGCGCTGGAAGCGTAGCATAAGAAAGAAGGCTCAAGCCCTGTTGACGCGCGCGCGTCAACAGGGCTTGAGCCTTCTTATGCTATTGTCGTCAGACTTTGTTACTTGCGAATCGCGTCGCCGACATCCTTGACGGCATCGCCGACCTTGCGCTTAACTTCGCCGTAGCCTTCTTGAAGCTTTCCGCCCGCGCGGTCTGCGCCGCCTTCAGCTTCCATCTCGTCATCACCTACAGCGTGGCCTACATTCTCTTTGACTGCGCCCTTGGCCTGATCGAATTTTCCTTCAACCTCGTCTTTGTTCGGTAATCCCATGACTCTTAAGTCCTCCTATCAAAACTGCATAAATTGCAGGCGTGTACACACTGTACTCAATCGCCTGTACCGATTGAGTTGGCAAGCGATATGCCATCCCTCGTCACGCAGCAATGAGAGACGCACTAAAAGCTTTGATAGAAGAAGTTAAGAAATCGTGTGGCAATGTGAAGCGAGGGCGGCAGGCTGAACGCATGGCTCGCGTTTGCATACATTCAAAAGCATCGTGTGCTTTGTCTTCGGACAAGGAAGCTAAAGTGGGCCGCGCGTGTGGCGAGCGTGCACGGTCATTGATTCAACAACTCGTATTGCGCCTTTTCGTTTCTTCTTTCCGTGAGCAGCTCACCCGCTCGCTCAAGGATTTCTCTGACGGCGTAAGGTTTTTTGAAGATAGCGTCAATGCGTCCCTGCTCATAATCGGCGGGCGTCAGTATATCAATCCAGCCGGTGGCTAGAATAACGAGCGTGCCGGGGCGATGTTCCTTAATCCATCTGGTCACCTGAAGGCCGCTCACCTCCGGCAAACCTATATCGGAGATAACCAGCTCGAACTCTTCTTCCTCAAGACGCTTGAGCGCATCAGCTCCGTCTGCGGTCTGTACGACCGTATGACCCGCCGCTTCGAAAGTATCACACAGGAGCGAGCGCACGCGCTCTTCATCTTCAACGACCAGGATGCGCGCAGGCTCTACATGAATCAGAGGAGATTGAGCGGTCTCCTGCTTCACGCGCTTCGCCTCCTCAAAGAGCGGCAGGCGAACTTCAAAGCGGGTGCCTTCGTTGGGAAAGCTGACGACCATTATCTGGCCGCTGTGGCGCGCGACGATGCCGTGTGAGGCCGAAAGACCGAGACCTGTGCCGCGCTCGCCCTTCGTCGTATAGAAAGGCTCGAAAATTCGCTTCACTACTTCGGGCGACATGCCGCGCCCTGTATCGGCCACCCAGAAGCAGGCCGAATCAATCTCCATGCGCGTGCCCGTCTCTATGACGCCGCCCTCCGGCATGGCATCCACAGCATTGAAGATCATGTTAAGGACGACTTCGCGCAACTCCGCCGCATCGCCATAGACATAGACCGCCCCCTGATTGACGACCTGCACTTCTATCTGGCCGGAACGCGTCGCAGAAGAGCTTTGCCACTTGGGACGCGCAGTCTCTACGCTGGACGCTATGAGGTCTGAGAGGTCAAGGGGTGCGAAATCCGTGGTCGTGCCGCGTCGCGCGAAATCCAGCATGCGTCGAAGCGTCTGCGCACCGTCAGAGACGGCGCGGGTAATTATTTCCAGGCTCTTTGAGGTCGCTTCATCCATGGCGCGCATCTGCAAGAGTTGCGCGCGTCCCTGTATGACTGTCAAAGAGTTGTTGAGATTGTGCGCCACGCCTGCGGCCAGCTCGCCCACGGCGCGCAGCTTGTCTGACTGCGCCATGCGCTCCTGAGCGCGCTTGCGTTCCGTGATGTCGCGCAGGAAGACGAGCACGCCCGTCACATTGCCCTCGCGCCAGAGCGCAGCGGTGTAGGCTTCCACGTAGCGAATCGTCCCGTCCGGGCGGATGGTTTGTACTTCGCATTGCGTGTCTTCGCCCCGAATTGTGCGCGCCAGATTAAGGCTGACCGCGTCTCTTGATTCGACGGCGACCATCTCGTTGAAGTAGCGGCCAATGAGGCTCGTGGACAAAAGATAGTTGCTCGCTTCGGCGCGCTCGTTCATCCAGGTGAAGCGTCCCTCCACGTCCAGCGTGTAGATTTCATCGGGCGCAAGGTCTGCCAGACTCGCCATGAAAGACTTGTGCTCGAAGGCTTCG
This sequence comes from Pyrinomonadaceae bacterium, assembly GCA_036403815.1. Classification (GTDB taxonomy): domain Bacteria; phylum Acidobacteriota; class Blastocatellia; order Pyrinomonadales; family Pyrinomonadaceae; genus JACVRN01. The sequence goes on along the minus strand of DASWQH010000022.1, from coordinate 101,956 downwards.
GCTTCGGCGCGGCGCAGCTCTGATACGTCGCGCACGATGACGATTGTTTTTCCAGTCAACTCACTTTGCGCGTCGCGTATGGGCAGCACGATGATGAGCGTCGGGCGAGGGGCATCAAGCCCTGCCAGCATCTCGACTTCCACCGCCTCGCCGCTCGCAACCGAGCGATCCACCACACACTCTTCCGCACCCTCCGCGTGCCAGAACATATCGCAGCAGCGGCGGCGGGTGGCGCTTCCGTCTACCTGTTCAAGCAACTTCCCTGCGCGATTGGCGCGGCTGAGATGCTTGGTCTGGTCGAACAGAAAGACGGCTTCGGGCAGCGCGTCGAAGGTGGCCTGCCAATCGTCTCCAGTCGAGCGGAGCGCGTCGGAGCAATTGTTTGACGAAGAATCGGGCATTTGCATGATTAACAATCAGGCGGGATTTCGGGCGACACCTATGTGGCCGCCGCGCGGGGCGAAATTATGTTAGCAGATTGACGCCTGAAAAGGATAGAAAAAAGTGTGGCATGGCGGAGGTTCAGCCTGAAATGGAGTGTGGGGGAAGAAACAACTCACCGCCGCAGGCGCAGAGAACGCGGAGGACTCGCAGAGGTCAGTACCGCCTGCGGTAGCGGGCAGGTGATAGCATCGCTTGAGACCCGCCCGGCTCAAGCAGGCGGGACTGACCTTTTCTGCGCTCCTTTTTTTAGCTCATGCAAGAACCTGGGGAGCATTCTTTTGCTTCCACCGCAGCATCTAAATAGCTGCGTGCAGGATTGGTGCGCGGTGTCAGACCTGCCAGTTGACTCCTCGTCCCGGTTAGGGGAAGGCGGGCTGGTTTACGTATAATCAGGAGGCTATGTTGAATCAGGAAAATATTCAGACTCTTGAATACACGCCGGAGGTGGCGCGTGCGACCCGTTCGATTTACGAGCGCGTGCGCAACATCATTCCGGAAATCGAATGGCCTGTCCATGCGCCATACATTGCGCGTATCAACGAGCTCAAGCGCGAGCGCAATGCCATCATTCTTGCGCACAACTACCAGACGCCGGAAATCTTTCACGGCGTGGCGGATTTGGTAGGCGACTCGCTCGCTCTGGCGCGCATGGCGGCAGATGCAGAGGCGGACGTGATAGTCCTTTGCGGTGTTCACTTCATGGCAGAGACGGCCAAGCTCTTGAATCCGCAGAAGACCGTGCTGATTCCAGACATGCAGGCGGGCTGCTCGCTGGCCGAATCAATCACGGGGCGCGATGTGCGCCTGCTGCGCCAGCGTTATCCGGGCGTGCCTGTAGTCACCTACGTCAACACTTCCGCCGAGGTCAAAGCGGAATCCGACATCTGCTGCACGTCTGCCAACGCTGTAGAGGTTGTGGAGTCAATGGGCACAGACCGCGTTATCTTTCTCCCTGACGAATATTTGGGGCAGTGGGTTGCGAAGCAGACCAAAGTTCAAATCATTTTGTGGAAGGGTCACTGCGAAGTTCACGAGCGCTTTACAGGTGAAGAGCTGCGTCGTTATCGCAAAGGTTATGATGACGTGCAAATCTTAGCGCACCCTGAATGCCCGCCCGATGTTCTACAGGAAGCCGATTTCGTAGGCTCTACCTCCGGCATGATTAAGCATCTGGATAAGACAAGGCCGAGCCGCGTCGTTATGATTACAGAGTGCTCCATGTCGGACAACGTGGCCGTAGAATTTCCGCAGATAGAATTCATACGCCCGTGCAATCTCTGCCCGCACATGAAGAGAATCACGCTGCCGAAGATACTTCACTCGCTGGAAAAGATGGAGTACAGGGTCGAGGTTGACGAGGACGTTGCGGAACGTGCGCGCCGCGCCGTGGAGAGAATGCTGGCAATCAAGCGCGATAAGAATAACTAAGCAAGGTTATCAGGATAAGAAAATCGAGGGTGCGTTTCCCACACGGGAAACGCACCCTCAAAGTTTTTCGTCTTGCGCTTAGAATTTAGAAAATGAAGCGCGCGGCGAGTTGGACTTGACGCTCGCGGAAGAGCGTGCTGTCTGCTCCGGTGATGGCCTGGAAGGCAGTGTTAAAGTTCACGAATGGACGCGGGCTGGCAGCGCTGCCAGTCGTGTCCACTGAATAAATCTGCGGGTTGACGGTTGTAATCTGCGTGCGGTTGAACAGATTGAATGCTTCGGCGATTAATTCCAGCTTCGTGCCTTCGGTAATGCGGAAGCTGCGCGAGACGCGCATGTCCAGATACCAGATGTTCGGCTGCTTGTAGAAGTTACGCGGCAGCACCGGGAATCGGGCGGCACCGCCCGAGCCGTTGAGGCCGCCACCCGGAGTGTTGCCACCGGGAAGGCCGAAATTATTGGCAGCGCTGATATTGCCGCCCACAGTCGCTGTATAGCGCGCTCCGGAGAACGCGTTGAAGATGGGCGCAAACGTCCAGCCGTTGAAGATGGCTCGCGCCACCTTGTTGTCTCTCAGGCTAGCGAAGTCTGTGTTGTACACCGCACTCGCTACAAACTTATGCCGACGGTCGAAAGACGACAGGGCACCTTCGCCAAATTGGTCAAAGGCATTGTACGGAACATTGTTCGTCGTAAAGGTCGTCGAAGTCTGCCCGTTATCCGCTGCCCTTGAAAGCGTGTAGTTGACCTGGAACTGAAGACCATCCGTCATACGACGGTTTGCCTGAAGCACCAGCGCGTTGTACTTAGACCAGACGCTGCTGCGAATCTCCGTAATCTGCGCGAAGTTTACGTTCGGCCTCGCCCCCACGAACAGGGGTATCTGGAAGCTCTGTCCATTGAACGGGCCGCCGACCGCCGTTAAAGCTACGAAGTTCGCAGGCTGCGGCAGATTGGTGTCTACGAAGTTAGGAAGCGAGCTGCCGTAGCTGAAGAGATAGGAGGCAGAGACCACAGTGTTGCGCATGATCTCGCGCTCGAAGATGAAATCCGCCTGATGAATCATCGGGAGATGGAAGTTGGACGAGAAGTACTGCACCGCCGGTGCAACCAACGCCCCCGCGCCAATCAGGTTCGGGAAGATAGGTAAGCTGGCCGCGCCAGTGGTAGCGGCGCTCAGCGTCACCTGCCGCTGTGCTACGTCAACGCCGACGCCCGTGTTGATGAGCGCGTTGTAAACGGTCGAGTTGATAACGCGCCCGTAGTAGATGCCGTAGCCGCCGCGCAAAGAGGTCTTGCCGTCGCCCGTCACATCATAGGCGAAGCCGAAGCGCGGCCCCCAGTTGTTCGTATCGTTAACTTTGTTGCCCGTCTGCGGCAACGCCAGGTTGACGTTTGTCGCAATCGGATCGGGGTTCTTCTGGTACTCGTAGCGCACGCCTATGTTAAGAGTCAGGCGAGAATTGAAACGCCAGTCGTCCTGGAAGAAGAAGTTGTAGTCAGTCGTTCTCATCGTCAGACCGAGCACGCCCAATCCCTGATTGAAGTTGCCGCCGTAGCATGTGCCGCGCGTTCTGGTGCTGCTGTAGCAGGGAGCTGCCGCGGGCAGGGCGTTGTTCGCAAGGAAGTTGGTGTAGTCAATGACGAAGTCGTTGAGTCCACCGTAATATCCGGCTGCGTTTGTGCCGCCCGTGTAGTTGAACTCACCGCCGGAGAAACGCAGGTTGCTGATGATGTCTTTGACAAAGTTAATGTCGCCGCCAAACTTCAGCGTGTGATTGCCGGACGAGTAGGTCATCGTATCGGCAAACTGGTTGCGGCGCTCATCCGGGAATGCAGGCCGCTCAAGAAACTCAGGTATTCCGAACGAGAGACCGTTCGTGAGCTGAACCTGTGGGGAGCGTCCGCCGACCGAATTCGTAGGCTCGCCCGGCAGGGGCGGCTGGCTCAACTGAAACTCGTTGTCGCGTCCCCACTGGTAGCGAAACTCGTTCAAGAGCTTGTTCGTCAAGGTCGAAGTCAGACGTAAAGTAATCCAGTCAATCTCCACGCCGTCGTCGCCGAAGTTGTCACGGGCGCGCGTGTTGAGTGCCTGCGTCTGTATGCCTGCGGGTGAAAGCCAGCGCAGGCGATTGTAGGTAGCAGTGAAAGTGTTTTTGTCGTTGATGTTCCAATCAATTTTCGGCAGGAAGAGCTTCTGATCGCCCGTGCGGGGCACTTCGCCGGAAAGGGTGTTAATGAAGCTAAGCGCCGTATCAATCTGCGCGTTGGTCAGACCTTTGCCGGTTGCCAGCGAACCCGTACGGGTTGCGCCGGTCGTCCCCGGATATGCCGGACACAGTGCCAGCGTGATCGCCGCGCCCGATGCTGCCGTCAGCGCGCATCTATCAACCCGGTTCAGAAAATCCAACTGGGCGAAGCCTGCGACGCCGGGGAAGTTTCTCTTCTGCTGATCGAAGCTGAAGAAGAAGAAAGCCTTGTTTTTGACAATCGGCCCGCCGATAGTTCCACCGAACTGGTGGCGCACATCCGTGGGCTTGAAGGCGATGGAATCGAAAACGGGTACTGTGACCCCGCCAACAGTTTGCGTGCCGACCTGCTGTGACAGGAAGCTGCGCGGATTGCGCGTGCCCCACTTGTTGTTGCGCTGGTAGTAGAAGATGTCACCATGAAACTCATTGGTGCCGGACTTGGTCACGGCATTGACTACGCCGCCCGCGCTTCGTCCGTACTCGGCTGAATAGCTGGAGGTGTTGACCTGAAATTCGCGTATGGCCGACTGGCTGATGGAGTAGCTGATGCGTGTGCGCCCGCGCTCTTCGGCAAAGAACGCCTGATTGTTGTCGCCGCCATCAACCGTATTGTTGTTCAACAGCCCTGAGATGCCGCGAAAGCTAATCAGGCCGAATGTGCCGTCAGGAACCGCGCCCGGTGTCAGCAGCGCGAAGTTAGACCAGCGGCGACCGTTAATCGGAAGGTTGTTGATGGAAACCTGATTAACGTTGGTAGAGAAATCCTGCTGGGTCGTGTTGATAACCGGCGCTTCGCCTGTCACCTCGACTGTGCCTGTGACGGCACCGACGCTCAGAGGAATATCAAGGTCTGTGACACGACCGACTTCGACCACGACCTGATCCAGTGTGAAGTCGCCGAAGCCTGCGGATGAAACTTTAACTGAGTAGTTGCCTGGCGGAAGCTGCACGATACGGAAGCGACCTTCGCTGTCGGCCGTAGCCGTACCCTCCTTACCAGTTTCAACGTTGCGAACGGTAACGGTCGCTCCCGGCACCACCTCTTTATTCGGGTTGGTGACCGAACCGCCGATAGCACCGTCAGTAGTAGACTGCGCCACGGCGAGAGCGCTCATCGCTACCAGTATAAACACGGCGAGCGAGAAGCGTAGAAGTTTTGACATTCTGGGGAACTCCTTAGAACTTATAGGTAGAATTGAAGCCGCAGCCCGCAAGCGCTTCTTTAAGCGAGCTGAGAATCTAGAGTTTGCTGAAAACCAGTTGTGTGCTTGCTCTTAATCCAAAGACAACGAGGCCAACGACCCTATGTTAAAGCAAGCTTCTATCATGCCGGAAGCTGTTTACGCAAGCCTGATAGCTATGTAAACAGAACTTCTGTCAAGACAAAGGCGACGAAGTACAAGATAGAAGCTGACGAGGATGTGCCGGAGCGCCGCGCTGTTGAAATGAGGCTGTAGATACGCCGCGATAAAAACATTTACACGGCGTTCTTCAGACTGAGTAAAGCTAGAGGGTGTGTTTCCTGTAGAAAACACACCCTCTAAATTATTTCGAGCTAACTGTTAGTTAGAACTCGAAGCGAACTGCGAGCTGGACTTGACGCTCGCGGAAGAAAAAGCCGTCAGCGCCGGTGATTTGGCCGAACGATGGATTGAAAGTCGCAACCACGTTCTGACCGGAGATGGCGACGTTGTAAATCGTAGTGTTCACGCCGGTAACCTGCGTGCGGTTGAAGATGTTGAAGCCTTCAGCCAGCACTTCCAGGTTCATATTTTCTTTAATCTTGAAACGGCGCGAGACACGCAGGTCGGCATACCAGACGTTCGGCTGCTTGAAGAAGTTGCGCGGCACCAGTGCAAACCTGAGCGAGCCGTTCGACCCGTTAATGCCCCCGGCCTGGCTAAAGCCAAAAAGGTTGCTGACCGTGGAACCCGATGTGTTGCCGGTGTAGCGCGCTCCGGAGAACGCGTTGAAGATAGGAGCAATCGTCCAGCCGTTGAAGATTGCCCGCGCCACCTTGTTATCTCTCAAGCTGGCGAAGTCTGTGTTGTAGACAACGCTGGCAACGAATTTGTGCCGCCTGTCAAAAGACGACAACGAGCCTTCGGCGGCCTCGTTGAGGGGATCGAAGGGAAGCGAAAAGCCGGGCGTAAAGGTTGTCGAAGTCTGCCCGTCGTCCGATGCCCTCGATAAGGTGTAGCTGGTCTGAAACTGCAGCCCGTTCGTCAAGCGACGATTTCCCTGCAATACCAGCGCGTGGTATTTGGAGGAGATATTGCTACGAATCTCATCTATGAAGCCAAAGGCTGCATTTGGTCTGGCGTTCCCCAGGTAATAAGGGAAGTTCCAGACTTGACCTGCAAACGGGCCGTCCAGAATGTTGATGCTTCGGCTGACCGTCGGCGGACTCAGATTGACATCCACGAAGTTCGGGAGATATTTCCCGAAGCTGAAGAGATACGAGGCAGAGATCACAGTGTTGCGCATGATCTCACGCTCGAAGACAAAGTCGCCCTGATGGATCAGCGGGTTCTGGAAGCCGTTGGCAAAGTATTGAACCGCGGCTGTGCCTGAAGGCGCAGCAGGCAAAAGGTTCGGGAAGATGGGCGCAATCGGATTACCTGCGGTTATCAGCCCAGCCGCTGTGCCGGTAGGTGCAATCGCCGCCACCGAGCTAACCACCTGCCCGGTTGCCAGTCCCGTGTTAATAAGCGAGTTGATGATGGTCGAGCCGATTACGCGACCGTAGTAGATGCCGTAGCCGCCGCGCAGAGAAGTCTTGCCGTCGCCGTTGATGTCCCATGCGAAACCGATGCGCGGGCCGAAGTTGTTCTTGTCGCTTGGCCTGTTCGCCGTTTGCGGCAAGGCAGGGTTAACCAGGAAAGGCTGCGGGAACTTCTCGTACTCATAACGCAGACCAAGATTCAAGGTCAGACGCGGTGTTACGCGCCAGTCATCCTGAATAAAGAAAGAATAGTCTGTGGTCGAAAGCTGAAAACGAGAGGGGCCGAAGCCCTGCTGGAAGTTGCTCGTATAGCACTTACCTGCAAGACGTGTTTGCGCGACCGGGTTCGCCTGTGTAAAGCATGTCCTACCTGCCGCTCTCAAGGCTCCGTTCGTGGTGAAGTTCACGTAATCAACGATGAAATCGTTGATATTGGAGTAGGTGTAGGAACCGGCTCCGGTGAACAGATTGTCGTCTATGTCTCTGGCGTAATTTATATCCAGACCCCACTTGAGCGTGTGGTTGCCGGTGGAGTACGTCATGGTGTCGGCGAATTGAAAGCGCTTCTCATCCGGCAGGGCTATACGGTCTAAGGACGTTGATTTACCGAAGGTGATACCGTTTGTAAGAGCGACCTGCGGAGAATTTCCGTCCGCCGTGATTGGCTCGCCGGGCAGCGGCGGTTGGGCAAACTGAGAGTCAAGCTCCTTTGACCACAGGAAGCGGCCTTCGTTGAGCAGCTTGCTTGACAGCGTAGAGGTCAGGCGCAGAGTAAGAGAATCAGCGGTCACGAAGTCGTTACCGAAGCCTGCGCGGTCGCGCGTAACCGTTGCCGCCGTCTGAACTCCCGCAGGCGAAGCCCAACGCAAACGGTTATAGCTCGCCGTGAAAATGTTATTCTGAGTGATGTTCCAGTCCAGCTTCGGGAAGAAAAGCTTCTGATCACCCCTGCGCGGCACTTCGCCTGTCAGGCTGTTAATAAAGTCCAACGATGCATTAATCTGATCGTTCGTCACTCCCCTGGCTACCAGTGTGGCGGTGTTGACGGTGGTCAGATAATTGGGCTGGACGAATCTGGCAATGCCGGGAAAGTTTCTCTTCTGCTGATCGTAGCTGAAGAAGAAGAAAGCCTTGTCCTTAACAATCGGCCCGCCGATGGTTCCGCCGAACTGATAACGCACATCTTCAGGCTTGAGCGCAACGGGCGTCGAAACTCCGTTTATCAATTGGTTCACGAAACTGAGCGGATTGCGTGCGCCCCACTTGTTGTTGCGGTCGTAAAGGAAAAGCGAGCCGTGGAACTCGTTGGTGCCGGACTTGGTAACGGCATTGATTACGCCGCCCGCGCTTCGTCCGTACTCAGCCGAGTAGTTTGAAGTGTTGACCTGAAACTCGCGTATGGCCGCCTGGCTAACCGAATAGCCGATGCGTGTGCGCCCGCGCTCCTCTGAGAAGAACGCCTGATTGTTGTCGCCGCCATCAACCGTATTGTTGTTCAAGAGACCTGAGATGCCGCGAAAGCTGATCAGGCCGAACGTACCGTCAGGGGTCGTACCCGGCGTAAGAATGGCAAGGTTAGACCAGCGGCGACCGTTAGTCGGAAGATTGTTAATAGAGACCTGATTAATGTTGGTAGAGAAATCCTGCTGGGTCGTGTTGATAACCGGCGCTTCGCCTGTCACCTCGACTGTGCCTGTAACGGCACCGACGCTCAAAAGTACGTCCAGGTCTGTAACGCGACCGACTTCTACTATGACTTTATCTTGTGTAAAGTCACCGAAGCCTGCGGACGAAATTTTGACGGAATAAGTGCCGGGTTGGAGTAGCACAACACGGAAGCGACCTTGATCGTCCGTCGTAGCCGTGCTCTCCTGATTTGTTTCGGTGTTGCGAACGGTAACGGTCGCGCCCGCCACCACCTCTTTATTCGGGTTGGTGACTGTGCCACCGATAGCGCCTGTCACGGTAGACTGCGCCACGGCGAGAGCGCTCATCGCTACCAGTACGAACACTACGAGCGAGAAGCGTAGAAGTTTTGACATTCCGGGGAACTCCTTAGAACTTGTAGGTAGAATTGAAGCCGCAGCCCGCGCCAGACGCCCCCTTTGCGGGCAGAGAAATCTAGAGTTTGCTGAAAACCGTTGTGTGCTTGCTCTTAATCCAAAGGCGTGGCAAACCGACCCTCTATTAGAAGCAAGCTTCTATCATGCCGGAAGCTGTTTACGCAAGCCTGATAGCTATGTAAACAGGTTATTAAAAAAGCGCCGACTCCGAAGAGCCTTCAGGCTGAGGAGCGTGCAAGCAGTCTGCGGCCTGAAAACCTTTTTATCTTCGCAAGGAATGTGCCGAAAGCATGAGACGGAAGCGGCAACTCTTTAAGGGCAATGACCGGAGCAGTTAGCTTTTCGAGGCGCGCGAGCGGGCGCACACACTCGGCCATTTTTTTGGATTTCAAATTGGAGATTCCGTATTAAAGCCGCCTTCTTAAGAGAATCTGACGGAGCGCAGAGCCTGTCTGAGCACAGCTTCGTCCTCCTCCGTCACATAGGTCAGAATAAAGAAGAGCGCGTAGTCTTTCTTAATCGCAGCGTAATACTTCTGCCTGACGGACAGAGGCATTTCGACCTACATGACGGCGAACTCCTCGCCCCCTACGCTCTCCTTCGCGAGGGGCTTAAAGGAATAGCGCCCGTCCGACATCTCCAGGGTCTTTCTGGCGCTCGCCATGTACTGGCTGGAGTTCATAGAAGAGTTCTTTAGCAATTCGGCTCCGCAGATTAAAGAGGCATTGAAGTCCGTGCTTGACCCGACCGCATATTTGAAGACCGTCAGCAGGTTGACTGTGTTTGAGAAAGACGCGTCTATCTGCGCGTTCGCCTGCGCGCTGTTGCCCTGAATCGCCGTGCGTCCCTTATCCCGCAGCATGTCTTTGACTTCCTGCCCCTGCACACGCCAGCCATACGGAATCGTCAGGCGGAATCCGAAGAAGTTGTTTGTGTAAGCCCAGCCTGTGACTTTGCCGTAATCAAGTCCTGCGAACTTCGCGGGCATTGGAGGCGGAGACGACTGCTGAGCAGATACTTGCGGCGCGACCCTGGCACCTGTGATGTCGGGCGGTGAAGCAGCAGTGCTCGCTCCGACGCGCAGGCTTGAGCGCACGGCAGACCATGCGGGCGCTGCGGCTGCGGCGTCCGTATCAGGACGAAGGAACGTGAGCATCACGATTCGCCCGCCGAGCACGAACGAGTAGACATCTACGCTACCGGGCTGGTTGCCGGGCGAGGCGCGCAAACGAATTCCTTCGGCCTGTACGCCGCCCACGTCCGTTGTGACTTCCGAGCGCTGAACAGTTGCGCCTACCTTTTCCAGCTCCGCCGTCATCAAATCCGCAAACGCAGTATTCCTTGCCTGCAATGCAGCGGTGCGCTCACCCGGCTTAGTCGAAGGGATACGCTCGACCAGCACCATGATCTGCGCCGCAGTGCCTTTCAGCTCCAGCACCAGATGCTGGTTCTCCGTATTGCTCTTATCCGAGAGCGTCCATGTCGCCGGATATTGAAACGCAACTCCGCCTTCTGAGAATCTAGCCACCTGCGCGCTCGCGCCGCCCTGCGCTAACGCGGGCAGAGACACAAGGAGCGCTAACAGGATGGTGGCTCCGAAACGTAGGCTGATCTTCATGATTTCTCCTTACAGCTTTCAATGCGCCGGGAAATTTCTACGAGTCAACGGGCGAGGGCTAAAAAAAGTCGGATGCGAAAAGCTCCTGTTCATGGAACATGAAGGTAATGAAAAGTCTGCGGAAGGGGAAGAGCGCGCTTTCAGCTTTCCGAACAATCATCTGGAATTACAATCAAGCAATCGTGGCTAACCCTGCTCATGCACAAGCTTACACCAGCCTGATTATTTATGGCTAGACGGACAAGGGATTTTGGATTTTAGATTTTGGATTAACGACGCGGGATTGAAGCTATTCAAGATTAGCTGTCACTCCAATCCAAAATCTAAAATCCAAAATCCTTTATCGCTCAATGCTGAGAGGCAGGTCGCGCCCGCTGCTCACTTCATTACCGGAGTAGTCTGCGGCGAAGATGCGAAGAATGTAGTCGCCTGCCGGAAGCTCGGAGGCTTGCCACACGCCTGTTGCGGCGCGCCCGTCGCGCACGATGTTGGTGACGACGTAAAGAAAGCGCGTCGTGCTGCTGCCGTAAACGGTGATGCCGCTCGCATCGGCATACGCGATGCGAACGCCGTCGCGCACCGGCGGAAGACGATTGAACTCTATGTTGATGCGCGGCTCTTCAAAGCCGGGCGCGGGCGTGCCGTCGGCGCGCAGGATTTGATAGCCCAGCTTGTATAGACCCAGACGCCGCCGCGCAGCATTGCCGTCAACCTGATCGTAAGCCTCTACGACGATGCTGACATCTCCGCGAACGATTAGACGCCCCCCGCGCATCTCTGTGAAGCGCTCACCCGCTTGATTGAAGAGGCGTATGCCGTCGCGCTCGATGCGTGGAGAAACGCGGTCGCTAAAATTTATGAAGGGCAGCGCGAGCGGGTTGGCCTGCGCGCCGCTCGGGCCGTAGTTCAGATGAACGTGATACATACGATTGATTGTGCCGAGAGCATCACCCACATGAAAGCGCGTGCCGCGCCTGACGCGTATGCGCGCCGTCTTGTTCTCTTCGTTAAGCACAGGGATAAAGCGCTGGTCGTCAAAAGGCTTATCCTGAAGGTTGCGCCCGACGCGCATGTGAACGTAGGTCATCAATCCAACATGCAGCCCTTCGCCCAGATCACCGAAGCCCCAGTTGCCCAGAGGGTCTGAGACTTTCTCTTCATAGACGGCGCGCACGGTTGCGCCATAAGGCCCCTGTATATCAATCCCGCTGTGAAGATGGTCGCGTGATTCGCCGTCGTAGTTGCCGCGCACCTCTCCGAGCGTAGCCGTCATTTCATGCCATTGACGTTGAGGATCAACAGGCCAGGGGAATTCTTTGACGCCGACGGTCTCAGCCGTCAGTCTGGGTAGCACGCCGTTGATAACCGGCCTCTGAGCAGCCTTCGCAGCATTTGATTCTTTCGCGTCTTCAACCGAAGTAAGCTTGCGCACAAGATAGTTGGCGGAGTCTGCAACGTAGAGCGCACCGCGCTTATCGACGGCAATCCCTGTGGGGCTGTTAAAGCGCGCTGTCTCTCCGTCTCCATCATTGAAGCCGCTGCCTGCCCCTGCGAAAGCAAATACTTTTCCGTCAGGCGAAATCTGCGCGATGCGGCCACGGTCGTTGGCCGTAGCATAAAGAAAACGGTCGTGCGTCAAAGCCAGACCGACGGGCGCAAAGAGCAGAGATTGGTCATTAGTTTGAGCAGCGGCGCTGGCGAAGGTCGTCACCACGCCTTCGCTTGTAAGCTTGCGTATGGCGTTGTTACCCGTGTCGGCTATGTAAAGCTCGCCTGTGGGCGCGATTGCAAGACCGCATGGCGTGTCAAAGCTAGCGTTCAAAGCAGCCCCATCCAGATAACCGGGCGACGCGCCGCCTGCTATCGTAGCCACCTGTCCATAAGTTGTGATTAGGCGTATGCGGTCATTATAAGTGTCTGCGACGTAAACATTGCCCTGCGCGTCAACGGCGACTCCGACGGGAGCGTTGAAGCGCGCGTCGTCCGCAGGTCCGTCTTGAAATCCAGCATTGCCACCGCCCGCAATCGTCGTCACCATTCCTTCAGGAGTAATTTTACGAATAGCATTGTTGCCCGTGTCGGCCACATAGAGATTGTCATGAGCATCAAGGGCAAGAGCCGACGGCGTATTGAATCTGGCGCTCGCGCCCTGCCCGTCTTTAAAGCCTTCATCTGAACCTGCAATCGTCGCAACGATTCCCTCCGGTGTTACTTTGCGAATGCGATTGTTCTCGCCTGCGTCGGCTACATACATGTTGCCTTTTGAATCAACGACGATGCCGAACGGGTCTGCGAAGCGTGCTTGATTAAGCTGGCCGTCATTGAAACCGGGCGCGCCCGTGCCCGTTAGAGTCGAGACAACCGGGCGCTGACCAAAGACCGTAAGCTTAGGCTTCTCGCGCCAGGGTCGCAGGTATAGGAAGCAGGCGAGCGCTCCCCCTGCTACAAAGAAAAAGAGAGCGAGCGCAATCAGCGTTATCGTGCGGCGGCGCGTACGAGATTGAAGACGAGGGTCAATGTAAGAAGTATTTCTCAATTTACTTTTGAGTTCTATTTGTTAGCTAATGCTGCTTTAGTTGATTCACCGCAGAGACGCAGAGAACGCGGAGAACGCGCAGAGGAGTTGAGCTTAACTCTCTGCGTAACCTCTGCGCTCTCTGCGTCTCTGCGGTGAAAGCGCTCAGACAAAAACTTCACGGCGTAGTAGGCTTTGTATCGGGCTTACCCGTCGGATTCTGCGGCGGCTTGGCTTCGCCCGGTCGAGCCGCAGGCTTTGTCTCGCTATCTTCAAAGCGTTTGCCCGTCGCCCGGTCAAAGACCTGGTTGCGCAGGAACGCTTCAGTCGTCCACGGCGGCGGCTGGCCGCCAAGATAGTCGTGAAACCATTCAAGGTGCGCGGTGTAGTAGAGCACCATCTCGTACCAGCTAGGCCAGTGGCCTGCGTTCGAGTAGATTACCAGCCGCGCCGGAACCTTCATCTTCCTGAGCGCCGTGTAGAACTGTAGGCTCTGCGTATAAGGCACACGGTAATCGCGCTCGCCTGAGATGACCAGCGCGGGCGTCTTGAAGTTCTTCACGTAATTTGAAGGAGACCATTTATCGAAGCCTGCGGGATTATTCCACGGCTGTCCCTTCACATCCCATTCAGGCCACCATAGCTCTTCGGTCGCGCCGTAGAACGAGCGCCAGTCGTAGATGCCCATCATCGAAGCGAGCGTCTTGAAGCGGGTCGTGTGTCCCTCGAACCACATCATCATATAGCCGCCGTAAGACCAGCCCATCGCGCCCATACGGTTTGAATCAACATAAGGAAGACGCTCCAGCGAGTCCGTCACCTTCATCAAATCGTCAAAGACCTTGCCGCCCATGTCGCCCGAAATCTCTGCCGTGAACTCCTGCCCGTAGCCCGTAGAGCCGCGAGGATTGCAGAAGGCCGCTACGTAGCCCGCGCCCGGATAGACCTGCCAGTCGCCGCGAAAAGCGTCGCCCCACATCTGCTGCGGCCCGCCGTGAACATTCAGTATGAGCGGATATTTTTTCGTCGGGTCAAACCCGTGCGGTTTGACTACGAAGACCTGAATCCGTTGGCCGTCGCTCGCCGTCACCCACATGGTTTCAGCAGGCCGCACGTCAACTTCGTTCATGAAAGTTTCGTTGAAGTGCGAGAGTTGTATCCGTTTTGAAGGCTTGCCGCCGCCCAAGCCCTGGCTGTAAATTTCCGCAGGCTCGCCCGTAGAGCGCATGGTGTAGATGAGACGCTGGCCGTCGCGTGAAAAGTTAAGGTCACCGATTGTCTTGTCCTGAAAAATCTCCTCTATCTTTTTGGAAGCTACCTCAAGCCTGTAAAGCGGATTCACGCCTTCGACGCCGCCATTGAAGAAAATCGTCTTTGAATCTTCCGCCCACTCGAACTCGTCCACCCAGTTGCGAAAAGTTTCCGTGAGCACGGTTGAGGTTCCAGCCTTGCGGTCATAAACGGCCAGACGAAAGAGGTCTGATTCGTAAGCGGGCTGCTTCTGCATGCGATAGCCTATGTAGCGGCCATCGGGTGAATACATGGGGCTGCCGTCATAAGCCGGATTCGAGGTCGTGATGTTGCGGGGCTTCGCGTTCGTATCCGTCAAAGACAGAAGCCAGAGGTCGTTGTTCGTGGAGGTTTCAGGATTCTTGTCGTGATTGGAAACAAACACGAACTCCGTCCCGTCGGGCGAGAAGTCATACTGGAGGGGGCCGCCAAGCTGGAACGAAGGCGAATCGAAATCGCCCGGCGTCAGGTCTCTTGCTTGTCCGGTCGCAACCGAAACCAGATAGATGTGCGTACGTGTCCCGTCCTTCCACGCGTTCCAGTGACGATAGAAAAGATCGTCGGCCATGTGTGCTTTGAGCGGCCCCGTCTCCCATCGCTCCGCGATTCTTTTGTTGCACGCATCGTCACCATTGCACTCCGGGTAAACGTCCGTAGAGAACGCCATCCACTTGCCGTCCGGCGACCAGAGCTGATCGTAAACGCCCGTAGAGATGTTCGTCACCTGACGGACTTCCCCGCCCTGTGTGTTCATCAGAAAAATATTCGCGTTCCCGTCCTTCGTGGTGATGAAGGAGAGCAGGCTTCCATCGGGCGAAAAGCGCGGCGAGTTTACGTTCTGGCCGTCGGGCGAAACTGCGCGCGCCGCTCGTCCGTCAGCATCCATTATCCAGATTTGACTCGAACGCCTTGCGCGCGATAAGTCAGAAGTCGTCAGCATATAGACGATTGATTTGCCATCCGGCGAAACGTGAACATCCGAGACGTTCTTGATGCGATACAGGTCTTCCAGATTGAAGGCACGCTTCTGTGCAAGCGCGTGCGTGCCAGCGATTAGCAAAAGAACGAGCAGCAACAAAAGGCGACGCATTATCTATTTTCCTCTTCTTCGTATGGGCAATGCCTGCAACCGCTGTGGCAGCACGAGCCGCGCGAGCGTAAGTATTTTTCCGTAAAGACTAGAAAACCTCTCTCAAGATAGTAGTCCTCACCTTCCACGAGTGGCGGCGCAGGCGTTGAAGCTGGTAAATTTCGGAGTGGACTTTGACTCCCCGTGTCCTCTTTTTTCACGCAACGCTAGTCTATCAAACCGCGCGCGGCGAATCATCTTTCAAAGGTAACGTTGAGCGTCCTTTGCTTACACTGCGCCGTGGCCTTATATCTGAAGTAGTCGGATTAGATTAGCTGGTGCCTGGTGATGCTCTGGGGTTAGTGCATCTTTATATGACTGAGGACGGGCGTGCAAGGCGCAATGACCTGCTTTCAGGAAGGACATAGAGATGCGAAGGCCGGGGTAGGTAAATGAAAAAGGTAGGCTCAGCGTAAAACCTTAACACCGTGTTTTTTTAGATCACTGATATATTTGGTTTCATTAATAGTAAAAGCGAAGGCAGTGTTTATGATTCGTTCCGTCTCATCGACGGAAAAGAGCGCGCTCGTCGCTATCTTTGTATCTTTGTCAGGTGGGTTACAAGACATCCAGTTCGTATCATTCACATCCTGATCAGGTAATATGCGTATTTTCTTGAAGAGAAAGAATACGCCTGTCTCAGAACCTATACTCATATTGAGACCGTATACATTAACAAAAGCGCGAAGGATATCAAGCGGAGTGCTTGCCCTTGTCAGGTCTACATCAGAATAGTAGACGCGCCAAGCGTCCAACACGTGCTGCACGTCTCCCTTTCTATCAGTTAAAATAAGTAACAGATGGCAATCGCTTTTATCTCGACGAATGCGCTCTTTCATGTAAAGCGAGAATGCCTTGTCAAGGTCTTCCACCCCGAATTCTTCAGGGTTTAAATGCTTTACATCATCTGGTCTACGTAGAGCAGACCGTACTTCCCAGTGTCCTATGCCGAGAAGAGCGGCATCGGTTTCGAAAGTACTCTCGAATTCCAGTTTATAAAGTTTGGGCGCTAAGTAGCCGCGTTGCCCAGCCCTCTCTCTGACCTTATTAACATCGACTCCGTCGAAGGCTACTTTGTTAATTTCTGAGACGAGAACTTGGTATAACTTAGTCTTGGCTGCGGGCGAATTGTCACTTGGGCTAAGCCCCAAACGATGGCGTATTTCGTTCAACAGTTGATGCCGCAATGAAGGGTCAACTTTGTGCAGATGCGGGAGAGGAGACATCGGCGAATTAGGCAGTAAATCCAAAGAAAGGCTCGCCAGCAGAATTTCGATCTCCTTCGAGTTACGTCCCTTGAGAGTATTCAATTCCATATTCATACCTCAATCATATCGAATTCGTGCTGATGCAAATCTTCAATTATGTATTCTATACCGAAACTGGCTCTTTGAGCCATCGGCACTGTTCTCATGCGGCTCTCGACGGCAACGCGGGGAACGACGTAGAGAAGTGGTCGCCAATAACTAATGTCCAGATTATTCAACATCCAGACGATGTCCTCTTTGTGCTGAGAAGTGATCTCACTTGCTTGTTCCCAAATAATAGCGAGGTTAGTCAGGGTGAGAATCTGTTCGCTTATTTTGCTACAATGACGGTCGTTTCTAGTGACGGCACCTTTCAACTCTTTATATATATCAGCCGGATTAGAACTGGGCGCGATAAGATAACCAGCAGTATGTTTGGAGAGCGCCTGGGAATCGAAGCTTTCGCTGCACCACACATAATGAACGTTGTTCCTGAAGGTTTCTTGAATTAGCTTCTTCATGAACGTATTCGTCGAATACAAAAAATGTGAGGGCATTTTTTTTACACTTATATCACTTCAGTTTACCGAAGTGTTTACGGTTTCAAGTCTTTATTTCGCCGCAGGAATACGAGAGAACGTGTGCTCGCCAGCACTGGAATACGCTAAACAGCAAAAACGATAAGTCAAAGTTTTCCCTAAGTCAACAAATTATTTGTAAAAACTGCCCGTATCCGGGCCGTTTTCTATTCCAGCGCTCTTCATGCCAGCGGGATAAAGCAAAGCCACGCTGGCATGAATCCGGTCTGGTGGGTGGGAATTGAAGAAATGAATTAAAAAGTAATCTTCATGAACTGTCCCAGCAGCGCTATCAGAATCAAAGCGCTGTCAGGATGCTTAATCAAAAGCGGGACTGTCTTTAGCGAAGGCTTTAGCTGTTCTCATGTACGTCGCTGCTCCGGCCAAGTTAAAAATTTACCTTTATGTGGAAGCGGGATTCCACTTTTTGGAACTTTTTCCCCGCCTCGTGCGAATTAGAAGTGACAGGCAGGCCGCCGGTCAAACGGTAAACAAAAGATGGCAACGCACTTAACCCCAAGTGACGACGAGCTTCTACGGCTCATGATGGCCGGAGACGAGGCAGCTTTCACGGCGCTTTACAGGCGGCGGCAGGCGGGCGTCTATCGCTTCGCCCTGCAAATGAGCGGGTCTGAGGCGATTGCCGAAGACGTTACCCAAGAGGTCTTTTTAGCCTTGATGAACGACGCCACGCGCTTCGATTCAACGCGCGGGTCGCTCTCCAGCTATCTATACGGGATAGCGCGCAATCACGTGCTGCGCCGTCTGGAGCGCGACCGCCCCTTCGTGCAGATTGCGGAGGATGCCGTGGACGGCGAGCCGCACACGGGAGCCTGGGTGGCGGAAGATAACCCGCATGATGAGTTGCTTCGCAACGAGATGATTGGACGCCTACGGCAGGCCGTGCTCGCGCTGCCTGAGCATTACAGAGAGGTCGTGGTGCTTTGCGACCTGCATGAGATGAGCTACGCGGAGGCGGCCAATGCGCTGGGCTGCGCGATTGGAACGGTTCGCTCGCGCCTGCATCGCGCCCGCGCGCTACTGTTGGGAAAGTTGAGCGCGAACATCACGAGTAGCGAAGAAGGCGTGAGCGTAATAGAGAGTTTTAGGACGGCGAGGTGCTTCGCATGAACTGCAATAACTTTGAAGCGATCATTTCAGATTTGGCGCGCGAGCAGATGCTCGAAGCGAACTTGCGCGAAAGCGCACTCCTACACATGGAAGCGTGTGAGGCATGCACCGCGCGGCTTGAAACGGAGCGCGCGTTGACCCGTGGCTTGCGCTCGCTGGCTGTGAGCATGAAACAGTTGGAAGCGCCCGCGCCGGTCGAAGCCTGCCTGCTTGCGAAATTCCGCGAGCGCACAGTGGCGGCGCAAGAAGAAGTCTCGCCCGTGGTTGTACAGATGCCGCAGAGAGCCACGCGCTGGCAGAGATGGTATCCGCATGCCGTGGCGGCGGCAGTGCTGCTGATGTTCGCAATCGGCGGGGCAAGCATGTTGCGCGTGCGCGATGGGGAAAGACCTGCGTCTCAATCAGACAGAGCGGTGGCAAGTAACAACAGCAAGGCGGAGGGTTCTGCGAGACCTTTAACTTCCAATGCGACTCCGGCGAGTGTTGATGAAGTTGCCCCCCAGACGGCTGCGCCAGTGGAGAATCCTGACAGCACGGAGGGCGGGCGTAGACTATCTCCAAGGGAAGTAGCCGCAATCTATAACCCGACCACTCCGCGAAGCGTTGGCAATCAGAATTTTCCTAAGTCAGATGTAAACAAGAGCGTTAAGACTTCGACGAGCCGCGAGATTGCGACGGACTTTATGCCTGTCTCTTACGGCGACAATCTAAACGAGATTGATAACGGGCGCATTGTTCGCGTGGAGATGCCGCGCTCGGCGCTGGCGCAGTTCGGTATACCCGTCAACATGGATCGCGCAAACGAGCGCATCAAGGCGGACGTGCTCATAGGAGATGACGGTATGGCGCGTGCCATACGCTTCGTTCGTTAAGCAGTTTTTGATTGGATTCAAAAGCAACCATTCTGAGCGTCATAATAATAAGTTGTTGAAGGAGAGACACAAGATGAGATTTCATAAATCGTTGATGATGGGAGCGCTGGCGCTCGTCGCTTTATCAAGCGCTGGCCTGGCGGCGGCGCAGGAGCCGCAACGCGCGCCGAAACCCGATGGCGGTGCCATTGAAAAGATTCAGATTGAAGGCATGATGCCGCCGGGTGATGTAGATGTTCTGACCGCTGTGGGCGGGCCGGACACTTTCGTCTTCATTAACTCGGAAGTGAGCTTCGACCGCAAGACCGTCAAGGGCGCGCCCTATTCGGCGGAGGCTACGACCGAGACCATTCAGACCTTGAGCGACGGTAACCGCATCATACGCAAGAACAGCTCGACCATTTATCGTGACAGCGACGGTCGCACGCGCCGCGAACAGACGCTCGGCGCAATCGGACAGTGGACTGCCGCGGGCGATCCGCCGAAGACCATCTTCATCAATGACCCGGTTGCGCGCGTCAACTATGTGCTTGACCCGAAATCGCAGACCGCTCGTAAGATGGGCATCCCGCAGTTTGCGCCGGGACAATCCTTCATGCGAGTACCTGCCCCTCCGGCTGCTCCGCCTCTGCCGCCGAATGGCACAGCCCCCGCCGTGAGAATCTTCGAGAACGCTGCGCCCTACCCTGGCGGCGAGCGCCTGGAAAGAAAGCAGCCGAAAGTCGAATCGCTCGGCAAGCAGACCATAGAAGGCGTCGAGGCCGAAGGCACGCGCACTACCGTTTCGATTCCGGCTGGAAAAATCGGCAACGAACGGCAGATTGATATAGTCACGGAGCGCTGGTATTCGCCGGAGTTGCAGGTCGTAGTGATGAGCAAACGCTCAGACCCTATGGCTGGCGAAACCATCTACAGGCTAATCAATATCAATCGTGATGAACCGGCTCGCACCCTCTTTGAAGTACCGGCTGGCTACACTCTTAAGGAGACGCCGGGATTCAACTTCGAATACCGCATCCAGCAAGAGCGAGAGCGCAAGGCTCAGCAGTAAGCCGCCGAAGGCGAAACAAAAAAGAGGGCGTTGCTTCATGTCGAAGCAACGCCCTTTTAGTTTGTCTACGGTTCGAGTCCTGTAGCTTAGAACTCAATGCGACCCGCGAACTGTAGAACGCGGAACGTGTCGCTGGAGTTTGCAACAGGGCCGACGGTCGTGGTCAAACGCCCGAAGGTCGGACTGTTGACGTTGAATATTCCGTACTGGCCTGTAGCGACCGTTACGTCGTTGTTCGCGCCGTTGAGCGAACCAAAGTTGGTGTGATTGAACAGATTGAAGGCTTCCACGCGCATCTGGAAGCGTACGCGCTCCGTGATGCGTATGTTCTTGATGAGCGAAGCATCAACGACCGTGTAAAGCGGCCCGTTGATGAAGCCCCTTTCCAGATTGCCTGTCTGACCCGGAGCGGCCTGCGTAAAGTAAGCAGGATTGGCCGTGCCCGTCCCGGTGCAATTCGACAGGTTGATGTTCACCGCTATGGGGTTGATATAGAAGACCCCGCAAGGCGTGTTGTAGATGCCGATCAAATCCTTGATCTGAGCTTTACTCAAAGTAGAGTTGGCGGTGTTGCGCGCCGAACGACCGTTGCGGTTAAGAGTACCGCGAGCCGCATCGCTGATGGTGAGCGGTGCGCCCGTCGCTAGTTTCATGATACCCGTTACCTGCCAGCCGCCTACGATGCGGTCAAGCCATGAACCCGCATCCGAGAACAAGAGTTTGCCGCGACCAAACGGCAGCTCGTAGATACCGTTGATGTTAAGGACGTGTGCCGAGTCATACTCGGCGCGCGAGTAATCCAGTTGCGGGTTCGCATTGTCCAGGAAAGTATCCAGACGAGCCTGTGTAACGCCTATGGCGTCCGTCAGAGTCTTCTGGAAAGTGTAGTTGGCCTGGAAGTACAAGCCTTTGGCAAAGCGACGACGCAGCTCGACTTGCAGCGCGTTGTAGTTATAGCGCGCGCCGTTCTGTAGAAGATTCGCCACGCCCGTGTTCGGATTCGCCAGGATGGGGAAACCGTTGGTCGCGGTGTTCTGCACAAACTGGAAGGCCAGCTCGCCCGGCGTCCCTGCATTCAGATTGTTATTGAAGGTTGCTGCTGCGAGCGCGCCCGTAGTAGCGTTTGCAACTCTCAATCTGGAGCCTGCGGCAGTGCCGAAAATCTGCAATGCCTGACAATTCGGAGTCACCGCCGGATTGCAGAAAGCATTGCCTGTGTTAGCCAGGTTCGCACGCGCACGCAGGAAGTCATCCAAAAAGCCGTTGCTGCGTATGTTTACCTGATTGTAATCAATCACGCGCGTCAGATTCTTACCATAGCTTCCGACGTAGCGGACTTCCAGAGCGGTCTGGAAACCAATCTCACGTTGAATGCTGAAGTTGTACTCATAAATCTGCGGCGTCTTGATGTTCGGGTCAACGGCGAAGACCGTTCCGAAGTTTCCGGCCAGCGCATTGTTCTGCGCGAACGTGCGCTGGATGGTAGCGGCGGGCGGCGTAATGCCGGTCGGCGGCGTGCTAAGGCGTCCATTGACCTGGGTGGTTGAAGCGCCGTTGATAATCTGCGTGCCCTGAATAACGGTCGCGCCCAGACCTATGTTACCGATCAAGGCGTTGCGCGGGGCAGTCACGTTCTCGTCGTTGACGTAACTGATGCGATAGCCGCCGCGAAGCACCGTGCGCCCTTCGCCCGGAAAGATCATGTTCATGAACTTGTTCCTGAACTGCGGCGACCAGGCGATGCTTATTACAGGCGCGAAGTTATTCTTGTCCATCTTGTAGACATTGGAGCCGCCTGCATTCGTGCCGACGATGTTGTAGGTGCCGTTCGGATTTGTAACAGCCGCCACCGGGTCGCCCGTAATGACCGGCTCAAGCAGCACCTTGTTGGTGTTTCTCAGAGGCGTTTGCAGCTCATAGCGCAAGCCCAGGTTGACGGTCAATCGCGGCCTGACGCGCCACTGGTCGGAAGCATAGAAGGCGTAGTTTTCCCACTTGTACACCTGAAGAGAGGTGGCGTTGGGAACAAAGCCTGAGTCCGGCCCTGTAACGTTAAAGGTCTGCCGCACGTCGCCGACGATGCCGCCAAGGAGCGCGTAGAGGCGGTTGGCGGTCGCCAACTGCGTCGCGTCAATGGTTGTGCCCGCGGGCAGGATGCCTGCGAAGCTCGCCCCGGTTAACTGCGGCGTGTTGTTGTTGACGATTAGATAAAGGGTCGGAACGATTCCGGCGTCATTAAAAGGGTCTACTTTGAAGCTCTGGTAGTTGACGCCGAATCGGAAGGAGTGATTGCCGCGCAGGTAATCCGCATTGTCCTGCAAGTTGTTAACGCCGGGTGATCGTCCCTGATTCAGGAAGTTGACTTCCGGGTTGTTGACGATGGCGTTGGCCGCAGCCGTGTTCGGGACTGCCGGAGAGATAGCACCGCCTAGAAGAAAAGAGGGCGCATCCTGATTTCTCAGGAACGGTACTACGCTCCTGAAGATTCCGCCGCGCACTTCGTTGGTCAAGTTCGCCGTTGGCGTCATGCGATAAGCCAGCACGACGAGCCTGTTCTTAGAGCCTTGATCAACGACGGGATTCAAACCATAACCGTTCGGCGCGTCGGCGTCCGGTCGCTGGTTAAGCTCGTTCTTGAAGGTGTAGACGAAGTTGATGCTGTTGCGCGAATTGATGTCAAGGTCTATGCGCGCCGTGTAGCTGTTGCGGGTCGTTGCCTGCCCCTGGTCGAAGCCGAAGCCGGTCGTGTTGAGATTGTCGCCCAGGTCGGAACGATTGCCCGACGCAGGCAGATTGTTGATGATGCGGCTCTGTACTACCGGGTCAATGCCTGTGGGAACAGGCACTCCGCCCGAACCGGGAGCAGCCGGTAGCGCGAAGAGATTAACCGTGCGAAGCGTGCCGCCGCTATCACGGAAAGTGAACAATCCCTGGCGCGCATTCGGCGTCAGTATCAGTCGCGTGCGCGATGAAGAGCGACGCAGACGCAAGCCTTCGTAGGCACCGAAGAAGAAGAGCTTGCCGGGAATGATTGAGCGTCCGCCTTCGCCGAATCTGGGCAGCGGCGCTGGGCCTGAGATTTTACCGCCGAACTGGTTGCGGTTCAGGAAGGGACGCGGCTGACGAAGACCGCCCGCGATGGCTCTTCCCTGAAGGACTGCCGCGTCATTCGGCGCGAAGTTTCCCGCAGCGTTGCTGAAGAAATCGTTGGCCGTGGTCACGGACGGGCGATTGTAGAAGAAGAGCGCGCCGTGAAAGTCTGTTTGACCGCGCGGGGTAACAAGCTGCACCTGCGAGCCGCCGTTCAAATCCGCGCTCGCATTCTGTGTCGTCAAGGTGAACTCGTCCACGTCGTCCGAAGTCGGACGTTCCGGCGCGAAGTCGGTCGCGTTGGCGCGTATAAAGTTGTCGTTGACGTTGACGCCGTCGCGCGTCGTGTTATTAAAGGACGGGCGCTGGCCGTTAATCGAAGTCTGCTGCGCGCCGTTTGAAGCCGTGCCCGCCTGAAGCTGAATCAGGGAAAGCGGGTTGCGGCCATTCAAAGGAAGCGTCTGAATTTGCATCGGGCTGACGGTGTTAGACAATTCGGCGTTCGCTGAATTGATAACATCCGCGCCCGCCGTCACCGTGATGTTTTCCGAAATCTCGCCCACGTCGAGCGTGGCATTCAAACTATAGTCTTTGCCGATGTCAATCTTGAGGTCTTTAGCCGTAAACGTCTTGTGACCCTGGGCAGTGATGGTTACGGTATAGACGCCTGGATCGAGTTGTGCAACGGCGAATGAGCCGTCATCGGATGCGACGATGGTTCTTTCCTTGCCCGTCTGATTATCTTTGACGACCACGGTTGCGCCCGGTATGACTCCGCTGGGGTCGGAGACCGTCCCAACCAGTCGCCCGCTGTTTGTTTGCGCCAACGCCGTAGATGCCAGCAGGCATAGCGTCAGCACAGCAAGTGCTATTCCTTTCATGATTTGCTCCTACTTGGAATTCGTACTACTTGTTATTCGTCAAGGGCGCGCTCCGAAACAGTTTGCGCGCGGCGTTCATGAAACTGATTTCCTGTAATGCGAGGGAAAGACGACCTGGGATACGAAAGTTCGGAAGCCGGGATAACGCCCTCTGCGTTGCTTGATAAAGTGAAGTGCAATGCATGTGCCGTGTTGATGCGTACACGGCAAGCCGTTTCCTTCCGTGAGGTTGATGTTTTCGATTCAATGAAGAAGCGCCGACGAGTCTTGATGGATTCGGATATTGTAGACATGAAATATTGCCAGCTTCGGATACTGTGAAGTGAAGCTGCGCTTGGGAGAGCCGCAGACTACATTTTTTCGTATGAAGTTTCGGCGCGGCTTCTCAAATAAAAAAGGGCGCTGCTCAAGAGATGAGCAGCGCCCGCAAAGGTCAATGCGTATTCATGTTGCTTTAGCCTAGAACTCAAGGCGTCCGGCGAACTGAATAATGCGCGGCGGGAAGGCCGCGGTCAGCCGACCGAAGTTCGTGCTGTTGATGTTGAAAAGGGTCTGCTGCTGAGCCGCGGTGACTGCAAGATTGGCGCGGTTCAGAACGTTGAAGACCTCTATGCGCATCTGGAAACGGACACGCTCTGTAATCGGGATGTTCTTGATCATTCCGGCATCCCAGTTAAAGTAGAACGGGCCGTTGATGAAGTTACGCTCAAGGCCGCCACCCTGTCCGGGCGCGTTGTTAAAGAAGACCTGGCCGGGGAAGGTGCCCGTTGTCGCTCCAACATAGGTCGGAGCAATCGAGCCGACACCCGCCGTGGAACCCGCACGCGGTTGAATCAATCCGCGACTGCAAGCATCCAGATTGAGATTGATCACCTGCGGGTCGATGTAGAAGACGCCGCACGGCGTCTTGAAGATACCAATCAGGTCTTTGATTTGATCCTTGCTCAGTGTGCTCTGTGCCGTCTGGCGAGTGAAACGCCCTGAGCGGTTAAGCGTTGCACGCGGATCCGAGATGTTAATCGGAGCGCCCGTCGAAGCACGCAAGATGTTGCTCATCTGCCAGCCGCCGACGATACGGTTGAGCAGGCTGCCCGCATCGGAGAAGAACCGCTTGCCCTTGCCGAACGGCAGCTCGTAGATCGCGTTGACGTTGAAGACCTGCGCCTGGTCGTAGTTGACACGACTGTATTCGAGCTGCGGTTGAGCGTTGTCAAGGTTAGGCTCGAAACGCGTCTGGGTATTGTTCTCGGCGATGGAGCCGCCGGAAGAGTTACCAAGCGTCTTCTGGAAAGTATAGTTCGCCTGGAAGTAGAGTCCATCCGAGAAGCGGCGGCGAAGCTCAATCTGCAATGCGTTATAGCGCAGTGTGCCGCTGTTCTCTACGAAGTCAACCGCACCGGCCACAGGGTTTGCCAGGAACAGGCGCTGCGCGTTCGGGAAGGCCGGGATACCGCCGATAGTGTTCAGCGTATTCTGGAGATAACCGAGCGCTAGATTAGCCGGTGTGCCAGCGAGTAAATCAGGCTCTGCGAATCCAGCATTGAAAAGTCCCCCGAAGGGTCCAAGCTGGTTGAAGAAAGCGCCGACGGGACGGCAACCCGGAGTTGTACAGTCAGCAGCACCGAAGTTGATCAGATTGAAACGGGCGTTCTCGAAATCAGCCAGAAACCCGTTGCTGCGAATATTAATCTGATTGTAGTCGATGGCACGCACCAGGCTATTGCTCCTTGAGCCGACATAGCGGACTTCAAGTGCGGTCTGCCAGCCCAACTCGCGCTGGATGCCGAAGCTGTACTCATCAATACGCGGCGATTGCAGGTTCGGGTCAATACCGAAGATGGTAGAGAAGAACGCGTTCGCTGCGGTGTTGTTTGCCGCGAAACTGCGCGGCAAAGTGTTGAAGGTCGGCGTCGCAATGCCCGGCAGTGCGTCGGCGCGAGCGTTAATGTTAATTGATCCGTTCGTAGCAAATGCGTTCGTGTTGAACGACAAGCCCTGATTCAAGCCGACGGAGTTCTGCTGCGAAACCACCAGATCATCGTTGACGTAACTGATGCGGTAGCCGCCGCGAAGCACCGTGCGGCCTTCGCCGGGGAAGATGCTGTTCATGAACTTGTTCTTGAATGTCGGCGACCATGCGAAGCTCAACACCGGGCCGAAGTTGTTCTTGTCGGTATTGTAGAGCTTCTTGTTCCCGGCGTTGCCGCCGACAAACTGAAACTGCCCGACGGGGTTGAGCACGGTCGCAACCGGGTCAGCACCGTTCGCGATGGCAGGCTCTATGAAGAGACCCTGCACTTCGCGAAGCGCCGTGTAGAGTTCGTAGCGAAGACCCAGATTAAGCGTCAGGCTCGGACTCACTCTCCACTGGTCTGCAAGATAGAGACCGACGTTGTCATAGCGGTAACGACGACGCTCTTCCGCCCCCGAAACGAATCCGGAGCTTTGCGAATCGACGTTGAAGGTCTGTGAGCCACGGCTGACGATGCCGCCCAAAAGCGCGACGAGGGCGTTGGCCGTGGTGCGCTGGCCTGTCGAGATGCCGCCGGGAAAGAGCGCAGCGTTCGTGAACTGAGCGGTCGAGATGAACGGCGTGGTCAAGGTATTCGTGCCCAGCGCAAAGGACGGAATGACACCAAAGTTAACGAAGTTGTTGATGTCGAAGGTCTGAATCTGGGCACCGAAGCGGAAGCTGTGGTTTCCACGGATGTACTCGGCGTTGTCCTGAATGTTGTAATAGATGGTGTAACGACCCTGATCCGTAAAGTCAGTCTCAGGGTTACTGATAAGACCCGCAAGGGTAGTTGAGTCAACAGTGGTAGCGTTCGCCACTAACGACCCGAAGAAGCTAGCGGGCAGCGGATTCGTTCTGGTAAAGACCGGGCCGCCACGGAACGTTCCGACGCGAAGCTCGTTGGTGACAGTCGCGTTCGGAGTGCTGCGCCATGCGACGACGAAGAACTTGGGCTTCGACGGCTGAACGACATCCGGCTCAGTGTCGAAGTTGTTGGTCGCGTCGTTGCGCAAGTTCGCTTCCGATTTTAAGCTGAACACACCGTTGATGCTGTTGCGCTCATCTATGTCCAGGTCTATGCGGGTGGTGTAGCCGTTGCGCGTCTGGTCGCCCTTCTGAGAAACGGCGAAGCCGCCGGTGTTGAGCTGGTCACCGACCGCAGTGGTGTTGGGCACGCTCGGCGTTGTAGCCAGGAAGCGAGCCTGAATGGTGGGATTGACTCCCGCGATAGTGAACGCGGGCACCCCGGCAGGCGAGGTCAGCGGAAACCCGAAGAGGTTGACCGTGCGAGTGACGCCAGCGTTGTCTCTGTAGGTAAAGAGACCACTGCGCGCCGAAGGCAGCAGGATGGTCTTATTGATAGTAGTTGACTGCTTCAGCCGCAGCCCCTCATACGAGCCGAAGAAGAACAGCTTGTTCTTGATAATCGGCCCCTGAAGCTTTCCGCCAAACTGATTGCGGTTCAGGAAGAGACGTGACTGGCCGTTGCGGTTGCGGAAGTAACTATTGGCTGCGAATTTCGAGTTGCGGTTGTACTCGAAAAGCGCCCCGTGAAATTCGTTCTGGCCGCGCGGCGTCACGAGTTGAATCTGCGACGCGCCGTAGCCGCTATCGGCGCTGGCGTTCTGCGTCGTGATGGTGAACTCGGCGGTGTCGTCCACGCTGGGGCGCTCCTGCACGAAATCCACAGCGTTGCCGCGAATATAGTTGTCCTGAATGTTGAGGCCGTCGCGCGTTACGTTCGTGAATGTCGAGCGTTGGCCGTTGATAGAAGTAGTCTGTGCGCCGTTCTGCGACGTTCCGGCCTGAAGGCCGACGAGGTTGAGCGGGTTTCGACCATTGAGCGGCAGCTCAATAATCTGGCGCGGGCTGACCGTATTGGTCAACTCACCGTTAGTCGCATTGATTACGTCTGCGCCCGCAACCACGGTGATGCTCTCGCTGATCTGGCCTACTTCGAGCACCGGGTTGAGCGAATAATCTTTAGCAACGTCTATTTTCACTTCACTGGCGGTATAGGTCTTGTGTCCTTGCGCAGTGATGGTGACGGTATAGGTTCCGGGATCGAGTTGTGGCACGGAGAAAGAGCCGTCGTCATTGGTGACAACTGTTCTCTCCTTCCCTGTCTGATTGTCTCGAACGAGCACGGTCGCGCCAGGGATGACTCCGCTGGGATCGGAGATCGTCCCAACAAGGCGACCCGTATTCGATTGTGCCAACGCTGCGACTGTAAAGACCAGTATCGCGAGCGTCGTCAATGAAACTCTTTTCATAGTTTTCTCCTACTTGGAATTTGCTTGCAGTTTTGACCAGTACGCGAGCACCCTGTTTATGTTGGGAATTAGGTGAGACTGTGCCGCTCCAGCCAGCTAGCTTTTACGAAAAAATGGACTCCGAAAAAGCAACGCATTAGTTACGATTAGTTAGAAGTGCAAAGGACATGCCGTCTCGTTGCGCGCAGTCCAAAGACGGTTGCTTCAAGACTTATCGTCGCAAGGAGCGACAAAGCGATACATGAATCTTGAAAGATTCGGATTTTCAGGATGGTGAATCTTGGGATGTTCGGATGCGTGGTAATATATGACTTTTCCAACCCTCTACAACATACATTTTTTCGTATGCCGCTTAAGAGACAAAAAGGGCGTTGCTTCATGTCGAAGCAACGCCCCTGATAGAAGCAAGTGAGTTTTCCGGCTCGCTTAGAACTCAAGCCTCACTGCAAATTGAAAGATGCGCGGCTCGAAGGTGTCTGTGACGCGCCCGAAGGTCGTGCTGTTAATATCCTCCGTTACGCCTGCGAAGAAATTCGGGCGGTTCAGGAGGTTGAAGGCTTCGCCTCTGAGCTGCAAGCGGAAGTTCTCCCGGATGCGAATGTTCTTGATGAGCGAAGCGTTGATGTTGAAGTAGACCGGCCCGTTGGCGATGGCGCGCGGCAGATTCCCAGTCTGTCCCGGTTGTGCATAGAAGAAGACCTGTCCCGGAAAATTCGCGCCGCCAAATTCATTCACTCCGCGACCGGAAAAATTTCCGCCGACGATTTGATTACATCTTCCAGCATTCAAAGCATCACGGTTGATGTTAATCGCTTCAGGGTTAATGAAGAAGACACCGCACGGCGTCTTGAAGATGCCTATCAAATCCCTGACCTGCGCTCCGCTCAAATTCGAGTTCGGCGTCTGACGACCGGAGTTGATGCTGAGCGTGGCGCGATTATCTATGATGGTAATGGGTGCGCCGGAGCCTACGGTGACGATGGTTCCAGCCTGCCAGCCGCCGAGCAGCCGCTCGACCAGCCCGCTCGGATTACTGAAGAAGCGCTTGCCACGACCGAACGGCAATTCGTAAATCGCGTTGACGTTGAAGCGATGCGTTTGATCATAATCGGCGCGCGTGTACTCCAACCCCGGATTGCGTACATCGAGCAGGGGGTCGAATCTCAACTGGCTTAGGCCGGAAGAGTTCGTCAAGGTCTTGGAGAAAGTGTAGTTCGCCTGAAAATAGAGTCCATCCGCAAAGCGACGGCGAAGCTCTATCTGAAGCGAGTTGTAGTTGTATTTAGCCTGATTGTCGAGGTATCCAATCTGGCCTACATTCTCGTTCGGCAGAAGTCGCAGGCTGCCCTGCAACGGCGGGTTGGCGATAAAGACCAGCGCCAGCTCAGCCGGGACACCTCTATCAAGACGGTTCTGGATACCGGCTATGTCTAGGCCGCCGAGTTGGGCAAACGGATTTCCAGCAATCGGTGCGCTGCCGAAAGGAGCGGCATTGCCAAGTTGCAGGAACGGCCCCGTGAACTGCGTGCTGCCGGGCACAGCCGGATTGAAAGCGCCTGTGATGCGGACACGCGCCGCAGCCGCAACACCTGCGGCGGCCTGCTGTGCGTTCAGTGCGCGAGAGAGATTCAAGTTCTGCTGCGCGGTGGCGAAGTCACGCAGGAAGCCGTTGCTGAAAATGTCTATCTGGTTAATGTCAACGATATTGGTCAGGTTGTTGCTGCGCCCGCCGACATAGCGAACTTCCAGAGCGGTCTGCCAGCCCAACTCGCGCTGGATGCCGAAGTTGTACTGCTGCGAAGACGCCACCTGTAGGTTTGGATTCTGAGCAAAGAGAAACTGGAAAGGCCCTGCCTGTGCTCTTTGCTGCGCGAAGGTGCGCGGGATTTGCAGCGTCGGGATTGGAAACGTCGGAACGTTGTCGGCACGCGCATTCAAGACGGGCAGCGAGACTGTCTGAGAAAGTCCCGGCGTGGTCTCGGCTGCGGTCAGCGATCCCTTGATGTACTCGTCGTTGAAATAAGTGATGCTGAAGCCGCCGCGAAGCACCGTGCGGCCTTCGCCCGGAAAGATGCTGTTCATGAATTTGTTCTTGAACTGCGGCGACCATGCGAAGCTGACGTTCGGCGCGAAGTTGTTCTTGTCCATCTTGAACAGCTTGTTGCCGCCGCCTGCGTTCTGGCCTGCAAAGCGAATGGTGCCCGTGTCGGTCAGAAGCGCGGCGCGCGGGTCAGTCCCTTCGGGAATAGCAACCTCCAGCAGCGATCCGTTGACATCACGAACCGGCGTGAACAACTCGTAGCGCACACCCAGATTCAAGGTCAGGCGCGGGCTGACTCTCCATTGATCCTGAACGTAAAAAGCGAAGTTCTCATAGGCCAGCTCCTGCGACTTTTGCAGACCGGGTGCGAAGCCTCCTTCGCGCGTCGCGCTGAAGTCCTGAACGCCGCTGCTGATGATTCCACCGAGCAGCCCGAACAGGCTGTTGGCGCGCGTGCGCTGCGTGGCGCTGATGCCGCCGGGAAAGAGCGCAGGGTCGTTGAACTGCCCCGCAGTGATTGTCGTTTGCAGGCTGGTGCCGACAGTAAAAAGCGGGACGCTGCGGTCTGGGTTTGAGCCTGATGATTGAACACGAATGAATTGACCCAGCCCGCCGAATTTAATCGAGTGGTCGCCCCAGGTGTAGGTGGCATTATCCTGAATGTTGGAGTTCAGCGACCTGCGCGACTGGTTCAGGAAGCTGACCTCCGGGTTGCTGATGAGCGGAAGTGTAAGAAAGAACGCAGGCGCGTTTTCGCTTCGCACGAACGGCACACGGCTATCAAAGTATCCGCCGCGAGCTTCGTTCGTAAAGCTTGAGCTGGGCGATGTACGCCAAGCCAGCACAAGAGTTTCGTTGTCGCTGCGGTTGGAAATAATAGGTGTAGGGTCGAAGCCCTGCGCGCCGTCAATATCCGGGCGCAGGTTTTGATCTCTCACCAGCACGAACACGCCGTTGATGGTATTCCTGTCATTAATATCAACGTCAATGCGCGTGTCGAACTGCTTGCGCATAGTGTCGTCCGCCTGATTGAACCTGAACCCGGTAGTGTTGAGCTGGTCGCCGACGGTGGTGTCGTTGCCGGTCGTCGGCAGGCGGCTGAGAATGCGGCTCTGTATGACGGGATTGATGCCCGTGATGCCTGTGCCGAACCTGGGGTCGAAGAGATTAACCTGACGCGTCACGCCAGCATTATCGATGTAGGTGAAAATTCCCTGGCGCGCATTCGGCAGCAGGATAGTGCGCGCTGGCCTGGAGCTTCCAAGCGGCAGGCGCAGCTCTTCATAGTTGAAAAAGAAGAAGCCTTTGTCGCGGTAAAACGCCGGGCCGTTGCCCTCGCCGAAATTGAAGACGGGCATGGGGCCGCCGATCTTGCCGCCGAACTGGTTGCGGTTCAGTCGTGGACGCTCTACGCCCGAAGCGTTATTGAAAAACTCGTTCGCCGCAAAGTAAGAGTTGCGGTTATAGAGCCAGCCTGCGCCGTGGAAATCCTTCGTTCCGCGCTGCGTGATCTGCTGCACGAAAGACGCTCCGGCACCGAGGTCAGCGCCCGCATTTGAAGTAGTCACCGTAAACTCGCTGATGTTGTCGGTGGTAGAGCGTTGCGGCGAAAAGTCAGAGGCGCTCTCACGTATGAACTGATCCTGCACGTTGATGCCGTCGCGCGTGATGCTGGTGGCAGAGGGGCGCTGTCCGTTGATAGACGTGTTGGTTGCGCCGTTCCCGGCCACGCCCGCCTGCAACTGAATCAAGCCGAGCGGGTCGCGCCCGTCCAACGGCAAATCTTGTATCTGTCGCGGGCTGACGGTATTGCTAATCTCGCCGCTCGTCGCGTTGAGGATGTCCGCGCCCGCAGTGACAGTGATGTTCTCGCTGATATTGCCTACATCAAGTGTAGGGTTAAGCGAATATTCACGGCTCACGTCAATCTTGACCTCATTAGCCGTAAAGGTTTTGTGTCCCGGTGCCGAGATAATTACCGTATACGTACCGGCTTCAAGCTGCGGCACACTGAACGTGCCGTCATCCGAAGTGGTGACGGTTCTTTCCTTGCCCGTGTTGTTATCTTTGACGACGATGGTCGCGCCCGGTATAACTCCACTGGGGTCAGAAACAGTGCCGATCAATCGCCCCGTAGGGTTCTGTGCAAACGCCGCCGTGACAAACAAGAGTAGCGCAAGCGTTGCGAGGGTGATCCTTTTCATGGTGTACTCCTTGAATTTCATTTCCGATATTTCCGGTAAAACGACGATTTTTTTTAACGGGCGAACAACCGCTCGTCGAGCACACTTTTAGAAACTTCTAAAAATTTAGAAAGCGAGTTGTGTGTGCCGCTACACGTAGGGCAATGCTCATGCCGTCATGCAATTCATCGTATTAGTTGTTCAATTCT
Source organism: Pyrinomonadaceae bacterium (assembly GCA_036403815.1). GTDB lineage: Bacteria > Acidobacteriota > Blastocatellia > Pyrinomonadales > Pyrinomonadaceae > JACVRN01. The sequence continues at coordinate 68,922 of DASWQH010000022.1, read as the reverse complement.
TATGGTTGCCGCTTTGCAATCCGCATGATGCTTGAGGCTATCTTTATGGTTTCGGATTTCGGGTTTGCGCATCTTGACAAGTTTGGATATTCAAGGATGAAAATGGCTTGTGAGCTAGCGCAGACATACATTTTTTTGAAAGAAAAATTCTCAAGTCTCGATTGGCTTTTTCGTTTTTATGTACACAAAAAGAGAGGGCGCTGCTTCACTTTCGGAAGCAACGCCCTGTGAGTTTGATTTTCAGGTTGAGAGTTTAGAACTCAAGTCGGCCAGCGAACTGTATCACGCGTGGAGTTATAAGCGTGCCGGTCGAGGTCGTCGTCAAGCGCCCGAAGGTAGGGCTGTTGATATTGAAGATGCCGGTCGCGCCGAATTGCTGCGGCGTCCCGTCATTCGGCCCGAAGACCAGGAAGTTCGTCCGGTTGATTATATTGAAGAACTCCGCACGCACTTGGAAACGCACGCGCTCGGTCAACTGTATGTTCTTGATGATGGAAGCATCCCAGTTGAAGTAGAGCGGGCCGTTGATAAATGCGCGCGGAAGATTCCCGACTTCGCCGGAGCGCGCCTGCGTAAAGTAAGCAGGGTTGGCTGTGCCCGTCCCGGAGCAATCCGCAAGGTTGATGTTGACCGCAACCGGATTGATGTAGAAGACGCCGCACCGCGTACGGAACACTCCGATCAGGTCTTTGATTTGATCGGTTGACAGGCTTGAGTTCGCAGTGTTGCGCGTGGAGCGACCGGCGCGATTCACAGTGCCGCGCGGGTCAACGATGGAAATCGGCGCACCCGTGGAGACGCGTATGATCGAAGTCAACTGCCATCCGCCGAAGAGGCGATTATTCCACTCGCCGCTATTCATCCAGGTCTTGCCTTTGCCGAACGGAAGCTCGTAGATGCCGTTGAAGTTGAAGACCTGCGTCTGATCGTAATCGGCGCGCGCGAATTCAAGATTCGTCTGGGCGGTGTCGAGGTATGGATCGAAGCGAGCCTGTGTGACGCCCCCTGCATCCGTCAGCGTCTTCTGGAAAGTGTAGTTGGCCTGGAAGTACAAGCCCTTGGCGAAGCGACGACGCAGCTCGACTTGCAGCGCGTTGTAGCGATACTTGGACGAGTTCGACAGAAAGTCTGCGACACCCGTGTTGGGATTTCGCAGGAAGAGCTGGTTGGAGTTGGTGAACCCGAACAGCAGGTAGAAGAACGCGGCCTGGCCGGGCGTGCCTGCGGTCAGGAAGTTGTTGAAGACACCAAACTCGTCAAAGCCGCCGGGGCTGACGCCGTCGGGTGGGCCGATTTGATTGAAGAACGGAAGCGCGCGGCAGCCCGGCGTGGTGGCCGGATTGCAATTCGCGTTGCCGAAGGTCTGAAGGTTAAAGCGCGCGTTGTTGAAGTCAGTCAGAAAACCGTTGTCGCGGATTCTGACCTGATTGAAGTCGAAGGCGCGCACAAGGTTGTTGCTGCGCCCGCCTACGTAGCGAACTTCCAGAGCGGTCTGCCAGCCCAACTCGCGCTGGATGCCGAAGTTGTATTCCTCCGTGCGCGGAACTTGCAGGTTCGGGTCAACGGCGAAGACCGTTCCGAAGTTACCCGCAATCGCGTTGGCCTGCGCATAAGAGAAGGGCGGGGTTAGAAAAGCCGGAGTCGGAATCGCGGGCGGCGTGTTGATGCGCCGATCCAGCCCGAACTCGTCGGCCTCAGTCGAAAGACCTGCGTTGCCGGTTAAAGCATTATCCGCCGCTCTCAGGAATTCGTCGTTGACGTAACTCATGCGGTAGCCGCCGCGAATCACTGTGCGGCCTTCGCCGAATATTGAGCCGAGCAGTTTGTTCTTGAACTGCGGCGACCAGGCGAAGCTGAAGACCGGCGCAAAGTTGTTCTTGTCGTCGTTGAAATACTTGTTGCCGCTGACATTGCCGCCGACAAACTGGTACGTCCCGTTCGGATTCAAAAGAGCCTGAACAGGATTGCTTCCCGGCGCGATGGTCGGCTCGATTGCCAAGCCCGCACGCTCTTTAAGTCCTGTAAAAACTTCGTAGCGCACTCCCAGATTCAAAGTGAATCGAGGTGTGACTCTCCACTGATCCGAAACATAGAAGGCGTAAGTCTGCCACGAGAGATCGTTGACCTGCGGTGTTTGCGGAACGTAGCCGGATGTACGGCTGGTGACGTTGAAGGTCTGGCGCGACTGCGTGATGACGCCGCCGAGCGTTGCCAGGAGCGCATTGGCCGTAGTCAAATCCGCGCCGCTGATTCCGCCCGGAAACTGATTGGCGGCGAGCGCTGCTGCGGAAGTGTCAGTGCCTAGAATGTAATCGGGAATCGTAAAGAAGGACGAGTCCGCCTTAATACGGAAGAACTGCAATTGTCCTCCGAAGCGGAAACTGTGATTGCCACGCGTGTAATCAGCGTTGTCCTGAATCACATAGGTGTTCGAGATGCGTCCCTGATCCTGAAAGTTGACCTCGGGGCTGTTGATGAGCGCAGGCGTGCCGGGCGCTAATTCCGGCAGCGTGATGAAGAAGTTCGGCAGCGCAGTGGTGCGTATGAATCGCGGGTCGCTCAAAAAGAAGCCGCCGCGCAGCTCATTCGTCAGCGTAGCCGTAGGCGTGAAACGCCAGGCTGTCGAAAGGAAGTTGCGATTCGACGGTTGATTGACGACAGGCGCTGTGCTGAAGCCGTTCGGCGTGTCTACGTCAGGGCGATCCACGACTCTCTCATCCGTGAAGCTGTAGACGCCGTTGACAGTGTTCTTCGCGTTGATGTCGTAATCAATACGCGTCAGGTAAACATCGTAATCGAAGTTTGCACGCTGGTTGAAAATGAAACCGGTGGTGTTGCGCTGGTCTCCCAGGTTTGTCGAATTACCTCCCGCCGGAAGGTTCGCCAGAATGCGGCTTTGAATCACAGGGTTGATGCCTGTGATACCAGTCGCACCTCCGAATGCCGTGAAGAGGTTGATGGTAGCGGGCTGTCCAGTGTCCCTTCGAATGTAAGTAAAGAGTCCCTGTCGCGCGTTCGGCGTCAGGACTGTGCGCTGCTCTACGTTCTGCGTGCGAAGCCGGAAGCCTTCATACGAGCCGAAGAAAAAGAGCTTGTTGCGGTAGACAGGCCCGCTCACCTTGCCGCCGAACTGGTTACGATTCAGGAAGGGCTTCGGCGTGGCGGAAGCGTTGTTGAAGAAATCGTTGGCGCTGAATTTAGAGTTGCGATTGTAGAGCCATGCCGCGCCGTGGAAATCGTTCTGCCCGCGCGGGGTGACGAATTGAACCTGCGACGCGCCGTAGCCCTGCTCCGCTCCGGCGTTCTGCGAGGTGAACGTGAACTCCTGTACGTCGTCGGTCGTAGGACGCTGGACGGAAAAGTCCGACGCGTTGGCGCGAATGTAGTTGTCCTGAATGTTGATGCCGTCTCTGGTGATATTGGTGAATGACGAACGCTGGCCGTTGACGGTCGTGTTGGTCGCGCCGTTCTGCGCCGTCCCGGCCTGCAATCCGATTAACGCGGTCGGGTCGCGCCCGTTCAAGGGCAGCTCTTGAATCTGCCTTGGGCTGACCGTGTTCGATAGCTCGCCGTTGGTGGCGTTCAAGACATCGGCTCCGGCTACGACTTCAACCGATTCGCTGATCTCGCCGACTTCCAATGTGGCGTTCAACGAATAGTCGCGCCCAACGTCAATCTTGACATTGTTCGCCGTGAAGGTCTTGTGACCCTGTGCTGTAATTTTGACGGTATAGGTGCCCGGCTCAAGCTGCGGCATATTGAAGGTGCCGTCGTTGTCTGCGACAACCGTACGTTCTTTGCCCGTCTGGTTATCTCGGACGACGATGCTTGCTCCGGGAACGAGACCCGCCGGGTCAGAGACCGTTCCGACCAGCCGACCCGTGTTTGATTGAGCTTGTACCGTTGCTCCTAAGAGGAAGAGCGACAGCACTGTGATTAGAACTTTTTTCATGGTGCTCTCCTGCTTTGAAAATCCCCTCTGGCTCGAAAGCGGCTTCGGTTGCCAGCGTCGGTTTCCCTTAATTCGGAAGCCGCTAACGCCCGAACCACAGGCTTCGAGCCATGTGTTACGAAAGTTCGGAAAACAAAAGCTATACGCAAAGTGCGTTTAACTTCGGAGGGGCAAAGCTCATGCCGCCTGCGCGGGCTGGCCCACAAATCATTCTCATGTTCAGCTTTGTAGAGAAGTGAATCGGGTGAGGCACAAGTGGAATCTTGAGAGATTCGGATTTCGCGCGATTTAATCTTGAAAGGCTTGGATATTGAAATGCACATAGGATTTCCAGGCGGAAATTTTATACGCATTTTCGTGAGCCGATTTTTTGTATGAAAGCTGAAAGATGCAGGTCTTCGCTGTAATCTTTTCGCCGATGCAAAGAGATTACAGCGGGGGTGGTGGTACGATCAGGGTTGAGTGTAAGGCTGCTTGATTTTCACCACAGAGACACAGAGGACTCAGAGGGGGCACAGAGGGTTGAATGCTATTCAAGCCTCCGTGTGTCCTCTGCGCTCTCTGTGTCTCTGTGGTGAAGACCAACTTTCATTAAACTCAACTTCAAACTGAACCACTACTAAAGCAGAGATAATTTTGTATCACTTCTTCTTTCTGGTGTATGTGCCGTCGAAGACAGTGTTCCATGTCTTGCCCTGATCGGGTGACTGCTCCCAGAGCTGGCGCACGCGTCCCTCTGCCAGAGGGAAGAAGGTGAGACGATCCACGAGGGGCTTGCCGTCCTGTCCTGTGGATGCGCCCGTGTAACGCATCGCGCCGTCTTTGAACTCGCCCGTGAACTCAAGCATGCCGCCCCGGTCGTCAACCCAGAACTGCTTCCACTTGCGCACCGTTGCATCGTAAAGATTGAAGCTCTTGCCAGCGACCCCGCCAGCCCCCGTCCAGTTTTCAAAAACCACGCAGTCGCCCAGTATTAGCTGCACGTTGCTGGCTCCCACCATCTTTCCCTTCGGCCCCTGCACTTCCCATTCGCCCACCCAGAAATCCAGTTGCCTGTACTCTTGAGAAGCGCGGCAGGGTTGAGCGGCAGCGGCGGCGACAGCCTGCGAAGGTGTAGCAGCATTAGGTGGCTGCTGTGCGTAGGTCACAGCGCTCAAAGCCGGAAGAGTAATCAAGGCTGCGATGAATAGATTTGCGACGCGCATCTCTTGTCGATTCCTTTAACTCGAAGATTGTTTTTTAGAGCCGGGGAGAACCATCTTACACGAGAGGGCTTTGATGAAGATAAAAAAAGAGATGGGAGAAGTGCGAGTCGAGACCCACATCCAAACGCGCACATCTCCCACCGAAATCGCTCTCACGCGGTTGTGTGGCTTGCCAGACAATCGTGTGAGAGCGATCAGCTTAGAACTGGTATTTGACACCCAGCCTCAATGAAGATGGAGACTGGAAGATCAAACCGTTTCCATAGAACGGATTGAAGAACTGAAGGCTTCCGGCACCGGCACCGGCACCCGGAATACCGCTGTTAATCTGGAAGGTAATGTCTTCTGTCACAGGACGCTGGCTGTTAAAGACATTGAACCAGTCAACCTGGAAACGAAGCTGTTTGTTCTCGCCGAACTTAATCGGATAGTAAGCATTCAAGTCCAGATTGTAGATCGTCGCAGAGCGGTTGCGCCCCGTGATCGGGTTAATCGCTGTGCCGCGCGGGACTCCAAGTCCCTCATTGTTGGACGTGTATGCTCCGCTCGGATCAGGGATACCCTGATTGAACGGGATACCTGACTGAGCGCGGAACGAGCCGCCAACCAGAAGTTTGAACGGCGTCTGGTAAGCACCGTCGAACTTGAGGACGTGCGGGCGGTCATTAGGAAGTCGTCCGTACGTGTTGTCCAGAAGCCCTACAAGGTCAAAGAGCGACGTGATGTTCGGGTCGCTCTGACCGTTGTCGTTGCGGAAGATGCCCTCGTAGTTACCAATCAAGCTGGAGTAAACATAAGAAGCTATGAACTGGTAGTTGTTCGAGAACCTCTTCGTTGCGGAAAACTCCACTGCTCTATAGTAACGACGTGCGCGACCGAAGCCCGCGCCGAGCGTCTGCTGTGCGAGCTTCTCCGTCTGGCTCTCGCCAGGATTGAAGAGGAAATAGGTCGTGCCGTTGTCGAACGAGCCGTCTTCGATGACGGAGCCTTGCGAGCGATAGATACCGCGAGCGCTCAAGGCCAGGTCTTTAACTATCTCGTACTCGATTCCGGCAGTCAGTTCATTGACCGTCTGCGGTTTCAGATCGGGATCAATCGGAGTCGCTGCTGCACCGAAGTTGCCCAGAGCAGCAACCACAGTCGAACCCACAGGAGCGTTCAGACGATTAACGTTGAAGTTCTTGTCCGTCTGCGTACCTACGCTGCCTGCGCGGACGTTGACATCCAGCGGAAGCGGAGTTTCAACGTAGCGCGCGTAGTTAATAAAGACCTTGCCTTTACCTTTGCCTGTAAAGTCATAGATCAGGCCGACTCTGGGTTGCAGGTTATCCATGAAGCTGTTGAGCTTCAGGTAGCTCTGAGTCCCTGTACCGGCGCTGCCTGCTGCCTGCTGGTAATCCCAGCGCAGGCCGAAGTTGAACTGTACGTTCCTTGCAATCTTGTAATCATCCTGAACGTAGAAGCTCTCGACATCCGTGTACGTCCTCGGAGCAATCAGCTCAATGCTACGCACGCGCGTCGTCACACGAAGCAGGAACGGTGCGGCGCTCAAAGCCGCAGATGAAATCCCTGCGTTGGTCGTGGCACCCGTGATACCGGCTGGCGCTCCGCCACCGGCAATCAAGGCCCGTGCCAGATTCGTCAGGTTGGCGGTCGGGCAGACGAGCGTGCCGCCCTGCACAGCACAGACACCGAAGTTGTTAGTGATGCGAGCACCGTTGACTGAGTTAATCGTCGCATCACCGGCGGCTGCGGACAAACCACCCGGATCAGGATAAGTGATGGACGGGCCTGTGAGTCGCTGGTCAATACTGTAGATATTGCGGTTGAACTCAAAGCCGTACTTGAAGGTGTGCTTGCCCCAGATGTTCTGAAGTCTTGCCGCAGCCTCCCAGCGGTTTCGCTCCTGTCTCGGGAAAAGATCGAAACCTGCGCGAATGTAGTTACGCGCCAGTGAAGCGCCCGGAACATAAACGAAATCAATGTTGCCCGTACCGTTAGCACCGAAGATGGCTGTAGAGGTAACAGGCCGCACCGCGTTATTGAGAACCAGCGCGAAATTGTCTATGGTCGAAGGAACATCCAAGCCTTCTGCGGGAATCAGGTTATTGCGCTGGAAGTGCAGACCGAACGAGAACTCGCCGATCATGTTCGGCGTAATCGTGGAATTCAAACGAAACGCGTAGTTTGACCCACCCGTCTCTTGTACACCATTAAAGCTTTGATTGATGTTGGCACCGAAGCCGGAGACATTCGTAGTCGGATTGTTAGTTCCGGTGTTAGCTAGGAAGCCCTCAATCTTGGTGTAATCGGCGAAGGTCGAGAAGGTGAAGACGTTCTTCTGGTTGATCGCCCATGTGATCTTGCCTGCGTAAAAGGGCGTCGTCACCCTGTTCTCCAAAGGCGTACGAAGCGTCTGCGACAGGTAGAAGTTCTTGCGTCGCTGCGGATTGAATGCGCCGAAGAACCAAATCTTATCTTTCTTAATTGGGCCACCGATGTCGATTCCGGCATCGATCTCTGAAAAGCCGTTCGGAGCCGAGCCGGTGTTCGGGAAGCTCGTCGTCCCGCGCACCAACCCCTTCGTGGTGAAGTAGCCGTAGGCATCACCGCGAATTTCATTACCACCCGATTTGGTGATGACGTTGAAGATGCCGCCAGTGGCGCGGCCATATTCAGCGCCGAAAGCGCCGGTCTTGATTTCCACTTCCTGTATAAACTCGAAGGGAAGATTCGCGCCACTCCCGCCGAACGCCGGGTCGGTGGTGTTGATGCCGTCGAGAATGTAGTTATTCTCAGGGCCGCTGGCACCTCCGACCGAAGGATCGCGCTCTCTTCCGGAAGCATCACGAAGCCCGGAACGCACTGCCGTCGGAGCAATCGAATAGATGGACTGCACCGTGCGCTGTGTTGGGAAGTTTGAAAACTGTTCTGTGGAAATGTTCGTTCCCGTGGTGTTGGAAGCAACATCAACCGCCGCACCGGACGTATCCGTCACGGTGATTGAAGCCGATGCGCCTGCCAGTTGAAGTTTGACATCAAGACTCGATGTACGAGAGAGATTGACTTCAACATTCTCCTGTTTGAACTCGGCGAAGCCTTGCGAGGCTGCGACCGCAACCGTGTATCTGCCGGGCGGTAGATTGAGGAGGCGATAATGCCCCTCATCATTCGTCGTGGCAGTTTGTGGTGTGATCAGGTTCGGGCTTGTCACAGTCACAGTCACGCCCGGCACAGCCGCGCCGTTAATATCGAGGACTGTGCCCTCTATCGTTCCTGTCGTGGACGTTTGTGCCGCGGCGCTCATCGAGAGAGCAGCCATAGACAACGCAAGCATCACGAGGGTAACGATGCGTAGCTTGATTTTCATGCCGACTATTCCTTTCTGCTGCATTACTTGAAAGCTTGAAACGCTACCCTTTGCGCGAGAGATGCGCTTGATAACGTTTTTCCGGTTAACGAAACTTCGTATCCCGGAGAAGCAGCTTGAAAACTGCTTTACTAACTATTGGGCAATGGCCGTGCCGACCGCTCGCGTGATGACAGAAGCCCGTTCATCTTTCACGTTTAGTCTTGCGAAGCATCCAATGGAAGCGCACAAAAATCTTGAGACATTTGGATAATGCGCTTGTCTGCTGTTTAGAGATTTGGATAAGAGAACGTGCGGATTTTTGGAATGAGGCGAAGACTTACATTTTTTCGTAAGAAGAAAAGAGAAAGCGTCAAGCCGATCTTTTCAGTCAGACGTAAGCCAATCGAATGAAGTCATCAACACAGGCACAAAGCGAATAGAGAGGCGATGCTAATGAGCGCTCAAGATAATACCGGGTCGCAGTCAAAAGGGAGGATAAAGAGAAACCACTAAAGGACACGAAGCAGCACGAAAGAGAGTTTCTTTTCGTGTCCGTTAGTGTGATTTAATGGTTCATCTTTTCTTCTGCTTTAATTGCGCGTCCGGTATTAGAAGATGCGCTGCTTTTAGCTTCGCAGGAGCGTGATGTTCTACGTTATTAACATGCCGCATCTCGCGGAGCTTTCTGTTAACTGTCTAATTTGCAGCTTAGAAAAAATTAGCCACAGCAATTCTTCATGAACTGCTGTGGCTAAACCATGTAGCCAGCATGGTTCGGGATTGACCGGGGGCAAAAAAGTAAGAGGGCGCTTCCCCACGCTCTCCTATCCCTTAGCCTCTGCTTTACGCGCGCCGTTCGTTGCCGCCGTGCGGAAAAGAGTAGCCGCCGACCAGAACGTCCACGCTGATGCTATAGTGCTTGATCTTGGAATTGAGCGTCGTCACCTTCATATTCAGCAGGCGTGCAGCACGTACCTGGTTGCCGCCCGTGTGCGCCAGCGCTCGCTGTATCAGATCAACTTCAAAGCGGCTGACCTCTTCATAAAAGTCTATGCCGTTCTTGATGTCGAGCGTCGGCACTTCGCTCAAAGCCTGCACTTCCATCAGAAGCGAAAGGGCCAGGTTCTTTAGCTGCTTCGTCTTGCTCTTTGAAGCTTCGTCCTCAGAGCCGTCGTGCGCCTCCTCGATTACATCGACGTCGTCCATCAATCTCAAATCTTCATGCTCAAGGGTTGCTGTCCCATTCATCTTCTTGTCTCCTCTTAAACCTTTGCCGTTCTCTCTCCTGCTTAATCGAGCAGCTTCCGCTATTGATTCAGCAAGCGAGGGTTTTATGAGTTATTGCGAGCTTTGCGGCTCGCTCCCCTTCTCCGGCGCGATCCCTTTCGCGCCCGCCTTGCTGCGACTCAGCTCTTTGATCTGTTCGCCGCAACGAGTCTCTATGGTGCTCGTATTCTTTATGCTCTGTTCGTCGCTCTTCCCGTCATTGGGCAGAAGCCAAAGGCCATTCGCGCCCTGAAGCAAATGCCCCATCTCATGCAGTAGAATCGCTGCACGTGCCTCTCTGGTGTTCGGTTCAAAGCTACCAACATTGGGCACGAAGGAATCGGAGCGCGAGAACTTTCTACGGTAAAAAGGGCCGCTCGTGTTAATCACGGCCTTTTCAAACAAACGATACCTGGCTCCCGTCCGCGCGTTGCTCATGTCGCGCGTCTGCCCGGACATGGTCAGGCCGGTTTTACTATCAGAGAGCCGACTGGTCTCCAACTCACTGAACAGGTTGTTAAGCACTTCGACCGCCGTTGACGGGCCGCCGAAGAAACTGCTGCAAGGATTCGGCGTGCTCAGAATGTGATAAACGTCATGGTAGGCGGATTTGTAGGCCGCATCCTTGCGCGCAAATTCCAGAGGCGTCGGCACAGGCACGGCTACCTTCTCAGCCTCAGCGGCTTTATCACCTGCCCCAATAATTTTGTCGTCTCGATTCGCTTCCACTTTTTCCGCTTCCTGCGCGCTCTCCTGCGCCAATCCGATTAAGGGCACGACAAGGACGAGAATGCATACAAATAGATATCTGCGAAGTCTCATCACGAACCTCCCGTTTTGATTCCGTTGCCAGACAGGGGATCTTACCCGGCAAGAGAGGAAGCCATGCGTGCGACCTTCGAGCAACCTGTGGCGCTCTCTTTTTGTAAAGGGACGCGCCCTCTGAAAACAACAATCCAGGAAATCGGATCACACGCGAATAGTTATACGAAAGATCGCATGATCGCGTAGGGGTTTTGTGACGGAAGGGCTAAGTTCTGGGATAAAGTGGCCCAGCACAGTGATAACTCACTGGTCCAGAAAGAGGACGGTCAATAAAAGATGAAGAATGAAAAACTGGAAGGCTTTGGCTGGAATTTCGGATTGAAAGTCTACTTCACACAGTCATGTACGAGACGCACGCATTAACTCAAACGGCTAAGGAGCGCATCCCGCTTACAGAATTTTTATAAGGCGAGTGTAGAAACTTTCTATGCTCGCTTGTTCTTCTATACAGGGAGACAAAAAGTTGTTGCGCTCTAGAGAAAACGTCCCAGAGCTTCCTGCAAGTTCTCGCGGTAATTACGCGAGAGCGTCAACTGCGTGCCGTCCAACAGGATGACGCGATACTCGCCGTGGAACCACGGCTGCAACTCTTTAATGCGATCAATCTTGACGATTGACGAGCGATGAATGCGCAGGAACTTTTTCGGATCGAGCTGGGCTTCAAGGCTGCTGATGGTCTCGCGCAGTAGATGCGACTTCTTGCCCGTGTGTACAGAGACGTAGTTGCCTTCGGCTTCGATCCAGTCAATATCGTCCGTATCTAAAAAGAAGACGCGACCGCCAGATTTAATCACCAGCCGCTCAAGATATTTCGAGCCTGCTTTGAGTTCTTCCAATATAGCCAGAATGCGCTGATCCATCTCGCCGTTACGTGTGGCGAGGATGTGTAATTTGGCGCGCCGCCATGCGGATTCAAAGCGCTCGCGGTCAAAAGGCTTCAAGAGGTAATCAAGGGCGTGAACCTCAAAGGCACGCACGGCATATTGATCGTAGGCTGTGACGAAGATGACGTGCGGCACATGAACGGACTTCAAGGCTTCGAGGACTTCGAAGCCTCCTATCTCCGGCATCTGTACGTCCAGAAAGATTAAATCCGGATCGTGTTCCTGAATCGCTTCGACAGCTTCGCGCCCGTTGACGCACTCCGCCACGACCTCGGACTCGGAGTCGTCCTTGAGCATCTCGCGTATCATCTCGCGCGCCAAAGGCTCGTCATCCACGAGGAGCACACGAATCGGCTTCCCGTCTGTCATAGCTTTTACCCTTGTCTGACCGAAGCTAGAGACTGTCTGGCCGAAAAAAACCACAGTTAGCCCTTATTGATAGAAACACCGCTACTATCTAGTTTGTGGCAAAAATCTTCACGATGTTGCAAGAAAATCAGGCTGCCCGTTGTTTATCTTGCGCCGGTCGGGTGGTGGGCTTACCATTTTTCGTAGGAATTTCCAAAGTCACCACTAAACCGCCGCTAGGGTCGTTGATTAGCTCGAAACGATGCGCTGCGCCGTAAAGCCTTTCAAGCCGCGTCTGCGTATTGGCTAACCCAACACCCTTGTTGAACAGGTTTTCGTCTTTTCGATTCACGGGGATGCCCGGACCGTTGTCTCGTACTTCTATACGAAGCAATTCATTTTCTTGTTTCGCCTGAATAATGATCAGTCCGGGTGTAGAGCGGGGAGCAATCCCGTGACGGATTGCGTTCTCGACGATGGGTTGGAGGATGAGGTTGGGAACTTTTGAATCTAAGGCCGCAGGGTCGATGTCCATACTGGTGGTCAAACGATCCTGAAAGCGTACGCGCTCTATCTCAAGATAGCATCTGAGAAACTCTATCTCCTGTTGAAGGGTGACTTCCTGCATGCCGTTGTTCTCTAAAGTCAGACGCAGAAAATCACCTAGCCGTGTAATCATGGTTCGGGCTTTGTCTGTATCCCGACTCAGGAGGGCGGAGATGGAGTGGAGGGTGTTGAAGAGGAAGTGTGGATGGAGTTGCATTTTCAGGGCTTGCAACTGGGCTTGCGACAATTGCGCTTCCAGTTGCATAGCCCGAAGCTCTCCTTTGCGATAGCGATTGTAGTAGCTGATGGCGTAGGTAATGATAGCAATCAGAAGGTAAATACCTATGCCTTCGCTGAAATTTTCGATGACAAAGCGCACGGCTCTATCCACTGGATAAGGACGCCCCGCGCGCCAGCCGTAATTCAGGTAAAGCAGTAGATGCCCGCTCCACGTCACGATGGTGCTTAATAGCAGACTCGCCAGCACGTGTGCGGAGAGACTTCTGCCCCAGTATTGACGCTCAAAGGGAAAGCGCCCGGCCACCCACAGAATGAGCGGAGTGACGAGCGCCCAGAGATAAGCCCAGGTCATTTGCAGATAGATAGCATAAGACCATTCAACAGGCCGATCCGAGCGATACATGGAGAAATAGAACTGGCCTGTGAAAACCAGGCCGATGAGAGTCCAGACGCCCCAGATGAGAGCCAGGCGTGCCCAGGGCTTATGCCACCAGTGCCCGCTCTGAGCTTCAACCTCCGCCGTATTGCTCATCTTTTCGATCATGTCGGACTCTATCATCTTGGGAGAGCGCGCAAATCTGCTGGCTGTTCACCCATCACGGGCGCGTCTTGACCGGAGGTGATTGTGGCAGGCCGCCAGTCGCGCGAGACGAACAGATGATGATTAGGCAAGCGTCCACGGGCTAATACAAGGTGCTTGTGATGAGGCGGCCTACAGGTATGATGAAGCGGCCTCAAGACGTGGCAAAGCGGTCGCCACCGTCCACAGTAGAACGTGCGCAGTTAGCTTCACTATTTCCAACGAACTTTCAGATGATGTCTCATGCTACTTTGGTTTGCTCTACAGGCTTTTTTGCGCGCCTGCATCGTTGCCATATGCTTTAGCCGGTCTTACCTTCTTTCAGTGTTTGCTCAGCAGCTTTAGGTTTCTCTCCCGTAATCTCTTCAAGTTTCAGCTTCAATTCCGAGAGGCGATAATCCAGTTGCTGCTTCTTCAGTCCAAAGTAGGCCGTGGCCGCAGCAAGGATCGCCGTCAGCGCGCCGAGGATGAAGGTGAAATTATTCTTGATGAAATTCCACATCGCGGCTAGAGTTCCGGGGACATAGTGCTCTACGATTTCAACTTCACGATTCTCAATCTCGACCGGCCCTCCCTTTTCATTTTCCCCTTCGAAGCTTGCGAATCCATATATATGTGGCTTATCTAGCTTGAAGCTGGATGTGGGCTTGAATTTCCAAATCCATTCCTCAGGCTTGTCGCCCACCAATCGCTTCAACTCTCCGTTACTGCGCTTATCATAGTCAAACTGGATTTTGTCCGTTTTTACTTGTAGCTCTAAGTACCATGAAACCGCTTTATTACTACCGGGATTTACTAATAATCGGTGCGGCTTAAAGATAACCTTAAGCTCCGTCTCACTGGGGACTGTCACTTCGTTGCGAACGCTGACAATTTCCAATGTGCCGATTAGCAACTCTCTGATTTCATGAACCTGCCCGTTTTCCTCGAATCTCCTGAGCGTAGCCTGATTCTGGTTGGCATCCTTCAGGGCGAGGTTGTCTGCGGCGAGTATTTTCTCCGGCTCTTTCCTTATGCTGGCTCTTAAGCTATCAAGTTGCTGAGATGTTTCGGCGGCGCTTTGGCCGCCCTCTTCCAGCTTCTTTTGCAGGTCTTCGGCGATCTTCAACAATCGTTGATTAGAGCTTTTCAGTTCTTGATTTGACTGTGTTTCGGCTGTGAGATTAATGACGCAGGCATTGAAATCTCGCTGGTATTTATCTCTACCAGCTTTGTACGCATCACGCTCTTCAATGCAAGACCGATATTTTCCATCCAATGTGCCAATCCGGTCTTCAAGGATGCTGTACTGGGTTCTCAAATTCTTCAGTTCTTTTTGACAGTCATTATTGTCCTGCTGGGTGTTAGCACGAAAGCCGGGCGAATTGTTTCCCCCCTGTTTTTTGCCTTCAGGCGCTGCCAGATGAGGAAGAAGCAGTAGCAGCAAAACGATGAGTATTCTGGTGGTCATAGATACCTCCAAGAAGTGAGAGCAATCAGCAAAGTAGTCTTCACTGACTGGAAAGAAGATTGAGAGACGCAGCGCCTTCGGAGATGAACTCTACAAAAGCGCCCGGTGCTTTATGGCATGACGAGCGAGAGCCTCAAGAAACGGTATCTGCCTTCTATTCCAAACCGCTCGTAAAGTCAATACTCTTTTAAGCAAACATCCCATCGTAAAGAGATGATAAAACAGGCTCGTTACGTGAGATTTCTGTGGTAACGTGAAGCATGCCGCACCGGAAGCGTCTTCTTTCAATGAGATCAAATAGCGATAAGAAGATAGACTTGCGCACCGAAGCGATTGCGGGCGTGACGACGTTCTTTACGATGGCTTATATAGTTGTCGTCAATCCCGCGATTCTCTCTACGGAAGGGACGGGTCTGACTTTCAGCGGTGTGATGACGGCGACCATCCTGGTCTGTTTTGTGATGACGCTTCTGATGGGCATATATGCGCGCCTTCCGTTTGCCGTCGCGCCGGGCATGGGCATTAATGCTTTCTTCACTTACACAATTATACTGGGGCGCAATGTGCCATGGCCTGCGGCGCTGGGGATAGTCTTCTGGGCTGGCGTGGCTTTTCTGCTTATCTCTGTAACTCCGGTTCGAGTCACCATCGCCCGCGCGATTCCCGCTAGTTTGAGGATTGCGACCGCCGCAGGCATAGGCATCTTCCTGACCTTCATCGGCCTGAAGAATTCCGGCATAGTCGTAGCCGACCCCGTCACGTTCGTAAAATTAGGGATGCTTGACCGCACGGTGTTGCTGATGATTCTGGGAACGGCGCTCTCCGTCTGGCTTCTACATCGCAAGAGTCCGTTCGCATACCTTGCCGGAATATTTTTCGTCACACTTGCGGCGTGGAGCTTAGGGTTAATCAAAGCGCCGGAGAAGATTTTCAGCGCGCCCGATTTCAAGAGCGTCTTTCTGAAGCTGGATATACCGGGCGCATTGAAATGGTCGCTTCTGCCCGCAATCATCTCGATTCTCTTCACAGACCTTTTCGATTCCATCTCGACTTTCATAGGTGTGTCGCACGCCGCAGGGATGGTGGATGAGGACGGCTACCCGCGAAATTTAAGAGAGGGGCTGATAGTTGATTCTTGGGCTACGCTCGGCGCTGGACTGGCGGGAACATCTTCGGGGACGGCTTACATAGAATCAATCGCGGGGATAGAGATGGGCGGGCGCACCGGATGGACTGCGGTTTTCACGGCGCTCTGTTTTCTGCCCTGCTTTTTCTTAGCGCCCCTGGCAGGAGTCGTCCCGGCTTACGCGACCGCGCCCGTGTTGATTCTGGTCGGAGCCGCAATGTTCAGGAGTGTCGGCCAGCTCTCTTTTAAGCGTATGGAGGATGCGCTTCCGGCCTTTCTGACGATCATTCTCATCCCGCTGACATTCTCCATCACGCAGGGCATCCTCTGGGGCTTCATCTCGCACACGAGCCTTTACCTGCTGGTCGGACGCCGTCGCGAGATTCATCCGATGATGTATGCACTGGCGCTTCTCTCGGTAGGTCTTCTTCTACTTGAGCACGGTAAATTCTCTTAAGAAGCCGTATTCAAAGTCCCGTAGGGACGAGTAGAGTCCCGTAGGGACGACTGAATATTTGCTTCAGCCGTCCCTACGGGACTCTACTTTCATTACCCGGCTTTGACCCAGCGATAAATGGCTGGGCTATTTTCAAATGTCCCTACGGGACAAAAGGCTGGATGCAGTGTCTAAAGCAGATTGAAACTCTGCGCCTGACAAATCATCTGCGTGCTGTGCGCTGACGAGTTTCATTCAGCGCTTCGACTAAGGCGCGCACGTGTTCAGCTTCGGTTCGATAGTTGGTGATGCAGGCTCTCAAGACCGGAACATCGCGTCCCATGCGAGCGGTCGAAATCCATGTCTTTCCAGAAGTAACGACCTCGCGTGCAATCTCTTCAAGATAACGCGCCTCAGAACCTTCTTGACTCTTTACATCAACGAAGCAGGCGACGGGGAGCGGTGTATTGTTGACAACTTTCCAACCGGACGCTTCCAACTCTTCGCGCAAGAGCGCGCCCATAGCGGTCTGATGCCGTATGGCCTCCGCGTAGCCTTCCCAACCGGCTACGGCCAGCGAGAGAAAAACTTTCAGGCCAATGAAACGACGCGACCACTGCATAGAATGATTGTAAGGGTCATGCACTCCGAACTCCTGCGACTCGCGCGGCATGTAGCTCGTCTCGGTAGAAAAAGTCTGCTCCAGAATCTCCGTATGGCTGGTGAGATAGAGACCTGCGCCCATAGGGACTGATAGCCACTTGTGCGCGTCGAAGGTAATGGAATCGGCGCGCTCTATGCCGTCAAGAAAGGGTCGCAACTCCTCTACGAGCACACTCGCGCCACCCCATGCAGCGTCGGCATGAAACCAAAGCAGTTCGGCATTGGCCGTCTCTGCGATTGCTCGCAAAGGATCAATCACGCCTGCGCTCGTCGTGCCAACTGTGCCGACGACCATGAAGGGCAGGCGGCCTTCATGACGATCCAGCTTGATTGCCGAAGCAAGACTCTCAACATCCATCGCTGAATCGTCATCAACTGCAACCTCTCGCACTGCATCCGTTCCAAGCCCGCAGAGCCTTGCCGCTTTTAAGAAAGAGTGATGGCTTTGATTCGAGACGTAGAAGACGGGCTGAGCGGAAAGTGTACGCACTCCTTCGCGCGCGAAAGACGGAAAGCGGTGGACGAGCGCCGTCAGAAGCGCTGTGTGATTGGCTTCGGCTCCACCGGAACAGAACGTGCCGTCCGTCTCTTCGATTGCATAACCGAAACGCTCGCCGAAGGCACGAACCAGATGCCGCTCAACCTCTGCGGCGAAAGGGTTGTGGCTCCATGCAGCCATCTGCGGATTGAAGGCTGCGGCGAGAGCATCAGCCGCAATGGAAGCGGTCGTCGGAGCAGGGTTGAAGAGGCCGAAGTAGCGCGGGTGCGGCGTGTGAACCTGATACTGCCAGAGTCCCTCTACAACCCTATCAACGGCTTCGAGCGGGTCAAGCGACTTCGAGAAATCAAAGGGCGCAATCAATCCACGAATCTTTTCCAGATCGAGCACGGGCGCAACTCGCGCCTCCGAGACATGTGCGGCGTAATCTTCAATCACCTCTAAGACGTGCGACCAGAGCTTCCGCCGCGCGTCCCCGTCCAGCATTAACTTTGAATCCTGACTCATAGCCCATCACATGCACCTGCACGGCGCTTTCGTTGCAGCTCCCATCGGCACGAAACTGTTTCCATTCCAGCGATACTCTGTAATTTCATTGTAATCACAGCGCCCCTGCTTTCCGTACACGCGCTCTATGATAATCATGCCGTCACTGATTCTGATGAAATGATCCAGCTCGCAGTTGACCGCTTCCTTGACGACCAGAGTAGCGAGCAGCACAGCGCGCCCGCTTTGTAGCGTGTAGACACGAACCTCTGCATTGTTTGCGGCCTGCTCCGTGCCATAGCTCAAAACAAAAGCGATCTCATCTTTACCGTCGCCCGTAAGGTCGCCATAAAAGGGGCCGTCTACCATGCCTAATTCCCAGCGCGCATTGGGAGCGATATTTTCCGCATAGAAGCCGTCTCTGAGCTTGTACGTCTTTCCATTGAGCGCGTAGGCGAAGTTCCTGAAATCAATTTGTCTGATGTCTACGATGCTCGGCTGGCTGGAAGTTGAAGACGCCCGATTTTTACGACGTGTCTGCGACGCAACGCTTAAACAACATAACAGGCAAAAGACTATGGCGATGATTGGCCGCTTCAATGCCGTGTAGCTCCCTCTGTGCATCATGAATAATTATCGCTTTCCTTTTTGAATCCGTTCCCCAAAACGATAAGTTTGATTCGATGCCAAGTCAACTTGCGGTTTAAGTCCTGAATACCGCTAGAGCGAACTTCTGCTCTTAGCTCCGTAGGAGCTTCATGTGATTGACTGAAAACATGAAGCTCCTACGGAGCTTGATATTTGCTTGCTCCGAATGAACTATAAACATCTAGCTCCTACGGAGCTTTGAAAGATATTCTCTTTAAACAGCCCTAAGTCTGCTTTGAGCATTACAACATCAGCTACTGCGCCTCTTCGCTGACCACTTTACCGTTGACGATAACGCCTGTGACGTGCGTGGTGTATTCGAAGGGGTCGCCGTCAAAGAGCGCAAGGTCTGCGTCCTTGCCTGCTTCAAGAGAGCCTACGCGGTTGGATATGCCGAGTATTCGCGCTGCGTCAATCGTGATGGTCGAGAGTGCGTCCGTGAACGAGAGGCCATTGGCGGCGGCGATGGCAGCTTCAAAAAGCACTACGCGCACTTTCGGCACATAGGTTTCATAGCCGCTCTGGAGCGCGACAGGGATTCCGGCGCGCTTCAAGGCAGCCGCCGTCTCCATGCTCACGTTTTCCGCTTCGCCTGCGGCGCGTTCCATCGTCGGATGCACTATGACAGGGACTCCTGCGGCTTTAATCTCGTCAAGCACCAGGTAGGCTTCGGCTGCGCCGTCCAGCACAATCTTGATGCTGAACTCTTTCGCAAGGCGAAGCGCGGTGATGATGTCCTGCGCACGGTCGGCTGCGATGAGCAGCGGGATTTCCCCGCGCAGTACGCGCGCCAGAGCTTCCATGCGAAGGTCGCGCGCAGGCTTTTGATCTTCCTTCGCCGTCGTCTGCTTGGTGTTGTATTCTCGCGCCTTCAAAAATTCCGCGCGAAGCATCGCCATCTCTTTAGCGCGCGTTCCCGGTGGCTTACCATTCTGCCCGAATCCTGCCTGCCCAAGGCTCGCTGAAATCATGGCCGTCGGCACAATCACTGCCTCGTCCACGTTGTTGCCCACGGTCTTGACAATCATCGTCTGCCCGGAGATGAGCGCGCCGGGAGCATGGCCTGTGTGAACGGTCGTGATGCCGAACCGCCTGAGCCACTCTACGAGACGCTCGCGCGCATCATAGGCATCGAAGGCTCTAAGCTCCGGTTGAATAGCCGCAGACAGCTCAAGCTGGCTCTGGTCTGTAGGCTGGTTCAGGTAACCGGAAAGCCCCACGACCGAGCGCGCGTCAATCAAACCGGGTGTGACCACACGCGCTCGCAGTAGCTTGTAGTTTGAAGGGATGCGAATTTGACTGGCTGTGCCGACGCGCTCAATCTTTCCATTGTTGATAAGCACTACGCCGTCCTTGATGGGTTCTCCCGCCATCGTGTAAACGGTCTCGCCGCGCACGGCCACCTGCGCCGACGCCTGCGAAGAGATAAAGACAATAGCAAGTAGAAGCAGAGAGGAGACAATCAGATACCTTATGCTGTTCTGTGAGAAACTGTTTGAAGAGTCCCGCAAGGGACGATTGATAATAGCCCAGCGATTTATCGCTGGGAGATGAGCGGGAAAGGAAAGTTGAGTCCCGTAGGGACGACTGAAATCAGGATGAAAATCTTCAGCCGTCCCTATAGGACTCAAAATACTTTTGATGCTTCTTCCCCAGCGATTTATCGCTGGGCTATTATCGGTTGTCCCTAACGGGACAATTGAGCTTGACCTTTTCCACACAGCTTCTAAGAACTTAATCCACGTATTCGAGTTCATCAGTTGCCCACCTCCTCACGATCAAAGCAATCCAGGTCGAGCATCTCGCCGCGCCCCGCGCCGTAGCCGCCCGTCGCATAGAGACGATCCTTCGGGTCATTACGGTCAAAGACGCGCGTGCCTTCGATGTACGTTTCAAGCACATGCGTGTAGACGCTCAAGGGGTCTCCGGACAGTATGATGAAGTCTGCGTCCTTTCCGGTTTGAAGCGAGCCGACTCTATCCTGCACATCAAGCATGATTGCGTTCGCCATCGTCATCGCATAGAGCGCTTTATCGCGCGGCATTCCGGCGCGCACGGCAAGCGCCGCGGAGCGCAGAAAGAGGCGCGAGTCCGTGATGTAGTCGTCCGTGTGAAAGCCTACGAGCACGCCCGCGCGGTCTAGAATCGCTCCCGTAGCCATGCTCATGTTGATGGCTTCCAGTTTTCCGCCGGGGCTGTCAACGACGATGATGGAGCATGGGACTTTGGCGCGCGCAATCTCTTCCGGTATTTTCCATCCTTCGGAGACGTGATGAAGCACCACGCGAAAACCGAACTCTTTCTGTAAGCGAAGCACGGTCAGGATGTCGTCGTAGCGATGCGTGTGAAAATGCACTACGCGCTTGCCTTCCAGAACTTCTACGAGCACCTCTAGACCTAAATCGCGCGCAGGCATTTTTGTTTGATCGCCTTTGGCTCGACGAATCTTCTCCCGGTAATCCTGCGCCTTGACGAGCGCTTCGCGCACAAGCGCAGCGGATTTGGCGCGTGTTCCAGGGAAGGGGCCGGGCGCATTAGTCCGCAAAGGATTCGTGCCATTCGCCATCTTCAGCCCGCCCATAGGATTTCCCTGCGCGTCGCGTATCAGTAGGTCGTCAATGGTGTTCCCCCGGCGCAGTTTTAGATAGAGCGTCTGGCCGCTGGACAGATGGCCTGAGCCGGGCATGACGTTGACGGTCGTGATGCCTCCAGCGCGTGCGCGCATGATGCTTGAGGCACGCACGTCCACGGAATCCAGCACGCGTGCTTCCGGCTGAATCGGCCCCGAATTGTCGCCGCCCGCCACGCTTCCTACGTGGCTGTGCGAATCTACTAGGCCGGGCATGATGACCTTGCCCGTGACATCACGAACCTCTGCGTCCGAGGGAATCTGGACGGAGCTGCGCGAGCCTATGGCTGTGATTTTGCCGCGCGAGACTATGAGCACGCCGTTTTGAATCGGCGCGCCGCTAATCGGAATTATATCCGCCCCGACGAAGGCTTGCGGTCTCTCCTGCGGCGCACTATCGACGGGCAGTTGCACGCCTGCAACTGCGCACAACAGCACGCAGACCAAAGCGAGAAAGGGTTTCATCGATTTCTCCTTGGATGGAATCTTTTTTTGCGCGATTGGTAGAGCCGGACGTAACATCCACGAATTACCTTGATTCTGTCAAGGGAAGAAGGTTCAGGATAGCAGATTAGATTGAACTTGAATGTCGCGTAAATTGATATTCACCACAGAGACACAGAGAGCACAGAGATAGCACGGAGGCTTGAACACTATTCAACTCTCTGTGCCCCCTCTGAGTCCTCTGTGTCTCTGTGGTGAATAGCAATCTTCTTTACACTCAAGTTTAAATTGACCCCCTACTAGATTCAGACGAGACAAGCCGTGCTTTGGCGGCTATACTGCCTAGCTTAAAGCCGCCACGAATTACCGTTCGCAAAGGAGGCAAACAAAATTCCATGTTCAGACTGAAGCTGATTCTTCCCCTTCTCTTCATCGCTGTTCTGTTCGCACCGCACGCCGTAATCAAAGATTCAGCGAGCGCCCGTTCTTCAATGCCCCTCAATTCTATAAAGCCCGCGTCGCTCTGCACGGCAACGGAGCAAGTGGTGTGGAGTTGTGTGATGGTAAAGGACAGAAAGCTGGTGTCCGTGTGTAGCTCTAAAGATTTAGACAAGAGTGGCGGCTACGTGCAGTACAGGTTCGGACAATCAGGAAAGGTAGAGCTTGAGTTTCCGCGCGACCGCGCGAATACGCAATCGGCTTTCAAGTATTCACGCTATACGCGCCCGCTTGTGACTTACCTCAAGCTTGAGTTCGTCAACAACGGAATCACCTATACCATCAGCGACGACTACAACAGTGAAGAGAAACCATCCATGCGCGACGCCGCCATCACGGTCAAGCCTTCGGGCGGAGCAGCCGCAGAGACAAGGCTAAAATGTCGCCTGCCCATCAAGGGCAGCCTGATGAAGCTTGAAGACGTTGTTCAAAGAGAAGATTATTAAACGCCGCGAGTTTGAGGTAAGAGAGCACCGTTTTTCTTAAGAAGCTCTGGTTCAAAGTCCCGTAGGGACTTCTGGTAATAGCCCAGCCATTTATGGCTGGGAACAGCAGGCACAAAAGATGTTGAGTCCCGTAGGGACGACTGAATAAATCTGGAAGAGATTTCAGTCGTCCCTACGGGACTCTACTCTTTTTTTCATAACGTATCCCCAGCGCTAAAGCACTGGGCTATTATCAATCGCCCCTACGGGGCTTAATTTCAAATATTGACCTGCTCACCCACGGCTCACGCCGTGGGCTACATTCTGCCGCTCTTGACAGGGACTTGTGGATGCAGCTTAGCGCCCTGCTTATATTGCACGTCACGTTAAATACGGCAATCCTGCATTGAAGATTTACGGAGCGGCGGGCGTGGGCTTCGGTCTGGCATTCATATTGGCGTTCGCGTTGGCGTTGGCGTTCTCTTCCTCTTCCTTGCGTTTGCGCGCCTCCTCCTGTTGAATCCGTGTCTTCTCGCCTTTGTAGATGCTGTTGAAGCGATTCAAATCCTCTTTCGCTTTTTCAAGCGCGTCGCTGGCGCGATAGTTGGCAGGGTCTAGCTCGGTCGCTTTTTCAAATGCCTTGACGGCCTCCTGATACTGAAAGAGATTGTTGTAGGCTTCGCCCAACTCGTAGTACATGTCTGCGTTCTCAGGCTCAATCGCCACGGCCTTCTTGAGCGCCGCCACGGCCTCCTGATAAATCTTAGGCGCTTTCGCACGATCCTCCTGAGAGTTCCCTATCCTCATCAGCGCCTGTCCCATAATGTAATAAGCCTGCGCGTCCTTCTGGTTCGTGCGCAGATACTTTTCATAGACCTCCACAGACTTCTTGAAAGACTCTTCGGCTTCCGCTCTTTTTCCAGTGGCGGAATAAGCAAGCCCCAGGCGGAAATGTGCCTCGCCGTTATTGGGGTCAAGGGCGGTGGCTTTTTTGTAAGCTTCTATGGCCTGTTCGTCCTGATCGTTCTTGTAAAACTCGTTGCCCTCATTCAGAAGCTTTTGCGCTTCCGTCTGCGCCTGTGCGGAGACAGTCCCGCCTGAGTTCGCGTTTGCCTCATTATTAGCAGACTGCTGGTTCCGCGACTTACACGCGGCCAGAGCGCAAGCCAGGCACAGGGACAACAGGGCTGATATAAACAGTCGCATCCGAATAGCTTTATTCCAGGAGGAGATTTCCGAGATTGGACATTCTTACGCCAAACCCCGCCGGAGAGTCAAATCCTGAGAGCGCATCTGCGGCGGCAGCCGTTTTCTTCTTAGACGTGGTAGAATCGCTCTCTTCTTAAAAAACATTTGGAGAAATGCTGCACGGAAGCCAGGCTCATACCAGAGCCATACGCGCTTTCGCCCGGTCAGAAAGAGAGACATACCAGATGGCAACCTATACTCCGCCGCCCTACTTTCCGCAAAGCTCGCTTGCGCCCACGGATAAAAACCGCTACAGGAAATTCAAGCTGATAGTCTTCGGCCTTGCTCTACTACTGCTGCTCATCCTTGGCGGCGCGGTCGTCGGTATAGTTTACCTGTTCAAATGGTTAGCCTGACTCCTGCATCCGGCTCAGGACTATAAACCTGGCTCGCGAAGCCTTCATCTACAGCCCCTCGACGCCCGGCAACTATTTTTTTGACATCCGCTCAATTCTGGAATTGCCTATTCCATATATTGTAATTTCAGGTGTAGAATAAATCCGTATTGCCCCCCCGCTTCACGGTTACTTCAACGAAACAATTGAGAGCGAACGGGGGATGCACCATGTGCAGTGTCGTTAAGTTAAAAGGCCAATCTCAAAAAACTGCTTCCCGGACATCAGGTATAAACAGTCGGAATGTAAGCTCTGTTTATTCAATCCTCAAATATGCTCTTTGCGCTGCTCTCTTATTAATCTGGGGAACTTTCTTCTCAACCAACGCTGCCACTTTGCCCCCAGGCTTTACAGAAACCCTTGTCGCCAGCGGGTTGTCTAATCCTACAGCCATGGCGTTTGCTCCTGACGGGCGGCTGTTCGTCTGTCAACAGGGAGGGCAGTTGCGGGTCATCAAGAACAACGCATTGCTTGCGACTCCATTCTTGACGGTCAACGTAGATTCCGCAGGCGAACGCGGTCTTCTGGGAGTCGCCTTTGATCCAAACTTTTCCACTAACGGCTTTGTATACATTTATTATACGACCGCAACTTCGCCCCAGCACAATCGAGTCAGCCGTTTCACAGCCAATGGTGATGTTGCCATAGCGGTCAGCGAGACTGTTATTTTCGAGTTGAATAATTTGAGCAGCGCGACCAATCATAACGGCGGTGCGATACATTTCGGCCCTGACGGCAAGCTTTATATAGCTGTCGGAGAGAATGCCAATCCGGCAAATTCTCAGACGCTAACGAATCTGCTGGGGAAAGTGCTGCGCATCAATTCGAATGGCACAATCCCTTCCGACAATCCTTTCTTCAATACAGCCTCCGGTGATAACCGCGCTATATGGGCGCTCGGATTAAGGAACCCTTTCACTTTTGATTTCCAACCCGGCACAGGCCGTATGTTCATCAACGATGTGGGACAAAACATCTGGGAGGAGATTAACGACGGCATCGCTGGGTCAAATTACGGTTGGCCTACCACCGAAGGCCCCACCTCAGACCCTAATTTCAGGTCGCCGATTTTCGCTTACCAGCACGGCTCAAGCTCTACAACCGGGTGCGCTATTACCGGCGGCACTTTTTACAATCCCTCGGTAGTTCAATTCCCCAACACCTTTGTCGGCAGCTACTTTTTCGCAGACCTGTGTAGCGGCTGGATTAGAAGGCTCGACCCGTCGAATAACACTGTGACAGACTTTGCCTCGGGCATTTCTCAACCCGTAGATTTGAAAGTCGGCTTTGATGGCAACCTATACTATTTAGCCAGAGGCAGCGGCGCTGTTTTCAAGATTGCAGCTACAACGACTCCGACCCCAACGCCGACACCGACTCCATCGCCGGAGCCTATTCCGGTGACTGTGGCGTTATCTGCAAACAGTTATTCGGTCAACGAAGCCGACCCGGCAGGAGTAGTCACCATTACAGTCAACCGCGGAGGCGTCACCGCTTCTGCTTTCACTGTGGATTTCATAACCAGCGACCAATCCGGCATGACTCCATGCCAGAACAACAGTAACGGCATCGCGTCGGAGCGCTGCGACTATGCGACGGCTATAGGAACTCTGCGCTTCGCAGCAGGTGAGACATCCAAGACCATACAGATTGCCCTCATCAACGATGCCTATGTGGAACCGGCGGAGCTATTCACCATCAGCTTACGAAATCCGCAGGGAGCAACTCTGGGTGCCATCACTACGGCCAGCGTCACCATCACGAGCGATGACACTCAGGCCGCCACACAGAATCCCATAGACAATCAGGCATTCTTTATACGCGAGCAGTACATAGATTTCCTGGGTCGTCCGCCGGAAGCTGCCGGATTCAACTTCTGGAATAACCGTATGAACAACTGTCCTGCGGGGCAGGTGTGCGACCGCATAGACACCTCGCAGCGTTTCTTCCAATCGGATGAGTTTCAGGAAAGAGGCTTCTATGTCTATCGACTGTACGATGCGGTCTTAGGTAGACTGCCCGGCTATACGGAGTTTGTTTCTGACGTAGCGAGACTAAACGGCTCTCAGACTCCTGCCGAGCAAAGGCAGAGCAAGGATGCTTACCTTCTGGCCTTGGTTAACAGGGCTGAGTTCCGTTCTCTTTACGGGCAATTCCTCTCTTCGGATGGACTGACTGCTACGGATGCCACCGGGTTCGTCAATGCATTGATTGCCAGAGCAGGAATCACGCCTGCCAGTCGTCAGACATTGATTAATAACCTGCTATTGGGCGCGCGTACTCCTGCGCAAACTTTGGAAGACTTTATTCTGACGCCGGAGATTAGCAATGTCGGAACGAAGTTCTATGACCGTGGATTCATCACCGCGCAATACTTCAGCTACTTAAGGCGCGACCCTGATACGAATGGATTTAATTTCTGGGTGGGACAGTTAATCGGAGCAAATGCGCCGCATCGCCTGGACTATCGCTTCATGGTCGGCGGATTCATTAACTCCGACGAGTATCGTTTCCGTTTTGCTCTGATTTCGGCTGCGCCTTAACCTTGAAATTTGAAAGCGCGCGGAAGTGGCCTTCGTTTGATTAGCGAGAGCGGTTAAAGCCGCGCTCTTGAATGATTCTTGCTAAAGCTGCTGTAAATGCCGGAACGTCGCGTTGATCCAGATGTGCATAGTCAGGGCAATCAAACTGATCCAGTTCCGGGTAGTCCTTAAAATGTATCGTAGCTGCTCTGGTGCCATTAGCAAATGCGTCCCAGAATTCGCGTTTGGGAAATATTATTTCATTATTCGTCCAGTGTGGCCCGGTAATAGGCATTCGTAGAAAGATAACCTTCCCGCCCCGGCTCTGAATACGAGCGACATATTCTTCAAGCTTTGCTGCCCTCTCAAAAAACGCTGCCTGCGATGCCTGTGTTCCTCCGACACGAGTCTGCCGGTTGATGTCCAACAGTTTTTGTTGGTCAGCTTTCGTAAAATCAGCGAAGCTTGATCGGTCAGGAGACACATAGATGTATGGCGGGCGAGGAAGCTCGCCGGATAGGCTGCCTTTGAAGACTTGATATGGATTGGTCTCCGGCAGAGCCATCACCAGATGCTGCTGTAGAAAGCTATCTATCCGGTACTCTATTTGCTTTGAGACGCTTTGCTTCCTGTATTCCTCAACATACTTTAAGGCTCTGAGATAATCGTCATCCTTAAGAATATTGGCTTCCGAAATCTCGCAAATAACAGTGCCTTTGAAATTCTCATCCTCAGCAAAATGTTTGAGCAGAGGGACTGGATTCGTCCCTGTAATCGCTAATTGAAGCGTCTTAACACCTGACGCTTCGGCAAGCACCTTCGGGTCAACGCCCAGCGCCATCCTTGAGCTTCCAATCAGGACTACAGTGTTGCTCTCCACCTCTCTTCTGGTTTTAGCCCATAGCTCAGGAGTATCTGTGAGCATGGGTTTGAAGCCGCGAGCGCGCCATACGCCTTCCCATAGAAACAGAAGCGCCACGGCGACCAACAGCGTGACTGCCCACGACCGCCGCCAGTTTCCGTGCAGCACTTCGATATTAGAACTGGAAATAAATGAACGCACCACCGTCCCCCGATAAAATGCATGCGAGAACCGAGAAGATAATCACCGCCGTAGCAACGCCTCTCAACCATGCGGGCAATTTTTCAGCTAAGCCGACCAGCCCTTCGTCCCTTAATCTCCATGAGACTATAAGAGTCAGCGCAGTAACGGCCAGCACGGTTAGAGAGTCTGGGATAGAGCGCATCAAATCCCCTCGGACGGGCGTGAACATGACACGCAGTACATGCAGCGCTGAGCTTAAATCCGGCGCGCGGAAGAAAACCCATGAGAGGCAAACCAACCCGTAGGTCAGCAGCACAAGCAGGAGCGTGCCTGCGCCGCGCGGAAGCAGTATGAATCCGCCTTCCGCTACCGTAATGGGCGCGAGCGCGAGCTTCTGATTGGCACGCCGTCTAGCCAGTCTCTCGCGAATAAAGCGCTCCGATATGAGGTATACCGCATGCAGGCCACCCCATACGACGAACTTCCATGCTGCACCGTGCCAGAGTCCGCTCAGGAGCATCGTCACCATAGTCATCAAGTAGAGCCAACGCCTGCTGACGCGTCCCCTCTTCAAGCGTGCGAGCGGGGTAAAGACATAGTCACGAAACCACGTTGAAAGACTCATGTGCCAGCGAACCCAGAAATCCTGCGGCCCGGTGGCGGCGTAAGGGAAATTGAAGTTCTTCATCAGCGCGAAGCCGAAGCACATTGCCACACCAATCGCGCAAGTCGAATAACCGGCGAAGTCAAAAAATATCTGTAGCGAAAATGCCAGCGTGCCTGTCCATGCGCTAAAGAATCCCACTCTGTCGGTCGAGGCGTAGACCGTATCTGCTATGGGAGCCAGGATGGTGTCGGCCATCACCACCTTTTCAAACAACCCTACGCATAGCAGCGTCATCCCCCATCCAAGCTCATTAGAGGTAGCACGCTTACGCTCCAGCAACTGCGGAAGAAAGTCCACCGCCCTTACGATTGGCCCCGCGACCAGTTGCGGGAAGAAGCTGACGAACAGAGCGAAGTCCAGCAGAGACCTTTTAGCCGGAATGTGCTTGCGATAAACATCAATAGTGTAAGAAAGCGATTGAAAGGTATAGAAGCTGATGCCCACAGGGAGAATAATGCTCGGCGCGGCTGGCCTGTAACTCAGCCCTACAGCATTGACCCCGGCGATGAAGTTTTCTAGAAAGAAGTTTCCATACTTGAAGTATGAGAGCATGCCCAGATTGCAGGCCAGACTAACGATAAGGAAAATCCGTCTCCTGCGCTGTGTCTCAGACCTTTCCATCCAGAGCGCGCACAGCCAATCCACCATCGTGGAGAACCATAGTAGTAGCAGGAAAGGGGGATTCCATGCGCCGTAGAAGACATACGACGCGATGAGCAGAATGATCTTATGCGTTCGCCATGAAAGCGGCGCGTAGTAAAGAGACAGTACGACTGCAAAAAAAATGATGAAGGTAAAGGAATTGAAAATCATGTCAGGGACAGCAAGCCAAACGCGGACGGTTGTAGCAGAAAAGGTTGAGCCGCCCCCAGAGCTTAGGGCGAGGTTATAACATAGAAGTTTTAAATGCGCAAGATTGGTAAAAGTAAGAGTAACGGTTCAATTCGGGGCAAATCAGGGACGTTGAGACTCAACCCCCGCAGATGCAGAGAACGCTTAGATTACGCAGAGAGTTGAATCTTCTCTCAGCGCCCCCTCCGCGCTCTCTGCGGTGAATTACTTCTTCCATCACACTCCATTCCAAACTGAACCACTACCAACTATTCGCGTATCTTCCGGCTACACGCACGCCCGCAATCACAGACGATTACTAACTACAGCCGGGCGATATTGACTTGGAACTGAAATTGCCATATTTTCCCAGTGCAGAACGTAGCCCAGACTAGCCCAAAACGAAATCGCACATAGCTTGCCTTTTTTCTGTTCGACACTTTACCTGTTTCAAAGAAACACTAATCCCTCGCTTCCCTTTCGCCCTCGCGCTCAGTTCCACTCATATGGAGGAAGCATATGGTTTGTGTCAAATGCGGCTTCAATAACCCGGACGAGAATGTCAGTTGCATAGCTTGCGGAGCGCAGCTATCAACATCCGCCACTACTTCAACCGAAGCGACCGGGGCATCTCTAGCGTCTTCCGCCCGACAAGCTTCGTCGGGTTCTTCAACCGCGTCTCATTCAGCGACCACCACTCGCTGCGACATCCACCCGGACGTAATATGTGTTCCCTGCGCAAACTGTACAAAGGCTCTATGCGAGCAGTGTACGACGGCAGGAGTCCTGGTAAAACTCTATCCGAGTGGCTTTATATTGTGCAATCCGTGCTATCAGCAGGCATTATTGCGACCCGGCTTCTGTCCCGATTGTGAAGCGGATGTAGAGTTCGTGGATGAGGTCGAGAACTACCACGATTTTAATTTTTTTAGCAGCTACTTCGGAGAGGCCGAGCAATGTCCAAAATGCAACTCGGTGGTCAGAACGCGCTGGTTTGGCTCCATCTTCCCTCTTGGTCTTTTCCTTCTTCCCTTCCTGCCTCTCCTCTCTGATATTAAGGCTCTTAAGCCTTTGTCTCTTTCCCTCGTCCGTCTTTCCGTTATCCCGTTTATCCCGCTCGCCTCCTACAGGGACAGACAAGGCGCAGTCCAGGGAGAGAATGAAAACGAAGACCGCTACTTCTTCCAACGAGGTCGCACGCAAATACGCCCGAAGCAGGTTCTACGAACCGCCATGTTCTGGTTCATTCCTATCGCACTAATCATTCTGTCTTTTTTTACATATGTCTACATAGACCAGCAGAATAGACAGCGAGCAGTTCCCGAGCCGATTCAGAAAACAGCGCCAAGAACTAATGCAAAATGAAATAGTCGATTAGGTTTCCAACTCACTGGGCGCTCCGGTAAAATTCGGTCAAGCTCGTTGACCGAATTCCTGTCAGACTGCGTCATTTCTTCCATTCTTTCTGACCGAGCGGATAAGATTTACACCGCTCTGCCAGCTCTCTCAAAAACTTAAACCCATTGTTTACCGCAATTTAGTTTCCGGCAGGGATTGAGGCATTTGGATTGCTTAAGAATTGTCGGCATTGCCCCTCGTGTCGCCGCCTCAGTACGTAAACTTCTACACCTGACCGAACCCCCTATGGAACACACAGGCATTCAGCGATTCAATCGGAAATTTATGCAGGCGGTCACTGGCTTGGGAGCATTGGCGCTGATCTTTACCGTCTATCTCTGGCCTCTGGCACAACTCGGCGTTCCCTTCTTTCTGCTCGCTCTGGTCGCCGTCCAGACCAGCTCGCGCTATACGGTTCCGATTCCACGAGGACGCGGCCAGATTCGGGTCACGGATGCTTTCATATTCCTCTCCATGCTTCTATTCGGTGGCGATGGCGGCGTAATCTTTGCGGCTCTGGTGGCGCTCTGTTTGTCGCTTCGCTCCGGTAAAACTACGCTTCAATACCTGTCCAACGCATCGCTCACAATTGTACAGACCTTCCTGCTAGTCTGGATGCTTCGCCTCTCATTCGGGCCGGTCGCGGGCTTTGGTCAGCCAAACTATTCTGCGGTCTTCTTTGAGGCCATCGGCCTGACCATCCTCGTTCAAGCCGCTTTCAACTCGACCCTCATCATGCTCGGCGGAGCATACAAGATTCAGCAGGCGCTCTGGCGAACTGTCAGCACGGTCTTCTTCTGGAACGTGGTCGCCTACACGTTCGGCGTGGTGGCGGCGCACATCATAGCCATTCTGGTCGGAGCAGTCGGCTTTAATGCTTTCATGGTGGTGACGGCGCTGGCGGCGCTCGCTCATGCTGCGTTCCGCATGTACCTTAGAAACATAGAGGAGCGCAATCCGCAGGAAGAGCGTTATGGCGCGAAGATGAAGGACGATTCCGAGCGCTTCCGCTCGGCCTTCGACCACGCCGCGATAGGCATGGCGATTGTCTCTTCGGAAGGACGCTGGCTTCAGGTTAATCGCTCGCTCTGCGGGCTGTTGGGCTATTCGTCGCGCGAGTTGATGGCGACGGACTTTCTCACCATCACGCATCCGGACGATTTAGGCACGGCGCTCTCGTCAATCAAAGACCTGCTCAAAGGCAAGTTTCCATCGCACCAGATGGAGAAGCGTTACATACACAAGGAGGGTCACGAAGTCTGGGTGCTCTGGAACGTCTCTCTGGCAAGAGACGCTTACACGAATGCTGCCCACTTGATCTTTCAGATTCAAGACATCACGGATCGCAAGCGCGCAGAAGAGCGCTTGCTTCATGACGCTTTCCATGATGCCCTGACGGGTCTTCCCAATCGCGCGCTCTTCATGGATCACCTTGGGCTTGCAATCGCCCGCTCCAAGCGCAACGCGGAGCAGAAATTCGCAGTCCTCTATCTCGACTTGGATCGCTTCAAGATTATCAACGACAGTCTGGGGCATATGATTGGCGACCAACTGCTGGTCGGCATCGCGCGGCGGCTGGAAGAGTGCTTGAGACCCGGCGATACGATTGCTCGCCTCGGCGGCGACGAGTTCACGGTTCTCATCGAAGACATTACGGATGATTCCGATACCATCTACGTGGCGGAACGCATTCAGAGCGAGCTGACCACACCTTTCAACCTGAGCGGGCGCGAGGTCTTCACCACCGTCAGCATAGGCATCGCTCCCGGCTCCAGCAACTACGAGCGCGCCGAAGACATACTGCGTGATGCAGACACGGCCATGTACCGCGCGAAGACCCTTGGCAAAGCTCGCCACGAAATATTCGATAAGGCTATGCACGCGCGCGCTATGAATCTGCTGCAACTGGAGACAGACCTGCGGCGCGCCATCGAGCGCGACGAGTTCTTCGTACAGTACCAGCCGATTGTCTCTCTGGAGACGAGCCACCTGCGCGGCTTTGAAGCGCTTGTGCGCTGGAAGCATCCGGAGCGCGGGCTTATCTCTCCGATTGACTTCATCCCCGTAGCCGAAGAGACAGGCTTGATTGTGCAGATAGGCGATTTCGTGCTGCGCGAGGCGTGCCAGCAGATGCAGCGCTGGCATACGATTTTCCCCTCTGACCCGCCTATGTTCATCAGCGTCAATCTCTCCGGCAAGCAGTTCGCTCAACCCGATTTGACGAGCGAGGTGGCGACCATTCTCTCCGAGACGGGACTCAACCCGCGCACGCTGAAGCTTGAGATTACGGAATCGGTCGTTATGGACAACATAGAGACGGCCACAGAGATGCTCAAACAGTTACGCTCGCTCGGCGTGCAGTTGAGCATAGACGACTTCGGCACGGGCTACTCTTCTTTGAGTTACCTGCACCGCTTCCCGATTGATACCCTCAAGATTGACCGCTCGTTCGTCACGCAGATGTCCGACAACAACGAGAACATGGAGATCGTGCGTACGGTCGTCATGCTCGCACAGAATCTGGGCATGGATGTTGTCGCCGAAGGCGTGGAAACGACCGAACAGCTATCGCTCCTGCAAAGACTCGGCTGCGAGTTCGGCCAGGGATATTTCTTCTCCAAACCTGTCGAAGCCTCCGGCGCAGAGAAGATCATTGCAGAGACCTACTCGCTCCCGCAGGTTCAGATTGCCTCGACCAACGCCTCCCGAAAGGTCGTGCTCGTCGCATAAGAACAGCGCGAAGATTCTCTACGTCAAACAAGGTTTCTGTGTTCTATTTAGATAGCGATTGACCTGCCAAAGCAGATGCAGCAAAGGTGCCGAGCATTCAATGTTGAATGCTCGGCACCTTTGCCTTAATCCCTCTCTCTCTGGCTTATTTGTCTTCTACAGCTTTTTCTCCAGCCTCTGGCTCTTCAGCTTCTCCATGTCCGGCGTGATGTGTTGAGCATAGCAGTCCGGGCAGATGCCGTGGCTGAACTGCGCCCCGGAATGTTTGGTGATGTAGCTGTCCACCTGCTCCCAGTAGTTCTGGTCGTCCCTAATCTTTTTACAGTAAGAGCAAATGGGGAGCAGCCCCTGCAATTGCTTGACGCTGGAGAGCGCGTCTTCCAGCTCGCTGACGCGCATCGCCAGA
This sequence comes from Pyrinomonadaceae bacterium, assembly GCA_036403815.1. Taxonomy (GTDB): domain Bacteria; phylum Acidobacteriota; class Blastocatellia; order Pyrinomonadales; family Pyrinomonadaceae; genus JACVRN01. The sequence goes on along the minus strand of DASWQH010000022.1, from coordinate 35,178 downwards.
TTCTTTTGCAGCTCAAGAATGCGCTCGCCAACCCTGATGCGCGCGCGCAGTTCCTGCGGATCGAAAGGCTTGGTCAGATAATCGTCCGCGCCTGCTTCGAGTCCTGAGACGATCTCTTTCGGCAGCGTCTTCGCCGTCAGCATGATGATGTAAACGGGCACAGCCGTCCCGTTCTCTTTAGCTCTACGGCAGACCTCAAGCCCATCCATGCGCGGCATCATGATGTCTAAGAGAGCCAGTGGAGGCGCATCACCCTGTTGCAAAGCTTCCCATGCTTCCACGCCATCGCGTGTGGCTACCGCTTCATATCCCCACTTCCCGACCAGGATTTTAAGTAGATGACGCGAGTCGGGTTCGTCTTCGGCAATTAAAACTTTCATAGTGATGTTCGTCGAGACGGCCACGCGCCTTTTCCTATGGTGAGGGACGAAAACCGAGCGCGCTCTTCTTTCTTTCTCTTCTCTATTAATTTCTCTGTGGATCACACGGGCAGGGGCAGGGGCAAGGGCTTCACCTTCTATAAAACTACTCTAGCTGTAAAAGGTCAAGCAAGCATGGCGAAATTGTTATTGAAGTATTTAATGTGAGGCGCGAGATAAGAATGTGCCTACTGTTTTTAGCTCCGTAGGAGCTGCATGTTTATAGTCTCCAGATGCGAGATAAACCTAGCTCCGTAGGAGCTATATGTTCTCAAGTAATTAACATATAGCTCCTACGGAGCTTTATAGAAAGCCTGCCTAGCTCAAATCTTATGCTCGCGCAGCAGCGCCGTGTAGGTGCTTCAGGTAGTCTCTGTATGCTGTGACTTCTCTTTGCGCACGCGCTTCGTCCCAGCCCAGATATTGTTGGGCGACAGAAGCGGCGATCTCAATAGCGCCCAGACCTGCGCCCGCGCCGATTCCCGTCATGGTGCGCCGCAGCAGACAGTCTGTGAGCGTTGCGGCCAGCTCGCGCCGGAAAGAGAAGAGAACCTCCGCGCGAATTGCGCCCGTGGCTTCGTCCAGCGACTCTGAGAGTTCAGGATGCTCCGCGGCCATCTCTAAGACTTCCACGGCGCGCGTGCCGTAAACCCTCAGTAGATGTTCCTGCACACGTTCAGGCACACGCCGCTCTCGCCTGAAGCTTGCGGCAAACGAGGCGAAGTCGGAAGTGCTTGCGCCCGGAAGCGGCGTGTGCGCAGTTCTGGATGGAGCAGGCGGGCGGCGTAGTTTCTTGAAAATCAGGTTGACCGTTTGCTCAGATAGATTCCTGTAGGTAGTAATCTTGCCGCCGACTATGGAAAGCAGATTCTCAAGCCCAGGCGCGTGGTCATGCACGAAGTGCCGCCGCGTGATGCCCGCATTTTTAGTTTCATCTTCCCGAAACGGCAGAGGCCGCACGCCGGAGTAGGTATAAAGCACAGACGCGCGAGTCAGTCCGGCCTGCGGGATGACCCGATTGGTCTCGCGCAGCAGGTAATCAATCTCCACCTCATCGGCTTCGACCGCATCAAGGTCGCCTTCAAAGCGTATGTCCGTTGTGCCGATTAAATATAGATCGTTCCAGGGGATGATAAAGAAGGGACGACCATCCTCTTCAGCCTCCACGTAGAGCGCATAGAGGGGAGCGCCGCTAAAGCGACTCGTCACTATGTGGCTGCCTTTTGTTCCTCCGATTAGACGCTGGCGTGATGCGCCGTCCGTCCCTGCCAGCACCACGTCAACCCACGGCCCTGCGACATTTATGAAGACATGCGCTTGAGCGCTGTGCTTTGTTCCCTTTAATAGGTCTGTGTATTCAACTGCGCGGACGCGCCCCGCTTCCACTTCCAGACGATCAACGCGCGCGTAAGTCAAAACCTTTGCGCCGTGCTCGTTTGCGGAGAGAGCATTTTCCAGCGTGAGCCTTTCCGGATACTCAACCTGCGCATCGTAGTACAGAGCCGCGCCGCGTAAGCCTTCTGATGAGAGGCCGGACGCACGCACAAGCGTTTCAGCCCGCGACAGCATTTTGTGATGAGAGAGAGTCTTATCAAAAGAGAGCAGGTCGTAGGCGAGCATTCCGGCGCGTATGGTCAGGAGGCCCCGTCGTGCGCGTTCGTAGATGGGGATAAGCATCGGCAGAGGCTTAACCAGATGCGGCGCGATTTTGAGAAGATGCTCGCGCTCGCGCAGGCTCTCGCGCACAAGCCCCATCTCCCCGTGCTCAAGATAGCGAAGCCCACCGTGAACGAGCCGCGTTGACCAACCGGTCGTCCCGCCCCCGACATCCCCCTTATCCAGCAAGAGCACCGACAGCCCACGCATCGCCGCATCACGCGCAATGCCCGCGCCATTAATGCCCGCCCCTATGACAGCAACATCGAACATACAAACAGTGACACGCACAGTTTTCAGTTTTGAGTTCTCAGCTTTCAGTAAAAGCACCCGGCTTCTTATCTGAAAACTCAAAACTGAAAACTGCTCTACTGCTCTTTAGCCCAGCCTTTCGAGCAGGCGACGGCGCGTAGCCATTTTTGATAGAGCTTCTCTCTTTCATCCAAGCTCATGGAGGGTTCGTAGCGGCGCGCGAGCTTCCATTTGGAATCAATCTCTTCGCGGCTTTCCCAGAAGCCAACGGCCAGCCCTGCAAGATAAGCAGCGCCGAGGCTAGTGGTGCCGGTGATGAGCGGAACATCTACGTGTACGCCGAGTATGTCGGCCTGAAACTGCATGAGAAAGTTATTCGAGACTGCTCCGCCGTCTGCGCGAATCTCGCGCAGGGCAATCCCGGAATCGCGCTGCATCGCTTCGACGACATCGCGCGTCTGGTAGCACATGCTCTCAAGCGTGGCGCGAACCAGATGAGCGCGTGTGGTGCCGCGCGTCAGGCCGACGATTGCTCCGCGCGCGTAAGCATCCCAGTGCGGCGCTCCCAAACCAGTCAAGGCCGGAACGAAATAGACTCCGTCATTCGAGGGAACGAAGGAGGCCAGAGCTTCCGTTTCCGCGGCGTCTTCTATAATCCCAAGGCCGTCTCTGAGCCACTGCACAGCCGCGCCCGTGATAAAGATTGCGCCTTCAAGAGCGTACTCGACCGGCTCGTCTTTGATTCCCCACGCGATGGTCGTCAGCATCCCTTCCCGACTTGCTACGGCGCTTCGCCCGGTGTTCATGAGAATGAAAGAACCTGTCCCGTAAGTGTTCTTTGCCAGCCCCTCGCCGTAGCAAGCCTGGCCGAAGAGCGCGGCCTGCTGGTCGCCCGCAACGCCTGCGACCGGGACGCTCTCGCCGAAAAAGACTGTGGGGTCTGTGTGGCCGTAGACATGAGCAGAAGGCATGACCTCCGGCAGAATGTTGCGCGGAACGTCGAGCGCTTCCAACAGCTCATCATCCCAACTCAGGTCATGTATGTTGTATAGAAGAGTGCGCGAGGCGTTTGAATAGTCTGTGATATGCACGCTCGCGCCCGTCAGTTTCCAGACGAGCCATGAATCAATCGTGCCGAAGGCAATCTCGCCGCGTCGTGCGCGCTCGCGCAAGCCCTCCGTATTATCCAGCAGCCATTTGACCTTGGTGCCTGAGAAATACGGGTCTAGCACAAGACCTGTCTTCTGGCGGAACGCGTCTTCAAGCCCGCGCTCTTTCAGCTCGTCGCAGATGAAAGCCGTGCGGCGATCCTGCCAGACGATGGCGCGCCCCAGGGGTTCTCCCGTTTGACGATCCCACAGCAGCGTGGTCTCGCGCTGGTTCGTGATGCCTATGGCGCGTATGTCTGCGGCACGCACGCCGGTTTTCTCAAGCACGTCTTCGACCAGATCAATCACCTCTGACCAAATCTCTTCCGCGTCATGCTCGACCCAGCCGGGCTGCGGGTAATACTGCGCCAACTCGGAATAGGACAGACCTCTAACCGAGCCGTCATGGTCGAAGATTAGAACCTTCGTCCCCGTCGTCCCCTGGTCAATCGCCAGCACAAAACCTTCCGCCATCCGTTTACCTCCGATGGTTAATAGATAGAGTCAGGTACAACATTAAAGAACGCTGAATTACACTATAGCCGTTTGATAATTGATATGACTAATTTCCGGGGTCATGCAGGTTTTAAGCCCCTGAAAGGGGCGGAAGATTTTAGCCCACGGCGTCAGCCGTGGGAATAATGCACCTATAAATAGTTAGAAGCCCCGGTAGGGGCGAAAGAAATTCATGCTTGATTATCTTTCGCCCCTACCGGGGCTTCTAACTTTTGTCGCTGCTCAATTCCCACGGCTTGCGCCGTGGGCTAAATTCTATCGCCCCTACGGGGCTTAAAAATCAAGGCAGGCGGCCAAGTTTCAGGCTCAGCGCTCTTCTTCTTTTGAAAGCGCGGTCATGATTTCGGTGAAGCGCTCTACATCTTCGCGTGTGCGCTCCATCGTGCGGCGGCTGTCAAGGTAGGCTTTCCAGTGCGGGGTGTTGGTGAGCGCACGTGTAGTATCTTCGTCGAGCACCTGCGCCATCAGTGCTATGAGATCGCTGACGACGCGCGTGTGCTCCAGCAGCGATTCGATGATGGAGTAAGCAAGGCGCGCCTGTTCATAATCAAGGTCGCGCGGCTTTGATTCTTCCGAAGTATCAGACTGTTCGCTCATCTTTACTGTCCAGATTGTTCTGCATCCCGGTCTTACCAGCTTCCGCGCACGAAGGGAAGCTCTGCGACGTGCGCTTCCAGCTCTGCATCATTACTGACGACCCGTACACGTGTGCCGGGTTGTAGATAATCGTATTTGATGTAGCCGAGCGCGACTGTTCGATTGAGCAGGGGCGAGCGCGTGGCAGAGGTAATCCATCCGATCTCTTTCCCTTCCGCTGTTCTGACCTTATCGTCGCGTTGCATTTCGCCTTCAACGTTCAGCATCAATCCGGCCAGGCGTTTCGCCACGTGCCCGCGAAAGTGTATGCGCGCGATAATCTCCTGCCCTATGTAACAGCCCTTCGTAAAACTGACTGCATCGTCCAGTCCCGTCTCAAGGACGACCTTTGTTTCATCCACATCCAAGCCGTAGCGCGCTAATCCGGCTTCGATTCTTAAAATCTCAAGCGCATCGAAGCCTACGGGGCGCGCACCCGCCTGAGACAAAGCATCCCAGAGCGAGGCCGCAGCGCCAGCGCTCGTGAACAGGTCAAAGCCGTCTTCAGCCGTGTGAGTTGCGCGTATGACGCTAACGCTCTCGTCCTTCCAATCAACATTGACGATGCGGCCACGCTCAACGCTCGCTGCATCTTCACCCAGTACAGCACTGACAATCTCGGCAGCACGCCTGCCCTGAACGGAGATGAGCGCCGTTTCAGTTGTCACATCCGTCAAGCGAAAGTCTCCGGCGAGCGTGAATCGCCCCAGAGTCTTCACTATCTGCTCACGCGTCACGGCTTCGGTGTCGAAGAGGAATGCGTCGCCCCTGTGAAGCACGCGAGCATGTGCCAGCATGCGACCCTGTACGTTCGGGAAGGCCGCAGCCATCCAGGAATTTTCTGCCAGCGTCTTAACGTCGTTCGTGATTAGCCCGTTGAGGAACAGCACGGCCTCTGTGCCGCCTATCTCTATGCGCCCGCGCGCGGAGAGGTCAATCAGGCCAGCGCCCTCTTCACGCACAGCCTTGTACTCTGCCGCCACATCGCCGTAAGACGCGGGCACCACCCACCCGTCACGCTCTGTCAACTGTGCGCCCGCACGTTGGTGCGCTTCATCTAGCGGCGACTTGTGAATCGTGACCTGTTCAACCATTTCGCTCATCTTCGCTCTGGCACCATTTCCCTTCTCTCAACTGGCACGAAGTACACGCGCCACTGCCTTGTAGTCCCGTAACTGCTCTAGTTCGCGGCGATGCGAGGGCAGAGCTACAGCGGGCTTGTATGATAAAGCGGAACGAGCAAGCGCAAGCCCCACTCGAAAACTTTTCCTGCGGCTTCTCTTAAATTAAGTTGATGATACTCAATGCGCCGCAGCGCTTCAAGCGCGACGCGACCCATAGTGACGATAACCCTGTGAATCAATCCTTTTATTGACTGTGCGAATTATTTAAGGCATACAAACATCTGGTCTTCATTCGTAAAAGGAGGGAGAGGTGATATGGCTGAAAGGAGAACGAGGGCGCGGGCAGTCGCAGGCAGCGATGAAGAGGGAGCGAGCAAAGCGCAGCTACAGAAGCGTATAGAGGAAACCAGAGAGTCCATCTCGCAGACAGTTGAAGAGATTAAGGAGACGGTCTCGGATCAGTACGAATCCGTGAAAGAAACTGTGTCGGATGTTATTGGCTGGAATGAAGAGTTCAGCAAGAACCCTGTTGTCTGGGGACTGGGCGCGATGTCCGTAGGCTTAATCATAGGTTACAGCATCGCCGTCGTGCGTCAGGACGATGGCAAGCCTTCATCACGCAAGCGTTCGGCTTCATCCGCAGACAACTTCTTCGATGGGCTGTCGCGCGTCGGCATGAACTTCGTGCTGCCCGCCGTGACGAACAAAATCAAGGACATCTTCGGAGTTGACCTGTCGCAACAATTACGCGGCTTGACGAGCGGCGAGCCTGAACGACCCGCACCACGCACCAGACGAAAGAGCACCACCAAGAGCGGCACCAAACGGGGCGCGAAAAAGGTCGCAGGCAAAAGGCGTACAACGAAAAAGAGTAGTGCAAAGTAGAAGAGACTTCTACTTTGAAGTTAACGTAAGAGTCCCGTAGGGACGATTGGCAATAGCCCAGCACTTCAGTGCTGGGAATAAGTAGAGAAAAAGAGTTGAGTCCCGTAGGGACGACTGAACATTTCCTTTCAGTCGTCCCTACGGGACTCAAATTTTTACCCGCTTGATTTTCCCAGCGATAAATGGCTGGGCTATTATCAATCGTCCCTACGGGACTTCGCGCACATCTTCTTACGGCTTCGTGCGAGCTTCAGGTGTTATTACCATTACGCAACAAGCGCCTCCGTCTCATGCTCGTTCAAATCTACTTTTGAACTGTAATCTCGCGCGTGGTCGAGTTGTAATCGCCGTTCGGGACGACCGAGCCGTTCTGGTCAACAAGCTCCAGCTTGACCGTGTGCTTGCCGTTCGTCCAACCCGTGAGCCAGATGGGCTGCCACTTGTCCAGCATCTTCGCCTCGCCGCCGTCAACCGAATAGCGCACGCGATACTGTCCCCCATCGCCTACAAGCTTTGCATTCGTCAGCCAGAAATCAATCATAATCGCTTCTGCATCCGCACCCTTGTACTCGCCTTTCGGGCGGCTGTAAGTCAGCAGCGGCTTCTTCGGGTCAACATCGCCCGCAGTGCTCGACGCCATATCTTTGCCTTCCGCTGCTGCTCCTGCGCCTGCGTTCGCGTTGGCCGTCTTACCAGCGTTGTTATTCGCCATCACCTGCCCGGTGTTGGTCGTCGTAGGCTTGGAAGCATCGCCGCCGCCCTTGACCGTGAAGGTAACTATTTGGAAGTTGCCTTCGTCCTTATAGCTCTCGTGCCATGCACGCGAAGCGAAGACGCGAATCGTATGCTTGCCTTCCGAGACGTTGCGTAGCTCGAACGGCTGATCCAGGCTGTAGTAAGCCTCGTAGGGTTGATTGTCCAGGATGACGTGTATGTGCGGCCCCATCCCGGTCGCAGGGTCTTTGCCCGTCTTGTAACCTTTATCGCTCGTCAGATTCAGTTTGAGACGAACCGTGGAGCCTGTGACGGTCGCGCCCTCACGCGGCTCTACTATCTTGAGCTTTGGAGAAGCCGTGTCTGCCTCGCCCATTGCCGTGGCCTTATCTTTCACACTTTGCGGGCGCTCCGTGCTGGCCGTCAGATTCTGAACAGCAGGCGTAGGCGTTGCGCCGGGCGCAGTAGTGTTGGTCGTCGCAGTGGTATTTGAGTTCGCATTATCTGCCGGAGCGCAAGCCCCGAAAGAGAGCGCCAGCGAGAGTACACAGAAAAAGGCTACAGGGATAGAGATACGCTTAAGCTTCATAGGTCCTCCGAATACAGAGTCTGATGTGATGGCGCAAGTATAGCGTATTTATAAAAGTAGGGGCGAATCAAGAGATGAGGGCGGCAGCGATGAGGGATGAACAAGAATTAAATGAAGCGTTCAGTTGAGTCAGTCACTCAATCCCTTTTCATCCCTCATCGCTGCCGCCCTCATCCCTGCTTTTTCATGCGCTCGTTTGACGCGTGCCGGTGTCTGCCGTCAGGCGTTTTTCGGTTGCGTCCCAATCGATGTTGGAGAAGAATGCTTCTATGTATTTCGGGCGCTCGGCGGGTTTATAGTCCAGAAGGAAAGCGTGCTCCCAGACATCCATCACCAGCACAGGGTTAAAGCCCGCAACGTTCCCGACTTCGTGCAGCGAAATCCAGTGATTCGACAATCGCCCGTTGGCGGGGTTCTCGTAGCAGATAGCCCAGCCCACGCCGCGCATCTTTCCGACGCCCACGAAATCCGCCTTCCAGATGTCGTAGCTGCCGAAAGATTCTTCCGCCACCTTGTAGATGCGAGAGCTTTTTTCCGGGTCGCCCGAACCATTGCGCTTCATGTTGCCGAAGTAATATTCGTGAAGCACCATGCCGTTGTACTCAAAGCCCAAACGCCTGGTCAGCTCCGAGTAGGCGGGCATTTCGTCCTGATCTACTTTGCCATCCTGAAGAAACTCGGCAATCTTCGTGGTCAGATTGTTCGTCTCTTTGACGTAACCTTCGTAAAGCTTGAAGTGCATCTCAAGCGTTTGATCCGAGATGCCTTTCAGGCCGCTCAAGTCGAACTGCTTGGCCTGATAGTCTCTGTTAAAGCCCATCTTCTTTTGTAACCTCCTGAGTTATTGCACGACAATCCAGCCTGCCATTGAAGGCAAGCGGGGTCGAATATTTGATGAAATCAATGCGCGTGGCAACGCAATATTGCGCGTCGGTTGTGGCGAATGCATGTAGAGTCTTCGTCATTAGTATGACGAAAAAAGAGCAGGGGGGACGCGAAACTTTCAGAAGTTGTTTTTTGAAGTCTCGTCAGGGAGGATTGAAAATAGCGTCTAAGAAGCTGTCTTGAGGAATCAATGGTTTGCGCCGCAGGCATATCCAGCGTTTGCGCCGAAGGCGCAGCAAGAAGGTAGCCAGAGGCAGAGTCCGCTTGCGACGGACTCTGCCTCTGGTCAGAGTGTAGTTATCATTCGCGCCCTGAAGGGAGCGCGAAGCTTCTACGCGCTCCCTTCAGGGCGCGTCACCTCAAACACGCTTCAGTTCCAGACGTGTACGTCTGGCTACCATCTCCATCGCCGCTCGCGCGGCGGTAAAGAGTTTTCAAACAGCTTTTTAACGAGCGCAGTCTTTTTTACTTGCCGAACAGAATCCAGTCACCGTGCGATGTGCCCATTAAGAAGAGCATGGGCAGGGAGAGCCAGGTGTTCGTGCGCGATGCCAGGAAAGCTTTGCGTAAATCATCCGCCGAGGGCGCTGCCCCTTCGCCTTTGAATCCGGCGATGGCGCGCTTCTGCACGCGCCAGATAATTCCCCACACGTTCAGGAACATCATGATGCCGAGGCCGCCGCCGATGCCGATTGAGACCGACTTGTTACCCAGGTAAGGACGACCAGCGCCGCCCGCGTTCCCCAACACGTAAACAACCGCGACCGCAAACAGGATGACCACAATGGCAATCACCACCCCTAGCACAATCCCGCGACCCACAGCAGTCAGCGCAGGCACTTGATACAGGCCGTAAATAATCGCGTAGGTGACGAGCACTATGACGAGCCAGATGCCTAAGTAAGACCATGGATTGACGCCCGCGTTTCTGGCTTCACTCGACAGAATGTACATTGCGTAGTAGGTCAATCCGGCGAGCACAGTGACGACCGCGCCCCAGCGAAAATACCAGAGCGTGCGTCCCAGAAGCTCCGGGTTCACCTTCTTCTTGGTATCGCCGTCCAAGCCCTTCTGCAAGGGAACGTTAATCAGGTTGAAGAAGTATAGAAGACCTATCCAGGTGATGCCTGCTACAAAATGCGTCCAGCGCAGGATAGCGCGCGCCACGTCCGCGCCCGTGGTCGGGGCATGCACCAAGTCCTGCAAGAACCCTAGGCTAACAGGGAGATGAGTTAAAAACTCGCTTAGCATACGTCCTCCGTCCATGTTGGTGTGTGAAACGGTAAAGCCGCCTGCATCCCTTCAAGCCGAAATGCTTTTTTCAGGCACGCCGGAATGCTTCCAGTTTGTCTTGAAATATTTACGCGCCAGAGATTACACCAGAGAAAGGCGCAGGCGCAATAAAGCAGGGATAAGGATAATGCAGAAGGCAGAGTGCAGATTGATGAATTAAAGACATCTTCTTCTGTTCATTCTGCATTCTGACTTCTGCGTTTTTCCTCATCCCTACTCTTCAGCGGGGCGCGGGCCTGCCGGGATGCCCTTCACGCTCGCTTGATTGACTACCCTTACTTTTAGATCGTCAATCACGTGTACCTGGCAGGAAAGGCGCACATTCTCGGCCAGGCCGGTTTCCGCCGCCAGACGGTTGCGCTCAAGCTCGCCCATCTCGCCCGGGTCGCCCGCGAGCACTTCGACGCGGCACGTAGTACAGCGAGCGTTTCCCCCACAGCGATGCAGTATGTCAATGCCTGCATCTTCGATTGCCAGCACCAGCTTGCGCCCGCTTTCCGCCTCGAAGGCGTTCAGACCCGTAGCGGTCTCCGCTTCAATCTTCGGCATGTTCAATGTCGCTCCTGAAAATTTTAAGGGATGAATTGCGATTCGGACTTTCGCACACTTCAGATGAACATCGCAAGCGCCAGAGAGAAAGAGAAAGGCGCGGGCGCTCTCAGTCCGACAGCTTTAGCTCCATGTAGAGCGTACCCGCCGTAGGGTTCGTATAGTAAGGCTCAATCTCCTTGAAACCCAGCGAACGATAGACGGCCACAGCCTTTCCCATCTTCGACGGCAGTGTATCCAGTCGCATACTACTGTAGCCTATAGCGCTTGCCTCCGCGATTATCTTTTCCGTCAACACGCGCCCAATACCGCGCCCCTGAAAATGCGGGCGCACGAAGAGCCGCTTCATCTCGCAGACGCGGTCGCCCAAATCTTTGAGAGCAATGCAGCCTGCCACCTCGTCGCCTTCAATAGCCAGAATCAGGCAACCTCCGGGGCGAGCATAAGCGCCCGGCAGGTCAGCCAGCTCCTTTTCAAAATTCTGAAAGCAGAGATCAATCACGACCCATGCGGCATACTCTTCAAAGAGCCGCCGCGCCTCGGCAATCTCAGCCTGTGATTCAGCCTCAATCAGTCTCAACATCTTTGTAGGGGCAGGGACAAGTCCTCTGCCCCTACTCCTTTTCATACTCCGGGGGATAATAGATGATTTCGACGGCGTTGCCTCCGACGCCCTTCGTGTAGAAGGAGACGGAGCGGTCGCGGTGCTCTTTGACGGGGCGGCCTTCGCGTGCGGCGGCTTCTTCCAGAGCCTCGCGTGTTTCAACGCGCAGACCCATGTGCGGCGGATGCTTAGAGCCGGGCGATAATAATGCAATGCCGAACCCGCGCGCGTCGCGCAGCATAGCCCAGTCCGTATACAGCGTCTCCACGCGAAAACCTATACGCTCGTACTCCGCCGCATCGCGCCCTATATCCTCAGACTTCACAGCGATGTGATCCAGCACCACGCCTTCAAAGCGTCGCTCATTCTGCTCCTGCATAAATCTCAACCTTTATATGAAATTGATTCATCGGTTCATTGAATCAATGATTCAATCCTCCGTACTTTTCCACGGCTCACCGAAGCTCTCGCTGAAAACTATGCGATCAAGCTCGAAACGCCCAGGGTAGGCTTTTTCGGGCTGGGCGGCGCGGCCTATGGCTAGAAGCGCGCAGACCTCACCCTCTTCCGGAATATTGAACTCGCGCTTGACGCCTGCGGCGTCGAAGCCCTCCATCGGCGCGGTGTCGAAGCCGTAGGCTTCCGCGACGTACATCAAAGTCGTAAACGCAATCATCGTGTGGCGGTTGACCCAGACGGGCATCTGTTGCATCCCTGTCAGGAATTGCAGAGCGCCGTCCCTGTATGCCTCCCAGGCATCCATCTTGCCCGCGCCACGCTCTGCGCCTTCATGGAAGACCTCGTCGGCGCGCTCTTTCCATTCCTCTTTCATGCCGACGGCGATGATGACGACGGGCGCTTCCGCAACCTTCGGCTGATTGAAGGCGACCGATTGAAGCCGCTTGCGGTTCTCTTCATCGCGCACGACTATGAAACGCCAGGGCTGTAGATTGTAGCCTGACGGGGCTTGCGTGCCGAGTTGTAAGATTGCTTCAAGGTATTCTTCCGGCACTTCTTCATCGGTGAAATGGTTTGTGGCGCGACGCTCAAGCAGAATCTCCGTGATCTGCTTCAACGGCTTGCCATCCGGCTGCGTGTCTGGATACGACTTAGGCTTGTCTTGCATAACTCCCCTTTATTCTTTCGATTTAGTGTAGACAGGGATTGTACAGCCGCTCGGTGGAAAGCTGAAGCAGTGCGGAGCGCATGAAGTTGAATGGCAGGCATAACTTTTATCTTTTTTCTTTCTTCATTGGATTCTTGACAGCCGCGCCGCTCTCGCGCACCCTAAGCGAATCCATAGAGAATCGTAAGGAGAGAGAATGACCAACGGTCAACGCATCGTTTCGCTGCTGCCTTCATCGACCGAGATCGTCTGCGCGCTGGGGCTGGAAGATGCGCTCGTAGGCATCACGCACGAATGCGATTACCCGCCGACGGTCGCGGGACTTCCACGCCTTACAGCCAGCCGCATCTCGCATGAAACGATGACGAGCAAGGAGATTGACCATGCCGTGCGCTCGCAGTTGGACGGCCACGGCTCCATATATGATCTGGATGAAGAGCAATTATACGCGCTTCGTCCAGACCTCATCATCACGCAGGAGCTTTGCGAAGTCTGCGCCGTCAGCTACAAGACCGTGGAGCAGGCAGCGCGCATCTTCGAGACGGAAGTACGCATCATCTCGCTTGAGCCGAACAACATCGCAGACATCTTCCACAACATCATGACGGTCAGCCAGTTGACCGGAAGAGAAACAGAGGCGGAAAAGGTAGTCGCAAATCTTAAAGCTCGTCTTGAGCGACTTGAAGCCGCAACCGCATCCGTAAGGACGCGCCCGCGCACGCTCATGCTCGAATGGCTTGAGCCGCCTTTCGCGCCCGGCCACTGGGTTCCTGAGCAGGTTCGTCTGGCCGGAGGCGATCATGCCTTCGGTCGCGCAGGGAGCAAGTCTGTCGTAACCACAGCCGAAGAGATAAGCGAGTATGCGCCCGATGTCGTGGTGATGATTCCCTGCGGCTACTACAAGGAAGACATCCTTCGCCAGTTGCCGCAATCCAGCCTGCCCGAAGGCTTCCATGAGCTTCCGGCTGTCAAGCGTGGTGAGGTCTGGGCAGTGGATGCAACCAGCTACTTCAGCCGTCCGGGGCCGCGCGTCGTCGAGGGTGCTGAGATTCTAGCGCGCATCCTCCACCCTGAAATTTTCGGCGAGCCGGATGAGAAAGAAGCCGTTCGCGTTTCCGCAGAACTGATGCGCTCGTAAAGAGATTTACAATAGCGACGGTCAAGTCTCTCAGTCCCGTAGCAATAACCTACCCATTTAGGGCCGGGAATAAATGTTAGAAGTTGTTTGAAGACTCTTTACCGCCGCGTGAGCGGCGATGGAGAAGGTAGCCAGACGTGCAACGTCTGGAACTGAAGCGAGTTTGAGGGTACGCGCCCTGAAGGGAGCGCGTAGAATCTACGCGCTCCCTTCAGGGCGCGAATGATAACTACCCTCTGACCAGAGGCAGAGGTCGGCCTCGCGTCCGCCTCTGCCTCTGGCTACCTTCCGGATGCGCCTTCAGCGCAAACGTTTGTAGATGACATTAGCTGGATTTAAGGAAGCATGCCGCGAAAGACTTCATCAACAGATACACAGACGAACGTGCAAGCGCAGGGAGGTCTGCTGCAAACTTTCGCGGAGGCGGCTGAACACGTCGCCGCGACGACGAAGAAGTTGGAGAAGGCCGCGCGGCTCGGCGCATATTTTCACAGTCTGGACGATAAAGACCTGGCGCGTGCAGCGCGCTATTTCGCGGGGCATCAGTTTCCTCTAAGCGACGTGCGAACGACCAACGTCGGCTCAAGCACCTTGCGCGATGCGTTGAGCGAGGCGACCGGCATTGCTGTTGAAGAGTTGCGCCCGCGCTACGTTCGGCTGGGCGATTCAGGCGAGGTGGCTTACGAAGCTGTGCTCGAAGCCAAGGGTGTAGGAGCAAAGCCCGCCATCACGCTCGCCGAAACCGAGGCGCTGATAGAGCGTCTAAGCGAGATGCGCGGGACGAAGAGCAAGAAGAATCTTTTAACCGAAGTGCTTTCCGTCTCGACCCCACTCGAAGCGAAATACCTGGTCAAGCTGCTCGTCGGCGACCTGCGCATAGGCTTGAAAGAGGGATTGGTCGAAGACTCAATCGCACGCGCCTTCAATCAACCTCTACAGCAGGTCTCTCTAGCCAACATGCTCATGGGCGACATAGGCGAGACGGCTGTGCGCGCCCGCCATGATGAATTGCAACATGTCTCTATGCGTCTCTTTCACCCGCTCAAGTTCATGCTTGCGACTGCCGCCGCAGACCTTGCAGACATAGCGCGCACTATGCCCGAAGAGTTTTTCGTAGAAGACAAGTTCGACGGCATACGCGCGCAGGCGCATGTACAGGCCGCAGGTGTCGAAACCTCAGACGCGGCGACGATAGAGAGCGGCAAGCGCTTAGCACTTTACTCGCGCACTATGGACGAGATTACGCATCGCTTCCCGGAACTCTTCGCGCCCCTGAGCAAATTGAAAGCAGATGTGATTCTGGACGGCGAGATTGTACCGGCGCGTGACGGCCTTATCTTACCCTTCAGCGAATTGCAGAAACGATTGGGGCGAAAGACCGTGAGTGAAGAGCTTTTGGATGCCGTCCCAGTAGTCTTTATCGTCTACGACATTCTATATGCTGACGGGCGCGTGCTGATTGATGACGCTTTGTCTGTGCGCCGCAGTCTTCTGGAACAGCTTGTGCCGCAGGAAGGCGCTGTCAGGCAATCCGTTGCAAGACGCTTCAAAGAAGTCGCAACGTTGGATGAAGAATTTGACAGGGCGCGAGCACGCGGCAACGAAGGCTTGATGATTAAAGACCCGCGCTCCGCTTATAAACCCGGAAGGCGCGGGCGCGAGTGGTTGAAATTAAAGCGCGCCATCGCCACGCTCGATGTCGTCGTCACCTCGGTCGAAGTCGGCCACGGCAAGCGCCGCCACTTGCTCTCCGATTACACCTTCGCCGTGCGCCGATCCGAAGACGACCCTGAACTTCTAAATGTCGGCAAAGCCTACTCAGGTTTGACCGACGCGGAGCTGGCCGAGTTGACCGAGTGGTTCAAAGCCCACACCCTGCAAGAATTCGCGCACGGTCGCGTCCGTCTGGTCGAACCCAAAATTATTCTAGAAGTCACCTTCGACCGCGTGCAGGCATCCCCGCGCCACAAGAGCGGCTACGCCCTGCGCTTCCCCAGAATACTCAGACTACGCGACGATAAGACTGTTAACGAGATAGACACCGTTGAAACCGTGCGGAAGCTTGCGGAATAGGAATAAGGTAAAGAACAAGATTACTTGCTTGAGCCTGGATAGCTTTTTACTATCGCAGTAAGCAAAAGAATTATTACTCCGCCGACAACAAGAAATATTCCAATCCCTGTCATCCCTTCTTGTTTGCTGGCACCGCCCAGAATAATAAAAAGGATTCCTAAAACTACCAGCCCTAATACAATGAACGGTAGGCCACTACCTTTAGGAGAATCCGTATCTTCATCAATGTCGGCAGACTCGTTCTCTTTACTATCAGAAGCATTAGCTGATGCGATGTCCGTCTTCTCAGGGGATACAATAGTCCGGGCGAAAGAAACGGGGCTTGAAGGGGAGACAGGCGGCAAAACTTCTGTCGGCGGAGCGTTATCGCTGCGAGAGGCGGGCTGGTGTTTAGATGCATCCGGGTCAAACGGAGCAGATAGAATTGAGCCATCAATCAAACAAAAGGTAAAGGTGTCTTCAAAAGTTCGATTACAGGTAGGACATCTTTTCATGACTCAATTCTAAATAGTTCCATCTCACCCAACAAGATATTTCCCCTTCTAATGCTCTCCTAAATTTCTTTACCTATCAAACGGAAATCAGTTGCGCTGCCGTGCGCATGAAATCTTCGGGGTCAACGGCGGTGCGGTTGATGATGATGTCCAGGTGCAGATGGGGCGGAGCGTTTTGTCCGCCGCTATGGCCTGAAAGGGCTATCACCTGCCCGCGCGTGACCGTTTGGCCTGCAACGACACGGCGCGCAGAGAGATGGTTGTATTTGGAAAAGATGCTGCCGCCGTGATCTATGATAATGGTCTGCCCCGGAGTCCACTGTTCGGTTGAAAGCGCGACCGTGCCGTTGTTCATAGCCTGAACAGGCGTCCCCGTAGAGGCTCGAAAATCAAGCCCTATGTGGCGATAGCGTTTCGTGCCGTTGACTGTGCGGCGCACGCCGAAGTTGTCGTTATCACGCCCCGCCACAGGGCGAATGAAACTGGTAGTCCACTTGCGCGGGCTTACTCGTTTGAAAATCTCCACGTCCGTTTCAAAGTCGCGCCGCATACGCGCGGCTATGTCCGGCGGGGGCGCGCTGAAATTCTCGTCCAGCGTCAGGGAGGTCGAGCGATAAACGCCGCGCTCTATGAAATAGGGGAACGTCCAATTTGAGCTTACTCCTCCGGCTGCACGCGCACTTATGTGCAAAGGATGGCTTCCCATGACCGAATCCAGCGGCGCGGAAAGTATTGCGCGATAGTTGCGGCGGCCTCTGATCGGGTAGAAATAAAGTTCCTGCGGCTCGACCAGTTGCTGACCGCCCGACGCTTCCGGCTGAATCGGAACGGGCAAACTCCCGCTCAAGCTTTCGATCTCCGTAGTGAATGAGAGTGCGATGAGCAACGTCTTGCCCTCCACCACGAGCGGGCGGCCTGTCGTGTTGTAATTGGTAATAACCGGCGGGACTACGATGACCTGTGCGCGAGTTGCGCCGGTCAATGCTCCGGTTAAGATTGCGGGCGCGGTGGCCGCCAGTGTACTTAAAAATCTGCGACGCGATAAAGACATACTTTCCCTCCACTGCTTTTATAGTCCAGAGAGTCTGGAGAGTCTAGAGAGTCTGGAGAGCCGGAAGCGTTCTTCGACTCTCTAGACTCTCTGGACTCTCCAGACTCTCTAGACTTATTTCTGTTGTCGGTTTGTAACTGCGACTGGAAATCAAATATCATCGTCTATCAAGTCGGAAGACCTGAAGGACTTAAAGTTAGACGCGCCCCGAGTTGAAAGTGAATTCTTGATGACCAAACGTAAAAGACTCTTTACAGCAAGCTCGCTTGTGCTCCTTTTCGTTGTACACGTCGCGGCACAGACTTCCAGACAGAACACCAGCCCGCCGCAGTCCCCTGCGAAGCCAGCCGCCAGCCCTGCGATTCCTACGAACACGCTGGCTCTGGTCAACGGGCAGCCCGTGAGCTTAGACGACATAGATGCGCAGGTGCGCGATGCCTTGAACAACGCCGATAAAGAGATAGGCGAGATGCGGCGGCGTGCGCTCACCAACCAGGTCAACACGTTTCTCTTCGAGGCCGAAGCGAAGAAGCGTAACGTGACGCGGGAACAACTGCTCAATGCGGAAGTCAATAGCCGCATCCCTGCGCTGACGGAAGAAGACATCAGGTCGATTTACGAGAGCAACCGCGAGCAGTTCGGCACGACTTCGCTCGACGAAGCGCGCCCGCGAATCATCTCTGTCGTACGCGAGCAGCGCGCAGGAGCGCTCATGGATGATTTAGCCACCAGGCTGCGCATGATGTATGTCGTCGAATGGGGCGCGATGGACGTGAACGCTCAGGGCATTGCGCCCGCGACGGTGCTTGCTTCTGTCTCAGGCCGCTCCATTACCTACGCAGACTTGAACGAACAATTGAAGCCCGCCATCAACGACCTGCGCCTGCGGCTTTATGAAGCCGAGCTACAGGCTATAAACGTCAAAGTCAACGAGGTGCTGCTGGACGCGGAAGCGCGACGACGACGCATCACGCGCGACGATCTCATACGCGTAGAGATTTTTGATAAATTGAAGAAGCCCAGCGATGCCGACATAGCAAAATTTTACGAAGAGAACAAAGCTCGCATCGAAGGCGGTCTTGAAGCACGCCGCGCGGAGATAGGGCTTTATCTAGAGCAGGAAGAGCGCGCTCGTCTTGAACAGTCACTCGTGGAACGCCTGCGCTCGACGGCTCAGGTTCGCATACTGCTTCCGGAGCCTGCCGGGTACGTTCAGAAAATCAGCACGGACGACGATCCCTCGCGCGGCCCCGTGACCGCGCCTGTCACTGTCGTCATGTTCACGGACTTTCAATGCCCCGCATGCTCTGCTACACATCCTGTGCTGGACGAGATATTGAAGCAATACGGCACGCGCGTACGCCTGGTCGTGCGCGATTTCCCGCTAGAACAGCATCAATGGGCGCGCAAGGCCGCCGAAGCTGCCAACGCCGCCAACGCGCAGGGCAAGTTCTTCGAGTACATCTCAATTCTCTATAAGAACCAGCAGGCGCTGGATGTCGAGTCGCTGAAGAAGTATGCGAGCGATATTGGATTAGACCGCGCGCGATTCGATGCAGAGCTTGACAGCGGAAAGTATGCTGCCGAAGTAGCGCATGATATTGCGGACGGTAAATCCTACACCATTGGCAGTACGCCCACCATCTTCATTAACGGCGTGCGACTGCTGGATTTGGGCGACCGCGCAATCAAAGCGGCGCTTGACCGCGCCTTCGAGCGCGCCGGTCAGAAACCGGCGGTTATAAAATAGCCGTATTTTTCCTGCCGATCTCCTCCGGCCAGGCTTTCGGACAACGAGAGGATTCATGCGAACTCAATCGGCGTGTACGCTCGCGCTCTTTCTCTTTCTTACTCTTCCGGCCTGCGGTGACGGCGGCGGCGGTGAGGCGAACATATCCACAAAGGCGACCCCTGCGAATGCTGCTGGTAATGCGCCCCCGCAGGCCAATGTGAAGAGCACGCCTTCGCCCGAAGAGATTCCGGTCTACACTTACGAGATCGTCGCAACTTACCCGCACGACCCTAAGGCTTATACGCAGGGGCTTGTCATTTATGACGGCACGCTTTACGAGAGCACAGGGCAGTACGGCGAATCTTCTCTGCGCAAAGTCGAATTGAAGAAGGGCAAGGTGAAGAAGAAATTGGACGTGCCCGGCCAGTATTTCGCCGAAGGCATGACAATCCTGAACGGAAAGATTTACCAGTTGACATGGCAGCAGGGCAAAGGCTTCATCTACGACCTGAAAGACTTCAAGCTCGAAGGCGAGTTCAACTATGACGGCGAGGGCTGGGGACTCACTACGGACGGCCACTCGCTTATCCTGAGCGACGGCACGAACCAGCTACGCTTCATAGACCCAGCGACCTTCCGCGTCCTTCGCACTCTCAGCATCGTTCATAACAATGTGCCTCTGACGGAATTGAACGAGCTTGAATACATTCACGGCGAAATCTACGCCAACATCTGGAAGACGGACAGAATCGTGCGCCTTGACCCGCAGACGGGACGAATCCTGGCGTGGATAGATTTAGCCGAACTGCGTCCAGATGAAACCCTGAGAAACAGCGAAAACGTCTTGAACGGCATAGCCTACGATACAGAGAACGACCGCCTCTACGTCACAGGCAAGCGCTGGCCGAAAGTTTTCGAGATTCGTTTGAAGAAGAAGTCAGCTCAGGATAGCCTGTGAAGGCTGCTTGGTTGAGCATCACCGGGGCACAATTTAACGTGAGGAGCGAGATAAGAATATAGTCAATGTTCCTGGCTCTGTAGGAGCCGCATGTTTATAGAATGGGATGAGATAAGTTAATCTAAGCTCCGCGAGGTGCGACATGTGTCGCCTCTATTACATAAAGCTCCTACGGAGCTTGAGACCTGGTTGCTCAGATAAGCTATAAACATCCGGCTCCTACGTAGCCAGGAACATTGTTGAATCAAACCTCTGCGCTTCCTCTGCGCTCTCTGCATCTGCGGCGGTGAACGTTCCTCCCAGTATTTCTCAAACCTGGGACTGAGCTATTCCGAAAACGAATCTACTCAAGTCTCTCTTTTCAATCAAAAACTCGAAATCACCTTAAAAATCCGGGCATTTAAGCTGTTAGCACTCCTGGCACGGGATTTCCTATAAGGCGTGCGGGTCTTCTGAAAATGAAGATGGACGGCGGCGCTAGGGATGCATGATTCCCATCTCTTGTGCCGCCCCAAAAGCTTCCACAGATTGTCAAAGGTGAAAACTTAAATGAGCGCGCACACTTCAGAAAGCGCACGAATCCTGATTGCCGACGATCAACCGGATGTGCTCGAAGCCTTACGGCTCCTGCTCCGGCGCAATGGCTATATAGTCGAGACCGTTTCCTCACCAGCGGCGGTTCTGGAAGCTCTTAAGCTGCGCTCCTTCGACACCCTGCTCATTGATCTCAACTACGCGCGCGATACCACCTCAGGCCGCGAAGGCATAGAGCTTCTCTCGCGCGTGCAGGCTCTGGACAACGCTCTGCCCACGGTCGTCATGACGGGCTGGGCGAGCATAGAGGTGGCCGTGGAGGCCATGCGGCACGGCGCGCGCGAGTTCGTACAGAAGCCCTGGGACAACGAGCAACTGCTGGCACTCCTTCGCAGGCAGGTCTCTCTCTGCAAGCTTCTGCGGCGGAAGCAGCAGGCCGAAGTTGAAAAGCGACGCGAGGCTGAAATGGCAGCCGAAGCCCAGCGCCGTTTACTTCCGCAACACGCGCCCGCGAGCGACCGGCTTGAGTTTTTCGCCGTCTGCCAGCCCGCGCGCGAAGTGGGCGGCGATTACTACGACTTCATAGAACTTGAGCGGCAACAGACCGGGTTCGTCATCGCCGATGTTGAAGGCAAAGGGATGTCCGCCGCATTGTTCGCCTCTGCGGT
Source organism: Pyrinomonadaceae bacterium (assembly GCA_036403815.1). Classification (GTDB taxonomy): domain Bacteria; phylum Acidobacteriota; class Blastocatellia; order Pyrinomonadales; family Pyrinomonadaceae; genus JACVRN01. The sequence continues at coordinate 14,134 of DASWQH010000022.1, read as the reverse complement.
TCAAGCGACCGTGCGCAGCCAGGCGCGCAGAGAGCACATGCGCCCGGCGAGCCTGATGGCTTCCGTCAACGAACACTTTCGCACCTGCGCCGACGCGACAAGCTACGCCACGCTCTTCTACGCAGAGATTGATGAAGCATCCGGCGCTTTGACTTACGTCAACGCAGGGCATAATCCGCCGCTGCTACTCAGCAAAAGAGGCGCGAGCCTTGCTGCAACCGTCCGGCACGAAGCGGCTGTCGCCATCACAGGGCAAAGAGTTCTGATGAGCGCCGGAAACCTTTCCACGGCGATTGCGGACGAGCCGGTTATCCAACGGCTGGAAGCGGGCGGGCCTGTGATTGGCTTTTTTGAAGACTGCGTTTATGAAGAAGCGACCGTTAGGCTTGAGAGCGGAGACGTGATGGTCGCTTACACGGACGGTTTGACCGAAAGCTTCAACATGGAAGGAGAAGAGTTCGGCGAACAGCGGCTCAGCGAACTGCTTCTGGAAAACCAGCACCTCACGGCGACCGCGCTGGGCGAAAAAATTTTAGAGACCGTGCGCCGTTGGTGCTCTACAGCACCACTGCACGACGACCTCACGCTCGTCATCATGAAGATGAAGTAAGATTCTAAGAAGCTGATTGAAAAGTCCCGTAGGGACGATTGGCAATAGCCCAGTACTTCAGTGCTGGGAATAGAAGGCACAAAAAGAATAGAGTCCCGTAGGGACGACTGAATAAATCCAGAAAGGTTTTCAGTCGTCCCTACGGGACTCTATTCTTTTTCCGCAACTTATTCCCAGCGATAAATCGCTGGGCTATTTTCAATTGTCCCTACGGGACAATAGATGAATCTATTTTTTCAGCTCGTCTTTCAAATCCATGTTGCGTATCAGGCGGTGCAGGTAGTTCGGATGCACGCCTAGGATTTTTGCGGCTTCCGTGTAGTTGCCTTCGGCCTGCTCCATCGCTTTCAGTATGAGCTGCTTTTTCACTTCCCTCACGGCGTCGTGGTATTGAGCGGGCGCTGCGCCCTTTGGCGACGTTGCGGTTTCAAGCACGGCTTCCGGCAAATCTTCCGGCAGGATTTGATTGCTTGAGCCAAGGACGACCGCGCGCTCGATGGCGTTCTCAAGCTCGCGCACGTTGCCCGGCCAGGAGTAGTTGGTCAGGTATGCGCGTGCAGATTGAGAGATGCCCATCACCTGCCGCTTGGACTTCTTGCTGAACTTGGCAGCGAAGTAGCTTGCCAGAAGCGGGATGTCTTCGCGTCTCTCTTTCAGAGGCGGCATGACAATCGAGACCACGTTGAGACGATAGTACAGGTCTTGACGGAAATCGCCCGTTTTGATGGCGTCTTCAAGCTCTTTGTTGGTGGCAGCGATGACGCGCACGTCAACCTTTATGGGTCGCGTGCCGCCGACACGCTCGAACTCTCGCTCCTGTAGAACGCGCAGCAGCTTAGCCTGCATCTGCGGCGCTAATTCGCCTATCTCGTCCAGAAAAATCGTGCCGGTGTCTGCGACCTCAAGCCGTCCCTTCTTCTGCGTGAGCGCGCCCGTGAAAGCTCCCTTCTCGTGGCCGAACAGCTCGGATTCCAGAAGCGATTCCGTCAGCGCGGCGCAGTTGATGGCGACGAAGGGCTTGGTAGAGCGCGGGCTGTGAAGATGAATGGCGCGAGCGGCCAGTTCTTTTCCGGTGCCGGATTCTCCGCGAATCAGTACGGTCGAATCTGTGGGCGCAACTTTGGCTAAGAACTGGTAGACCTGCTTCATGCGCTTGCTCTCGCCGATCATGCTGTGGTCTGCTTCGACCGCCTTTTGAAGACGCTGGTTCTCGCTTTCGAGCCATTCGACGTGCCGTGCGTTATCGAGCGCAACCGCCGCGATGCCCGCTACGGCTGTCATCAGCTCAAGGTGGTCTTTGTCAAAGCGCGCCGCGACATCGCTTCCATCCAGATAAATTACGCCGAGCAGTTTTTCAAACGAGACGAGCGGCACGCAGAGTATAGAGCGTATGCGCGAAGCTATGATGCTCTCGGAAGTAGAAAGTCCGGGGCTTGCCGTGACATCGTTGCTCATGATCGCACTCTTCTCGTCCATGACTTTGAAGATGATGGTGCGGCTGACCTGCACTGGGCGGTTCTCGCCTGCGGCCTTGTCAAAGCCGAAGATGGAGGCGAACTCGTCCAGACTCTCGCCGACGAGAAGGATAGCGCCGCGCTCCGCCGGGACGACTTCAAAGACGAGTTCCAGTAGCTGTTTCTGCAAAGCTTCAAGACCGCGTACGGAGTTGATGGCCGTGCTGATTTTCAATAGCGCGTTGAGGTGTCGCGCGAGCCGTGCGTTGGCAGGCAGGCTTTCCAGAAGCTTGTCAGGCTGAAGCAGCAGCGAATCGTGGCTCGTCATGCGTATGGTGGAATGCGTAGAGATGAACATCTCCTCGCTGACGATGACGGGGTTTGGTGGGCTTTGCGCTTCGCCCTCATGCAGCAGGAAGAGAAAGAGCGTGTCGCCCAGCTTGATCTGGTCGCCGTGCTCAAGGTAGCGCTCCTTGATGGGCACGCCGTTGACAAACGAGCCGTTCAGGCTCTCAAGGTCTGAGAGCCTGAAGCGTCCATCTTCCTTGTTAATCACACAATGGCGGCGTGAGACAGAGGCGTCCGAGACGCAGAGCTGATTGGCAGATTCGCGCCCTATGGAACAGGCTTCGTCCGCGAGCGGAAAGGTCTTTCCCTGCAAAGGCCCTGAGATGGAGACGAGTCTTGGATTCATTCCTGTCGGGCGCGAAGCGTCGGCCTGGCTCTCGTTATGGAGCAAGCCACAAAATTTCGACTGAAGCAAATAATAAGCCTTTAATGCTTGATAAGAAAGTACTGAGTGATGAGTGATGAGTACTGAGAAGCTGATTAAGAAATCAATCGTGTGCGCCGAAGGCGCATCCAGAAGGTAGGCTAAGGCGGACGAGAGGCCGTCTCTGCCTATGGTAAGGATGTAGTTGTCATTTGCGCCCTGAAGGGAGCGCGTAGAATCTTCGCGCTCCCTTCAGGGCGCGTGTCCTCAAACTTATTCCGATTCCAGACGTGTACGTCTGGCTACCTTCTCGTCGCCGCTCGCGCGGCGGTAAAAGCACTCTGTTCTTACTCAGTATTCATCACTCAGTACTTTCTTCGAGGGCTATCTACAAGGTTAGACGGTCTATCCGAATGGATAGCTTTCGGAAGGCTTCGGGCGAGGTTGGTGTTTCTTCAAGGATAACTCCTGCTTCAAAATATCTCTTCTTTTATCAACAACTTCCGCTGCCAGTTTCTTCGTTCCCCTGCTCCCTTGCTCTGTGTGGCACGGGGACTGCACTAACCATGCGGCAGAGATAGTGATTGAGATCGTTGAAATAATTAAACGCCGGACGCGATTGGAAGCGAAACCGGATTATCCAGATTGAAAACTAACGACGCAGCGCCCCCGGGCGGCAGGCCGAAACCGTTTGAGAGACACCTGCCGCCCGCGCCCCAGCGAAGCCCAGAAAGAGAAGAAGGAGACCCATGAGAAAGCAGATACTTAAGGCCGCCACAATGTTTGTCGGCATCATCGCATTAGCGTTCGTCTCGGCTCTTGCCGCGAGCGCACAGAGTCCTCGCAACATCATCGTCAACGTTCCCTTTGAATTTAGCGTTAAGGGTAAGACGCTTCCGGCAGGTAGTTACATCATCAACAGCGCAAGCACTGTAGATGAGACCGGCCTGTCAATCATGCGCAGAGATGGCAAAGCGAACGCCGTCGTGCTGAGCAGGCCCGTTACGACCAGAAAGATGCAGAACGAAACCCGTCTGGTTTTCAACCGCTACGGTGACCGTTACTTCCTCTCGAATATCTGGATATCAGGCTCCAACGGTGGCCGCGAGCTTTTCAAGACCAATCAGGAACGCTCGCTTGAAATGGAACTGGCGAGGAACAACGTCAAGCCTGAGACGGTAACGCTGATAGTTCGCGCACAGTAAGCGAGAAGGCAAACGCCTAACGAAGCCAGAAGCAGTTCCCACGCAGTTTACAGCCCGGCTTCCACCGCCACTTTCGCTGGCTGAAGCGCGGTGAGGCCAAAAAAGAGAACGGCAACCTGAAAGACGCCCCTCATTCAGGTTGCCGTTCTCTTTTCTCATATGAGCCTCACGAAAGACAGCTCAATCATCCCGCCTCAAAAAAGCTTACCCGCTCGCGTTTGACAATCCCTGTGCATGAGACCGAATATCTCTACTGACTTCTCTTCAATGCTCTTGAGATTGTTAAAGGGGAAACTATGTCGGATGAATGGACTAAGGATTTTCCGGTCGTGCAAGTGCGCGTTGCGCGTCCGACCGCTAAGCTCAAGGAGGTCGTCCAGTTTTATCGTGACGGGCTTGGGCTGGAAGAGATAGGTTCTTTCACAGGACACGCTCGCTATACAGGCGTGATGCTGGGCTTGCCCGGCCAACGCTACCACCTTGAATTCACGGAGCATGAAGGGGGAAGCCCCTGCCCGGCTCCGACAAAAGACAATCTTCTGGTCTTCTACATTACTGATCGAAGTGCGATTAATCGTGTGGCCGCACGCCTCGCACGTCTGGGATACAATCCTGTCATGGCAGAGAATCCTTACTGGCGTGACAGGGGCTTGACCTTTGAAGACCCGGACGGGTGGCGTGTGGTTTTGATGAATACGGCAGGCATCTGAGGAACCCGCGCGCCCTAGCGGCTCTCTTTGTATCCGCCCCCTTGATTTCCCTACAATGCTCTTTGAAGGAGCAAGTGATGGCAATCTCGCTGAAACCCGAAAACCTGAAACGTTATAAAGACGTAGCCGTGCTTTTGATGAAGTACGGTCGCTCCGACATTGTGAAGAATGCGGGTCTGGACGACATTCTAAAGGAAGAGTCAGCAACCATCACAGAAGCGCCGAAGGCAGAAGAACTGGCGCGCGACCTTGAACAGATGGGGCCGACCTTTATCAAGCTCGGCCAGCTTCTCTCCACACGCTCAGACCTGCTGCCTTACCCTTACCTTGAAGCGCTCACAAGATTGCAGGACAAGGTAGAGCCTTTCTCGTTCGCAGAGGTCGAAGAGATTGTGACGAACGAGCTGGGCGTGCGTATGAGCAAAGCCTTTGCGGAGTTTTCGGCGACTCCTATGGCGGCGGCCTCGCTCGGACAGGTGCATCGCGCAGAACTGCGTGACGGTCGAGAGGTCGCCGTCAAAGTCCAGCGTCCCGGCATACGCGAGCGCATCGTTCAGGATTTGGATTCGCTGCTGGAGATTGCCAGCATGTTGGACAAGCACACGAAGGCTGGACAGCGTTATGAATTCAGCTCCATGCTCGAAGAGTTTCGCAAGAGCCTGCTTCAAGAGCTTGATTATCGTCAGGAGGCGCGCAACCTCATCACGTTCGCCGATAACCTGAACGAGTTTGAGGATATAGTCGTACCGCGCCCGATTGAGGATTACACCACGTCGCGCCTGCTGACGATGGAGTATATCAAGGGCAGGAAGATTACTACCTTAAGCCCCCTGGCGCGCATAGACATTGACGGCGACTCGCTGGCCGACGAGCTTTTCCGCGCCTATCTGAAGCAGATTCTCGTTGACGGATTTTTTCACGCAGACCCGCATCCCGGCAACGTCTTTCTCACGGACGACAATCGCATAGCCATCATTGATCTGGGCATGGTGGCGCGCATCACCCCGCGCTTGCAGGAGAATCTTCTGCAACTGCTCTTAGCAATCAGCGAGGGGCGCGGCGAGGAGGCCGCAACGCAGGCCATCAAGATGGGCGAAGCGAAAGCGAACTTTGACGAGGCCAAATTCCGCCGCGAGGTCGGGGAAATGGTCGTGCGTCATCAGAACTCGCAACTCTCGGACATCAACGCCGGACAGGTCGCGCTTGAGATGACGCGCGTCTCCGGCGAGAACGGCTTTCGTCTTCCGCCGGACATTACCATGATGGCAAAGGCGCTACTGAATCTGGATCAGGTCGGGCAGACGCTCTCGCCCCGCTTCGACATCAACGCCTCCATACGCCGCAACGCCTCTCAGATTATGCAGCAGCGCATGATGAAGAGCCTTTCGCCCGGCAACATCTTCGCCTCCATGATCGAGACGAAGGACTTTTTGGAGCGCCTGCCCGGACGCATCAACCATCTTCTGGACATGATCGCCCGCAACGAGCTGAAGATAAACGCCGACGTGATTGACGAGAAGAGCTTGCTGGAGGGCATTCAAAAGATAGCCAACCGCATCACCCTCGGCATCCTTCTGGCTTCACTGATTGTCGGCGCAGCCCTCATCATGCGCGTCGAGACCTCTTTCCGCCTCTTCGGCTATCCGGGCTTGGCCGTCATCTTCTTCCTCATCGCCGCCATCGGCGCAATCGCCCTAGCCCTCAACATCGTCTTCACCGACGTAAGCCGCAAAAAGAAACCCGACGAGGAATAGTTTTTATAGAAAACCATAAGGAGTGCAGAAGTTGTCTAGGCGTTCATGCTTCTATGAAAAATGGATTTCTGCTTGTGAGGCTCACAGAATCCATACTACTGCATGAGACAGAAAGCATATTTTATTCTGGGTGGTCTTTGCGCCATGTTTTGACCCATTCTTCTAGCGCAAGCTTATCGGTTGGCGGCTCAATACAAGGAGGCACTACACCATCAGACTGTACCTCCTTCCATTTACTATCATCGTTAGTAAGAACGTACACTACTGAAAGTTTTTCATTTTCTGGGATAGGGCGGAATCCGCCGATGATTAGCCCGCGCTCGAACTCTTGTATCTGGACGACCCATCTATAATAGAAACAATGCCATTCTCTCCCGCCAATCATATCCCAGATTTTAGGGTTGTTTGCCTGTGCTTTGGCGATTGCACCATAAGGCGGGAGCTTTCCTTTAGGCGTTTTAAGCTTTTTTCTATTCGCCTCATCGAATAAATAAGTCTCTTCTTCTTTAGGTCTAACAAACTCGTCTGGAATTTCATTCCACTTATTGTTAGTCCCAAGCAAATAGATTTCTTTCCTGCGATAAAGCCAGATAACCCAAGCTTGCTCATGCTTCGCATAATATGCGAGTTCTATTTCCTTTGCTGGTTTAGGCGTCCCAAGTTTATCCTTGTACTCTTCGTATGCTGACTTAAAGACATCGGGAATAGGTGCAGGCGTGGTAGTAGGCGACGCTACTTCCGGTGCGGCTTTAGCAATCTGTACCTTTGTTTCACGTTGTCGGCCTACATACCTAACTGCTTCAACGGCAAGCCATCCAATTAAGCCAAAGGATGTGACGCAAACGATTAGGCGAAGGACAAAATTTTGAGGTGTTGTAATCCCCCACATAAAGACCCAACCTCCTGCGACAAGAGCCGCAAGCAGAAAACAGGCGCTCGCAATCCTAGCTTCGTCGCGGCTATGCATATAGGCTACCACCCTGAAGCCTACCCCGACGAGTGCTGCGACAATCGTTATGAACAAAGCAAGCGGTAGTTCTGGCACAGGCAGAAAGTAACTCTTTAGATTCCATGCCGCAAGACTTTTGAGGTAGCGTGTAAACTTTTGGGGCAAACGGGACTTTTAAGGCAACGCCCGCAATGTGGGCTTTGCACAAAAATAGGGGTCAAATAAAATCCTGCACAAAAATTAAGGAGTCTGCACAAAAATCAACGGCGGGTAGTAGGGCGATAGTGCGTTGTTGAGAAAGAGAAGCGGCGAATCGTTTGCACGGTTATCGCTTAGGCTTCGGGTGATGCTTTACGAGACTCTGAGGGCGACGCTGCGGTAGAGTCCTTATAGCATTCAAGTCTTTGTGGCGCTTCTCTATGATATAGATGAGCCTTTGATGTGAGATGCCTAACATTTTAGCAGCCTGTGTAACCCTTCCCTTCGATAGAATGAGTGCTTGCTTTATTAGATCGTACTCATAACTTCGCACTTCTTCGATTAAATTTCTTTTGGAAACAGTCTTGGCTTTGCGCGGGCTAAGATGCTCGCCCAACTCTTCCATGATGACTAACGCGGCTTTTCCGGCGTGGCTCGTTGCGCCCGCTTCTTGTGCTATTTCGATAGCGTGTTGAAGTGTCGCGTATGACTGACTGTAAAAGCGCAGGCGCGCCAGAGCCGTCCCATGAGTTATCAGCGCCTCTGCCAACAAGTCTTGCTGACTACCTTGCTCAAGCAACACGACAGAAGCTCGCGCCGCTTTTTCGGCTTCTACGTTCTGGCCTTCAGCGAGAAAGACGCGGGCGCGAGTCTCGTCAACCTCTGCGATAGAAGCACTATCTTTGATGCTCAATAACAAACGGCGAGCGCGACCAAGATGCTCATGCGCTTCTTTGAATCCACCCGCTTTGAAATAGAGAAAGCCTAAGTTGTTTTCAACCTTACCGCAATAAGCCTTATGCTCTGCCTGCTCGAAGTGATAACTTGCTGCCGAATACTCCACAAAAGCGCGGTCTGTATAATCTTCTCTGTTTTCGGCTTTCCCTATGTTCTCCCACAAATTAGCAAGGTTATTGTGATAGCTGCCCTTTAAGGTGTTGTTGGTGATGTTATCGAACAACCCCGCGTTATCAAGTAGGATTTGAAGCGCCTCGCTATAGCGATTTACAGAACGCTCTACCATAGAAAGGCGAAGCAAAGCTTTAGCCTTTAGCTCATCTTCCGTCCAAAGCTTCGCCAGCACTTCATTAAGGATGAGGCGGGCTTCATCATAATCGCCAGTCCGCCAGTAGCAAAGAGCAAGTTCCGTTTGCGCTTCTGCTACCTTCGCATTACTCACTCGTTCAAAAGTAGGGATGCTTTCGCTAATGAAGTCCTTTGCTGTTTCTTGTGCATCTGAAATCTGCCGTTTACTGCCTATCCATCCGGTCAAGACACCAACCCGCAATAAGACTTCTGCGGCTGTGTTCTGGCCTAGTCCCTCAAGCTTCGGACGCTCGCCAAGTCGTTGCCATAATTCACCCATTGCTTGCCGCGCTTCGTCATGCTCTCCCTTGTCTTCAAGTTCTTTAGCCAGTTGACAGCGAAGCTCTGCCCTTTGGTCGCGGCTCAGTATTGGGTTTTCCAGTTGTCGCAAGAGTGAGGATAGCAAAGTCATGAGAGATAAGCCTTTCAGGATAGCTGCAAATAACGTTGCAAACCGCCCGCCATCATAAACGCCTATTCAAGCCCTTGCAAGAAAAGTTCAAAGCTGCTCTATTACTTCGCGCAAAATATTTTGCATGAAATGCTACTTGCAAAATATTTTGCAAGTAGCCTCTAGGAGACACAGAATGAAGAACTTACGACAACTATGCGCGGGGCTTATCCTAATGTTAGTCCTGACTTCTACTGTTTTTGCTGGTCAAATGGACTGCCCTGGCATCACCCAAGAGCCTCCACCGCCGTCAAACGCGATGGCTGGTGACATGCCTAATGGAGTAACAGGTGATATACAGAATGGAGTCCAGTCAACGGATACAGAGGCGACGACACAGACCGTGCTCACGCTACTCTTAGTCGCGCTGTCAGTGGTTTAGTTGAATCGTTTAGTTAGAGATGCTTTAAGCTGCCGTGATCGCCTCACGCGTGGCTAGGGTATAGTGTGCCTGCTATAAGGCATAGTGGCCTTGCCTTTCTCGCCTATCAACTCTTTCCACTTGTAAGCCTCTGCTACTTGCGATATAAACAATAAACCTCGCCTCAACCTCCCGAAAACCCCTAAATGGCATGTGAAAATGAAGCTAAATTCTTTATTCTCTTAGTCTTATCTATTGATTTCATGGGTGAAAAGTCGTATTATGCGTGCAAGTTCTTTTCATTCCAAAATAAAAAGTCCAGCCGGTTGCGTTAACAACCAACTGGACTTATTCAACCACAGCGTGATCGCGCACTCTGTAGCCGAAGCAGTCTCATTGTGCCGCAAGCGTTGTAGAAAGACAAGGCGCACAATGAACGCTCGCCATGCCAGAGGGCTAGAAATAGCTCACTTCAAAGAAATCAAACGCGAAGGAAATGTCTGGATAATTCCTTCTCAAACCACGTCTAAAAAGTACACCGTTACCCTTTTCCCTCAAGTCTGTAGCTGTCCCGACTTCGAGGCTCACGGAATCCCCTGCAAGCACATATATGCCGCCGAAGCAACATTAGCACTTGAAAGCGGTCAGCCTGTGCCTCTTCCTGTGAAACGCGCTCGCGTTACCTATAAACAGGAATGGCAAGCCTACAATCAAGCGCAAACGAACGAGAAAGCAAAATTTCAAGAACTGCTTTATGCGCTTTGCCAGAATATAGAAGACTTGCCGCGCAAAAACATCAATGCAGGCCGCAGCCGATTACCTCTTGGCGAAATGATCTTCTGTGTTGTTTTCAAAACCTATTCTCTTCTTTCAGGCCGTCGCTTTATCTCCGATCTAAAGGAAGCACAGAGGCGCGGATACATCAGCAAGACTCCGCACTTCAACTCTATCTTTAACTACCTAGAACTTCCTGAGATGACCCCATTTCTGAAAGAGCTAATCATCGAATCATCTTTGCCTCTGAAATCGGTTGAATGGGACTTCGCCGTAGATAGCTCTGGATTTTCTACAGGCCAGTTTATGCGTTGGTTCGATACGAAGTACGGCAAAGGCGAAATGATTAAAGAGCAATGGCTGAAAGCGCACATCATGTGCGGTTGTAAGACCAACGTGGTGACATCGGTTGAAATAACAGACGGCACGGCTGGCGATAGCCCGCACTTTAAGCCCCTTGTTGAAACCACAGCAAAGAACTTCACAATGGACTCGGTATGCGGGGATAAGGCTTATAGCTCATCTCCGAATCTTCAGCTTGTGCTTGTAAAGGGCGGAGTGCCTTATATCCCTTTCCGGTCTAATACGAGTCCAGACGATAAAAGAAGTACCTCAACTTGGAAAAGAATGTTTCACTTCTTTTCGTATAATCAGGAGATGTTCATGCGCCACTATCACAAGCGTTCAAACGTAGAAACAACATTCAGCATGATTAAAGCCAAATTCGGAGAACGTCTGCGCTCTAAGACAGGGATAGCCCAAAAGAATGAGCTTCTATGTAAAATCCTCGCGCACAATTTATGTTGCCTCATTCAATCCATGTATGAATTAGGAGTAGAGCCTGAGTTTGGTCAATAGCTGGATTCAAACCAGTTATTTATAACCAATCATCTCAAATCAGTCATTGGGAATAAGTTATTTGTAGCAACTTGTTTCCAATGACTGATTCTGCTATACGTCTGGTTGTGCCAATACTTTGGATTGATAAAGTGCCTATTTATCAATGCAATCGGTGTGGCTATAAGTGGTTTCCAAGAAATTTAAAGCCAGACAACCTCAAAGATATAGGCGACCCTCCTCCAAACTGTGCCAACAGCAAGTGCCACAGTGCTTACTGGAATCGGGATCGCGTGTATCACACAAAAAAGAAAACAAAATAGCGTCTTGATATGGTAAACGAGAGAAAAACTGAAGCTTTAGTAAGAGACCATTTTCGTAACTATGGCGATCTCATCTACCTCGAAGAACAAAAGTCTGAAATCCCTAAAATAGAAAAGCTACTCAAAACCGCTTCCAAAAGAGGGACAGGTGTGGGGAGGCCGGAATTTATCATAACGTATAACGACAATTCCGAATTTCTCACTATCGTAGAATGTAAAGCTGATGCCGGAAAGCACTCAAGCAAGACTAAGGATAAGTATGCAGATTTCGCCGTTGATGGAGTTTTGCTTTATGCGTCACACCTAGCTAAAGAATATGATGTCCTAGCAATTGCCGTTAGTGGTGAGAAAGAAAAGCAGGCAAAGGTTTCTCACTTTTTACAATTAAAGAATGAGCGGACTGCTATTCCGATATTCGGGAACGAACTGTTATCTGCTAAAGATTATTTACAAGGCTATCTTAAAAGTGAAGTAAAGCTTAGACAGGATTATTACTCTCTCTCAGAGTTTTCCAAAAAGCTCAATGAGAACTTACATTCTTATAAGATTTTAGAAAGCCAGAGAAGTTTACTTATCAGTTGCATCTTAATAGCACTAGAACACAGGTCATTTAAAGCTGCATACTCCACTTATAAAAAGTCCGATCAGTTGGCAAATTTTTTAGTTAATACAGTGGTAGCTAGTCTTAAAGATGCTGAAGTTCACCCTGACGTATTGGAAAATCTCGCAATTCAATTCAGCTTTATCCGAACCGATACATCACTTTCAAAAAAGCCCGAAGTCCTAAAAAAACTGATTGACTCTATTGACGAAAACATCAATGGCTTTATGAAGAATCATAAATACTTTGATGTTTTAGGACAGTTTTATATAGAGTTCTTACGGTACGCTAATAGTGATAAAGGGCTGGGAATAGTTTTAACGCCGCCTCATATCACGGAACTGTTTAGCGATCTAGCTCAAATTAATAAGAAAAGCATTGTATACGACAACTGCGCCGGAACGGGCGGCTTCTTAATCAGCGCAATGAACAGGATGATTGAAGAAGCTGGCGGCAATTCGACAGTTGAGGAAAGAATTAAGAAGCATCAACTTTTCGGCATAGAATTTCAAGCCCATATCTTTGCTTTGGCTTGCTCGAATATGTTCATTCATCAGGATGGCAAGACGAGCATCATCAATGGCGACTGCTTTGACCCCGCCATTATGGAAGAGGTTAAGATTCATAAGCCAACGGTCGGATTTTTAAATCCACCTTATAAAGCTAATAAGAAAACTGATACGGAAGAATTGGAGTTTGTTTTAAACAACTTGGAATGTTTAGAGGAAGGGGGAACTTGCATTGCCATTGTACCGATGCAATCTGCTATATCTCAAGTTGGTAAGATTTATTTATTCAAAGAGGAACTTTTAAGCAAGCATACCCTTGAGGCCGTCTTATCAATGCCTAATGAATTATTTCATAATTCAAATGTAGGCGTGGTCTCTTGTGTAATGATCTTTACTGCCCATAAGCCTCATCCTAAAGATAAAGAAACATATCTTGGCTTTTACAAGGACGACGGATTTGTTAAAAGAAAAGGCAAAGGAAGGATAGACGCTTTCGGACGTTGGAAAACTATAAAAGAGAAGTGGGTTAGGTATTATATGGTGAATTCAACTTGTAAGTGCAACTTTGAACTTAGTCCGTAAAGGGCAAGCTGCGGTAGCATCGCTGTGCTCTTCAACGGCCAAGTTAAAGGAGCACGGAAGTTGGCATACACGCAGCTCACCCGTGAGCAAAGATACCAGATTTATATCTTGAAGAAAGCGGGACATCGCCAAAACTTTATCGCCAAAGAAATCGGTGTTCATCCTTCAACCATCTCACGCGAGTTGGCAAGAGGGCGGGGGCAGCGTGGCTATCGCCCCAAACAAGCGGACGAGTTAGCCTGCGCACGTAAACAAAAGCGCTATCGCCCGCGTATCAATGCCTCGACGTGGGCTTTGATTGAATCACTCCTGCGTCAAGAGTGGAGTCCCGAACAGGTCTCCGGCTGGCTCTCTAAAGAGAAGCGAATCAGTGTCAGCCATGAGCGCATTTATCAATATATCTATTCAGACAAAGCCAGTGGCGGCACGCTCTTTCGGCACTTGCGCTGCCGCAAAAAGAGGCGCAAGCGTTACGGCTCCTATGATCGCAGAGGCCAGATGCCTAACTGCCGCTCTATCGAGGAGCGCCCGAAGATTGTTGACCAGCGCAAGCGAATCGGTGACTGGGAGGCCGATACGATCATCGGCCAGCACCACCAGCAGGCCATCCTGAGCCTGGTCGAACGCAAGTCCAAGCTGTGCTTGCTCAAGAAGGTCGAGCGCAACACGGCTGAATCAGTCGAGCAGGCCATCGAAGAGTTGCTGCGACCTGTAGCCGGTCGGGTCTATACCATCACCAGTGACAACGGGCGAGAGTTCGCCAACCACCAGAGCGTAGCCTTGAAACTGAAAGCAACCTTCTATTTTGCGCATCCTTTCGCGGCCTGGGAGCGCGGCACAAACGAGAACACCAATGGGCTTGTCAGACAATACTTCCCGAAAGGAAGTGACTTCAGTCAGATCACCGAGCGAGACATCCAGCGGGTGATGACGCGCTTAAACAATCGCCCGCGCAAGAGGCTAAACTATCGAACGCCACAGCGGGTCTTTTTCAAAGAACAGAAAATTGCACTTACAA
>DASWQH010000021.1:0-38225 GCA_036403815.1 Pyrinomonadaceae bacterium | reverse complement strand
CTAGTACACCGTCAGCCTGAAGTTGAAGGATAGAGCCGTTGCAACTTTCGCCGCGCAGCTTCGGTCGTAAAACGCCACTCGATCTTGGCGCAGGCGGCATTGCGTTCTTCCACCAACTTCTTTGTTTCATCCTTGAGCGTCTCTTCATCTCCGATGCGTCTGTCCAAGCATTGGCGACTAAAGACGCTCAACTCGATTTCAGCGATGTTCAACCAACTGCCATGCTTGGGCGTGTAGTGAAACTCCAGTTTGCGCAGGATGCGTCTGGCTTCTTCCGGCGCGAACGTCTCGTACAACGACGCTGGCTTATGCGTGTTCAAGTTGTCGAGCACCACTCTCACCCGCTCGGCTTGAGGAAAGCCTTCATCGACCAGCCATTTCATCTGGTGCGCGAAGTCCTTCATCGTCCGTTGCTCAGTGACGACGACGTGCCGCCAGCCGCGCTTCGGGCAGCAAAACATAAACAAGTTGCGCACGCCGCCTCGCTGGTACTCATAGTCATAACGCTTAATTTGCCCGCTCGCGGCCTGCACAGGCTGTCGAGTCTCTTTAATCAGTTGTTTGCTCGTCTCATCAAAGCCCACTGTGGGCAGCTTTTCCTCATCATCTTCCGAATACAAGTCAAGCACATCCTCCATGCAGGCGACGAACTCGGCACTGACTTCAGGAATACACCACTGCTTTTTTAACCACGGCTTGAGTTCGTTTTTTTGAGCACTTGGCGCACCGTCTCGCGGGCGATCTTGGAAGCGAACTTCAACTCCACGACTTTGTCCGCGAGGAGTCGCAGCGTCCAGCGCGCGTGTCCTGTGGGCGGCCTACTGCACGCGACGGCAATCAGATGCGCCTCCTGTTTGCCCGTCAACTTGCGCGCTTGCCCGCGCCGCGGTCGCTCATTGAGACACCCCAAGCCTTCTTCAACGAAACGCTTGCGGGTGCGCTCAACCGTGGCAAACCCGGTCTTGAGCGAGGCGACAATCCGCTCATCCGTGCTCCCGTCAGAAGCCAAAAGCAGAATGCGAGCGCGCGTCACTTTGCGCGATGAGTGTTTGCCGCGCCGCACGAGTTGGCGCAACTCTTCGCGCTCGTCCGAGGATAAATCAACAAGGTACTTTTTCTTGGGCATAGCTGGTCAGTCTCCATTCGTCAGTCTGAACCAAACTATACCCGTTCAAAGAGCTAATCCTCAAAACTAGGCTGACGAAGTACTAGAATCAAAGATTTAGAGATAATAGAGTTCACGACTTTAATATCGCTAATCATCAGGTTGATTCTGTTGAATAAAGATCAGGATTGAATTATCCAGCGGAATTAAAGTCCCGGACTGAAATTAAAAGCGCCAGCATTATGGAATGCTGGCGCTTTTTTATTGTGTGATTCAATCATCGGAAAGAGGTGTAGAATAAAAGGCCGAATAAAGCATGGCTGAGAAGTTACTCATAATAGAACTTCCGGCTATTCCATAATCGGGCTATCGTGGTTGCCGGGGTCTCAACTAGTTTCTCACGCGTGGGGACAACACCGGAGGCTCGCTTGATGCGCTCACAGTTTGAAGCTCATGCGCAAAGAATCCGATTCTTAAAGAAGCTTCTAATAAGGGGGAATGATGCAACAATCTCAAGTCCTTGAAGAATTCGTAAACAAACATTTTGTCGAAGTGGGCGACGCGAAGGTTTGCTACCGCAAGGCTGGAGAAGGCCCTGCGCTTGTGCTCTTTCATGGCTATCCTCTGTCCGGCTTGACCTGGAGAAAATTCATCCCGGAACTCTCCAAGCATTTCACTTGCTATGCGTTCGATCTGGTAGGTCTTGGAGATTCAAACTCGCCGAACGACGATGATTTTAGTTCTCAGGGGGAGGGGAAAGTATTCCAACAAGCGCTGTCTGCGCTGGGAGTCTCGTCGTATGCATTGATGGGCAATGACTCAGGTGGCTGGGTTGCGCGTGAGGTGGCGCTGCTTGAGCCGGAGCGGGTCACGCGCTTTGTTTTGACGAACACTGAGATTCCGGATCACCGCCCTCCGTGGGTCTGGTTCTATCAGTACATTGCACAAGTGCCCGGCGGCAGCCGCCTCTTTCGGTTCATGCTGAGCTTGCGAGTCTGGCGACGCTCCGTCATTGGATTTGGAGGCTGCTTCCAGAATCTTGACTTGATAGACGGAGAGTTTTTTAAACTATTTCTAGCGCCGCTTCTGGCCTCTCATGAGCGTATCGTCAGGGCTTTGAAATTCCTGGTGACCATGGATTTTGGACGGGTAGATGAATTCAAGGAGCTTCATGGCAAGCTAACCATGCCGGTTGCGTTCGTGTGGGGGTCTGACGATCCGACCTTTCCGGAAGAACACGCACGACCAATGGCAACTCAGTTTCCCAACGTCACGCAATTCACTTCAATTCCGCGGGGGAAGCTCTTCCTTCATGAGGAATTTCCAGAGATCGTGTTGAAGCAGATTGTAGAGTTTCTGATGGGAGCTGCGCCCTGATTCTCCTTTGAGTAGCTCGCCAAATCAGGTACTCATGACGGGCTGAGCTGTTCGTTGGCACGCGCCGTAAATGCCAGACAAATTTATGCGGGGGTCGCGCCGCCGCTCGTGCTGTCAGCGGAGGTAGTTTCACTTGTGTCGGTACTGCTGTCAGGTTGTACCCAACGCCAGATCGTACCGTGCGTGATGCCCCAATTGTTTATCACTAGCTCGAAGACGGCTGGCATTGGGTTGAGCACCGCGAAGGGGCCGGGAGCCCAGCGGTACAGGATTGACCCACGATAGGTGCCTGCGCCGGTCAGATTCGGTTCGAGCTTGGCGACGCCTTCCGTACACCAGGTTGAAGAGGTGCGTGGATCGGTTTCCGCTACAGACATCCCATTCCCCTGTCCGTAAAAGACAAGGTCCTGATCAAGAAATCCTTGGTATGTTGCATTCGTCCCGCCCAGTATCTCCTGACCGTTGTAGAAGTAGATGCCTCTGTCCGTGAAGGTCAGTTCCAGATGCGGGAACCCTGTTTCACCGGAGCGAAGGATTCTAAATCCCATCACTTTACCAATGGAGCGTCCCAGAAGTACGAACTGGTCTTGCCCCGCTGTCTTCCCCAAAACCATATTCTCTACATCCTGCGGCAATTGATCTTTAAGCAAATGCTGCTTTGCCTCGTCAAGTTCTGCAAGTAAACGCTGCTTTGTATCGTCAAGTAATCCCATCGCTTTGCTATCTCCTTCTCGAATTGGTCAAAGGTCTAATCCTGACCGGTCAATGCCCTCTCAAGCGGCTGCAACCGGCAGGGACGATTCCGCAGATGGCTTCTTACACTCTTCCACCGGCGGCGCTTTCCAGTGTTGTGCCTCTGCGCGAAGCACAGTTGTTTCGAGCCAGTTCAGAGGCACCGGGCGGGTGATTCCCAAAGGTGCAAGGGCTAGGTCGGCAAGGTAAGTATCGAAGACAGGGCTTTGATGGAGCAGGTCGCGGGCGCTGGTAAAAGCGATACTGCGGGAAGCAAGTCCGCCCAGTGTCGCAGTCCCTGAGAGGCGCAGCGGCCAAGCGACTCCACGCGGCAGCAGGCGCGCACCACGGGAACGCCCCAGACCTTTCGCCGCAAGGTCGGCGGCTTGCCGGACTGGCAGGGAAGTTTCCCAGCCGCAGGCCAGATGGAAGGTGCCGGTTGCGCCTGAGCAAGCCAGTGCCACCATAGAGGCAGCCACGTAGTCAGCCGTTACAAAATCAATGCGCGCTCGTGCGTCGCCGGGAAGAACGCGTGCCGCCGCGAGCGTTGCGAGCAGGGGATAAGCGCCTCCGAAATTAAATGCCTCACCCGTAGCAGCCCGCCCCAGTATGTGGCTTGGCCTGTAAATGGTGACGCGTTCGCTGGCTGAAGATTCTCGCAGCCGAACCTCCGCCTCGAACATGCTGCGCTCCCACGCGTTGTGAAATCCCTGTCCACAATTCAGATCAAACTCCGTGAGAAGCCCACGGCGTGTGCCGCCTATGAAGGCAGTAGACAGGTGATGCAGGCGCAGCTTCGGATTATGGTCGAGCAGCTGTATCCACGTTTCCAATGGCTGCACATTAGCCTGTCTGGCAAGCTCAAGCTTCTGGTCTTTGACTTCCCGCTGGGCGCAGTGGAAGGCTATATCAAACGATGCCGCCAACTCCTCCCATGCGTCAGGGGAAAGTCCGAAGCGAGGCAATCGCAAGTCACCTGCTACGGGCGTGACGGACGAGGGCATAGTCCCTAAGTAAGCTTCCAGGCGCTCTAAGTCCCGGCGGCGTGTAGCTTCCTCTGCGGGCATCAGCAGTAGAATCGCCTCTACATCGGAGCGCAGCAGCAATTCTTTGAGTATCTCTGCGCCCACCAGAGTGGCTGCTCCGGTCAGCAGTATCCTGATCTTCATGAAGAGAGCGCTCCCAAGGCTCGCCGTCATATAGAAACCCCGTTCTCCAAACCGGCCTGAATCTTTTCGGCAGAGTAGCGGGACATCCACCAACGTTGCAGCGGCAGCGTAGGCTTGAGTGTTGGGTCGTAAGCTTTGATTAGAAGGTATTGATCTTCTAACTCGCCGCCCAGACGAGTTTTCGGCAAGTAGGAACTCTGACCGAGCCACAGCGTCTTGAGCTTGCGCGCGATGGCGCGTTGAAGCCCCGTATAGTTGAGCAGGTTGTAAATCAATCCGCTCTCGTCCATCTCGTAGTCAATGCCTATGCGCTTGTTCTGCTGCTCGTAATCATTATAGAAGATAAGCAGCGACCCGACGATTCTCCCATCGTTTCTCTCGCAGACGACCAGCTCAGTCTTAGGGCTTTTGGAGCGGGCGCATTCGACGAAGAAGCGCGGCGGCAGCTCCTCGAACTGATACTTTGCCTTGAGGAATACCGCGCGGTACAAAGGGAAGACGCGTGGTAT
This sequence comes from Pyrinomonadaceae bacterium, assembly GCA_036403815.1. Classification (GTDB taxonomy): domain Bacteria; phylum Acidobacteriota; class Blastocatellia; order Pyrinomonadales; family Pyrinomonadaceae; genus JACVRN01. Next base: position 33,333 of record DASWQH010000021.1, on the reverse strand, counting down.
CAAGTCCTCGAAGTCCTCTACGACGCGCAAGGTGAAAAGACCTTCGGCCTTGCGGAACTGCTTGCGAGCGTGCTTGCGACCGTTCTTTGAAAGATGCTTCGTCAGATAGTCTTCAAAGGATTCGTAAGCCGTGTTGATGCGGATGGTGGGCAACGAGAATCCTTCTGCAAAGCCTGCCTCTCGCATCAGCGCACGCTCCTCTGCGGGGAAGTCCCGGTGGATGTCTTTGAGCATCCCTAGCTGGGCTTTATGTTTTTTAGCGACTCGGTCAATCTCTGCGAGCAGTAATCGCAGAGCGCCCTTGCGGTCAATCAACTCCGGGTGCATAGGAATCCAGCCACGGTCGGAGATAAGACAGCCCACGACCGCAACTCGCGTAGCCATAGCAAGCCCAAGGCTTCCCACCAGCGCGTTGTAACCCGTCTGGATGACCTTCGGCAACAGAGCATTGAAGTTGAGGTTGCTTCCAACGTAGACGGGCGTGAAGGCCAGCAGCTTGTCATCGTCGTCGCTCTCGACCGTAATGTAGCGCACCAGCAGCTCGCCCCACAGCGAGCGCTCCATAGCCCGCAGCAGGCCGAAGGAGAAATCAAGCCCTGTGGGCAATGTCTCAAGCCGGTCGCAGCCGATGGCGTCAATAGATTCGTAAACCTGTGACCGCATCGCTACCTCGCTTACGCTTTAGCCTGTAGTCTCTGCTGCGCCGGTCGGACGTGACGCAGAGTCTGCATGCTTGTGTACACAAGTTCGAAAGGCTTCCATATCCGTCAGTGTCTCAGCCGCGAGGGAGCGCGAGAGTTGGGCTACGCGTTGCCGCCCTGCCTCGCTCATAGAGTAAGCGAAAGGCCCGAAGCCACGGGTCGCCAGAAAAGTTGCGGTGGCGCGGAAGGCGCGAGGCAGCACCTCGTCAATCCAATCTTCGGAGCCGCAACGGGAAGTCCACGCGTGTAACAATCTGTCGGTGAAAGAGAGTGCGTCAGGGAAGAGAGCCGGTCTATCAAGCGCCGGTAGGAGGGCGACGGCAATCAATGTTCCAAGGTCGAAGGCCGGGTCGCCATAGCAGATGCCCTCGAAGTCCACGACGGCCACAGGCTCGCCCTGACGCACAAGCAGGTTCTTGCTCCACAGGTCTGCGTGAATCAGGCATTGGTTATGAGCCTGCATCTCCGTGCTTACAGCCTCCCACATATCCGGAAAGACCTGTCGTGCGCCCGGCGCGAGCAGCCCATCAAAAACTACCTTGCGAATGATGGCCTCTTCCAGCGCCGGGCGCGGCGAGCCGGAACCGCGCGTCCCCCCGTGAACCGCGCCCAGAGCCTGCCCCAGTTGCTCTGCCTGCTCGCCCAGAAGCTCGAATCTTTCATTAAGGACGCTGAACAGAACCTCACGCCCTTCTCCTACATCACTCATCACAAACGCCATTTCCTCTTCGTCAACGAAGTGTACTTCGGGAATCAGGATTGCGCCCCCGACCAGACTGCGAAAGCGTCGCAGCCCTTCCGCTTCAGAGAAGACTCTCTCACGCGGCAGCCGCGCAGGGAAACGCTTGGGGCGCTCCGGCACCACCTTTAGATAAAGGCTCCTCCCCGGAACCTCGACCCTGTAGACGTAATTGATGTTTGAAAACTCTGTGACCTCATTCAACTCTACCGGCACCGAATCGTTCAAACGGAGTCCACGCCGGACAGCGTTGATGAGCCGTTCCTCTGATGGAGCGCCTGCATCGTTCAGAGCATTGGCTGCGTTTTGACTCATTGAAGCACCTCAGCCAATCCCATGTACTGCAAACGGCTGTTCTGCATCTCCTGCGACCAGTCGTTGGCGGCTTGAAGACGTTCTTCGGGAGTTGTGTCAATGAGGCGTCTGCCCGGCCATATCTCGTAGTTACCGACCACGTCTGCGTGCTGCTGCAACCCTTCCTGAAAATATAGCTCGCGCTTGAAGACGACTTCCATCGTGGGCAATTGAGTCCACAGCTCGCGCCCGCGTGCGACGATGTCGCGTACACGCTCTCTTTCCTTCGGATGCTTGAGCAAGTGCTGGCGGATTACGGCGCTGCCCACGGTGAGGTGGCGAATCTCATCTATGTTGGCTCCGCGCTCGATCTCGGCGGCAGCAGGATCAAGGATTCGCCACTTGCGCTCCGAAAGCTCAGCCGAAGGCGCGAGCACTCCTTCAACGAGGATGGTCAGCATCACCACCCCTGCTATGAAGTCGCGCTGATCGCGCACCATTGGAAGGGCGAACTCCTCAAGCGGTACAAGGATGCGGCGAGCGTCTTCGCCGCTGATGCTTTCGATAGTCGAGAAGAGTTCGCTTTCCGGTACTCCCAATTCCAGCAGATGAGCACGGAAGACACGCGAGTGACGCGCTTCGTCAATAAGCTGTGTGGCGAAGAACTCCATGTTGTCCACATCCGGAGCGCTGGCGACCATGTAGCTTATGGCGCGCGTCGCCTTCTCCTCGGCAATGGAGCGGAAGGCGAACTCGTTCATGATGGCGTCGCGCAGTGGGCCGGACTGAAGCATGTAGGCGGGAATGCGCGCCTGCGGCCTGTGACCATTCACTAAGCCCTGTAGCGTTCCTTGAGGCGCGGCTGCGAACCAGTAATCCAGGTGACATTGCTGTGGAGTAAGTTCCAGACGGCTAGCCCCTTCGAGCAAGCCCGGAGCCTCGTTCCAGTCCGCTTCGCGAGGTGTCGTGTTAGTCACGCGGTGTCTCCTTCTAGAGATTGCTGAGTATGCCCTCGGACTCTGGCGGCGAGCGCTGTTGTCAGGCAATAGTAGCCGGTGCGCCGAGAAGCCTTGTGCGGCTCAAAAGCCGTAAGTCTCTTACCAGTTGCCTGTGGCCTGATAATCTTTCTCGAACTGCTTGAAGGCTTCGTGCTTGACCGGCTCGAAAGCAGTCCCCAGCGGCTTATAAATGTTGCCGAAGATTGAACGGTCTCCGGCAAGGTGAATCGGGAAGGCGAGCATCGCCCACTCAAGGCTTCCTGTGACAAGCCACCACACGCCACAAAAGAGCGCCACCCCTGCGAAGCAATGCCCGAAGTTGTAGAGCTTGTGAATGATGCCGGGGATGGAGCGATGCGGGCCTGCGCGCCGTGCATAGTAAAAATAGAGGCCGGGCAGAGTGGCAATGAGATCGGGCAGCAGAAAGGCTATGGCAAATCGCCACCAGTTGATCTCCCGCCACTGCCAGAACATCAGGGCTGAGGCAACGAGCATGAGGACAGTCCAATCAAGACGCTCAAGCGCGTAGGTCGTGCGGGTGTGAAAGGTATTGTATCTGTCCATGACGTGATCGCTACTGTTTATTGATAAGAGCCGAGCGGGTCTATTCGTTGATTGCGCGCTTTGATTTCCACGTGCATCAAGCGACCTGCATCGGCTCGCCCTTCAGATAGCCGTCGAGTGCGGGCGCAACGCTCAGCCGCGACGGTGGATGGAACGCTAAGGCACGGCTGGCGGCCAGCAGGTAAGCGACATCCGGCGATTTAATGAAGGCCATACCGCCAAGCAGTTCTGCGGCGCGGGCGCTGACCCGCTCTATGGCCTGCTGCACTGCGAAGCGCACGAAGAGTGCCTGAACCAGAATTGCTTCTCCGCGATCCGCTGTCTGCATGGCGCGGGCTACTCCTTCGAGCGCGGACATGGCTCCTTCAAGGTCTATTGCCAACTGTGTGCGCTCATTGGCATCACCGCGCCCACCTGCTATCACACGCTCGACCAGCGCCGATGCGACTCCCAGATATGACGCAGACACAATCAGCTCGAACCACAGGAAGCCGCCAGCCTCCACGGCATCCAAGCCCTCTTCAACTTCGGGGAAGAAAATCTGCTCGTCTCCTATCTGAACATTAGTCAGCACTACCTCGTCGCTTTCGGCTCCGCCCAGCACAGCGCTACTCCAAAAAGGATTGCGGGTAATGCCTTCGGCGTCGGCAGGCACAACAGCCACAGCTCTTCGATGGCCGTTGCCGTTGGCGCTTGGCACGGCCACGCTTGCCGTCAGAATGTGCATGGAGTTCGAGAGGCTACAGGGTTTCTTGCTCCCGTTAACCAGATAGCCGCCGCCCTCATTCGGCGTGGCCTTCATCAACGGGTCAAGGATGCTTGTGCCCGTACGGCCTTCAGCGAAGCCGGAGGCCACAAGCAACTGCCCGCCAGCTATCTGCTGTAGCAGCTCTACTGTGTAATCCCCGTAGAAGAGATACTCGACCAGAGTTGCGACGCTAAAATTATGCATCGTCATGGCGATAGCCAGCGATGGTGAGCGACTTGCCACGGCGCGATGAATCTGTATGGCCTCCACGGGCGAGGCTCCCTTGCCGCCATGTTCAGTCGGGATTAATAGCGCGGTGCCTTCAAGCTCCCTTAGAATAGTCAGACCGGGATTGCCAGCACGCTCTATCTCAGTCAGAGGAAACTCCGCAAGCTTCGCGTCGAGCGAAGGCAGGAATTTCTCCAAAGTTGTGCGATCTTTTTTTAGGAAGTTCATCGTTACGCTCGATTCGGACAGGTTTAGCAGGATTGAAGGCCGCCCATTGTGCGCTCTTGAGGAGGCGTCATTCTATCAGCGCACAAGAGCTTGTCAAGCTCTTTGTCGGCGGCGATTCAAGACATCTGCTGTTTCTTCGCCGGGGTTTCATCAATTCGTTAGACGCGTCCGGCGACGGCGCGTTTAACCTACTGTTATCGCATCGGGAACAGCTATGCACGCCAGGTCAACGAGGCGCGCAAAGCCGACCGGCGACAGACTCTCCAGATTCTCTATAAGGTCTGCGGCTTCCTCTGCTCTCTGCGCGCCGAGCGCGCCGCTGGCAGCACACACAAATTTCTCGCGCATGAGTTCGCGTACGCTTCGTCCACCGGCTTCGGATGGTAGAGCACCCGCAAAGCCGCGTGGAATTGATACTGAGCGAGAAAGCCGCCGACCATCCGAAAGACGAATCTCAACGCGTGCGCCCAATGGCTTGGTCGAGTTCCCAAAGTCTAAAGGGCGGCTCTCCCCTGCGGCTGCGGCTAATCCTGCAATCATGCGGAAGGTAGCTATGCGACGCAGGCGACCCCAACGCCCGAAAGCGGTCGCGGCAATGCTCCAGCCGAAAGCTGCCGCCTGCCAGCGACGAGTGCGCCTGAGCGCCGCTCCGATTGGAATGTCGGCGGTCAAAGCTTTGATAGTCAGGTCAACATCGTGACGGCTACGCACGCGCGTCGCCAATTCCCAGACCAACGGGTCTTCAATCCATGACCGCTTCAACTGTGCTGGACTGAATTGCCGGGCGATAATGGCCGAGGCCACAGTGAATGGAGTCGAGAAGGTCAGGGTCGAGATGCGGGAGCGCGAGCCATCCAGATAAGGTGCCGAGTGTGCGTCCATCCCGACGGTGAAAAGCGATGCCCATACGTCCACCGCCTCTACTTCGTCAGGGAGAATGTCGTGGCTTAGAACCAGATCGAGCGTAGCATCCAGCGCCGAGCACAGGTAACCACATACAGGATAGATTTTGAAGCTGTTGGTCTCGGTATGCCATTGCTCTCCTAGGCCGCCCAAGAATTCGCGCACAGGCACGCGTGCCGCAGTGGCAAAGAAGCCGCGCGGATCATCCAGCGGGTCTGCTGCTGCGGTTAAGCCTGCGCGCACAGCGTCCACAGCTTCCATGCCGACGCGTACAGGCAAACCGGCGCACAGGGCTTTGGCGTCCGAGCCTAAGAACGCAGGGAAGAGTGCCTGAGATGGATAGGAGAGCGCGAACCCCAATGCTTCTGTGAAGCTATCCTCGTCCATCTCCTCCAGCTTGGCACGCGCCGCCGCAGCCGCCAGCAGGTGAAGGTGTGTCGCCATCTGACCACGTGTGGAACCCACGGCGCAGACCATGTTGACACGCGCCGCCACCTCGTTGGCTACGATTTGTGCAAGGAGCAGGTCGGAACCATTTCGACCGCCCTCGCTGCCTATGGCGAGCGGCACCAGAACAGAGGAGTGCCCCGTGTGGCCTCCGAGCATCACGTCGTCGAAGTCCAGAACCATAGACCATGACGCCATCAGCATAGCCGCGTGGGCTGTGGGCGCACTGATGCCGGTCGGCAGGATGCGTGCGGTGCCTTGCGCAAGAGGCAGGAAGGCCATCTCAAGAGGGCGTCCCAAATCACTATCCCAACCGCTGTAGACAGCAGCCAGCGTTGACAAGACTTGATTGATTGCCTGTTCACGAACATGCTGCGGCACCTCTTCCAGTCTCAAACCGGAAGCCCACCGAGCGAGTTGGCGCAGAGCAGTATCCTTCATGATGACGAATGTAGAAGACCCTTCAAGAACTCAAAGGCCGATTGCGTTCAGGTCTCTGTAGTCTGGGCAAATATCTGGACAGCCCCTCAGAATTAGAAGCCCCCTCAAGGACGTGCGCCTCGTTCTCCTCCAAACAAGGGAGTCGCATCACTATCAATGCTTCGGGGGCGTTTTCAATCAGACTGGTCGGAAGGCTAAACGCTAACGCTTCCGAAGTCTGCGACCTTTGCCAGATTGTCTGAGAGGACGACTGTATCCTCTCGCTTACTGCTACGTTCTTTCTGGTCTAAGACAACCTGGAAGCCCAGCTCATCCGCGAGCCGCTCCATTTCGAGCACCTGTTCCAACGGCAGGTCGAAGCCTAAGCTCATATCCTGATAACGTTGCTCCATCGCCAGCATCATCGTCTCGGCCATGCAGGCATATGCCCGCCCCTTAGCGAGTGAGGCGTTGAAGCCCAAGGAAGCATCGCCCGGCATGCGCACGACACCACCGTCCAGAATCATCACGTCCGGTCGCCGTTCCAGTACCTCGTCGCTGACATTCGACGGTCGGGAAACATCGCAAACTACTGCGTTGGGGCGCAGGCATTCATCCAGCACTATGCGCTCGGTGGTACTGGTGCAACACACGACCATGTCCACCTGCGGCAGTATGCTTGCGGCGTCAACCGAAACTACCACCGAGCCTGTACGCGCGATCAACTCTTCGCCGAGGCGTATCAACCCGGCACGGTCAGGTTTTGGAGGGAGCTCGAAATCAAGCTCTTCCGCCCAACTCGCAACAGAGCCTTGAGGGATTGGCGCTCCCCTGCGCAGCTTGTCCATAGACCAGACAATGCGGCCAGCCACCTGCAACAGCCGTTGGTAACTCTCCTCCGCGTGAGCCGGATTGCCCAGCAGCACCAATCGCCCTGCGTCTCTAGCCAGCAGGATGGAAAGCGCCTGCCCGATTGCGCCGCCCGCTCCCACCACGGCTACTGTACGCGACGGCAGCGTCCACCCACGCTCAGCCGCCGCCAGTCGCACAGACTGTCTGGAGGCAATGGCGGTGTAGGAATTTCCTGTGGTCAAAGCGGGCAGTCCAAGACCTTTGAGCGATAGGCCGCCACGCGTTACCACAGAGGTATACGCTCCCAGCCCGACAATCTGTGCTCCACGCTTTTTGCCCACCAGAACGGCCTGATAAATCTCTGCTACGGCCTCCTCATGCGACATGACCTGTAGTTCTTCGGCTCGCCTTGGAACCATTATGAATTCGCCGTAGGCGGCCTTCCCATTGTTGCCTACGACTCTGGTCTCGCCTATGACCATCGGCTCAAAGTTGTCGGCAATCGCCGTTGACAGGGTTGCCAACTGCTCCTCGGACAACACAGACAATGTGCCATCTAGATCGGTATAGTCCTTCCATGCCAGCGGATGAACCAGGAATGCAAAGCGGCCATCGCCCTCTTGACGAGCGCCGCGACGAGACACGGCTGGCGGCTTAGGCTCTATCATCTCTACCAGAGGCTCTTCCGGTTCGGACGTTGCCGGTAGACTAAGGCCACTAATGTGAGCCGTGAGCACCGCGACCTGACGGCGCTCTATGAGCAGCAGCACACGCTCTAATGCCTGCAACAAGACGAGGCACTCTTCCCAGGTGGCTGTGAGCGGCGGCTCTATGCGCAGCACCCCTCCCTGATTCAACGTGCAGCCGACGCGCACCCCTTCGACATGCAGCAGGTGGCTGGCTATCAGGATGGTGAACTCCTCCGTCTCGCCCAGATAGCCGAGCAGCCCATCCTCTACCGAGTAGCGATCCAGACAAAAGCGCAGTCCGAGTAGATAGCCGCGCCCGCGCACTTCTCCAATCAGATTGGGGAAGCGGCGCTTGAGATCGAGCAGTCCTTCTTTGAGTCGCGCGCCGTTCTCCGCCACATGATTAATCAGAGCACGATCGTTTTCTTCCAGCAGATCAAGTGTGGCAAGCGCGGCACGGCAGGCCAGTGTGTTACCGGCGAAAGTCGAGGTGTGCTTGAGGGCGAATTCCTCGTTGTAGGCCGCCGCGGTTGATAGGCAGGCTCCGATGGGAACCAACCCGCCGCCCAGAGCCTTAGCCACTGTCATGATGTCGGGCGTTATCCCTAGCTCACAGCAGACGAACATCGCGCCCGTGCGACCTAAGCCGGTCTGAATCTCGTCGGCGACGAAGAGTGTGCCCGCTTCGCGGCACGCCTTGCGGGCGAATCTCAGATAGCCCGCCGGAGGCTCTACAATGCCACCCTCTCCCTGCACAGGCTCTACCAGAAAGCCTGCGTAGCGGCCAGTAGAGAGCGCCCGTCGCAACGCTTCGATGTCGCCATACGGCACATAGTCGAAGCCCTCAACGGGCGCGCCGAACGGCTTCTGATATTTCTCTTTGTCGGTGGCCGAGAGCGCGCCCAGGGTTTTGCCGTGAAAGCTGTTGGACGCAGACAGTATGTTGTGTCGGCCAGTCGTAGAACGGCACAGCTTGATGGCCGCTTCAACCGCTTCGGCACCGCTGTTGCCGAAAGTCACGTAGGCCATCCCCGGAGGTGCTACTGCCAGAAGGCGCTCTGCCAGTTCTCCGGCTGCATTTAGAAACGACGGCTGAATGAAGCTTGGCTCTCCGCTCTCTTGGACTTTACTGAGCGCCGCCCAGATACGCGGCGGATTGAACCCGAACGGCAATGCCCCGTACTGTGCAAGGAAATCAAGATAGCGCCGCTCCTTTTCGTCCCATAGCCAACTGCCTTCGCCCCGTACGAAGGTTTTGTCCATAGCCATCTGTGCAAGCACACGCCCCAGTTCCGGGTTGACACTTGTCCGAAACGGATGCGTCCGCCGTGGCTTGTTTCCGTTGGTGTGTACCGCAGCCTGTTCCGGGCGCGTGTATGCTGAATAGGCTTGCACCGGGACAGTCGAAGCAACAACAGTCGGGGCAACAGTGGCCGGTTCGCTTACGGGATTCGGAGGCGACGAGGCTAACGGCTTCGAGCCGTTATTCCCCGGCCTTACCTGTTTGTCGTTTATCTCTACGACGCTTCGCACAGACTCTTTGCCCGGCCTGGGACGCTGCGTTGCTTGAGCTTCGCTCAGGATTCGTTGGGCGATCTGCCGCACGGTCGGTTCGCCCTCGAAGAGCCTGTCCAAATTCAATTCGACCTTGAAGGTCTCCTCGACTTCGAAGACAAGTTCCGCAGCCGCCAGAGAGTCTAGGCCATAGGAGAGAATCGCCATGTCCAAGTCAATACGCTCCGGCGATAACTTGGCGCGGACGGCGATATGCTCTACAAGCCAGTTCTCCAGACTCTTGACGCTCCAGCCTCTGGCCGCGCGCTGAGACTTCTCAGAGCCGCCGAAGACCGACTCGTCGCGCCACTCGACGAGCACGTCAAGCTCGGACGCGATGTAACCGGCGCGCACCTTCGCGCGTTGCGTTTTACCGCTTGAGGTTTTGGGCAAACTGTTCGGTCGCAAGAGCACCACTGCCGAAACCTCTACTGCATATTCAGCCGCCACGGCGCTGCGAATGCGCTCAATCAGCGCGGCGGTATCCACACTGCGGCGAACCTCTCTGCGCACCTCTGCCACCACGACAAGCTTTTCCGAGCCGCCCGCATCCACCGACACGGCTGCCACAAACGCCGGGCGAATTGACGGGTCGCATTTCTCAACCGTCTGCTCAATGTCCTGCGGGATGATATTTCGACCGCGTATGATGATCAGGTCTTTGACGCGGCCTGTGATGTATAGCTCGCCATCGTGCAGGAACCCCAAGTCTCCCGTGCGCAGGTATAGCCCGTCGCCATCAAGGAGTCGCGCACGAAAATCGCGCTCAGAGATTTCAGGCTGGTTCCAGTACCCCTGCGCAACGCTCGGACTCGCCAGCCATATCTCGCCAATCTCTCCATCAGAGCAGCGGCGGCGCGTGCGTGTGTCTGCGATGGTCACCCTCGCATCCAGCAGGGGAGTGCCGCAACTGACAAGCTGAGCGCTTTGGCCGTTACGGCCTGCGAGTGGACGATGCTTTTCCAGACTCGACCGGGAAAAGGTTTGTGACCCTTTATAAAAGCAGCCGGAAGCAAAGAGAGTGTGCTCCGCCAACCCATAGCATGTGAACATCGCTTCGGGACGGAACCCGCAGGAAGCGAAAGCCTTGCTGAAGCTATTCAGGGTTTCCGCACGCACCGGCTCGGAGCCGTTATATGCAACCCTCCATCTGGAAAGGTCTAGGGTTTCTTTCTCCTGCTGGCTAATCCGCTCGACGCATAACTGGAAGCCGAAGTTAGGAGCGCCGCTGAAGGTTCCCTTGTAACGCGTCATCGCTTCAAGCCAGACGAGGGGACGCTTCAGAAAATCCACCGGCGACATCAAGTGGCATGGAAAACCGTTGTAGAGGGATGCCAGGACAACGCTAATCAAACCCATGTCATGAAAGAGCGGCAACCACGAGATAGAGACTACCTCTGAATCATGCTGCACCGCTTCCTTCATCAGTATCTGGTTATGCAGGATGTTGCCGTGGCTGACCATGACGCCCTTCGGCTTTGAGGTAGAGGCCGAGGTGTATTGTAGAAAAGCCAGAGTCTCCGCCTTAACCCGTGGATCAACCCATGCATCGGCCTCAGTGGCCTGTATGTTATCCGTGACGACCCAGTTCAGTTGTGCAAGGTGCGGCGACTCGTCAAACAGGCGACGCATCTGTCGAAAGACCGTCTCGGTCGTCAGCACCACTTTGGGACTGGCGTCCTCCAGTATGGCTTCGAGCCGTTGCAGGTTGCGATTCATTCTTGGCGGATAAGCCGGGATAGCCACAGCTCCCGCGGCCAGACAGCCGTAAAAGGCCGCTATGTATTCCGTTCCCGGCGGGTACAAGAGCAAAGCCCGCTCTCCATTAGCCTGTAGCTGCTGAAGACGAGCTGCGATTGCTAGAGCACGCTGATTCAGTTGTGAGAACGTGAGGCTTTCAGTTTCCAGACCTCCGGTCAGGAAGATATAGGCTCGTCTATCGGGCGTCGTTTGCGCCCGCTCACGCAGTAGTTGTATCAATGAGGTGACAGACATACGCGTTCCTTACCGCTACGCTACTAAAACGACTACGCCGCCGAAGGCTGATGATCGAAGTGCGGTTCGTCTATGGCCGCCTTTTCAGTCAGGCGCGGCGTCCATGCTTGCATACGGCGACCTATGTCCTCGCGCAAGAGATTGAAGGCTTCGCCAAGCGCACCGGCGCGCTTGTTTGAATCGGCCAGCATTCGTGCGGTGGCGGAGGCGAGAGCGCCGGGGCCGAACACCTGCCGCGGGTACTTGCGGTGCATGAAGATGTCCAGAAAGTCCATACGCAGCTCGTCGTTGCCAGCTATGCCGCGCAGTACTTCCAGCATCACCGGCGAGATGGAGCCGCGCTTGCCTACATCGAAACAGAACCAGTAATGCTGTATGGAATCTTTGTCGCGCCATCTCCACCAACCGCGCAACTCTGCATCAAGTTTTTTCCGACTGCCTAAGCCGCGTACAATCGCCGCCGACAGTTTCTCTACCTGCCGAAGCGCATCGGAAATGCCCTGTCCCGGCAGCGGGTCTTTGAAATGACCGGAGTCTCCGACCAGCACCCAGCCGGGGCCTGTGGCCTCACGGAAATAGCCTTCAAAGCGCGTCAGGCCGCGAAACTTGGTGACACGCTCAGCGCCAGAAATCATTTCGGCCACAGGAGCGCATCCGGCGACGGCGCGCTTGAAACTGCCCTCGCTGTCGGCACGGTAAGAGTTGAATGCTTCGACCGACGGGCACGAGGCCACCAGAAAGAGACCGTCGTCCGCCGGAGCGGCAACGATGAAGTCATCATTAAGACGATGATAGTAGAGCTGCGCCTCGCCACTGCGCGGAGTGCCGCGAAAGTATGCCCAGGTGCTCATGCGCTCGCTCGGCATAACATGGTAGCGGCGCGAACCTGTGAGGCGCGCTATAGTCGAAAGCCGCCCGTCGGCTCCGACTACCAGATCGGCCTCTATGTCGTAAGCCTTACCATCGCGACTCGCGACCCGCACGCCTGTGACACGTCCATCCTTCCTGATGAGGTCGGTCACGCGCGTGTGCAGCCGCAGGTCAACACCGGCCTCCCTTGCCAACTCTACCAGACGCACATCGAGCGAGATGCGCCTGACGCACAACAGCGGCACCTGCGGATCGGTCGCACGCAGACGCGGAGGCCCGGAGAGATTCACGTCCTCGAACTTCATATAGCAAGTGGTGATGGGCGGCGCTCCGGACTTGAGCACATCATCCAGCACGCCGAGCCTTTGCATAATCTCGATTCCGCTTATCTGGAACATGTGCGTTGACAGCGTATCGCTCGGAAACTCCGCCTGATCTACCACACACACCGATAGCCCTGCGCGTTTGAGAAAGGTGGCAAGCGGTGAACCGGCGCAACGTGCGCCGACCACTACGACATCGAATCGTTCGCTCGTACCGGCAGTGGACATAACTGACCAACTCCTATTGCGCTTGAAACCAGATGGTCGCAAGTACCATCTACACAGATTGATTGGCCTTCCGAGTCGGAAGCACTCAACCGAATCGGAAGTCCTTAATTTTGATTCCCTGTTAAGCCAAGCCTGAGACGAAGCCGTTCATGGATACTCATCGAACCTGTATAGCGGAACCGTGTGTTCTGCTGTCTACAATTCAGTATCGACACTATCAAGCGCTTTCTGATGTCAGGGACGCCATGCTTCTTCAACTACTCTACAATCAGCAAACTTCATTTAGCGCCTTCGGCTTCCGATAACTGAACGGCTAAGACTTCTTTCAAAAGCTTTACCGGAAGTTAAAGCCGAAGCCGGATGACCCGCCTTGCTCATCACACGACCCCTGTCTCTTCACCTTCACCTGCGCCCGCGCCCGGATAGAAGTATGTGGACACAGCATAGAGGACGCGCGCCTGCTATGCGTGCAACCCCTGTTCAGGACAGCATCGGTAACAGTAGAGATAATTCCAGGCGAGATTTCCATGCCGTAAATCTCTTCCATGTTCACTTGAATCTCGTCGAGCATCATCCCGCAGAAGTGGAGGGGGATGAGCTTATCTTAAGCGCGTCTGGTTCTTAACGGGCTGCGGCTCGAACTCGCTGTTGCGGTCGCGGGGTACGTGGATGCGTACCTGCCCGCGCTTACCCTTGGATGGTCTTCGGCGTGATGCCGTTTCAGGCGTTGCCGGATTATTCACCGGCAGAAGTTATGTCCCTAGTAGCTGAGACGGTGCAGTCAGTTTGCCGTCGAGAGGTGCTCGACGAGTTCATTGGTCGGTTGTTGCAGGATGCCGTCTTGATCGGTCAAATCGTCCGGCCTCTTGTAGCCTTTCAGCCGTTCATCCATCTAGTTAGTGGTGAATGGCATAAGCGTTCCGTCCTTTCCGAGATCAATGGCTGATTATGGTTACTTACATAGAATCGTTAAGGTGTCCCACGATGATCAGTGCATCAGGTCAAGCTGAATTCTGTAAATAGATTCGGCTAGTTACGAGGAGTACTCCCGTGAGAATCCAGTCTCCATTGATGCGTGGCGGGACAATATAACCACTCCAGTAAAAAGTCAATAAAAAAATCGAAATGAAGAACTTCCCTCACCGCGTATCACCTTTGCATAGCCATAAAAACAGTTGAGTAATCCGCAGGCGCGACCGCTAAATGCTCATACACAAATCCTGATCGTAGTTTCATCTGTTTATAATCTGTCAGTGGTTAGAACTAATGTGCGCTGCCAGCGAAAGCAACGCCCCTTTTCGCTCGCCTACAACCTCTGCTCGTGGGTTCATGTACTGCTGTTGTAATAGGTACTTATCTTTAACAAGGCATTGATTATACTCGTTGCCAGTGAGCACCCTGCTTTGCGTCTTTGACCTGAACGGCCATGACCTTACGCGCAACGATTCGTCAGCCGCACGTTGATAAAACCTGTGGTCATAGAGGACGGCTGTCTCCGACTGTAAAGTCAGACTTTGGCACCCAAATTTCTACCACAGCCTTTGAGCCTTTCCTTATGTTCTTCAACGTCAGCGGCGATAAGGTTTCATGAGAGAAAATGATTGACAAGAGATTGCATTCCATGATACCCGTAGGCCATCATACGGGTAATTATTAGTTCGACGGGGCGCTTCTCGAAGCGTCCGTGACCCATTGTTTTGATAACATTGATGCTGGCCGCGGCCTCGAAGTTTTTCTCGGTCGTTGTTTGCGTCTCGCACTTCGGGCGGCACCTCGATGCTCGATAGAACTTTCCATGTTGCGTTGGTTAATGCGAGCTGGTTTTGGTAACGACACTGGTCGCAGGCCCGGCTCAACCATTTTTGTATAACACAGACGCTCACTACTCCGATGAACTTCTTTTACTTCTAAACGCTTTCGTCGCCCGCCTTGATGGCGGCAGAGCCGGATGAAGCATCGTTCGGGAAAGGATGGAACAATATGTCAGCAACATTGACGCCGATGGTGGCAACCACGCAAGAGGTGACGGGCATAGCCCCGGTCATCATCGATCTAGGCAAAGAAAAAAAGGGGCGGATTAAAGACCTGAAGCGCGGCAGGGGAAGGCTGATGGCTGAGGTCGCAGCCGTCCTCAGCGAGGTGCGCGCTGGCCTCGGTGCCGACGCCGACAGCAAGCAACTCGTCCCGGTGCTTTTGATCTACAAGAAAAAAGGCAAGAGAAGGCGTAGAAACAATTGGACAGGTGGTGGTAACAGGGGTCTCTTCCCCTTCCAGTTCCCCTTCTTATTTTAATCGGTGAGTCGCCCGGAGCTTAACGTTACGTGCCAGAAAGAGGACTACTTATGGTAACCACTAGCAGAGCGGGTACGAGGGATGATAAGAGCGTGGGGGCGGGAGTCGATAATCAGGGCGGTATGGCTTCCGATAGACCGGCGGCGGGCGGTGGCGGCCAACCCCCGCAGAGGCCGCCCGTACAGGTCTACTTAACCACTCCTGTGGTTTATGATTTCCGGTCAAACAGGAAGAAAAATAAAAGGCGGAAGAAGTATTCGCGCGGGCTGAAGACCGTACAGCGTTCGGAAGACGGCCTGACTTTGGCCGGGAGGCGTTTGGGGAGTGCCGTCGAGGATGGCTTCCGCAGCTACCGGAAGAGACGGAACAGATCTGCGCGCAGGAAGAAGGACGGGTCTCTGCGTGACATACTTCCAAACTCGACTGGCGGATTCGGCAGGTTCCTGCGTGAAGCCAGCGATGCGCCCTACGACGTTGCGCGGAAGGTGAACAGCCGAAGGTTCGGGAAGCAGATCCGCGATACAGTTCGATTCTTCACTCTGCCGCTATTCCGTTAGACTTTAGATGGCGGCAGAGTTTCGCGGGTACAGAGCAATCGGCTGTCGCAAACCCGAAAGAGATAGGCGCAAAATGTGCCCGGCGGCTTAAATGGTGCGGCCACGCGCCGCACCATTTAAGCCGGGGCACTGTGCTTAACGTCTATTCCTACCCAGGCACAAGCAGTCGGCGAGCGCGCCGCTAGCTAACGAACCAGATCAAGGCATAACCGACCGCTCCGGTACGAGCTTCACCTCTCAACCAGCAGGCCGCGCGCCATGCAGCACACGTCATGAATAATCTGGACGCGAACGACATGCGGGGAGACCGCAACTCGGACACATTCTTCGGTAACACCTACCGTCTACCGTCGGTGAGAGTTGACTTGAGGGGGAGGGGGCGTGCCCGTAAGGTGCGGCGCGCGGTTAGTGACGGTCTCAGGCGCAGGGCAGATGCCGCGCAGAATTATGACCAGTCAACGTACGTCATAGAGGAAGCGCCGGTTGATTCAGCCGCCGGGAGAAAGCCTGAGAAGCAGTTTTTGTATCCACGCCGCCGCGACCCGCACGAGGTAGACACCTACGTCGGGCCGCCGATGATGAAGCAGGTAGACTTCCAGGCCAGCAAATTCAGAATACTCTCCAGAATGGTTTTGTATCTACGCGCCGCCCTCGAATGGTACGCGCTGAATTTATGGGACAAGCTGCGTCGCAGGGAAACTCCGGAGAGACGCCAGGAGCGCCGCGCTGTGCGCCTGCGGCAGATTATCGAGAGACTGGGCGGCACAGCCATCAAGATCGGGCAACAGATGGCGATGCGCACAGACATGATGCCCTACGTCTACGGCGTCGAGTTGTCGAAGTTGTTCGAGAGCGTGCGTGCGTTCAAGACTGATGAAGCCATCAAAAGAATCGAAGCGGTGACGAAGAAGCCGCTTGAAGAGTCGTTCGCAGAGTTCAACGAAGAGCCTATCGGCTCGGCCTCTGTGGCCTGCGTCTACGAGGCTGTGCTGCATACGGGCGAGAGGGTCGCCGTCAAAGTCCGTCGCCCCGGCATCGGCGAACGCTTCGTGGCCGACTGTCTGGCGCTCGCCTGGGTATTCCGCACACTGGAGTTCTTCACGCTGCTGCGCGAAGGTCTCTCTCATAACTTCCTCTTCGAGTTCCGCACGATGCTGATAGAAGAGCTGGACTTCATCAAGGAGGCGCGCCACACGGAACTGTTCCGCCGACGCGCACACAAAAGGCTACGCCGCGTCACAGCCCCGAAGGTCTTCTTCGACTTCTCTGGCGAAGACGTTCTCGTCACGGAGTTTATGCCGGGCGTTCCGCTGGGTGACATAATCGCCTTCGTAGAGCAGAAGGACAGGGAGGCGCTGGCGCAACTGCGACGGCTCAACATAGACCCGGAGACGGTCGCCAAGAGGCTGATCAGGGTCAACCAGTTCGGCGTCTTCGAGAACCTGCTGTTCCACGCCGACCCGCATCCCTCGAACGTCCGCGTGCAGCCGAACAATACGCTCGTCTTCATTGACTTCGGCTCGGTCGGGGCCTACACGACTGTAGAGCGTAACAACTGGCGGCAGCTCAACTACTACCATCAGAGGGAAGACGTAGGGAGGATGGCGCAGACGGCGCTTGCCATCCTCGAACCTCTCCCGGCCATAGACGTAGACGATTTCAGACGGAGGCTGGAGCAGGTCTTCTGGCAAGACCTGTACGCCTTCAAGAGCAAGCACTCGCAATGGTACGAGCACACCTCTGCACGCATCTGGATGAGCTTGCTGGGGCTGGCGCGCGAGTACAAGGTGCCTATGAACCTTAACACGCTGCGCATGATTCGCTCGACGCTGCTCTCCGAGACGGTGGCCGCGCGCATCTATCCCAAGATTGACGCGTGGCGCGAGCACCGCAAGTACAACAAAGGTGCGGCCAAACAGGCGCGCAAGCGCGTGCTGCGGGGCTTCTGGAAGCGTGTGTGCGGCGGGCCTACGAAGTCGGACTATCAGCGTATAGAGCAGTTAAAGGGACTCTTTAATCGCACTGTCTACCTGTACCAGCGCTTTCTGGATAACCCGCTCTACCGCTACGGTCTAATAATCAAAAAGGCTGTCTACGCCATCGCGCTCATAATAAGAACGGTGCTCAACTTCCTCATGATCGCCGTTGGCGTGCTTATCGTCCACATCAGCTTGCAAATTTACGACCAGGTGATACGAGGTCCCAAAGACATCAAGGGATACATGGAACAGCCGTTCGTCACAAGTAGTTTCAAGTTCCTGTTCTTTAATACCAACTGGACGACGCGTGTGTTCTGGTTACTTGTTCTCATAGGCATCTTCCTGAACATGCGCCGGATGCTGATGCGTTTCTGGGACAAGGACATCAGAAGGAGAAACACGAGCGGCCTCAGTTGATTCCCGCGCCGCTCGAATTTACACCTCGCGCGGCGAGGCCGCCTTACAAATCTTTGAAGTCATACGCGCCATCCGCGCGAGGTGGCGCGCTCCAAAAAGGTCTGATGCAGTAACTCACTATTCACTTAACGTACCTGGGAATTCAGTTTCGAGCCGCGAATGATGCTGATGTTAGAAAGCGGATTTCGCACGGGGAGGATACATCTCGCTGCCCTTCGCTCTGCGCCGTAAGCGCAAGACTCGCGGGCAGTGTTCTCTGCGGAGGACTTAGCTTTTGATTCCTGAACTCAGGACTCTGCTATTACAGATCGTAGTCGTATGCGCCGTCGCACGGGCGTTGGGCTGGCTCTTTGCAAGGCTGCACCAGCCGCGTGTCATAGGCGAGATCGTCGCCGGAATCCTACTGGGGCCGTCTCTGCTGGGCTGGCTGTCGCCCCGTACGTTGGCCTTTATATTTCCGGCACAGGGGTTGGGCGCGCTCTATTCTTTGAGCCAGGTGGGGCTGCTGTTGTTCATGTTTCAGGTGGGACTGGAACTGGATGTAGACAGGCTGCGGCGCATGGGACGCGTCGTCGTACTCACCAGCAACATCAGCATTCTGGTGCCGTTTCTGGCGGGTGCCGGTCTAGCGCTATTTCTGTATCCAAGGTTGTCTAGCGCGTCTGTGCGCGTCTCCGATTTCGCCCTCTTCATGGGCACCGCCATGAGCATTACTGCGTTTCCGGTACTGGCTCGTATCTTGGCCGAACGCAAAATGCTGCAAAGCAAGGTCGGCTCGATTGCCATCAGTTGCGCTGCCGTGGATGACATCACAGCGTGGTGCTTGCTGGCGATACTTATCGTCAGGGTACGTTCAAGCATGGGAACTGCGCTGTGGTTCACCCTGGGTGGGCTAATCATCTACGTCGCCTTCATGATACTGGTGTTGCGCCCGCTCCTCTTACGAAGTCAGGCATTCAAGAAGCAGAAGGTTTCTACAGATACCCTTGCCTTTGTTCTGTTATTAACTTTTCTCTCCGCATGGACTACTGAGTGGCTTGGCGTTCACGCGTTGTTCGGGGCCTTCTTTGCAGGCGTCATGCTTCCAAGAAGCGAGGGGCTGATTCGCAGCTTCGTCGAGAAGCTGAAAACCCTTAACACTGTACTTCTACTTCCGCTCTTCTTTGCATTCACAGGATTGAGGACGAGCGTCGGGTTGCTGACCGGCGAGACACTCTGGTTCTATTGCGCGCTTATAGTTCTGGTAGCTATAGCGGGAAAGCTCCTCGGATGTGTGGTCTCCGTCAGAAGCGCCGGAATGGACTGGCGCGAAGCTTTCTCCGTGGGTGTACTGATGAACACGCGCGGCCTTATCGAACTGGTCATCCTGAATGTGGGACTTGATCTGGGTGTAATCTCGCCCACTCTTTTTTCCATGATGGTGATTATGGCGCTCATCACGACCTTGATGACGACACCCTTGCTGGACTTGATGGCTCGCTCTGGAGGTGCAGGAGAATTAGCTTCTCTGTCCGCGCCTCCTACGGTCGCTTCAAGACAAGGTCATAGCATCAGTTGACACCTCGCCGGTCAGCGGCGATCGCGTCAACAGTGCCAGCACGATGAACGCCATATTTGATGCCGCTACCGGCACCAGAGGCGCACAAGCATGAGCACTCCTGAATCTCTTCTCAAAGACGCGCAAGCACGGGAGACCACCGTCTTCGACTACATCATCGTCGGCTCCGGCCCGGGCGGTGGCCCTTTGGCCTGCCGACTCGCGCTCGCGGGCAAGCGCGTGCTGCTGGTAGAGGCTGGCGGCGATCCCGCCAAGTCGAAACCCTCTCCGGCTTACCCGGACGCAGGCGTGGGCGAAGTGACGCACGTCCCCTGCTACTACGCCGCCGCTTCGGAGGATGCGGAGATGAGCTGGATGTTCTCAGTGCGACACTACGCGGACACGGCGCGGCAGAAATTGGACGAGAAATACAATCAGGTTCCCTTTGACCCGAATCGTCCGCCGGGCATGTCGAACTCCCTTGACCCGAAGTATCTAGACCCACATCCGCGCGGCGGCAGGCAGGGCGTCTTCTACCCTCGCGCGTCGGGCATCGGCGGCTGCACCTCTCATCACGCGATGATTATGATTGCGCCGAACGGCAAGGACTGGAACTACATAGCAGACCTGACCGGCGACGATTCATGGCAGGCAGACACGATGCGCCCCTACTTCGCCAGAATGGAGCGCTGCCTGTACATCAATGCCTACAACCGATTTCTACGCAACCTGCTCGGACTCATTTACACTTTCTGGCGCTGGCTGGCGCTGATATTCGATCCGCGAGCCTCTGTCAAAAATGGCGGCCACGGCGCTGACGGCTGGCAGCCCACCAGCTTCATTGATCCATTTCTCCTCATCACAATCAAAAAAACCGACCGCCCCTTTTTCAAGGTGATTCTTCGCGCCGCTCTCTCTGTGCTGCATAGCAACCGCTCGTTCGTTGCCAGGCTCAAGGGCGCGTTGTTGCGGTTTCGCGTGGTGCAGCACATTGATTTCAACGACATCAACACGCGCCGCGCCAGCCCCGAAGGCGTCTTCCTCATCCCCATCGGCACGGAGAGCGAAAGGTTGGTGGAGGGAGAGAACGGCCAGGTCTTTCTGGGCAGCCGTTCGGGCTTGCGCGAATTTGTGCTGAGTACCGCGGAGCAGTTTCCAGACAGGCTGGTTATCGCAACCGGCGTGCATGTGACTCGCGTTCTTTTTGAAAAGACCGCCGAGGGAGAGCCGCCGCGCGCCATAGGGGTAGAAGGCGTTAAGGGCGAGCATCTTTATGAGGCCAGTCCGGCGCAGAAGCCTGTACCTGTGAACAGTGAAGTGCGCTATTTCACGACCGGCGAGGTTGTGCTCAGCGGCGGCTCTTTCAATACGCCGCAGCTTCTCATGCTGAGCGGCATAGGGGAGCGCGCGCATCTGGCCGAGCACGGCATTGATTATTTGTGTGGGGCTGACGGCAAGCCTCTGGACAAAGGACGCAGGAACCAGAGTGGAGACGCCTTACCGGCTGCGCCTGTCATTCATCTCCCCGGCGTGGGGCGCAATATGCAAGACCGCTACGAAGTCACAGTCATCAGCGAGCTGAACAAAGAATTATTCTCGCTCAATGGCGTCACTTTCCAACCCGGAGACAAGAATGATCCGGCGCGTACTGCGTGGCTCGGCGGGCAGAAGGGACTCTATGCCACCAACGGCGGCACGCTCGCAGTCATACGCCGCTCCGCCGCGTTGCGCGCAGACGAACGAGAGCCTGACCTGTTTACCTTCGGCGCGTCCGCAGCCTTTCGCGGCTACTACTGGAACTGGTCGCGCGAGTTGTTCAAGCGCACGCTGGGCGGGGATAAAGGCGGGCGCAATCTATGGAGCTGGGTCATCCTCAAGGCTTACACGCATAACAACGGCGGCACCGTGCGGCTAAGAACTAATAATCCGTTCGACATGCCGGAAATCTGCTTCCATTCCTTTGAGGAAACTCCCGGCGACGGATGGAAAAAAGACCTCGCGGCGCTGGTGGATGCTGTTCGCTTCATGCGACGCATCAATGCTCGCAATCCAGGGCAGTTCATACACGAAATTCAACCCGGAGCGGAAATCGCCGACGGCTCGCCGGAGATGGAGGACTGGATTAAAACACAGGCCTGGGGACACCACGCTTGCGGCACCTGTCGTATCGGCGCGGATTCGTGGCAAGCCGACACGGAAGAGTTGAACGACAGGCGTGCTGTGCTGGACAGCCGCTTCCGCGTGCATGGTGTGAAAGGCTTGCGCGTAGTGGATGCGTCAGTCTTCCCGAAGATTCCAGGCTATTTCATACTCGCGCCAATCTACATGGTTAGCGAGAAAGCTGCCGACACGCTGCTGGAGGATTCGTACAAAGCCGTCGCTTCTGAGGTGCTGCCCGAACCGGAAGCTGTGGATTATTCCGGCGCGGCGCAGGAGGACAACTATGAGGAGCATGAGGAATCCGTAGCTCGCACGGAGGAGCATGAGGAAAGTGTCCTATACACCAACGAGGGCGACGAGCTGGAAGTCGCCGCAGTAATAGAGCAAGCGAACGTGTTAACAACGCCTGAGCCAGTGCGTCGAGTGCTCATCTACACCATCTGGAGGCGGCTGACCAGAAGGACTTGATGCGTTGGGGAAACTGAAGTGGTTTGACGGCACGCGCTGCCAGAAAGGATCCGTAGATGCGTTACTACCGGGTCTGGGTCTTACCTCGCATATTAGTTTTCAAGCCTCTTTCTGTTTTTCATACTCGGTTGAGCGCATGGGTCAAACTTCCACGGCGCAGCGTCGGGCGCGTGTATTTCCCTTTCGAGTCCCACACTTCTTTAACGAGAGGAACGAACATGTCTACAACAAATGATTGCCCCGAAGACTGTTTTCAAGGTTCCACAGAGTTTTATAGCGTCACCCCGGACACTGACCGTTACACTCCATCCTATCTTGAAGCCAGACCTTTCTTCGAAAAGTGTGGGGACGAGGTGAAGAATAATGTGAGAGGGCCTCGTAACGACGGCACCTATCCCCCCTGGATTGATTTGGACTCGAAGAAGTCGGCGCTTCTGCAATACGTGGAGTGGTTTAATAGCATCTGGGTAAATGGCGACCCAAGTAGCTGGAATTCGACGTGCTTCACTAACAACACAGTTACGATTGACCCTTCCGGGTCTACGACGGGTGCCGAAGAGGCCGCATTAAACTTTATCATGCTCTTCAGATACTTTCCTGACCTGCGCGGTGAGGTCGTATCCTGGGGTGCCAACGATAGAGAGCTATTTATCAACTGGCGTTTCAGGATTCCAAACACCACAAAAAATAGACTGCCCATTGGCCCGATTACTCAAACTCTACAAGAGCAGCAAGGTGGCCGTGATTATTTAGTCCCGGTCATCGACAAGTTCTGTTTTGTAGACGGCAGGGTAAGTTTTCGCGCAGCCTTTTTCGACATCGTTACTCTGACAGCCTATCTATCTGAAAACTTCGCGGCCAACGAGCTGTACGATTTCTTAATCGCGTCCACCTGGAAAGCACTCACGAGTGGTGGGATACCTGTGCTTCCAAAGATGATTATCAACCTGTTTCTGGGGCTTTTCGTTTGGGGAAAGTCTCCCAAACAGACGGGACTCTCCGCGGTGGCGAGCGACCAGCTCGTAACGCTGAGGTGGACTAAAGTCCCGGAAGCGGAGTCATACAAAGTCTCTCGCGCCACTGCCGTCGAAGGCCCCTTCAAAACGCTCCCGCTGGACGGCACAGCCGAGGAGCAGGCCATCAAGCTGAACATCTACCAGGACAAGGAGGTTGAGAATGGGAAGCCGTACTGGTATCTGGTTAGTCCGAATTTCAAAAAGGGGAATCCAGTGACGCTTCTTGAGGGCGCAGAGATCGCTAAGACACGGCTATCAAAGTTCTGAGAGAGCGGAACTCGCGCCGCCTTCTGAAGTCACTGGCACAAAATGACTGCGTAAAAGTCTTGGATTAGGAGGAGATTGATTATGGACTACTGTCAATATTGCAGAATTTGTTTCGCTGAGCCGCGTGTGCTTCCTGATATTCTGTATATCATTGGGTTCGTCTTTACCGGGCTAGGTTGGTTGACACTGATTGTGTTCCCGCGCCAGTCCTGGGCGAACTTCTGGTTTGCAGGCTTGTGGGTGCCCTTGCTGCTTGGCATTCTCTATACCTTCGTGCTGTTTTACTACTTTTTTGCGGAGTATCGGTCAACCCCCTTTCATTTCTTAACACTGGATGGCCTTCGGTGTTTGTTAGCAAAGGATGGTCTCCTGCTTGCGATCTTTCTGGATATACTCCTCTTATCGATTATCGCCGGCGCGTGGATGTGCCGCAAGGCGGCGCAAATCCGCATGCCTTACATCTACCTCTTGCCCTGTCTCCTGCTAACCTTTGCAGTCCCGGGCACCGGGTTTGCCATCTTTGCGCTGTTCGTCTCAACCGGCGGGAGGTGGTCGCAGATGGCAAGGTTTGAAGGCCAGCCACCGACCAATACAGAGCCTGTGTTCGCTCGCCCCAGCACCGATGCTACATGAGCTGGATATGAGTGCGTATGAAAAAGTAGTCATGCCCGTAACGGGTAGAGAAAGACCTTGACAGGCTCACGGGCGCTGGTAGAATGACGCCTCCGGTTCAGTCCATACTATCAAGACGATGCAAAAAGCTCTGCGCTTGAAAGGCGCGAGCAGGACTGATTCGGTAGTCGTTTCTCAAAAGCCAACCGTGAAACAGGGTGTGAGTGGCCGAGTCGCTCGGGTTACACAGCGGCTCAGCGAAAAGCTCGCACTAATCGAACCTCAATTGAAATTCTAAGTCGGAGAATAATCATGGATAGAATCAGTAAGGCTGCCAATCGTCTTTGGGGGACTCTAGGCGAAGATGAGCAGTTGCACGGCTCTCCACGCTTTGCCGATGAGTTGTCAGAACACTGCAACGGCCATCTGGAAGTGCGCGACACGCGCGTCAGCAAGTGGTCTTACGGCGAGCAGCTTGAGCACCTTTACCTGAGCAGTCATTACGTGCTGGATCGGCTTGAGGAAGCGATGTCTGGCCGCAACGATAAAGAGTGGATGGGATTCTGGGGCGGAGGGCTTATGGTCGGCGGCTTCATCCCCAGATACTGGTTCCCAACCATCCCGCCGCTCGTGCCAAAGGGCGGGACGGAAGAACAACTACAGCCGCTCAGGGAAGACCTTAAGCGGCGCGTCGAACAGATAGAGTGGCGTCTGGATCAAATCAAGACCAGCCGTGGAAAAAGCATGCATCCACGTATGAAGTATCTGACGGCAAGCCAGTGGCTGTTCTTTGGGGACATTCATCATCGACACCATCTGGCGATAATGCGAGACATCCTCAAGGTTGCCGGTTGTTAGACGGCTTCAGCGCCCTTTTCTAATTCTATGATACGCAAACTTGCCACGGCACTTCTGGCGGCCTCTGTGTTCTACCTGCTTCCAGCTATCGGAAATACGGCTGTGCTGCGCTACCCGCAACTCTGGATTCTGGTCGCTGTAGCCGTGTCGATTTCTATCTTTCAGCCCGCCTACAAGCCCGTGGACGGCTCGGCTCCGCCGCATGACAGGGGAACCGCAACACAGATAGTCTGGTCTGTGTACCTGACACAGTTCGTGGGTATCATCGAAGCGATTTACTTTCGCTATCCGGAGAGCTTTCGATGGGATGCTGTGACGACCGTTGCCCTGGTACTGATGGTGGCCGGGCTGGGCTTGCGCATCTGGGCAGTCATCACGCTCGGACGATTCTTCACATGGTTCATCACCGTCTATGACGATCATAAGGTGATACGCTCAGGCCCCTTCCGCTTCATACGCCATCCGGCCTACTGCGGCGCTCTGATACTCTTCGTTGCGACGCTCCTTTTCCTGCATGCCTGGGTAGGGGCGCTGTTGTCGCTCGTCTTCCAGCTTTTTGCTTACGTGCGGCGCATACGCTACGAGGAAGCTATGATGGTCGATAGAATGGGTGAGAGCTATAAGACTTACATACGCGAAGTCAATGCTCTGGTTCCGTTGCTCTGGTAGCAGGGAATTTCCCTTGAAGGTAATGCTAAGAAGATATTTGAAAAAATCAGTTTCAGCTTGAGTCCCGCAAGGGACGACGCGATAATAGCCCAGCCATTTATGGCTGGGAATAGAAAGCGACAAAAAGAGTAGAGTCCCGTAGGGACGACTGAATAGTGTTTCAGTCGTCCCTACGGGACTCTACTTTCTTTTTCAACGGAGCATTTTCGCTCCAAATAAGCGGCGTAAAAACGGGTCGTGTGTTAAAATTACTTCATGCTGCTTGAATGGCTTGAAGTTCACAATTTCAGAAACCTGAGCGGCAAAGTCTCATGGGGCAACGGCCTCAACATCATCTACGGCGACAACGGGCAGGGAAAGACAAACTGGCTTGAAGCCATCTACACGCTCGCCACTACGAAATCCTTCCGCACGCAAAAATTGCAAGAGGCAGTTCGCTTCGGCGAAGACTTGGGCGTTGTGCGTGGACGCGTCGGGCGCTCACAAGATGTTCATCGTGACTTGCAGGTAACTCTTCAGGGAAACACAAAAACAATCTCGATTAACGGCAAGCGCGAGGCAGTTGCGCGATACCTTGGACAACTTACTACAATCGCTTTCACAGCGGATGAATTGGAAGTTGTGCGCGGCGGGCCTGAAGCGCGCCGGAAATTTCTTGATAAAGGTGTGGTCTCGCTTCATCACGCCTACGTCCAGACGCTGGCCGATTACAACCGCGTCATCAAGCAGAAGAATCGCCTGTTGCAAGATGCAACTGATTCCGAAATGAGCATCGAGCAGGTCGAGCGCATCATCTCTCCCTGGAACGAACAACTCGTAGGCTTGAGCGCTGAGATTCACAGGGCGCGCACCGATTATGTCAAACGTTTGAACGACGTTCTGGAGCGTCGTCTTTTCGAGCGCGAGGACATCACTATCCGCTACGTTTCCTCGCTCGAAGGCAAGGGTGATTTAAGCGATTACGAAGCGCTCATAGCCGAACGCCTTGCCCTCCGCCTACAAGCCGAGCTGTCCGCCGGATACAGCCTCATAGGGACTCATAGGGACGACCTGGAAATACTGTTCGACCGCCGGGACATACGAGCCTTCGGCAGCTCCGGCCAACAGCGTAGTGCATTGATAATACTTGACTTAGCGGCTATTTCCGTGTATTATTCATGGCACAACGAGTATCCACTTTTCCTCATAGATGATGTGGATGCGGAGCTTGATCGAAAGCGTATTCGTTACTTGCTGGAGTACCTTGAGGGGCGCACTCAAACCTTTATCACGACCTCGAAAGAGAGCCTTGTGGAAGAGTTCATGGGGCGGTCGAATGTGTTCCGTGTAAAGGATGGTATGAGTGAGGAAATAGGGTCGGAAATGGACTTAATACAATCAGCCGCGAAAGGCGCTGAAAGCATCTAAACTAATACGGCGGAGAGGCTAAATTTCTTTCCGTTTCATCAAGCAAGGCTGGTTAATTTTATGAGCGACTTATTTAAAGAGGAGAACGGTTTGGCTACAGCACCATCAACATTAGATAAGAAGAAAAAAGTACAGGCTTATGACTCAAGCTCTATCACAGTTCTGGAAGGGCGCGATGCAGTTCGCAAACGCCCTGCGATGTATATCGGCTCGACGAGCGATATAGGATTGCATCACCTCGTTTACGAAGTCGTAGACAACTCCGTTGACGAAGCGCTCGCCGGTTACTGCGATTCGGTCGATGTCACGATTCATTTAGACAATTCGATTACAGTCGTTGATAACGGTCGCGGCATTCCCGTTGATTATCATAAGGGCGAGAAAAAGAGCGCCGCCGAAGTTGTTATGACCAAGCTTCACGCTGGCGGCAAGTTCGATTCCAACGCTTACAAAGTCTCCGGCGGCCTGCATGGCGTAGGCGTCTCCTGCGTCAATTTTCTTTCCGAAACGCTACTGCTTGAAATCTGGCGCGACGGCAAGACCTACGAACAGGAATACAGGCGCGGCATCCCGGCCACGAAGCTGGAGCAGACAGGAAAGACACGCAAGCGCGGAACCAAGATTACTTTCAAACCCGACACAGAGATTTTCACTGAAACCGTGTACAGCTTTGATAAGCTCTCGGAGCGCCTTCGTGAAAAAGCTTTTCTCAACAAGGGCATTCGCATCAGCATACGTGATGAGCGCGAAGAGCAGGAACGCTCGCACGAGTTTTACTACAAGGGCGGCATCGCGGAGTTCGTCAAGCACCTGAACAAGAACAAGACCACTCTGCATGACAAGCCACTCTATTTTGAGAAGTCGGGCGATAATCTTTCAATCGAAGTCGCCATTCAGTACAACGACGCTTACGACGAGAAGGTCTACTCTTTCGCCAACAACATCAATACGGTTGACGGCGGAACGCACCTTTCTGGTTTCCGCTCTGCCTTCACGCGCACCATCAACGCCTACGCGCAAAGCTCCGGGCTGGCAAAGAACTTCAAAAGCTCTTTGTCGGGCGACGACGTGCGTGAGGGATTGGTTGCAGTCATCTCCGTCAAACTGCCGCAGCCGCAGTTCGAGGGACAGACCAAGGGCAAGCTCAATTCGGACGTGAAGGGCGCTGTCGAGTCGTTCCTGAACGACCGCCTGACCGAGTTCTTCGAGCAGAACCCGACCGTGGCGCGCAAGATAGTAGGTAAGTCTCTGGATGCCGCACGGGCGCGCGAGGCTGCACGCAAGGCGCGCGAGATCGTACGCAAGGGCGCTTTAGGCTCAAGCATGCTTCCGGGCAAGCTTGCGGATTGCCAAGAGCGCGACCCTGCGTTGTGCGAGATTTACATCGTAGAGGGTGACTCCGCAGGCGGTTCCGCCAAGCAGGGACGCGACCGTAAGAATCAGGCAATTCTGCCCTTAAAAGGTAAAATCTTGAACGTGGAGAAGGCGCGAGTGGACAAGATGCTCGGCCACGGCGAGATTAAAGCGCTGATTACCGCGCTCGGAACTGGCGTTGGGACTGATCTGGATGCAGGCAAGCTGCGTTATCACAAGATTATTCTCATGACGGACGCCGATGTGGACGGCTCGCACATACGAACGCTGCTGCTGACCTTCTTCTACAGACAGATGCCTGATCTGTTAGAGAAGGGATATGTCTATATCGCGCAGCCTCCGCTGTTCAAAGTAAAACGCGGAAAGAAGGAAGAGTACATCAAGGACGAAAGGTCTATGGTGCGCTACATGATGCGGCAGGCGACCTCTGACATGAAGGTAACTTCCGTCGCAACGAAAGCTGTTCTAGAGGGACGCGATCTGGCACGCGCTCTGGAGCAGATGGTCGAATTCAAGCGCTATTGCGAGAAGGCTACGCGCCGTCTGGCAGGTGATAATCGCTTACTCAACGCGCTGCTTGATGCTCTGGCAGGTTCCGAGGGCATCCTTCGTGAGGACGGCCTGTCGCTTCGTGATGTCTTTCATAGTGAAGACTACATGGCGCGGGTTGAAGGAGTGCTTGCAGACGAAGGCTACAAGACGGAACTCACTGAGGATGAAGAACATGGCCTGTGGGAGGTAGAGACGAAGACGGATGCCGGCTCAGGAGTTTTCATTGACTGGAATCTGGTGAGCTACGTTGAATTTCAGAAGGCCGTGGAGCTTTACAAGGCACTGGAAGGAAGCCTTGCTTCTCCTTTCGTGGTTGGCGAAAACGGCTCAAGCGAGACCGTGGAGACGCGTGACGAGCTGCTTGACCGTGTACTCAACGCAGCCAAGAAGGATTTGACCATACAGCGCTATAAGGGACTGGGAGAGATGAACCCGGAACAGCTCTGGGAGACGACCATGAATCCTGATAAGCGCACGCTTTTGCAGGTGAAGATTGACGATGCAGTGGAGACGGATCAGATTTTCACAGTCCTGATGGGCGATCAGGTCGAGCCTAGACGCCGTTTTATAGAAGAGAACGCGCTGGATGTGAAGAATTTAGACGTTTAGCTCGCGGTTCAAATAGGGCACGCAAGAGATGTCAAATGCGTGACTATTTGACACACCGCAACACGTTTGTTAAACTGTAGTTCCTTTTCCTCCTGTGGATCTTGCCGCTGCAAGCACTCGCGCTTGCAGCGGCAAATTTTTCTTCAAATTCTAGTGGTTTTTCTGCGGAGAGGCTGAATAGTCGAAAGCCTCTATGTGATTTCCACCGGCGGCCTGAAGGAAGCTGATAAGACGTTTCACCTCATTTTCAGGAATGCGTGCGACGAGCAGTGACTCGCCATGCAAGAGCGCCCGCCTGTAAAGGCGAGCCGATATGCTAGGCACGCCTTTAATCATGGAGTCCAGCCCCGCGTAGTCTTCTCGTTTCTCAGTGATGACGGAAAAGAGACGCGAGTCAAAGCCGCCGGAAATCGCGGAATCGAGGACGCGGGCCGCTACCTGCGGACTATCAAAGGCCGAAATAATAGTCTTAGCCATGAACCCAATCCTCCTCTTCAAAAGCTAGCAAAAATCGAAGCCACCTTTCAGCTTTTAGGCTTATCGTCGCTTGATCCGGTATCTATATCATCCAGATTCAGGCGATCCGCTTCCTCTACGCCGTGCTGGTTATAGTAGCCTCCGGGCGCAAACTGGCCTGATTCGCCAACGTCCAGCGTGCGGCTGTCGTTTGCAGGGTTAATCTCTTCCGCAGCATCCGGCATGTCGGTCAGCTTAGGCTTGGGAGTCGCTTCATTCTTATTTTGTGCCATTACAGGTTTCTCCTCTGGTTCGAAATTTCAATCCCTCATGTTCATTTCACTAAAACGTTCGACGCGAAAGCGTGAGAGCTTAAGGGGCGCGCCGGGCGGGATGCCTGCTTTGCGGGCGGCTATCTCGACCTGCTGGCTGGCCGTCTCCACGCCCTCTATATCGGGCAAAAGCAGGCCGCGTCGCGTGCCGCTCGTGTCCTCTACAATCACGCCGTAAATCTTCGGGTCTAGAGCGTCAAAGGTCGCGGGTTCTGGTTCGTAAAGTACATCGACGGAGTAACGTAAGTATGACAATTCGGCTGGGGTAACGGGCGGAAAACGCGGGTCGCGCGTGGCTGCGCTGATGGCGTTTGCGATTATCTCTTCGGCTAAGGATTCCTGCACAGGCTCTATAGTGCCGATGCAGCCGCGCAAGTTACCTTCATCCGTTTTGATGGAAACGAAACAGGCGGCACGTTCAGGCAACAACCCGGCAGGAGCTTTAAGGATTTCGCCCGCAGAGATGAAAGCTTCAATCGTGCGCCGTGCAAGCGCAGTCAACTCTTCATTGCGCGCCCCTTTTTCTTCTGTCTCTTTTTCCAGATGCTTCTCTACATCTCTCTCGACGGCCTGTGTGTTTGAGACCTGCGCGACCAGATAGCCGACGCCGAAAGGCGCTTCGTAGTTGAGAACTTCGCAAGCCTGCTTGTCTTCTGCGCTTGCGCCGAAGGCTATGAGCATGGAGCGATAACCGCACTCGCCCGCCAGTTTTCTTAGACTCTGGTCAATGTTAATAATGCCCGAAGGATTGCAGGCGCGAAGGCTTGCTACTACTTCTTCGTCGAAGAGATGCGCTTCGGGGTTGAAGCCTGCGGGAGCACCCGGCTTCAACCTGTGCGATAGATCGCCGCTCGCTACAACTGCGGCGGGGCGCGCCCGATCTTCAATCGCGCGCTTGATGCAGGAGCCGAAGCGCAGGTGATCTTCGTTCGAGAGAAATGTATAACCGAGGGCGACGACCTTGCCCTGCCAGCCGTTTCTCAGCAGGAAATAGAGCGGGACACTTGTTCCATGATCCAGATCGTAGCCGCTGACTCCTGCGACCGTGTAATCGTCTGCGCGTGCCGTGCGCGTGATTGCGCCCAGGAGTTCCTCGTCAAGCGTAGCTTCAACGGTTGTGGAGGGTGCGCGAAAGTTTCCGAAGTCTCCGTAAAGCTGGGCTTCCTGATAGGCGACGAAGGTGCTGGCATCCAGGGGCGCGTGCGGCGAGATGAGCACGACCGTCTCCGCGCCGCTCGCAATCAAGCGGCGTGTGAACTCGCGCATCGCTTCAATGGAGGCGCGCACCTCTTCTGCCGCCTCACGTCCCACTTCTGGAACCATAATCGGCGGGTGCGGAGCGATGCCTGTAAAAACCAGATAGCTCGCGGTCATCTCAAAAGAAAACCTCAGAAGTTTTGCGCCTTGCTCTTTAAGTAATACTTCGCGTCGCGGGGTGGAGGCGCGAAGGAAAGAAAAGATGATTGAGCGAAGCATGCCGCCAGCCGCTCGCCCGAAAAAACAGCTTGTAGGGAACGACCTCATTTTACCACACGGCGCGCTCTGGCCTGCAAGGCCGGAATTGCGCGAGTAGTGGTTCAATTCAGAGTGAGCGTAAAGATGATTGATTTTCACCACAGAGACACAAAGGACACAGAGATAGCACGGAGGCTTGAACACTATTCAACTCTCTGTGCGTCCTCTGCGTTCTCTGTGTCTTTGTGGTGAAAATCAAGTTTCGTTACACTCAACTTGAAACTGAACCACTATCATTGCGTAGCGCGTGCATTGCCATTTATGATGACAACTCTGCTTCATGCATGAGTTGAGCGCAAAGAGGCTTTTTGATGGCGAAAGAGAAGTTTGATGTTCTGGTGGTCGGCGCTGGCCCGGCTGGGTCGTTCGCGGCGGAGCGGCTGGCGAGCAGTGGTGTGCGCGTGGCGCTCTTTGACGGGCGACCGGCGGGCGAGCCGAAAGCCTGCGGCGGCGGCGTGACCTCAAAAGCGCTCAAGGCATGGCCGCATCTGTTGGAAGCAACAGGACGCATGATTGACGAGCTTGAGCTGTACTCGCCCGGCGGCAAGCGTCTTCATCTCAAATTAGAAGAACCCTTCGCCATCTATTCGCGCACGGCCTTCGATTCATACTTGCGCGAGCGCGCACGTGCCGCAGGCGCGCACGTCTTCCATGAACGCGTCACTTTCCGACCGCGCGCAAACAAGAATGAAGATTGGACGGTGAAGACTAGAAGCGGCGCTGAGTGGAGCGCGCCTTTGATTGTCGCAGCCGACGGCGCAAACAGCGCAATCGCAAAGCGCCTTGCAGGAGCATTGCCCCCTGCCGAGATGGAAGTCGCCTTCGGTTACCGCACCCCTTTGCCTAAAGCTGATAGCGCGCCCACTATCGTAGCCTTTCTTCCCGGCTGGGCAGGCTATGCCTGGGCATTCCCACGCGTGGATCACATCTCTTTCGGCATCGCCACCTCGCAGGACGCTTTCGACCATCAACTGCTGGATAAGCTCCTATGGAAGTTCATGCTCGGCTACTACCGCATGCGCGAAGACTCTACAGCGCATCTCTGGACTTCGCGTAAGAAAGATGCGTTGCTTGATTCTCAAATTGAAACGGAGCTGCGGCTGGTGGCAGAGCGATACGCTGCGCGCATACCCGGCCTTGCTCCTAAGACCTGGGACACGCGTCGGGTTGCGGGCGAGGGCTGGGCGCTCATAGGCGACGCCGCAGGCTTCGCAGACCCCGTCACTGGCGAAGGCATCTACTACGCGCTCCGCTCCGCAGAGATTTTCAGCGAGGCTTACTTGGAAGGCAAAGCAACGGATTATGAGAATCGTTGGCGCGCGGATTTCGGGCGTGAGCTGCGCCGTGCGTCCGAGCTGCGCCGCCGCTTCTACGGCAACTTCTGGGGTGCGCCCTTCACAGAGCGAATGATAGAGTTTGCGCGCACGCATCGCGGCATACGCAAGACCCTTGGCGAACTGGTCGCAGGCGACCAG
>DASWQH010000020.1:0-52459 GCA_036403815.1 Pyrinomonadaceae bacterium | reverse complement strand
ACATGATTGTCAAAAGAGTCGGAAAGTCTATACTTTGCATGAGGAATTCCTCCTAATCTCGGTTGGGCTTGAAGTTGGCGCTTCTGCCAACCAAGATTCGAGAGGTCTTCCTCTTTGTCAATTTAATTCCACATCAGCCGTGCTATATTGTAATCCCGGAATATACGGGTCGGGGCAAGTCTTATCCTGTCTGTAGTCAGTAATACAAGCGCCTTCTGGGTCAGAACAAGCAGTTGTCTGAACCGAATTTCCTATCCCACAATTACAACTATACTCATAGGCTTTTCCAAAATAGCAACCGGTGGAACCGGAGCAACAAGTATCTGGACTGGGTGTAGATTTTGACTTGAAGCTGTGTGATGTGAAAAAGAGAATCGGGCTGATGAGCGCTTTCAGTATGTTACCGGAGGTGCGGAACGTGTGAGCGTCGAGAGAATCTATTTTAGCATTGGCCTCCGCTCCCCCTCCGCCTTTATCCACACAGGAAACTTTTCTGGCTCCGGGTATCGGTACTCCCATAATGGTATAGAATCCGGTTCTATCTTCAAAAACCATATAATAAAACCAGAGGAAAACCCTGTCGAAGTCCGGTCGGGAAAGTTGCCCTTGAGATGCGAGGATTTCAAAGCCTTTAATATTGCTCTCAAGAGGCTTCAAAATAATGCTCTCTCCAGGATTGAGCGGCACATCGCTGGATTCTAAAGGTGTAGCAGACTCTATTAAAGCATGCCTGCCGTAGAGCAAAGGAAAGACGAGTGGATTCCCATTAGGCGACAAGACATCTGGAAGAGTAAGATTCAGTTCCAGAAAGTAGATAGGCTTAGTTGCTGTATTCGTTACTTTTATCTCTAAATTACGCAGCAAAGGCTCTTTCTCGTAATTCAGTATCTCGACTGTAATCGGCAGGTGCGAGGGTATCTGATTCTCTATCACTCTCTCCTGCCTCCGGCCTGTCTCCGGTATCACTTTGTCAGGCACTTTTGGCCTCAGCTTCCTCACTTTCCAGGGAGGTCGGTTGGCATTATCCTGCGGGAACGGATGAGACTGGCTCGAAACACTCCTGACACCGCAGAAGAGGCCGAGTGAGAGCGCCATCGTCAAGCCTGTAATGAAAGGGCGTTGAAGGAAGATTTTCATACAAGTCTGCTCCTTTGCTTGAAATTAGAAATGCTACCTGCCGAAATAAGAGCTTAATATAAAGCTGAGGTTAAGCAGAGGGGGATTCAGAGGGATGTGGCTCTTGCTTAACGTCAAGCCATGCAGCAACGAGTTGCTATATACCCCTTCAATATCTATGTCAACCAAATTCTATTGGCCGAACCGAAGATTGATTGGCCGGTTCGAGGATTTGAAGTGAGAGCAATCATCCTCAAAAAAAATTATACGAACTCGCGTCGGCGCGTAAACTAAATTTCATAAACCTGCATCCTACCGCCGACGGGCTCAGAATATATTTTGAGAGGCAGGCCAGGAGCTTTTTGAGGCTTCAGGAGCTTGCACCAACAAAAGAGACCGCCATTGCTCCGTGCCTCCTCGGCCTCGACACCCGTTCGAACCTACCGGCTCTGCGGACGGCACGCTTCAAGAGCGGGGCTTTCATGCACTCTCCCCAGGGCTGTATCGCTCCATAAAGAAAACAACTCGGCAAGGCTTTCTCAGTCTTCGACCTGCATGCTTAAAAACATGCGGGATGGGCGTAGCTCTCTGCTCTGTGCATGGCACGCGTCTCAGTCGTAGGCTGACCGCCTGACGCTACACGTGTGCCTGGCTCACGGAAGAGTTTGCAACCAACATGCGATTAAGCACCTGACGTTTACGCATACAGGAGTCCACCCATGCGAAGAACAACTCTTATTCTCTTTTTATCCCTGCTGTTGACGATTCTCTTTGCGCTGCAATTTTCCGCCGCGACCGTTTCCCTGCGCGTCAACGAAAAGGCTACGAGCGTTGACTTGAGCGGAGCGCAGATGGTCGTTGCCCTCCCCGTAGAGAACATCTCAGGCCGCAGCCTTGCTGTGAGAATCACGCTTGAACTGATTGATACGGAGAACAAAGTAAAGGGGCGCGGCGAAGTGCGCGAAGAGCTTCGCACGGGGCTGACGAGTGTGCGATTGCCGCTCTCTTTCGACTTTAACGGGCTGGACAGGAGCGACCGGAAGGAGTTTCCACTGTATCGCCTGCGCTATGACATCTTCGCGGGTGATTCTGCCGAGACTCAGGCCAAGACGGTCGAAGGCATCATCTCGATGTCGGAAATCACGCCCGAGCTTTTTGAGCTACGCATCTCGGCGGGGCGCAAGGCGCGTGAGGGAACGCGTTACCGCGTGCGCGTGCAGGCCACGCATCCCATCACGCGCCGCGCCGTGAGGGGCGTACAACTCTCTGGAGAGATAGAACTGGACGGCGACTCTAAGAGTGTCGTCCTTCAGGCTAGAGGCGTCACGGACGCGGAAGGCTACGGTACGCTCGATTTCAACATGCCTGTGAAGGTCTCGGACGAAGAGGCCGACATTAACGTCAAGGGTCGTCTCAAGGCATTCGAGCAGGAGGCGGAAGCAACGCTCGAATTTGATCGCACGGCGCGCATTCTGCTGACTACGGACAAGACGCTCTACCAGCCCGGCCAAACCCTACACCTGCGCGCGCTCGTCTTTGACCCAACAGAGCGCGCACTACCGGCAGCTTCAGCCACCTTCACAGTCCAGGATCAGGAAAGCACAACGGTTTTCCGCGCTTCGTCCACTACGACACGCTTCGGCGTCGCTACTGCCGACTGGCAGATGCCGGACAATACGCCGCTCGGCAGTTACATAGTCAAAGTCGAGCTTGATGAGGATCGCTTTGCAGATTCCAGCGCATATCAATTAGTGAAAATCAGCCGCTACGATCTGCCGAACTTCACCGTCAATGCCAAGACAGACCGCGCATACTATTTACCGAACCAGAATGCAGAGGTGGAAATCCGCGCGGACTATCTTTTCGGTCAGCCCGTCACGCGCGGGAAGGTGCGTGTAGTGCGCGAGACCGAGCGCCAGTGGAATTTTCAAGAGCAGAAGTGGGAGACCAGAGAGGGTGAAAAGATTGAAGGAGAGTTGGACGGGCAGGGGCGCTTTCTCGCGCGCATTAATCTGAAAACGGCGCATACAGAGTTCGCTGAAGAAACTTACGCGCGATTTCAAGACCTGAACTATGCCGTTTATCTCACGGACGCCACGACCAATCGCACGGAGCAGCGGCGCTTTGCCCTGCGTCTGACGAAAGAGCCGATTCACATTTACGTCACCGGAGGCAACTACGATCAGGCTGAAGGAATGCCGCTCACGTTCTACATCGCTGCCTCTTATGCAGACGGCACGCCCGCGCAGTGTGAAGTCAACATGCAAATCGCCGAGAGCGATTCCAGCACGACGCGCACTTACGGCCAGTCTGCTTCCGCTTCCGGGGTAGTGCGCTCTGCGCCGCTTGGCGTCGTGACGACGAATCGCTACGGCGTGGCGAAAGTTACGGCACCGCCCGTCCCGCAAACAAGCGAATCGAGAGGGTATTTCTCTGTAAAACTCTCTGCGCGTGACAAGAGCGGGCGCACGGGTCATCACGACGAAGGCTTCTCGCTCAGCAACGATAGTATAGTGCGTGTAGAGACTGACAAGGCCGTTTACCGTGCGGGCGAGCCGGTTCGTGTCTTCATCACGTCGAACAAAGAGGATGCTGTACTGTTTGTTGATGTGGCGAGCAATATGAAAGTGATTCGCTCCGAAGCTGTTCGATTAGAGAATGGCCGCGCCTCAGTCACTTTCCAGTACGGCAAAGATTTCGACGGCAAGCTCTCTATCATAGCTTCCTTTTACGAGCAGCAGGAGAGTCGCTACAAAAGCGACGAGGTCACAGGCCGCCGCACTATTCTTTACCCGCACGACCGCGAGCTGAAACTGGACGTGCGGCTAGGCCAGACGGTTTATCGTCCGGGCGAAGATGCACAGGCGACCTTGCGTGCGAGCACGGCGGACGGTCAGGCGCTAAAGAGCGTCTTCGGCGTCGTCGTCTTCGATAAGGCCGTGGAAGAACGCGCCCGCACGGATCAGGAATTCAGCTCCTCTTACGGCTTCTACAACTACTTTTACAATTTCCTCTACGGCTCGGACGAAATCGGAGGCATCGGCCTGCGGGACATCGAACGACTGGATGTGAAGCGCAAGCCTGTGCCGGAAGAGTTGAATCTGGTCGCAGACATGCTGCTTCAAAACTCGCGCAATGACTACGAGCGCACGAGTTTTGAAAGCAACGAGTACGAGAAGAATCAGGCGGAAGTCTTCGGTAGTATCACGCGCGCACAACTGGAGCCTGTGAAGAAAGCGCTTGATGCGCGTTATGACAGGGCTGCGGAGTATCCGTCCGCCGTCGAAGCCCTGCAACGTTTTTTAAGAGAAGCGCAGGTTGGTTTTGAACAGTTACGCGATCCCTGGAATATACCTTACCGCGCCGTCTTTTCGGTTGAGGGCGCAAGCGATGTAGTCGAGATTGTGAGCGCGGGCGCGGATAAAGAGTTCGGCACGCGCGACGATTTCCTAGCACAAAGATTCGCGTGGCTTTACTTCCGCAGTCTGGGTGAAAGAATTAACGAAGCCATCAACGGCTATCATACGCGCACGGGCGGCTTCGTACGCGACGAGGCGACGCTCAAAGCGGAATTGACGCGCGCAGGAATTGACCCGGATGCTTTGCGCGACCGCTGGGGCGAGCCGTATAAATTCGAGTTCGGCGTCATGGGAGTGCTGCTCTCCGTCCGCATCAAAAGCGGCGGGCCGGACAAGCGCTTCGAGCCTGAAGCCGGTTACGGCTCTGACGACTTCACCATCTGGACAACGTGGATTGATTCTTTCAGCGACACCAGAGCGGCGGTTGATAACGCGCTCAACTCTTATCTTCTAGCAAGCGGAAAATTCCCGCAGGACGAGACCTCGTTTCGTGAAGCCTTAAAGAGAGCCGGTATTGACCGTGAATCCCTGCGCGATCCCTTCGGGCGCATCTACTTCGCCAACTTCAAGAGCGAGTCGCGCTATGTTGACCGCGTCGTGATTGAAGGACGCTATAGCCCCGACGGTTTGCCGGAAAAGCGCACGAGCATCGTACCCGTCAGCCAGCGCGTTTACCTCGTCACGCTCTTTAGCGCAGGCGCGGATGCCAGAGGCGGCACCGCCGACGATTTCAGCGCGGCGACTTTTACCAGCATCGCTTTCGAGCAAGCGGCCAGTGAGGCGAACGCGCAACCCGTCCGGCCTCTCACAACGCTTGCAGGCGCAACAGGCGCGCTCACCGGAACGATCAAAGATTCGGGCGGCGCAGTCGTTCCGGGCGCGACGGTCATTGCGACTCATAAATACAGCTCAGCCGAATACCGCGCCACAAGCGATGATAATGGAATCTATATCCTGCGCAATCTTCCGCCGGGTTACTATACTTTAGTTATAACCGTGCAGGGCTTCGCAACCTTTCGCATGGAGGATGTGCCCGTGCGCTCCTCGACCCTGATTAAAGTTGACGCGGAGCTTCAAGCCGCTGGCGTAACTGAAACGGTGACTGTGACCGCGGGGGCGGATTTATCGCTCAACACTACTTCTTTACAGCTTTTAAGTTCAGTCACCGTCAGGGGCGTGGCGCGGCCTGCTCAATTATCCACTCCGCGCCTGCGCGAATATTTCCCTGAGACCCTTGTATGGCAACCCACGCTTGAGACCGACAGCCAGGGACGCGCGCTGCTTCGCTTCAAGCTGGCGGACAACATCACTACCTGGAAGATGTCCATCATCGGCTCGACCGAGAGTGGAGAGATAGGGACGGCTGAAAGTGAGATTAAAGCCTTTCAACCCTTCTTCGTAGAGCACGACCCGCCGCGCGTTTTGACCGAAGGCGACGAGATAGCTTTGCCGGTAGTCTTACGCAACTACCTGGAAAGAGCGCAGGCCGTCGAGTTGGAAATCAAGCCGGAGAAATGGTTCTCGCTCACAGGCGCATCACAGCAGCGCGCGTTGGTGCGCGCAGGCGATGCCACGCGCGAGGTCTTCAACTTTCGCGCAACATCGAGCGTCAAAGACGGCAAGCAACGCATCACGGCCAAAGGCTTGGACGCGAGCGATGCGATTGAGAAACCCGTCACCGTGCATCCTGACGGCCAGGAGCGCGCCGAAACCGAAAGCCGCGTCTTTACGGATACGGCCAGGCTTGAAACAGACATTCCGGTTGAGGCTATTGAAGGCACCTTGCATGGAGAGCTTAAAATCTACCCGAACCTGATAGGCCACATCATCGAAAGCATAGAGGGGATTATGGAGCGCCCCTACGGATGCGGGGAGCAAACTATATCTTCCACGTATCCGAGCCTGCTCGTCCTCAGAGCTTACAAGCGAAACGGCATCGAGCCGCCGGAGAAGATTGCGGCGCGTGCAAAGCGTTATTTGCAGAGCGGCTACGAGCGCCTTCTTAATTACCGCGCCGAAGGGGGTGGCTTCTCTTACTGGGGAGGGAAATCGGACGCCAATCTTGCCCTGACGGCCTACGCGCTCAGGTTCCTCTATGACGCGCGTGAGTTCATAGAGGCTGACGAGGATGTCACGAAGGCCGCGCTCGAATGGTTGATTAAAGAGCAGCGCGAGGACGGCAGTTGGCCTGCCTATTTGTACAGCGATAGAGAGAAGGAAACAGGCTCTGCTATGACGACCGCCGTGATTGCGCGCACACTCGCGCTCTACGAAAAGAGAAGCGCAAAGACGACCCCGGCATCTGTACAGAAGGAGAAGACCCCGCATGATGCTCTACTGCTTGCGCTCAAGTTTTTGGAACGCAAAGCAGGGGAGACGGACGAGCCTTACCTGATAGCCTCTTACACACTCGCTTCTCTGGACGCGGGTGAAAATGAAAAGGCCGCTAGCGCAGTTGCGCGCTTGCGTCGTCTGGCACACGATGAAGGGGACGGAAGCTACTGGTCGCTTGAGACCAACACGCCGTTTTACGGTTGGGGACTGGCAGGGCGCATAGAAACGACCGCGCTCGTGCTGCAAGCGCTGACACGCGGCGCAAAGCTCGACGGTGTGAGCGAAGCAAGCCCGTTGAAGAGAACGCAGAATGAAGCCGCAAAGTCCGGCGTGAAGGGTACGAATGAAGATACCGAACGGCTCGTCAGTCGCGGCCTGCTCTTCCTGTTGAAACGAAAAGACCGCTACGGCGTCTGGTATTCGACGCAGGCGACCGTCAACGTCCTTGACGCTCTCATAGCCCTGATTTCAAATTCCCCATCCACCACAGACAACGCGCCGAGCGCAGCTTCCGTCACGATTAACGGCAAGCTTGCGGGAACCATTCAATTACCGCCCGCCCAGCAGTTGACAGCCCCGCTCAACCTGGACATCTCGAAATTTCTCTCTACCGGAAGCAATCTGGTGGAGATAACGCGCACTGGCAGCAATCGCGCGCGGGTCTCCGCCCAGATAGTCTCTAATTATTATCTTCCGTGGACGAAGGCTCTGGCCGACGAGACGAAACAGGCGAGCGCGCGCGCATTGAAGCTTGCAGTCAATTTCGATAAGACCGAAGTCGGTGTGGCAGGCGAAGTGACGTGCAAAGTTCGAGCAGAGCGTTTGGGGTTCAGTGGTTACGGGATGATGCTTGCAGAGATAGGTCTGCCGCCGGGTGCAGACGTTGACCGCGCTTCGCTTGAGCGCGCTATGAAGGAATCCGGCTGGAGCTTTATGCGATACGATATTCTGCCTGATCGTCTCGTCGTCTATTTATGGCCGAGCGCAGGCGGGACGGACTTTGAGTTCAAGTTCCGTCCGCGCTTCGGCATCAATGCCCTGACCGCGCCCTCCCTGCTCTACGATTATTACAACCCGGAAGCGCACACCACCCTCGCACCTGTTCGCTTCCGGGTACGGTAAATAGATGAGCATGACGAAAGGAACATAAAGGTCAGTACCGCCTGCGGTAGCGGGCGGGTGTTGGCGACGCTATCACCCGCCTGCTTAAGCAGGCGGTACTGACCTTCTTGATGAAAGGGAAGCTATTGCGCCAGCGCCCGCCGGTGCTCCAACTTCATCTGGTCTTATTGTAACGAATGATGCTGCGCCTGCGCGGTGTGGCGGGGAGTCTGGCTTCAAGTAAATCCCTGTGCCTGTTGTCCAGCAGGGAGGTCAAAGATTCATGATGCTTGAATCCGAGCAAGCGCGCCGCCCTTGAGACTCTGCCTTTAGCCTCCTTCAAAGCCAACTCTATAAAACGAGCTTCAAAGCGGCGCACCTCTTCTTTGATCGAAAATCCTTCCCACGGATTAGCAAAGCTGGCCTGCTGTGTGCGCCGCAGTCCGGCTGTCTCAACTGCCTCCGGACTGATGATTGCGCCCTCCG
This sequence comes from Pyrinomonadaceae bacterium, assembly GCA_036403815.1. GTDB lineage: Bacteria > Acidobacteriota > Blastocatellia > Pyrinomonadales > Pyrinomonadaceae > JACVRN01. The sequence continues at coordinate 44,063 of DASWQH010000020.1, read as the reverse complement.
ATGCCGTGAGCAGCGTACTCTCTATGAGCATGCGTAACTGGCGCGCGTTGCCTTCCAGAGGAAGCCTGCGCATCGCATGGATAGCTTCAGGGGTAAAGATGACCCTCTTGGAAACCTGCTTGAGCGCTTCAGTAATGAAATGTTTTGCTAGCGCCTCTATGTCTTCGGGGCGCTCTCTCAAAGGCGTAATCTCCACTTGAAAAGCCTGAAGCCTGTAAAAGAGGTCTTCGCGGAAGCTACCTTTCTGTACTCTCTGTTTGAGGTCATAATTAGTTGCGGCGATGATGCGTACATCTACATACTCCGGCACAGGCTCGCCTATAGTCTGTATCTCGCCATGCTCTATGACGCGCAGAAGCTTTGACTGCGCGCCCGGACTCAGTTCCGCAACTTCATCTAATAACAGAGTCCCGCCCGCAGCCTGCCTGACTACGCCGGGGTTATCCGCGACCGCATCCGCAAAGCTGCCCTTCCTGTGTCCGAACAGCTCGGATTCGACCAGCCCTTCGACGAGCGCCCCGCAATTGACGGTTACAAATTTACCTGCGCGCCCACTCCACTCATGAACCAGTCGCGCCAGCAACTCCTTACCCGTACCCGTCTCGCCCGTAATCAGAAGCGGATGAACAGTCGTCGCAATCCGATGCGTTCGCTTGAGCAGTTCCGCCATCTCCTCTGAAGCATAAACGAAATTCGGCCAGCGCCGTTTGTCAGACTGCTGCTGACGCTGTGGCGCAATCGCTTTGCGCACAGCCAGCCGCAACCGCGCCAGAATACCTGGATGCTGCGACTGCGACAGCAACTCATCCGCGCGCTCATATATTCCCAGCTTCTCTTCACGACCTACCTGCTCGCTCAACTCCTCAAGGAGCGTCAGCGCCGCCACTCCCGCGCCCTCATTGTCACCCGCCTGATAAGCCACCTCAGCCGCCCTCTCAAGCGTCGCCCGCGCCTCCTCATGCCGTTCCAATCGCGCCAGCGCCACCCCCCACGTCGTCAACGCCTCCGCCAGCAACGCCTGCTCACCACCCTCCTCCAACGTACGCACCGCGCCCCGCACAACCCTCTCGGCCTCAGCATTCCTTTCTTCCGCCAGAAACGCCCTCGCCCGCGTCTCGTCCACCTGCGCCTTGCTGCCTTTATCCTTGAGACTGTCGAAAAGTCTTCGCGCGCTATCAAGATGCTCATGCGCTTCTACAAATTTACCGTTGGTAAGAAACAGGAACCCCAGATTGTTTTCAACATGCGCCCGGTAACGCATATTACCCGCCTGACCAAAATGGAAACTCGCGGCTGCATATTCGACCAAGGCACGATCAATATAATCGGTGCGATTCTCCGCTGCTCCTAAATCTTTAAAGGTCGTGCCCAGTTGATTATGAAATATACCCTTTAATGCATGACTAACGCTTGATTCAAATATGGTTGAGGCATCAAGCAGAATGCGAAGCGCGTCGTTGTAACGATTAGCTGACCTTTCAACCATAGATAGATTAAGCAAAGCTCTACTTTCTTGCACGCTGGACTTGCCACCCAATCTGGCAAGTACATTGCTGAGCATCACACGGGCTTCATCAAACGCACCCTCACGCCAATAACAAACGGCCAGGTCTGTTTGAGCCTCGCACGTTTTTTCTAATTCATGAAGTTCCTCGAAGAGAGCTATGCTTTCGCTGATGAGGTCTTTGGCTATCTCTTGAGAGCCTTCAATCTGTCTGGTACTGCCAATCCGCCCTGATAGAGACCCGGCGCGTAAGAGAACTTCGGCTGCTGTTAGTTTATTGAGTCCGTCCAGATTGGGACGTTCGCCAATGCGCTGCCATAGAGTATCCAGAACGTTACGGGCGGCTTCATAATTACCCGCATCTTCCATCTCTCTAGCCAGTTCACAACGGATATGCGCGCGCTCATCAAGGCTGAGGCCGGGATTGGTTAGCTGTTGAAGCAGAGAGGAAGCTAAATTCATGTACGATTTACCTTTCTATGTTCTTGCAACTTTCTTGCAAGCCTACAAAATTACCACAAGACGGTGCTATGATGCGCCCGCTTATTTGTTCCCGGTATGTTTACCACCAGCTTAAACCTTTACTACGACAAATGCTCAGGAGACTAATAATGAGGAAACTCAAACAACTTTGCTTCGCTACGGTGCTGACATTAGCGCTTTCCCTTACCGCTTTCGCTGGCAATATGGAGACCCCGGCTGTCGTACCCCCACCGCCGCCAGATCACTCTTTGGTGACAGATACCTCGGACATGACTACCAGTGAAACGTCAAACAGCGAGACAGGAGTTATTAATTCGGTTAGAGAGCTTGCGATGTACCTTTTCGATGGCATGATGTCTTCGGTTTTTTAGTGACCCATCTACATAGGTATCTCAAAGCCGCTTCTTAAATTCACGTGGGCGGCTTGGCTGTCGTGTGTGAAAAATTCGCCGGAATGATAATGCGGGTGCCCGGCGAGGAGGCTGCTTAAAGCAGCGCAGAGCTTAACCCGTCCGGCGTGCATTTGCAAGATATTTTGCAAATTACTGGTCTATTCATTACGGCTCAATGGTCAGCAAGTGATTCGTTGCCGCAGATGCGTAGGACGCAGAGTTGGCGCAGACACGTTTGCTATCATCACCGTCTACGCTTTAGTTCTATAACCTCTGCTGCTCTGCGTTAAATATAACTACTTAATGCTCGGCCAGGAATTGATCCAGAGAAGATTAACCCTTATGGCTTCTTCTCTGGCTTGTCGGGTTTCGGTGGCGCTTCAGGTGTCGGAGGCTCTTCGTCTCCTACGTCCTCAATGATTTTAACCTCTGTTCCGTACTTCTGGTAGTTGCGGAAGCGTATTTCGTTGCGGGCTTGTATTAATTGACCGCGTCCTTCAACCGTGGCGGTCATGCGCAGGTCAACGGCGATGGGGAGTAGATACTGGCGCTCGGCGATTGTCACCCAGTCGTAGTCGGTCAGGCTGGTCTTGGCGCGAATAGGAAAATCAGGAGGGATGTCCGTGGCTATGTCTTCGACGCGCAGCACGCGAAAGGTTTCGCGGTCTATCCAGACGCGCCCGCGATAGCCGACCGTCACCGCGCGGTTGCCCGTACTCTTTAGAGACTGGCGCGAGTTCATTTGTTTGACTTCAAACTCGTAGACGATGGCGCGGCGATTACGCAGTATGTCTGTGTCTACGACCTGAAAATGCGTCAGGCTTTCGGGACGAAACAGAGAGGCCAGCATGGAGACGTACTCGCCGGAAGAGCTGGTTCCGCCAAGCTCTTCATAGGAGCGCCCCTCTTTCATCTCTTTGCTCGGCGGCATACCGTTGACGGCAAGCACCCTGTAATCCTCGCCCTGGTTGACGCGGTAGGTGACGATGATAGTGAGCCGGTCGCTGATCTGCCAGTTCTCCGTGCTGCCTAAAGCGTAGGAGCGTATGATCTGCTGCCGGACTATAAAGTCGGGCATGGCTTCCGTTGCCGCTAGAGTAGCCACGCGCGCTTTCTCCAGAACTTCGTTTGCTTCTGCAAGGGAAGGCGGGCGAAAGGATGTAGGATTCTGACGGCGTCGCTCGGCCTCTTCAAGGGTACGTCGAAGGAGCACATCGTTGCCGCTTTTGGTTGCTACCAGAGAGCGCAGGCCGTCTGTCAAAGGAAAACTGATGCCGCGCCGCCTGACCTCTTCTATGAGCGCGTCCTTTGTCTCCGGGTACTTGGGCAGTTGGTACAGGAGCCGCACAAACTCCTGATTAGTCATAGGGGATTCCTGCGGCGTCTGCGCGTAAGCAGAGTGAACAGCACTGAAGAGTAGACCGAGGGCAAGCGTCAATGTCAAAAGCCGTGTAGTAATTCTATAAAGCATAAAAATATAAGCCGCTGAATCGTTGAAAATGTCTTTCTGTAGATGATTTGCCCGCTCTTTATGGTTGCACTCTAAAGTAAATGCAAAGCTCCATTTAGAAAATCATAACCCCTAATGCCTCAGATGCAAAAGTGCTCTACGGCGTGCCTTAGAATCTCCGCGCACCTGTGCAACTCATCCACCGGAACGAACTCGCCGGTGCGATGAGCGACGCGTATGTCGCCGGGGCCGAAGACGACCGCCTCTGCGCCGAGCGCTATCATCTGCGGCGCTTCCGTGCCGAAAGCAATCGTCCCTGCGAAGCGACCGGAGGTTTCTTCAAGCAGACGCACGAGCGTAGAATCGGCAGAGGTTTCCATGCCTTCGTCTAAACGCAGTACGTTAATCTCGCAAGCAAAATCGGCATCAAGCTTTTTCTCTTCCTCCACAGCTTCTCTTACATAATCCAGAACGCGCTCGGCACTCTGGCCGGGCATAGGCCGCCATTCGAGCGTGAAGCGGCATTCACCCGCGATGATGTTCTTGGCCGTACCGCCCTGAATCAGCCCTACATTAAGAGTTGTATAGGGCGGATCGAAGCCCGCGCGCGCATCCTCTTTGAGCTTTAACGCGATTCTTTCCAGATGCGTGATGAGCCGCGCGGCGCGAAAGATGGCGTTTGCGCCCGTAGACGGATACGCGCTGTGGCCTTCGCGCCCGCCGACTAACACTTCGGCCAGACAGTAACCCTTGCCCGCGCGCATCGGCTGCAAAGAGGTTGGCTCGCCGACGATTGCGTAGCGCGCACGGATTGCACGCGCCTCCTCCAGCTTCTTCGCTCCCATGCAGCCCACCTCTTCATCCGCCGTGAAGATGAGCGCAAGTGGGCGACGCAAACTTTTCAGCTCAACCGTTTCCGCAACTGTGAGAGCGGCGGCGATATAGGCTTTAGTATCACACGCGCCGCGCCCGTAAAGCTTTCCCTCGCGTGGCGTCAATTTCAAAGCTTCCGTCCAAGCAGCATCAAAGGGAACCGTATCGGTATGCCCTACGAGCGCAAGCTCCACTTCCGTCTCGAAACTTGTGGTGCCCGCAACGGCAACCATGTTTACTTTCTCGACGCCTCGTTCGTCCCTGTAAGGAAGAAGGCGCACCTGCATCCCCAACTTCTCTGCACGAGCGGTTAAAAACTCAATTATTTCAGCGTTTGAACGATTGGATACCGAATCTATGCTGACTAATTTCGCAAGTGTCTCTTCTATGTTCATCGCGCTTACTTTATCCCATAAGGCTATGACAAAAGGCAAAACAGTAGAAGCGAGAAAGTTTCGCGCTCGTAGCTTTTTCAACCGGTTCGGTTGCCTGACGAACGGCGTCGTAGTTAATCAACTAGAGAGGCTGAGGATTAAGCGAAAGGCGTGAAAAGAGCCTGCTCTATCTTCTGGGGCAGGCTCATTCATTTGTTCCGCGCCCACAACTTTACTGTACTGTTTGCCTGCTCATCTGTAAGAATGATTGTCAAAGTTTTGTTCCAGCAGAAAATCATCTCTGAAGTTTTCGTTGTGAAATCCGCGCGCCGATGTATGTGCCGATAAGAGCGCCGACGAATGAGGCTATTTGATAAACCGAAATAAAAGAGAAGAGGCCGCGAAATAGCCACAGAGAGCTTAAATATGAAACGCTTATGCACAACGCTATGCCCAATTTGATTTTAGGCAGGTAGAAGCCGAATAGAGACGCAAGAATTAAGCAAACTGTAAAAGGATATAGAATAGGCCCTCCCGCGCGCACAAAAAAGGACATCCCCTCCGGTGCCAGAAAACCTAATATCCCGCCTCCTATAATGGCTAAGCCGAAGCCATACCAGTTAATTATCTCAGGACGTTTTAGTGTTGAGGGAGGGACAGATGGAGCAGGCTCGGACGAAGCTGGTTTAGGTTGCCGAGCATCTTGCCTGCGCTGTTTCTCCTTGCGTTGCTGCTCCTCTTGGATGCGTCTAGCTTCTTCCGCTTCAAGCCTCTTTTGCTTCTCTTCTCGCTGCCGTCGAATTTCAGCCTTATGCCTTACTTCTTCTGCTTCACGCCGCTTTCGCTCTTCCTCTTCTTGATCTTCTCTCTCTCTGGCAGCGCGACGAACTGCTTCTTCGGCTTCACGCTTGAGGCGTGCCGTCTCTTCCTCCTGTTTGCGTGCTTCCGCCATCGCATCAAACTCCGGCGCAAATGAAGGAGCAACGATAGGTCTTGGCGCTTTGGCTCTTTCCGCCGTAGGCGCATCATACAAAGTCTCTGCTTCTGCTATATCTCTTCTGGCCTCTTCCTCTCTTTTCCTGGACTCACGTAAAGATTCCCGCATCTCACGCGCACAACTGAAACGCTGCGTGCGTCCAATTGCCATCGCCCTATTAATAACGGCGGCAACTGATTGCGGCACATCTCGATTTATCTCATGTGCGTAGATTAAAGGGTCTGGCTTGCCATCTGTCGTATCAGTCACACGAGTTAAAACATCAGGTGGTGCCATGCCTGTTATCAAGTGATAAAGCGTGGCAGCGAGCGCATACAGGTCGCTACGCGCATCCGTGCCTGTGCCTTGTCTCTGCTCTAGCGGAGCGTAATTTGGAGTGAAGCCAAAGATGCTTCCAGGTGTGTTGACTCTTGAAATCTCCCCGGCAAATCCTTTAGCCAATCCGAAATCCAGCAGGATAACTTGCCCTCGACTTGTAAGCTTCAAGTACTGCGGCTTTATGTCTCTATGGATGACAGGCGGTTCTTGAGAATGCAGATAATCTAGAGCGTCTAGTAGCTGGTCTCCCCAGCTCAGAACTTCGTTAACAGGAAAATGCCCTTTCCTGCGCTGGAGCATTTCAGAGAGGTCTTCGCCTGCAATGAAGTTCATCACCAGGAATTGACCGCCGCTCTCGCTGAAATGGTCAATTACTCTGGGCAAAGCGGCGTGATGAAGCCGTGCCAGCAAACGAGCCTCGCGCTCGAACTGCTTACTCAGTACTTCATCAGAAAAGTGTGTCTCCTTTAGCGCAACAATCGTATCGAGCCGCTTATCAAACGCTTCATATACCGTTCCCATGCCGCCTTGCCCAAGCTTACGGACGATGCGGTAACGGTTTTGGAGAACTGTATCCGGTGCGAGCATCTTTCTTGAGTTGTCGAACTGCCAAAGACCGAAAGCCTGGTCTGAGCATCAGGCGGGAATATTAGCTTAATTTTCTTGAAGGGGCGAGAATTTTGAAATACTTTGAGGCATTGAGACTATTTACAGTAATATCTACCAGAGCTTTACTATGATGAATAGCCCACAAGAGCGAATCCTGAATGTGCTGCGGAGCAATGCCCGCACTTGGGAAGAACTCCAGCAAGAGACAAAACTGAACAACGATAGATTAGGCAATGCTTTGAACGACTTGTTTGATTTACGGAAGATTTGGACTGGTGAGAGAAACGGTGTGAGAATCTACGGAATAGAGAGAAGAACCGATTTAGTCCCTCGTTTTACATCCCCGCAACGCCGCTCCACTGACTACTCGTAACGAAGATTAAAAGAGCCGCATATAGCTGTAATAGCCAGCGCCATGCCTGATCAGATGAATCGCATCCTTTGCCTATACTGAAATAAGCGCACGGCTGGATAACGGAAGCTAAAAAATTCAGTCCGGGCTTATAAATAATGTGGAAGCTTTCAGTAGAAACTAGCGTCGTGCGCAAAGCTGGTTTCCGAAGCCGAAGGCGTGCGCTTTTTCAGTTGCCTGATGTGCCGGATTAAATGTCTACGGTCTGCTGCGCTCATCTGCATGATACGCGCGCCGACAAGATAGGTGCGCTCCCCTGAGATTTCATCAAAGTGATTGTAGCGCACCGGAGTGGCTTGAATGTTGACCGCTCGATTTGGCAATTGAATCATGATTCGCAAAATATAGTTGCTGCCTATCGGATAGCGACTGCCGAAACGAGCCGAAGGCACGACGAGCGATAACCCGGTCTTGCTAATATCATACAGAAAGCCGGATAGAGATATGGCCGCCTGCGCAGCAACGTCCTTGGCCTTCGTATCGAACAGGGCGGCATTCAACGGCAAGCGCATACCGCTGCGGCGTGTGCGGGTATAATTTACGAAGGTGCCGTACATGCGACGAACGAGTGAGTTTATTGCTTCCGGCATGACCCCTCCGCTATTGATATACTGGTCAATATATCTGCGGTCTGACTTGGTAATCTGCACTATGCGAGCGCCTATAAGATACTTTTGCTCCTCTTGGCTTTCGTCAATATTGTATCTGACGGGGGCAGCTTGAATGTGAACGGTTCGGTTGGGGAACTCAATCGTGATGAGCAGCAAGTACCCGCTACACATTAGAAAGGGGTCGCCGAAATAAACGAACGGCATTATCAGCGATAGCCCCTTCTTACTTATGTCGCGTAGAAACCCCGGCATCACAGTTGAGGCTTTGACTGTAGCCTTTGTCTTGGGATCGAGCAGCGAGACATTGACGGGCAATCGCTTACTGCTTCCACGAACTCGATTGTTATTAGTCGAGCGACCGCGAATTTGACGCATGACCGCACTCATTAACTTCAACATCGCTTCACCTCTTAATTCACCTAGCTTGATTTAAGCCTTTTTAGCCCTTGGATAATCCAGTATGGAGAGAGATTGACCCGGACGGTACAAAAGACCGCGTAGACCCTCACGGTTCAAAAACCCAATATCGTGGGCTTAAAGATAAAAGGAGCTACCACATTATGTGGTAGAAGAAGATTTAAACCCTTGCCAGTCAACAGGTTCGCCAAGAATTGTGCTGAGAAATTAGCACTTCCATTTGCTTCTGTAAAGGGTAATCCAGAGGCCCGCCCGTTCTTAAATGACCAGTGGTGCCAGTTGAAAAAGGTCACGATTTCATCTACGAATGTGTTGGTGACCAAACCAACACAGAACGGAGACTCTGACCGTGACCGGCGGAGTCTTTACCCTGAAACTGTTTTTCGCATTGACCGGGAATTGATGTAAAGGGACGGCACAGCGATAAATCTCGCTGTGAAATAGAGGAGCAGATGCGAACGAGCTAGCGCTGAGGCGCTCGCGGCCTAGTTAGACATCACCTCAAAACCTTTTTCGACCTGAAATAATTCCAGCAACACACCCGGTCAGGAATCGCCTTCTACAGCATTCTCGTCATTGCCTTCTACTTTTGCCGTGATTCTTTGCCAGGGTATCGAAGTAAGCCCTTAGGTCTTCCTCTGTCTTACAGGTGTTGAAGATATTTTCAACAATACCCTGCTGCGCGACTGCTGCTTCTGAAAGACCTGTGACTCCGGCAACGCTTCGAGTCATTGCACGTATCAGCTCCCGCCGTTTGACTATGCCCGTCGCCCCTACTGAACAACTGTGCGGCGTCAGTTTCGGACGAAGTTTGTTATTCACATTAGTAATCACACTCTCGAAGGTGGGGGCGCTGGCCGTTCGGTTGCCCAGATAATAATTAGGGTAGCGCGCCTTGTCCTGGTACGGTATCCCTTTCCATTTACAGAGCGTCGCCAGCACAGATGTGTGGTCGAAAGGAAGCTTCTTTTTGTCTTGAACTTCAGGGTAATAGCCTGCGCGAAAAATTGTGCCCGGTGTCACCCAGGGCGAAATCAGCAGGGTGGGAATCCTGACGCCGTAGCGCGTGAAGTCGAACCTGGGATTTTTATTGGCATCAGGCGCAATGGCATTCGATGGCGGCATGATGTGGTCGTAAGTCCCGCCGTGCTCATCGAAGGTGATTATCAACAGTGTCTTTGCCCAGACAGCCGGATTATTCACCAGGGCGTTGAAGATTTCTGCGATAAAGATTTCTCCACGATAAACGCTCTCCGGCGGGTGATAGTCTGTGAGATGGCTTAGCACCGTAGTTTGAGGGAAGAAGCTTGGCTCTATGTAGCTGAAGGATGGCAGCCTGTCCTGGCTCACGTCTATAAGGAAGTCTGTAATCGTGCCCTTGCCTCCCCAGCGCATGTTCTCGAACCCTTTGGGAAACATGTAATCGGTATAATACTTATCCTTCGTGGCACCGTAACAGAGCTTCCCCGCTTCCTTACTCTCCTGCCAGGATTTCCAGCCGCTGCTCAAAGGATGACGCGGAGACGGGCTGACATTATGCCAATCCCACCTGGCATAAAGCTTCCATGTGACGGGAGGCTTGCCCTGGTTGTTCTGATTGTAGGCGTTGAAGACTGAAAAGATAGTGTTGATGCCGGGGTACGGTTGGCCGCAAAACCTGTAGGTCTCCAAGTCCTCATTGTTGTTGATTCGCCCCATTGAAGTGCCGCAGATGCTGAAGGCGCGGTTAGGATTAGTCATCGTCGGCACAGAAGCGAACCACATGTCTGAGACGGCGAAATTTTCCGCCAGCGTGTTCATGCACGGCAGAGTGTCTGGCGTGAACACGCCCAGAATGTCCCGTGGTGAGGTGGGCCAGATGTAGACTCCCAGGAAGTCTATATAAAATCCCATGGGCGTGACGCCATCGCGCGAGTGGAGTTGTACAGCGACGTGCTCGAATTCCTCGCCGGGGTCGCTCGATGGCATCTCGCAGTAATCAAAGGAACCACCCGGCGTGATTTTAGTAATCGGCTCACGCTTATACTGGAACGGGCCTAGCGGGAGAAAGTAAGACGAGTTTGACGGCAGCCATTCAGTTCCGTTCAGGCCGTAGAACTCTTTTTCACTGGGGCGCAAAGGGGGAATGTGATTCTTAGGTTTTGCCGCCAAGCCCCACCTTAACCAGCCTAACAGGTGGTCGAAGCTGCGGTTCTCCAGCATCAAATGGACGACGTGTTCGATGTTGCTTTGCATGTATGACATCAGGCTGGTTCCTTTCGTGCATTGCGCAATTTATGTGTCAGGCAATCTACCTTCTCAAAGGGGAGGCGACGGGTGCACGCACTCGGCAAAGAAGGTGTGCATAAAACCTTCTACTCTTGATTGTCTCTTATAGACAGAGCGTTAACCTGATGCGCAGAAAGAAGGCGAGCGCTCTTGGTCTTTTAATTATTAAGCGAAGAAATGGAAATCTAAAGCGAAATCAATCAGCCGTCAACAGAAATCTTACTTTAACGTGAGGCGCGATTTAAGAGACCACGCCGATTTTAAGTCCCGTCAAGGGCGACATGTTTATAGCCCACGGCGCTCGCGCTGTAGGAATCAAGTCAAAATTAGAAGCCAAGACCCGTAGGGGCGACAAAAGTTTTGTGGCGCGAATAGAATTTCTGTGCCGCCTCACTTATGTCGCCCCTACGGAGCTTATCGTTATCTATGGTTTTGTCATCCCTGAGGCTAGCGCCGTGGGCTACTGATATATCGCCCCTTGCAGGGGCTTGCTTGATCTGGTGTGATACAAAAAAGCTGGTAAGTTAAAGCAGTCGTGGATAATATCGTGATGACGGTGGGAATGAAAGGCAATGTTTCTATAACTTGATGTATGCAGCATAAAAGCCCGAAGCTATTCCATCGCACATATACTTTCGTATGGCTCACCTTGCTGTTCGGGGCAGCATTGTATGCGACGCGAGCGATGGCGGAAGCAAACATTGCGTCTACGAATGCGCGTCCTATTGAGTCGCGCGACGCTGACCCGGCGAGTGTGGGGCGTGTCGCTTTCAGCCATTTCACAGACCGTGACGGCTTGCCACAGAATGCGATTCAGGCGATGGCGTTTGATCGTAAAGGCTATCTGTGGGTGGGCACGCAGGACGGTGCAGCTTATTACAACGGGCGTGTCTGGACAGTCCTCAATATGCCGAACCGCACGGCATCTAATTTTGTTCGCAGCATCCTTATAGCAAGCGACGAAAGCATCTGGTTTGGGCGGCAAGAGGGCGGCGTGTCGCGTTTGAAAGGAGGCGAGTGGGCGACGTTCGACGAAAAGAGCGCGCTGCCGGATAAGCGAGTCAATGCGCTCTTGGAGACGCGCACAACTGACGGCGCGCAAGTTGTCTGGGTCGGAACGGATAAAGGTTTGGCGCAGCTTGTTGGCGACAGGTGGACGCGTTTTGATGCCCGCAATGGTTTGCCCGATGATTATGTGACGAGTCTGTTTGAAACGAAGGGGCGCGATGGTAAATCAATCGTCTGGGTTGGCACCGACAAAGGGTTGGCGCGATTCTCTGAGGGCGAATGGAAAACCTTCGGTAGTCTGGACGGACTGGTGCATGAACACATCACAACTCTTTTAGCGACGACCGAAGGGGATGGGCGAAGCTACCTGTGGACGGGAACGTCCGATGGGCTGGAGCGTTTCGCGCTCTCAGAGAATCGCTGGACAACGTTTGATGCAAGTCTGGGCGCTCCTACAAACTACATAGTGTGTCTGGCGCAAACCATCGAACCCAATGGCGAGCGCGTCCTGTGGGCGGGGACGGATGGCGGCGGCCTTGCCCTGTACAAAGAAGGGAACTGGACTAGGTTCGGCACGCGAGAGGGGCTTTCCAGTAACAGCGTCTTCAGTCTCTTACCGAGCGCAGGCGCAGGCGGCACGGAAACACTCTGGATAGGCACGGATGGCGGTGGCCTCGCGCGTTTGCAGATGGGCGGGTGGCGTAGTTTCACGACCGATAATGGTCTGCCTGCAAACTCCGTCTACTGCATCTTCGAGACGACGGAGGCGACCGGACATGCTATGTGGTTCGGGACATACGGCGGTGGCTTGGCGCGTTTACAAAACGGTGTGTGGAAGGTCTTCGATACCTCGACGGGGATGCCCGACAACACAGTGTTCGAGATGTTGGAGACGACGCTTGATGACGGTAGCCGCGTGCTCTGGGCAGGAATGAAAGGCGGCGGGCTGACGCGCTTTGAGAACGGGCGTTGGGTCAAAGGTGAAATTGAAAAGTCGTTCGGAGAGTCTACAGTGCGAAATATGCTGGCGACGACGGACGAAGCGGGCGCGCGCGTCGTCTGGGTGGCGAGCGGCAATCGCGGCCTGGCGCGTCTCTACAAGAACAAGTGGACGTTCTTCGACACCACGAACGGCTTGCCGCACAAGAGCGTTTTTGAGATGGCGGAAACCGTTGACGGGGACGGGACGCGCGTCCTTTGGGTTGCGACGGGCGGCGGAGGTATCGCGCGTTACGCGAAAAATCAATGGAAGGTCTTAGATGTCAGCACGGGACTGCCTACAAATTCCGTACTGAGCTTGCACGTCAGCCACACTTCCGATGGCAGAAATTATCTGTGGGCTGGAACGGAAGGCGGCGGTGTGTCGCGTCTGGATTTGAACCGGAACGATGAGATACCGCGCTGGGTGACGTTTAACGATACGACGACTCCGGCATTGCCGAATAACACTATCTACCAGATACGCGAAGACGCACAGGGGCGTATTTATCTGAGCAACAACAAAGGTGTGACCCGGCTCACCCCGCGCCCGGTCTCTACTGGCGACGCGACGAAAGAGAACGCGGCTGAGTACGACGTTTACACTTTCACGACCGAAGACGGTCTGCCGAGCAACGAAGGCAACGGCGGCGTATCGCTGGTTGATTCCAGGGGGCGCATCTGGTTCGGGACGGTCGGCGGCGCAGCCGTCTTCGATCCCTCGCAAGAACTCTCTGACCACGCGGCCAGCCCGCTTTACATCGAACGCATTTTAATCAACGACAGGTCGCGCGTATTCGCCGGAGGGCTACACAACCTCGCCCACAACGAAAATCACCTGATGTTTGAGTACGCATTGCTCTCGTTTGCTCACGAAGACGGCACGCGCTACCGCACTCAACTCGTAGGGCTTGAACATGAAGCTTCGGCGTGGACGAGTGATTCCAAAAAAGATTTTACAGCCCTTCCGCCCGGCGATTATATATTCAAAATTTGGGCGCGGGATTACAGGGGCAATGTGACGGAGCCAGCGACGGTCTCTTTCACTATCAAGCCCGCGTGGTGGCGTACTTGGTGGGCTTACGCGCTTTACGCGGCAATGATTGTCGGTTTGGCATTCATAGGCATGCGATACCGCACGCAAGCCCTCAGGCGGCGTAACGCGCTGCTGCAAGCCAAAGTGGATGAGCGCACGAGCGAGCTTGCAGAGAAGGTCGTTCAACTTGAAGAATCGGAGCAGCGCGCATATATCTACGCTCAGGCCAAAAGCCAGTTTCTAGCCAACATGTCGCACGAGATTCGCACACCGATCAACGGCGTCATAGGCATGACCAGTTTATTGCTTGACACGCCGCTCAACCCGGAGCAGCGTGAGCGCGCCGAACTCGTCAAGCGTTCAGGCGACATGTTGTTGACCATCATCAACGACATACTGGATTTCTCGAAGATCGAAGCCGGAAAGCTGGAGCTTGAAACAATCGATTTCGAGTTGGCGATTGCTATTGAAGATGTACTCGAACTCGTCGCGCGCAAAGCGCAATCAAAAGGGCTGGAGTTGGCGAGTTTTATTGCGCCGGATGTGCCGCAAATCCTGCGCGGCGATCCCATACGCTTGCGCCAGATTCTCATCAATCTTGTAGACAACGCGATCAAGTTCACAGAGCAGGGCGAGGTCTCCGTTTGTGTGCAACTCGTTGAAGAAGATTCCGACACTCTTATGCTCAGCTTCGAGGTGCGCGATACGGGTATCGGCATCAAGACGGAAGTTCTGGACAATCTGTTCACGGCGTTCACGCAGGCCGACAACTCTACGACGCGCAAATACGGCGGCACAGGGCTGGGACTGACCATCGCAAGGCAACTCGTCGAGTTGATGGGAGGGGAGATCGGCGCGGAGAGTAAGTCTGGCGCGGGAAGCAAATTCCGGTTCACCGCGCGCTTCATTAAATCGTCTGCCTCTACATCGCTGCTTTCCGGCCACGTTGGCTTTCAAGGACGCCGCGCCCTCTATGTGGGCACACCCGGAACGCAATACGAAAGCGTGCTGGCTCAACTCGCCTCATGGGGGATAGAAGCGATAGCGGTGAATGATGCCGCGAGCGCGCTCGCGGCGCTCGATGACCAGTCCTCATTTGATCTCTTAATTATTGATTCGCGTTTTACGGACATGGACGGTGAAGCGCTGGCGCATACTCTTTCGTCTGAAACAGCGCTTGCAAATGTGCCGATTATCCTGCTCGCGCCGCTCGCCGAACGGCGCAACACGCCCGCGCGGTTTCATCTCTTAACCAAGCCTGTACGCCGAGCGCAGCTCTATGCACGTTTATGCGCAGCGCTACAGCTCACGGAAGTTCTAGCTGATACTGCTTCGACTGACTCATCTTCAAGCCTGACCACGCCTGTAGATGGCGCGCAGGGTGGCTCTTTATCCACAGACGCGTTTGAATTGGCTGAAGTTCGGAATAAACCGCTGAAAGATTTTCGGCTGTTGCTGGTTGAAGACAATCAGACTAATCAGCAAGTCTTCGTCAGCACGCTCGCGCAGATGGGTTACAAAATCGAAAGCGTCGCTAACGGGCGCGAGGCCATCGCGGCGCTCCGCGCAGCCCCGTACGACCTGGTGTTCATGGATTGCCACATGCCTGAAATGGACGGCTTTGAAGCGACCGCTGAGATTCGTCGTCAGGAACCGGCGACGCGCCGCACGCCTATCGTCGCCATGACCGCCAGCGCATTGCCTGAAGATCGCGCGCGTTGCCTCAACGTTGGTATGGACGATTACCTCACGAAGCCTTTGCACCGCCATGAGCTAAGCGCCGTCCTCGAACGCTGGTTGCATGTCGGTCGCCCGTTGACGGAGCCGGTTGTTGTTAACAGGAGCGCTTCCGCTTCGATTGAGCCGGGGCCGCTCGAACCGGAAGCCCTGCGCGAGTTGCGTCATCTAGGAGGGACAAATCAGAGCTTCCTCAATGAACTCATCGATCTGTTTTTACAGGAAAGCCCCGAACGGCTGGAACGGTTGAGCGAAGCCGCGGCAAAAAAGGACGTGAATGCCCTGCATCATATCGCGCACACACAACGCGGGGCTTGCCTCAACTTTGGCGCGCAGCGGATGGCAATGCTTTGCGAAGAGTTGGAAAACACAGGCATCTCTGAGACTACCGCCACGACTGGCGAGATAAACGGAGTGCTCGCAGACATCGAACTAGAATTTGCCCGTGTGCGTCGTGCGCTTGAAGAAGCGCGCCGCTCCGGGGCAGAACTTTAATCAGGCAGCATGAGCGCATCGCCCCGCGCGCGTCGCCTTCTATGCTTCTCTTCGTACATCAATACGTCTCCTCGCATAAGTAAGGATTCAACCGTCGGGTAGTCGTCCAAACCGCCGCGCACGATACCTATGCTCAAAGAGAGTTCGTAGGCGCAGGGCATTTCGGCATTGTGCCTTCGTATATTCTCCAGCAGACGAGAGATGCTGCTCTCGGTGTTCGTCTTCTCGGCAGAAGTTTCAAGTATTACAAACTCGTCGCCGCCGATGCGTGCGATGATGTCTGAGCTGCGAAAAGTGCGACGTAGAATACCGGCAATCTCCTTGAGTGCTTGCGAGCCTGCCTCGTGCCCGTGAGTGTCGTTTATTCTTTTAAGGCCGTCCATATCTGTGTAAATGAGGCAGGCTTCCCTGTTCGCACGCCGCGCTGACTTGAGGTATTGATCGGCGAGCGTGAAAAAGCCGCGCCGATTGTATAGCCCGGTCAGGTCGTCTGTGAGTGAAAGAGTACGTAACGTCTCCTGCGCCTGTTCGAGTTCTGCAACTCTTTGCGCCAAACTGCGTTGCAGCGCAACGATACGAATCCCGACCTCTACGCGCGCATGCAATTCTTCGCGGTCAAACGGCTTGGTCACATAATCGTCGGCTCCGGCTTCGAGTCCGACGGCGATATCGTGTTTGCTGCTTTTTGCTGTAAGCAGGATGATATAGACGGGCGTCGCGTTCGGATATTGACGAACCTTGCGACAAACCTCTATGCCATCCATCAACGGCATCGTCAGATCAAGTATGGCGAGTTCGGCTGCGTCCGTGCTTTGCAACAAACGCCATGCGGCGGCCCCATCACACGCCTCAATCACTTCGTGCCCCCATGATTCGAGCGTCACTTTCAAGATACGGCGCGAGACGGTTTCATCTTCAGCGATTAGAATTTTCAATCACTATTTCCCCTCATAAATCCGAACAGCGCCCCCGAACCACACAGATGAAACTTACCTGTGACACGATTTCGGCTACACGTCGGCGATTTTTCTGATTACAAGCGATTCAAGATGTTGATTCTAAAGATAGCACGGCTTCTGCCGCGTAAACTATGCTGCCTGCTCAAACAATGCGGCAATGGCCGCGCAGCAAGCGGCCAACGGCAAGTGAGTGGCCTGGTAGTACAAAAGGGTTTCCGGCGAGGTCGGAACAAGTGGTCATGACCACAATCGCTTTTGGAGCGAGATGAACTTTTCTATGATCTCGCGTTCTGCGCGGTGATGTCCGGATTCCACAATCATACGGCCTCCGACCACAACCTCGCGCACAGCCGCAGGTGAAAGCGAGAAGACTATGTGCGCGAGCAGGTCTTCGATGGAAGCTCCGGCGATTGATGGATGATGAAGATCGACCGTAAAGAAGTCTGCGGGCTGGCCTGTGGCGAGTATGCCGCCGCCAGTTATTCCTATGCTCTCTGCGCCGTGGCGTGTCGCACAGTCGAAGAGGCTGGCGGCAAGAGCAGACGGGCTATCGCTCGTCCTATCGAGCACAACACGCTCAAGCTTCGCAAGCCGCATGTTGTATTCAAGCTCGCGTGCATCTTCGAATAAGTCTACCTGCGTGTGGCTGTCCGTGCCCAATGATACGCGCACGCCCTCTTTGAAAAAGAGACTGGCGGGAACGATGCCGTCGCCAAGATTGCGCTCCGTGGTCGGGCAGGCGCAGATGATAGCGCGAGCGAGCGCAAGCATGCGTGCCTCTTCCGCAGTGACGTGTATGCCGTGGACGCCCGTGAAGCGCTCCGTCAGCAGACCTTCCGTTTCAAGCAGCGCAACAGGCGTCCGGTCATATTCTTTTATGCACGCTTCAATCTCCGCAGGCTGTTCCGCTATGTGCATGTGAACGGGAAGCTCATACTCTTGAGCATAGCGAAAGAGTTCGCGCAGGTAATCGAGCGGCACGGCGCGCACGCTGTGTGGCGCAACGCCGACCCATGCGGCTTCGGTGTCCTCTTTGCCTGCTTCAGCTCTTAAACGCTCTACATTTCCCAGAAAGCTTTCGGCGTCTGCTTCTATGAAACGAATCTGTTTCGAGTTTGGATTTGAAGCATAGCCGGAGCGGGCGTAGGCTACGCGCAGCAGGCAGATTTTCAAGCCCACGTCGCGGGCGGCACGCATGACCGTCTTCGATAGAAGATTCGGATCATCATAGGACGAGCCATCGGGCGCGCGGTGTATGTAGTGAAACTCTCCTACGCTGGTGATGCCGTTCAAGGCCATCTCAAGAAAGGTCATGCGCGAGGCATCGTAAAGGTCTTCGGGCGAAAGGCGCGTCGCGGCGCTATACATCATCTCGCGCCACGTCCAGAAATTGTCGCTCCCTTTCCCTGTGCGATACTCCGTGCGCCCCCGTATGACTCTCTGGAAGGCGTGCGAATGCGCGTTGACCAGTCCCGGAAGAACGGCGCGCCCCTTTAGACGGACGACCCGTTTGCCTTCCACCTCGCTTGCGCGTGCCAGTCGTGTGATACGTCCCGCAGCATCACAGACGAGCGCCATCCCGCTCTCAAAACGACCACCTGTGTAAACAAGGTCAGGCAGCCATGCAAGCTCAATATCGTCCTGATCCATACCGAAACGATTCCTATAGAAGCTGTTCGAGAAGTCCCGTCAGGGACGATTGATAATAGCCCAGTGCTTCAGCACTGGGAAATGAGCAGGATAAGATAAGAGAGTCCCGTAGGGACGACTGAATAGACTACGAAGAATTTCAGTCGTCCCTACGGGACTTGATAAATATTCTCTGCACCTTATTCCCAGCCATGAATGGCTGGGCTATTTTCAAAAGCCCCTACGGGACTATTTGCAGAACAGGCCGGTTAGATTAACTGCCGCGCTGTTTCTGCTCGCGAATCCATGCATCGACGTTTCGCTCAAGGATGTCTAAGGGAACTGCGCCTGAGCGTAGCACTACATCGTGGAATTCGCGTATGTCGAACCTGTCGCCAAGCTCGCGGCGGGCGCGGGCGCGCAACTCCTTGAGCTTCAACTCGCCTATCTTGTAGGCCAGTGCCTGACCCGGCCATGCTATGTAACGATCAATCTCGTTGACGATGTCCAGCTCCTGCTTGGCCGCGTTGTCCATGAAGTATTTAATCGCCTGCTCGCGCGTCCAGTGCATTTGATGCATGCCTGTATCAACGACCAACCGGACGGCGCGCCACATCTCGTAGGTAAGCTGTCCGAATTTTGAATACGGGTCATCGTAAAGCCCCATGTCATCGCCAAGGGATTCGGCATAGAGTCCCCAGCCTTCTATGAAAGCCGTGTAGCCGCCGAAGCGACGAAAGTTAGGAATGTCGCCCTGCTCCATTGCGAGCGCAATCTGAAGGTGATGCCCCGGCACGGCTTCATGCAGAGACAGCGCCATCATCTCGTATTTGGGACGTGTCTCAGGCTTGTATAGATTGACGAAGTAGGTTCCGGCGCGCGAGCCGTCAGCAGCGGGTTGACGGTAATAGGCCGTGGTCGTATCGGGAGCAATAGCCAGCGGAATCGGCTCGACTCCGTAGGGCATGCGCGGGAGCGTCTTGAAGACTTTTACCAGAAGCGGGTCGATGCGCTTGGACATCGCTCGATAGGCGTCGAAAAGCTCCTGCGGCGTCTTGTAGTAAAAGCGCGGGTCGGTTCTCAAGAACTGAAAGAACTCTAAGAGCGTTCCCTTGAACCCGACCTGCGTCATGATGCCTAGCATCTCTGCGCGTATGCGCGCAACTTCACGAAGCCCCAGTTCATGAATCTCTCGCGGGGTCATCTTGGTCGTAGTGAACTCGCGCGTGAAGAAGGCGTACATCTTTTCGCCTTCGCGCATCTGCCACGCGCCGACCTGATCGAATGATGCAGGTAAATATTCTTTCGTGAAGAACTCTTTGAAGCGGCGGTAAGCCGGGATGACTTTTGTAATGATCTCTACAATCGCGCTCTGTTGCAATCGCTCGCGGTCTGCTGCCGTAATGCTCTGGGGGATGCGCTTGAAGGGAACGTAGAAGAGGCTCGCTCGCGGGTCGTCCAGAATCTGCCTGTCAATCTGCGCGGGCACGCGCTGCATAATTACTTTCGGCAGCAGCATCTTTTCCCTGATGCCCTCGCGCATGAGCGCCGTGGTCTGCTCCATGTAGGCGGGGAAGGAGCGCAGGCGCGCTATCCAGTCTTCATAGTCCTTGACGGTCTCGAAACGGAGCGCGTCGGCCAGCTCGTTTGCCGTCTGTATGCCGCCGCGCTGGTTAATCGGCACCAAGTACCAGTGATATTCGTTCTCTTCTATGCGCGATTCGTACTCCTTCTGAAAGAGGTCGTAGTTCAACTGGTCTGCCGCAGAAAGCTCCGCTCTATTAATAGCGCTGAGCCGCGCTAATACCTCCTTGTTGTGCTCGTGCCTTCGCGCAATGGCCTCCAGGCTCACGTCAGGCCAACGATCATTCCAGCGGCGGTCACCCAGGCTGGAAGCGCGCGTAGGGTCGCGCTCCATCTCATAATCCCACTCGGTTGCGAACAGTTGCCGCAGCTTCTCGGTTGCCCCGGTTTGCGTAGAAGAAGGCGCGGCCTCGGCTTTAACTGTTGCGACGAGCGGCTGGATTACAAGCGCCGCCGACAGTATCAATATAAGAAGGTAGCTCGTTGTCTGCATCGAATAGGACTCCGCACGTGCGCGCTCATAAACAATACAGTGCGTCACGCTTCTGTTGAATTTGAGACTGCGGAAAGGCACTGGCATTTTAGAAGGCAAAAGGGAAAAAGAGAAGAGGCTAGAGGTCAGAGGCTAGAGGTTAGTAGTTGAATTTCTTTTTACTAACCTCTGACCTCTGACCTCTAGCCTCTGTCATTTACGGCTTTACGTACTTGAGTAACTTTCGTGAAGTTTTGGTGAGCACCATTGGGGCATGCTGAGGCATCTAAAGCCAGATGAGTTTATCCACCACAGATTTGAAAACCTACGCGCGTTTTGCGCGCCAGCACGCGCGGCGCTTTATAGGGGAGCGTGTGCGTGAAGCCGGAACCGCTATTCCGCCCGCGCCGCATAGGCCAGACCCTTCCACCTGGAGCGACGACGACCTGACGGTCGCGTGGCTGGGACATGCTACGGTGCTGATAAATTTTTACGGCACGTGGCTTTTAACAGACCCTGTGCTTCGCCCGCGCGTGGGCGTTCGCGTGGCGGGTGTGACCATAGGCCCGCGTCGGCTGGTTCGTCCGGCGCTCGGTGTCAAAGAGCTTCCCAAACTCGATGCCGTGCTCGTCTCGCACTCGCACATGGATCATTGCGACGTGGGGACGCTCAGGCGATTGCCGCGCTCCGCCCATGCCGTCGTCCAGAAAAACAACCGCGACCTTGTGCGACGTTTTCAGCGCGCTGACGACCTGGCGTGGGGAGAGGCGGTCGAAGTCAGTGGCGTGCGCATAGAGGCCATAGAGGTTAATCACTGGGGCGCGCGGCGATTGACAGATAAGCATAGAGGCTACGGCGGGTTCCTGTTGGAAAAGCGCGGGCGCGCTCTGGTCTTCGGCGGCGATACGGCTTACACGCACGCTTTTTCGAGTTTGCGCCATCGCGCTGCAATCGACCTGGCGATTCTGCCGATTGGCGCATACGACCCCTGGATTCATGCCCACGCCAACCCTGAGCAGTCCTGGGCTATGGCGCGCGAGATGGGCGCGAAGTTCATACTGCCTATGCATCACTCTACGTTTCGACTGAGCCGCGAGCCTGCGGGCGAGCCAATCGAGCGGCTCGAACGAGTTGCAGGGCGCGAGCGCTGGCGCATAGCACTGCGCGAGCCTGGAGAGACATGGAGGCTTCCCGTAGAGGAGGGCGCACGTCATGAAGACGAAGAACGCGAGCTGGCGGCTTCAATCAGGTAAGGCGAAGGCTCTTTATATTTTTTCGTTCGGCATGGCACGCGCCCGTTGCGGCTTGCAAAGCCTGTCCTATCTGCTTCTTTATTGCTAAAATGGCAACAAAGGGTAAGCCTCGCACATCTAAATAGCTCGACTGTTCGGGACGCGCTCTTCCGTTTGTGTCTTTGTGCCCGGAAGCATGGAGCGTCTATAAATCTTCTTCCGGCTGGAACAATCTAAGATTATGAAACGCATTCTCTCTTTAGCAATTCTGGCGGCGCTCGCGGCTTGCGTCTTTGTGACGCCGCGTAACAGTTTCGCCCAGCAGACCACCAAAACTTCTTCGCCGACTATTACCAATACCGGCGCGCCTGTGAATGTGGCGCAAATCATCAGCGCTTTCTCGGCCAAAGAGGCTGAGTACAGGCAGGCGCTCAACAACTACGCCTTCACGCGCGATGTGACGGTTCAGTCTATAGGCATGGGCGGAGAGGCGGCGGGCGAATATCGACGCGTCTCCAGCTTTGTCTTCGATGACAAAGGCAATCGCTTCGAGAAGATCACCTTCTTCCCCATGCCGACGCTGACCGACCTGCAAATCACGCAGGAAGATTTGGAAGACCTTGGCGGCATACAGCCGTTTGCCCTGGAAGCCTCCAAGATAAATCAGTACAACTTCACCTACATCGGCAAGGAGCGCATAGACGAGCTTGACCTATACGTCTTCGATGTCGCGCCGAAGGTGATGCCGAAGAAGGTCAGCGAGCGATTTTTTCAGGGACGCATCTGGGTAGACGATAAAGATTTGCAGATCGTTAAGGTCAAGGGCAAGGGAGTACCGGAAGGCGAACAGCGCTTTCCCACCTTCGAGACCTACCGCGAGCAGATAGACGGGCGCTACTGGTTTCCGACCTACACCTATGCCGACGAAGAACTGGTCTTCAAGGGCGGGATTACCGTTCACATGCGCATGGCCGTGAAGTACAAGGACTACAAAAAGTTCGGCAGCACCGTCATCATCAAGGAAGTTGACCCGGACGAGAAAGAACCTAAGTAAGGAAAAGAAGAGGTTAGAGGTCAGAGGTCAGAGGTTAGTAAAGAAAGACAGTTACTAACCTCTGACCTCTAACCTCTTTTCTTATAAGATTGGTCGCGCACCACTGCCGTGTCAGGCTCGAAGCGAATGAAGATGTAGTCGGTGTCGCCCAGTATCTCTGCAAAGCGGGAATCCCAACACTCCATCTCTCCCATGTAACGACTTAGAAGACGCTTCATTCGTTCGGCATCGTGCGGCTCCAGACGGGCGCGGCCACGAAAGCCCACGTGCTGTACAAGACCCGTCGAGACATCAAAGTCCACAACACCTACGGCACAGCGCGGCTCTAGCTCAATCCGCTTCGGGAAAGAGTCCGTCTGATAGTTGCCTATAATCCAGAGCGCATCACTCTCCCACAGGAACCAGACGGGCGACTCGCGCGTACCCTCTTCCGCAGAGGTCGCCAGATGAGCGAACAAAGGGCGCGCCAGAATCTCATTCATCAAACGCAGCGCCGCCTCATCGTCCATGTCGAAATGGCTTCCCGTCTCACGAACTATTTTCATATCTCTATTCTCCAGACATCATCTCCGACAGGCGTTGCCTTAATCTCCACGTCCAGAAACTTCTGTATGATTTCGATGTTGGTCGTGGTGTGAAGCGAGAGCGGGCTGGTTATGTAGAAGCCGCCGCCTGCCAGAGCCAGGGGGATGAGTAGCTGGTCTGCAAGGTGTTCGCCAACGGGAGCGCCGCTTTGTAGATACTTCTCGGCTTCCAGGGCGGCGCGCTCGGCAACTGTTTCGGCGCGCAAGCCGCGTTCGCCGACGCTGGTGATGACTTCCGTCAGGTGCTCGCTTTGAATTTCAATCATAACGACGTTGCCGGGACTCATCGCGTTCGTAGAAGTCTCTACGCGAAGCTCTTCGTCGCTCAAGCGTAAATGTTCGCGTATGACTGCCAGCTCGCGCGCGGCGATTGATTCGGGCAGCTTGACGACCAAAGCTCTGGCGCATATGTCCTCTACAGCTCCGCGCTCCTTTATCTCCAATCGTTCGGGCGCGGAGCGCGGCTCTATGTAAACGTTGATGCGCCCGCCGCCCGGCGGATAGAAGCCGTAGCGCTCCAACTCTATGTAGACGTGCGCGCCTGTGCGGTTGACGAGCGGCAGGAATGTCTTCTGTAGAAAGTCGAAGGGCGGCGCGTGCTTGTTGTGCGTCCCGCCTTCGAGCGTGATGACGCTCGGCTCATTCGCAATCATCAGGGGCGGCAGAATGGTTTGCAGCACAAGCATCGTCGCGCCAGCCGTGCCGATTGAGAAATGATATTCGCCGGGCGTGACGCGGCCTGGGATGAAAGTGAATTCACGGGAGCCTACGCCTGCGCCGTCAACTTGAGCGCCGCCAATCTCTGCGGCAGCATTCACCGCCGTCAGGTGTTGCGGCTTCAGCCCAGGCTTCTCGCGCCCAGCGCGAACGTTGTAGATGCGAAAAGCCTTTCCGGTAATCAGAGAGAGAGCCAGAGAGCTTCGTATAATCTGCCCTCCGCCTTCACCAAACGAGCCGTCAATCGTCAGCATCCCACGCCTCTCAAAAAAAGTGTCTCTGCAATCGCTTAGAAGCTGTTAGAGAAGTCCCGTCAGGGACGACGCGATAATAGCCCAGTGCTTTAGCACTGGGAATACGTGATGTGGAGAAAGAGCAGAGTCCCGTAGGGACGATTGAAAGAGATATTCAGCCGTCCCTACGGGACTCTACTTTTATTTCCGGCTTTGACCCAGCAATTTATGGCTGGGCTATTATCAATCGTCCCTACGGGACAACTGGCGAAGCTGATTGTTCCAACTGCTTCTTAAAGAAATAAGTATAACTTTGAATGTGATAAATTGAAGAGCAGGGTTTAATTAACGCGAGTTCGACATAAAACCGGAAAGCTCCGTAGGAGCCAGATGTTTATAGAATGGGATGAGATACGTTGAGCTAAGCTCCGTAGGAGCTTTATGTCATAGAGGCCATACATGTCGCACCTCGCGGAGCTTGATACTTGGTTGAAACGATGGGCTATAAACATCCGGCTCCTACGGAGCCAGGAACATTGACGATCTGTTTATCTCGCTCCTCACGTTAATTAAGCGAAAGAAAGAGCAGTGAGTCCTGATAAACGGCAGCACAGGGGCGCGCATCCTGCGGACAGAGAACTGTTCGGCGCAGAGCAGCTTGCTACTTTGCGTCGAGCGACCCATGAGCTTTCGTGGCTCATGGGTCGCGGTTACGCCGGTCTGGCGGCGCTGAAGCTGGTGGGCGACCGCTACGGCCTGACTCACAGGCAGCGGCTCGCCATTTCGCGTGCGGCCTGTTCGGATGAGCAAAGAGAAAAGCGACAGGCGCGCTCTATTCCAATTGAGGAGATTGCAGGAAAGAGTCTGATTGTTGACGGCTTCAATCTAATCATCACCGTAGAGGCGGCCATGAGCGCAGGGCTGCTTATCAGGGGGCGCGATCTTTGCATCAGAGACTTGTCGAGCGTGCATGGCTCTTACAGGTCTGTTGAGGAGACGGAGAGAGCGATTCATCTGGTGGGAGAATCTCTGAGCAGCCTCAAGCCGGAACACGTACAATGGCTTCTGGATAGACCTGTCTCGAATAGCGGGCGGCTGGCGCAGAGAATCAAAGATGTGGCGGCAGGACACGGTTGGCCTTGGACGGTCGAGACGGTTTTCAATCCTGATAAGCTCATACAAACTTCCAACTCGGTTGCCGTCACCTCCGATTCTGCGATTCTGGATCACGCTCCGCTTTGGATTAACTTGAATCATCACTTGATAACACGCTATCTTTCAGCTTCGTGGTTGATAGACCTCTCTTTCGAAGAGCCTTGAGACGATTTGCGCGAGTCTAACGTTGCGCCGAAGCCGCCTGATGTATTTCAATACCAAACAGCTATACACGCCCGCGCTTGCCATCTACGAGTTCAACGAAAGGTCGCTCATCGTTGATACGGAGACGGTCGGACAAGGCTCCGAAATCGAGATAGTCGAGATAGCCTTCGGCAACGCATCCGGCGAGATAGTCTTCCAGTCGCTCGTGCGCCCTGTCTTCAACCGCATCAGCTTGCGCGCCTCGAATCCGAGCCGCTTCGACAAAGAAGAGCTTGCGGGTGCGCCTTACTGGACGGACATCTGGCCGCAGGTTTCCGAGCTTGTTCAGAATCGATTGTTGATAGCCTACAACGCTGGCTTCGACCGTCGCGCACTGGCCGCCGCCTGCGAGCGTCATCAACATCAAACAGAGGAGCGCGGCTGGCGCTGCGCCATGCAGTTGGTCAAAAAGGTTGCGGGTGTGAAGAAGTCTCTGCCGCTGGCCGATGCCTGTGCGCTCTACGGTCTGCCCGGCGGCACTCATCGCGCCGCAGCAGATGTCGAGGCCACTTATCAGCTACTGAATGCGCTGAAGAACTCCGTACGTGATTAACCTGTAATGGTCTGGTTGTATTAATATAGGCGAAAGTGTCCCGGCTCACCGAACAAGGGGTTGTCAGTGTCTTTATTTTTTTTTGTAGAGGACAAAACCCCATGTCACAAAACAGAGATCGCAAATGGGTCTACCTTTTTGAAGAGGGAAGCGGCGAAGATAAATCTTTGCTCGGCGGCAAAGGCGCAGGGCTTGCAGACATGACGCGCGCGGGGCTTCCGGTGCCTCCGGGCTTCGTCGTCACTACGGAAGCGTGCAACGCTTTTTACGCCAACGGCAAGCAGTTTCCGGAAGGAATGTGGGAGCAGGTCGAAGCGGGCTTACGCAGGATTGAAGAGAAGGTGGGAAAACGCTTTGGCGACCCCGCGAATCCTCTACTGGTTTCGGTGCGTTCGGGCGCGGCCTTCTCCATGCCCGGCATGATGGACACTGTGCTCAACCTTGGCTTGAATGAACAGACCGTGCAGGGGCTTGCGGAGCAGACCGGAGACCTGCGCTTTGCGCTCGACGCTTATCGCCGCTTCGCTTCACTCTTCGGAGAGATAGTCATGGGAGTCGCGCACGAAAAGTTCGAGCGCGTCATGGATCGCTTCAAGGCGCAGACCGCAGGCGGGCGCGACACAGACCTTGAGCCGGAACACCTGCGGGAGATTATCGCCGCCGAAAAACAGATCATCTTCGCAGAGCAACGCGGCCACGCTATCCCGGAAGACCCTTACGAGCAGCTTCGCGTGGCGATTGCCGCCGTCTTCAATTCCTGGATGGGACGCCGCGCAATTGATTACCGCAGAGTGCATCGCATCCCCGACGACCTAGGCACGGCGGTCAACGTGCAGGCGATGGTCTTCGGCAACATGGGAACCGAGAGCGGAACGGGCGTGGCCTTCACGCGCAATCCTTCCACGGGTGAGAAAGCTCTCTACGGCGAATATCTATTGAACGCACAGGGCGAGGATGTAGTGGCAGGCATACGTACCCCCAATCCTATCAGCCAGCTTCAGGATGAGCTGCCGGAAGTCTACAAGCAGTTCGCGGCGATTGCAGAGCGTCTTGAGCGACACTATCGAGACATGCAGGACGTGGAGTTCACAATCGAGCGGGGCAAGCTGTGGATGCTGCAAACCCGTACGGGCAAGCGCACGGGCGCGGCTTCGGTGCATGTTGCCGTTGACATGGTGCATGAGGGCTTGATTGATCGCGCGACTGCCGTGAAGCGCGTCACGCCCGAACAGCTTGACCAGCTTCTTCATCCGACCGTTGACCCGGAAACGGATGCGACCGTGCTTGCGACGGGTCTTCCCGCGAGTCCCGGCGCTGCGCAAGGCTGCGTCGTCTTCAACCCGGACGAAGCAGAAGAGATGGCGCGTGACGGTGCGATGGTAATTTTAGTCCGTCAGGAAACAAGCCCGGACGATTTTCACGGCATGGTCGCCGCGCAAGCCATCGTGACGGCGCGTGGAGGCCAGACATCGCACGCCGCTGTTGTAGCGCGTGGTATGGGCAAGTCATGCGTGTGCGGTGCCAGTGCTCTTAATATTGATTACAGCCAACAGCAGTTTAGCGTTGACGGCACAGTTATCACTAAAGGCGAATGGATTACTGTTGATGGCTCGACGGGGCGCGTCTTTCTGGGAAAGGTTCCGACCGTGCAGCCTGTGCTTGGAGAGGATTTCAGAGAGTTGATGACGTGGGCTGACGAGTTCAGGCGTCTGCGAGTGCGCGCCAATGCAGACACGCCGCACGATGCCGAAGTGGCGCGTGAGTTCGGCGCAGAAGGCATTGGATTGTGCCGCACAGAGCACATGTTCTTCGGAGACGAACGCCTTGCAGCCATGCGGCAGATGATTCTGGCGGACGGTGTGGGTGCGCGCGAGAAGGCGCTGGAAAAGCTGCTGCCCCTGCAACGAAAAGATTTCGCGGGCATCTTTCAGGCGATGGCTGGCCTGCCCGTCACCATACGCCTTCTAGACCCGCCGCTTCACGAATTCCTGCCGAACTTGCAGGAGCTACTGGAAGAGTTGTCGGAGATGAAGTTGACGCTTCAGCGCTCAGGCTCTATACGCGAGATGGACAGGCTGCTCGACGAGATTGGCGAGAAGCGTCGCTTGCTGCAACAGGTCGAGCGCCTTCGTGAGAACAATCCTATGCTCGGCCATAGAGGCTGTCGGCTGGGGCTGGTCTACCCGGAGGTGACGCGCATGCAGGCGCGAGCCATCTTCGAGGCCGCGTGCCAGGTGCAGGGCGAAGGCATAATCGTCAAGCCGGAAATCATGGTGCCGCTGGTTTCAACCGCCGCAGAGCTTCGCAATCAAGCAGACCTGATACGAGAGGTCGCAAGCGAAGTCATGGGCGAATACGGGATGACGATTGATTTCAAGGTCGGCACGATGATCGAATTGCCGCGCGCCTGCTTGACCGCAGACCGCATTGCAGAGTACGCGGATTTCTTCTCCTTCGGCACGAACGATCTGACGCAGACGACCTTCGGCTTGAGCCGTGACGATTCGGGGCGCTTCCTCTCGCTCTACGTCGAGCACAAGATTCTGCCCGACGATCCTTTTCAGGTTTTAGACCCTGACGGCGTTGGTCAGCTTGTCAGGATAGGCACCGAGCGCGGGCGCAGTGTCAAACCCGATTTGAAGGTAGGCATCTGCGGCGAGCACGGCGGCGAGCCTCGCTCCATAGCCTTCTGCCACGAGATAGGGCTTGATTACGTCTCCTGCTCCCCTTTTCGCGTTCCCATCGCACGCCTCGCCGCCGCCCAGGCCGCGCTCGTCGCCGAAGGAGAGCTGGTCAAAGAACAGAGCGCTTAAAGATAATGCAGAAGGCAGAGTGCAGAATGATGAATGGAATGACTACTCGGTGTGAATTATCTCTTCATTCCGCGTTCTGCACTCTGAATTCCGACTTGCTTTTCAGATTCCACCAACGACGGAAAGGCATACATGGAGATTGAAGAACTGAAGGAAGAGGTGTTCGCTCAACATGTGAACACGAAATTTTACATACAGTTCACCGACGGTAGAGTCGAGCTGGAGCTGGTCAATGTTATAGGCGACGAGAGCAGTATGGATAAGATCAAAGGCGTGGAGCGGTTTGCGCTCTACTTTCTAGGCCCCGGCGAGTTCTGCCTGAAACAGCGCACCTATCGCATGGAGCATGATGCGCTCGGCACGCTGGACATCTTCATAGTGCCCGTTGGCATTAAAGACAAACGCCATCAATACGAAGCCGTCTTCAGCCACATGACAGACAAGGGATGAGGGCGGAGGGATGAGGGATGCAGGCGGAGGGATGAATAAGAATCGAATGAATAGTTCAATTGACGCGTTCCCTCAAACCATTTATCCCTCATCGCTGCCGCCCTCGTCCCTTATTGTCCTCCCTGCTTTTCGGGGTGGCGTTCCATCAGCAGGTACATGCGCTCGTCTTCTATGAGGCGGAAGCCTAGACGCTCATAGAAGCGGCGTGCATCTGTGTTGAGTTTGTAAATCATGTGGCGCAGGGGTATGCCGGTCTCTTCGGATTCCCTGATGAGATTGTGCAGTAGAAAGCTGCCGATTTTACGTTTCTGAAATTCGGGCAGGATGGCTATGTCCAGGAGCCGCATCTGTTCAGGCGTTCTGCCGACCCAGAGACGACCCGCAGGCGCTCCTTCAAAAAGGATGATTTGATAATCGGCCTGTGGGAAGCGTGCTTCATAATCGCGGCGCTGCATGTCCAGTTGCCAGCGCAGGAACATCTCTTTCTGCTCATTGCTCCATCCCGTGGCCTGCTGCATCTCCTCTTCGCGCGTGCTGGCATAGATTTTCAGCAAAGTGTCTTCATCCGCAGGCGTGACGGGGCGCAGCTTAACCTTCGCAGCGAGCCTGTTTAAATCCTTAGTTAACTTATCTGCCATGCGATTGTACCCTCACGGGAGAAAGAAATTAGCGGGGATGGACAAGAGCAGGGATGAGGGATGAAGGTGTGATAGCTCAACTTGAATCGTCTCTCTTTTCATCCCTCATCGCTGCCGCCCTCATCCCTGCTCTTCGGCGACTATGGCACAACTATCCGTCGGCTGGCAAAATCATATGATGCTCGCCCTGCGCTTATCAACTGACGAAAGGGATGCCGGGTGTGAGAAATAAATTTCTCGACTTGTGTTAGCGAAATGTGTAATATGGCCGCGCTGTATCGAACTGGTCTATCACTTGTTACAGAGTAATAGCCACCTGTCGTTCCATCAGGGAAGTAACACCTTCGCAAATTCTTTCAAAATTCCGGCTCACGCGTTAATCAGCCCGGGCGAAGTTTGTCGGCATCTGCCCTTATGCTTCGCGATTAAGCCTGCCGTGAGTTAAGAAAAGTCCTTCAATACTCTAAAGAGGAGTAAATAATGGCCGAACCATTTTTGTCTGAAATCAGAATCATGAGCTTCGGGTTTGCCCCGAAGGGCTGGGCGCTCTGCAACGGGCAGTTCCTGCCAATCAACCAGAATCAAGCGCTCTTCAGCCTGCTTGGAACCACCTACGGCGGCAATGGGCAGACCACTTTCGCGCTCCCCGACCTGCGTGGGAAAATCCCTATTCACATGGGCCAAGGGCACACTCTAGGTGAAGTGGGTGGTAAGGAGTCGGATACGATTAACCTGAGCACGATGCCTGCGCACAACCACTTCCTGAATGCCTCGAACTCGACGGGGGATTCCAATAACCCGAACTTCGGAGGCACCGGCTTCATACTGGCTCAAGACCCGGGTAACGTTTATTCAAACGCGCTTCAGCCGGGCGCGGCTACCCTGAACCCCGGCTCTGTGACTAATGTCGGCGGCAGCCAGGCGCATGAAAACCGGCAACCGTTCCTGACGCTCTGCTTTTGCATAGCCTTGATAGGAATCTTCCCATCACGAAATTAAGGAGATAATTTATGGCACAACCATACGTTGGCGAAATCAGAATGTTTGCAGGAAGCTTCGCGCCCGCTGGCTGGATGTTTTGCAGTGGACAGCTACTTCCAATCTCCGAGAACGAGACGCTCTTCCAGTTGATTGGAACCACCTACGGCGGCGATGGGCAGTCAACCTTTGCGCTTCCGGACCTACAGAGCCGAGTTCCGCTTCACATGGGCAATAGTTACATACTGGCCGAAGCGGCTGGCGTCGAGAGTGTGACGCTGACGACGCAACAAATCCCCATTCACACACATGCTTTGATAGGCGCTACGGGCAACGCTGCGCAGGCCAACCCGGCCAATAATTTTCTCGCCAGCTCGACGATAGTTAAGCCCTATGCCGTTGAGACGCCTGACACAGCTATGGCTGCAACTAATATTCAGCCTGTCGGCGGCAGCCAGCCCCATGGGAATATTCAGCCTTACCTCGCTATCAGCTTCATCATTTCGCTGTTCGGGATTTTCCCGTCGCAAACCTAAGAAGAGGAGAATTAACAATGGCCGATCCGTTTGTAGCAGAAATTCGCATCTTTCCTTTTAACTTCCCGCCGACGGGGTGGGCGTTCTGCGATGGACAATTGATGCCTATCTCGCAGAACACGGCGCTCTTCTCTTTGCTCGGCACATTCTATGGAGGCGACGGCAAGTCAACCTTCGCGTTACCGGATCTTCAAGGCAGCGTGCCGGTTCATCAGGGACAGGGGAAGGGACTCTCGGAATATTTTCTCGGTCAGCAGGGCGGATCTGAAACCATCACGCTGCTCACGTCTGAGATACCCATTCACACCCATATTCAAATGGCGACAGTAGAGGATGGCACACAGGGCACGCTATCTCAGGGCATCACTCTGGCAACCTCTGTGAACGGAGCGCTTTACCAGAAAAACGTCTCTGCGAATCTGGTTACCATGAACTTCCAGGCGTTATCTGTTGCCGGAAACAGCCTTCCGCATAACAATATGATGCCATACCTGACCTTGAACTTTTGCATCGCTTTGCAGGGCGTCTTCCCGCCCCGTACCTAGAGGATGTGTAGAGGAGGATTTTGAGCCGTGACAGCTCAACTCTAATTCGGCATGAAGAATCCGGGCGGGCGCACTCGAAATGCTAAAGAGTGCGCCCGCCTGACGTATATAGTCAGGCATCAGACCTCACATTTTACGAACAGCGTGTGACCTCATCAGTCGCCCGGCAAAACCGAAGCGTCCGTGTATTCAAGAGAGATTCAAGCAGGAATGGCGTAGTAGAATAGTATAAAAACAGAAGGCTGAGCCTGCTCATACAGGCTCTCCTTTTACCTTGCGCCTCTCTGTTAACTTCCGGCTTCGTCTTCTAATTTTACAGGAAATTTTCCATGTGTTCTCTCGGAAAATCCTGCTATCCCCCGGTAAACCCCTTTATTTGATTGACATTTAGCGCTTTCTTGACTACTCTGCCATAGGCTGAGGCTTTTCTTTGGACCCATTGTTTCCAGTCCTCAAAATTAAGTCGTGAGTAATAAGCTATCTTTTATTGTTTCATTATTCTATTGACAGAAACCGAAGCTGATTTCCACGATCTACACCTCTCAGGCGAGAGTGTTATTCGGGCGCATCCTCGCCCAATGTCCCTTAACTAACATTTAAACTGCGCCACTCGAAGTCGTGAGCCGTATCCGGTAGTCAGGAGTACTATGAGAAAGTCATTCCCCCGCCTGTTCACACGTAAGTCCAGGCTTCTTGTCGTCTGCCTTATCTTGATAGCACTGGTAAGCTTCGGCGTATCAGTCTCTTCCCATTCAGGCGGCGAGCCTGCCACATCACCCGACCAGACGCAACAGGCACAGCGAGCGGGCGTGATAGGTTCTTTCCTTAATCTACTGATGCCGCTGCCTTCGATTACGGCGACAAAGGTGGATTCGTTTCCGACGACCGGCGCGGGTGGTTACGATGTGGACGCCGATGGCAAAGCGGATGTCGGCGACAAGATTCGCTACACCGTGACCATCAACAACGGCGGCCCTGACCCTGCTAATAATCTCACCTTGCAGGACACCGTTGACCTTAATACGACCTACATCCCCGGCTCTCTTAACGTTTCTCCGCTCGCCAAGGATGATGCGTACGACACTGTCGGCAACACCCTTCTGGAAGTGGGCGTCGCGGCCAGCGGCAACCCCGCTGTGCGCGTCACCGACCCTACAAAGGACAGCGCTTTCGATAACGACACGGAGTTTTTAGGCGACACGATTATCTTCGACACCATCACGCAAAATCCCGCCAACGGCACACTAACCTTCAATACTAACGGCACATTCTCTTATCAACCCAACGCCAATTTTATCGGAATAGACACTTTCAAATATAGAATTAAGGACTCGGGCGGCCTGACGGACGTGGCGACCGTTAGTATTAACGTTACCGCCAGCAATCCCACGGTTAGTGCCACCAGCAAAGTCTGGTACGTCAAGAACAACGTCGCAGGCCCCGGCACGGGTACATCATCCGACCCCTTTAAGACTCTGGTGCTGGCGCAGACCAATTCGGCTGTGGGCGACACAGTCTATGTAGACCACGGCGACAACACGACCACCGGACAAAACGCAGGCTTCACTATGAAGGCCAGCCAGCGCCTCATAGGTGAAGGCGTGCAACTGGATGTGCCTCTCAACCTCAACAGCAGTGGTGTGAACCCGACCGTGCTGAAGGCGGCTGGAACCAAGCCCATGCTCGACAACATCGCGGGCGACTGTGTCACCGTCAGCAATATCACCATCGCGCAGATTCGCGGGTTGAACCTTGCGGGCACCCTTAATGCCGTTGATATGACTACGACCGCAGCGAACAGCGGCGGCGGCGAGATTGCAGACAACATTGTACGCTCGGCTGGGCAGGAAGGCTTAGACATAAACGGCGGCGGCACCGGCACGCTGACGGTGAGCATTCACGACAACACTATCACCTCGACCGGCGATGGCATAAACATCTTCCGCGCGGCGGTAAGCAATGTCACCGTTACGGCTTTTGATGACAATGTGGTGATGGGCGCAACCGCAGGCAACGGCATTAATGTTCTTGGCAGCGGCGGGACTGTTCTCTTTGACGCCAACCCGGCCACCCCGGCCTTTGATACGGTAGCGGGCGGCAACACGGTCATCGGTTCGGCGGGCGCTGGCAGCGGCGTAGGCTTGACGGGTCTATCGCTGATCAATATCCGTGGCGACATCAGCTTCAACGACCTGGACATTTTTACAGACAACGGCACTGCACTATCCGTCCTCGGCACGACGCCCAACTATACGGGCACTTCCGGCACGCGCGTCGTTGCCAGCACGAACACGCCCACGCTCGTTTCGATCAACGGCGCGGCGGCTGATATAACGGACGCGAACGTCAATCTGGTGCCCACCACGATGTCGAGTACAAACAGCACGTCTACGGGCGTTTCGCTGGTCAGGGTGAGCGGCACATTCACTGCTCCGGCAGGCAGCAGCATCACGAATGCTACCAGCACAGACTTCCTCATCAACGGCAACAGCAACGCCAACGCCAACGTTAACGTTACCTATCCCGGAACCATCACCGATGACGTAGGCTCGCTTGTATCAATCACAAACGTGACCGCCGCCAGCACGCATGTCTTCTCCGGCGCAATCACAGACAATAATGATGGAGACGGCGGCGAGCTTGGAGTTTCGCTGACGGGCAATAGTGGCGCGACCATCACGTTCAGCGGCGGCTTACTCATCAGAACAACCACCAACCCGGCCTTTACGGCCACGGGCGGCGGCACGGTCAATGTCTGCGACGAGAATCCCTGTAACGCAGGTGCCACCGGGGCGCTGGTCAACCAACTGACGACCACGACCGGCACGGCTTTGAATGTTGCGAGCACGAACATCGGCGCGAACGGTCTGGAGTTCCGCAGCATTTCGGCTGGCACGGCGGCGAGCGGCCCGGCCAACGGTATCATCCTGAACAGCACCGGCACCTCCAACGGCTTGAGCGTGAAGGGAACGGGAAGCGCCGGGACGGGCGGTACGATTCAAAAGGCGACGGGCGACGGCGTATCGCTCACCACGACTGAGAAGCTCTCGCTGAAGTACATGAACATCCAGAATAATCTGGGCGACGGCATCGGCGGCTCCGGCGTGAACGGCCTCGTTCTGGATAATCTCAGCATCACGGGCAACGGCGATAATGCGGCGACGGACGAATCCGGCATTAATCTGGCGGAGGTAATCGGCAGTTCGAGCGGCGGCGCGCGTCCGACCAGCATCACCAATAGCACCATCTCCAATAACTGGGAGTTTCAGGCACAGATTACTAATACCACCGGCACGCTGACCGACCTGACTATGTCGGGCAACACCATCTCAACCACGGTCGCGTCCGGCATCATAGCGAACCTTTTCAACTTCCTGGGACATGGCACGTCCATCATGAAGCTGACCGTCACGGGCGGCACTTACACGGGCAATTGGAATCCGGCGTCGCCTCCGGCCAATCCCAGCGGCACTGCCATTCACTGCGATACGGACAGCAGCCAGAGCCTGACGTGTAACGTGTCCGGTACTAACTTTAACAACAACAACGCGGGCGTCAACGCCTCGACCGGCCCCAGCAACGCCGACCTGACCTTTAATATTTCAAATAATAATTTTCAGACCCAGCGTACCGTCCCCGTCAACATCTTCAATAACGGGAACGCCCCGTATGGCCGACTCGTTCAGGGAATAATTCAGGGTAATACTATCGGCACTAACGGCGTCGCTGCTTCGGGTTCAACTTTCGGTAACGCGATTGCCGTCAGCAACGAAGGAACCGTTGATACCAGGGTCTTAATAAACAACAATCAGATTCACCAAATCGGAACCGGCCCCGGCGCTGGCGTCACAGCCATTGACGTTGAAAACGGAATAGGCAGCGGCCCCACTGGAGCACAGACCACGGCTATCACCATCACGGGCAATACAATTAATAATGTTCTTAATGGTCGCGGAATAACCATTAATCAAACTGACTATGTGTCAGCGTCAGCGGGCAATGCCGGTACAATCTGCGCTGACATCAGCGGCAATAATTTCACAGGCACCATCGCCGGGCAGGCCGGAAACGGCAACCGCATGCGCTTAGACAAAAACGGTAATGCGGGCACAGCCGTTTTCACCGTCAGGCAGGGGCCGGACGTTAATGGTCTAGCCGCCGCCAATACAGGCGTGACGGGCGCTCAAATCAGCATCGGCGGCCCCCCGACCTACAATGGCCCGGATTGCACAGACCCTGTCGCAATGCTCAACATTCAGAACAACAGCGGCGAGTCCTTCGCTCAGAACAATGAGCTTCAGAATGATAGCGCCAGCACGCTGTTTGATTTCGTAAAGAGCAACGCCAACGCTTACGCATCCATCTCCGACACGGTGAGCAGGGCCACGCAGTCCGGCTCGGTTAACACGAACGGGCAACAGGGTGTCAACGAATCCGAGAACAACTCGGCTTCAACAGGCGCGGCCAATGTTGCGCCCGGAACGGAAATCGAAAAGGGCGCGTTTGTACTCGCGCACGGCGATAGCCCGACGATTGCGAGCCGTCTGAGCAGCTTCATCTCGGCTATTACAGGGGCGGTTGCGCCGACGGCGCACGCGGCTCCCGCGCCTCCGCCTGCGCTCGACATCAATCAAAACTTCGGCACGCTGCCTGCGGGCAAGTCGCTCACCATCACGTTCGACGTGTCGGTCAACGGCCCGCACCCGCTCGCAAGCTACACCAATCAGGGAACGGTCAAGGCTGACAGCGTTGCCGATAAGCTGACGGACGATCCGTCTGTAGGCGGCGGGTCAGACCCGACCGTCACTCCGGGCGACAGGTATGACACCACTACGGCTGTCACGGCTATTCCGCCGAGTCCCTCGAACTTCGGCGACTCCGTAGCCTTCACGGCGATAGTCACACCGACCGAAGGCGTTGGTGTCACGCCGAACGGCACAGTGCAGTTCAAGGACGGCGTCACTAATCTGGGTGCGGCTGTCAACTGCCTGCCCATTGCTGGAAACAAATGTCAGGCAGACCTGCCTGCGTTAACTACGCTCACGGCTGGCTCGCACAGCATCACGGCTGAATACAGCGGCGGCACTAACCACGACCCGAGCACCAGTCCCACGCTAACGTATGTGGTCAATGCCTGCGTGCCTAATCCTATAGTCACGACTGCTGCCGACAACGCAGGCGGCGTCAACCCGGCACAGGGCGCTGGCACAGGCACCTTGCGCCAGGCCGTCATAGACGTATGCCCCGGCACCACGATTACCTTCGCAGGCGGCGTCACAGGTCAGATAAATCTGCTCGCGGCGCTACCAGACCTTAACAAGAACATGACGATTACGGGGCCGGGCGCGAATGTGCTTGAAGTGCGCGGCAGCCAGGTCGGTCTGGGCTACCGTGTCTTCAACGTCACGAGCGCGGCGACGAACATCACTATCTCCGGCCTGACCATCAGCAACGGAAGCAATGCTGCGGGCGGCGGCGGTATCATGAACGCTGGCACGCTCACTCTTAACGACAGTGCCGTTGGCAACGCCAGCACCAGTAACGGTAACACCACCACCGGCTCAGGCGGCGGTATCCTTAACTCTGGCACGCTGACCATTAATCGGAGCGCCATCACCAACAACGTCGCCTCTCTACAGGGCGGCGGCATCAGCAACACAGGCACGCTGACCATCACGAACAGCACCATCAGCGGCAACACAGCGAACGTCGCGGGCGTGGGCCTCGGCGGTGGTATCTACAACAACAGCGGCGTCAACGCTGTCTTAATCCATAGCAGCACGATTGCCAGCAACACTGCGGACGCATCCGGCGGCGGCATCTACAACCTGAGCGGCACGATTACCTTCGACAACACGATTGTCGGCGACAACACGGCAACCGCCAGCCCAGACCTTTCAGGCGCAGGCACGTACGTCACAAACGACTACAATCTGTTCGAGAATCCGTGGACAGGGTTTGTGGCGGCTGCGCACGACAAGACGGGCGATCCGTTGCTCTTCCCGCTCGCAAATAACGGCGGCCCGACCTACACGCACGCGCTTCAGGTCGGCAGCCCTGCCATTGACGCAGCCAACACTGCGCTGACGGTAGACCAGCGCAATCAAACGCGACCTATTGATAATCCGAACGTCGCCAACGTTGGCAACGGCACAGACATAGGCGCGTACGAAGCTCCGGCTCCGCCGAGTGCGCCCGACCTTGATGCTGCGAGCGATACGCCACCGGCGAACAATACAGACAACATTACCAACGACACCACCCCGACCTTTACCATCGCGGGCGTAGTCAATGGTGCGACGGTTGCCCTCTACCGCGACGGTGTGTTCCGTGTAAGCGGCACGGCTGTCGGCGCGAGCATTCAATTGACCGACCCGGCTGTCACCGATGGCACCTATACATATACCGCTGTGCAAATAGTCAATGGCGGTACAAGCCCTGCTTCAACCGGGCTATCCGTGACGATAGACACGGTCGCGCCGACACTGCTCATCAGTGCTCCTTCGCAGGCCAGCGCTAACAGCGCCAGCACCGTGACCTATACGGTTACGTACAGCGGCGCTGATGCTGTAACTCTAGCCAACGGCAACATCACGCTGAACTCTACGGGCACAGCCAATGCTACGGTCGGAGTCGCATGCGTAGCCAACATTTGCACCATTACGCTCAACGGTTTCACAGGCACAGGTACACTCGGCATCTCTATAGCAGCCGGGACGGCCAGCGACACGGCGGGCAATCTCGCTCTGGCAGCAGGCCCGAGTGCGACGTTTACTGTGGACGCAGATTCACCGACGGTCTCTATGGCCTCGGCAGCGCCGAACCCGACCAACACTTCGCCGATTCCTGTTACCGTTACCTTCAACGAGCCGGTCTTCGGCTTCATCTCCACCGACATTGTTCCGGGCAACGGCACGGTTGGAAACTTCTCGGGTGCAGACGGCAGCTCAGTCTACACGTTTGACCTGACGCCTAGCGGTCAGGGAACAGTGACGGCAGACATCAGTGCCGGTGTTGCGACCGATGCGGCAGGCAACGGCAACACTGCTGCAACGCAGTTTAGTCGAGTCTTCGACACCGTCGCTCCGACCGTCAACATCACGGCGGTTGCACCCGACCCGCGCAACACTAGCGTCAGCTCCATCACGATTGTCTTCAGCGAAGCGGTCGTGGGCTTTGATCTCGCAGACCTTAGCCTGACGCGCGACGGCGGCGGCAATCTACTGACCGGCGCACAGACGCTGACCACGCTGGATAACATTACTTGGACGCTCGGCAACCTGAGCGGGCTGACCGGCACGCAGGGCACGTACCTGCTGACGCTAACAGCGCCTGGAGGTATCACCGACGCGGCGAACAATGCGTTGGCGACGGGCGCGACGGAATCATGGGTAGTTGACACGGCTCCGCCGACGGTCTCTATGGCCTCGGTAGCGCCGAACCCGACCAACACTTCGCCGATTCCTGTTACCGTTACCTTCAACGAGCCGGTCTTCGGCTTCATCTCCACCGACATTGTTCCGGGCAACGGCACGGTTGGAAACTTCTCGGGCGCGGACGGCAGTTCAGTCTACACGTTTGACCTGACGCCTACGGGACAGGGAACCGTGACGGCTGACATTGCCGGGGGCGTAGCCACTGATCAGGCAGGCAACGGCAACACGGCGGCGACTCAATTTAGCCGAGTCTTCGATAGCATTGCTCCGACCGTCAACATCGGTGCTCCGTCACAAGCATTCGCTAATGGCACCAGCAGTGTGACCTACACGGTTACTTACACTGATGTCAACTTCAACGCGGCCACACTGTCCACAGGCGACATCACGCTGAACACGACCAACACGGCCAGTGGCACGGTTGGAGTCGCATGCGTCACCAACACTTGCACGGTGACCATCAACGCTCTGACGGGTAATGGCACCATCGGTATCTCGCTTGCAGCCGGGACGGCCAATGATACTGCTGGCAACCAGTCCGCTGCCGCAGGCCCAAGCGCCACGTTCACTGTGGATACAACTCAGCCGAGCGTGACTATAAATCAGGCTGCGGGACAGTCTGATCCGGGCGGCGGTGCTTCGGTCAACTTCACTGCGGTCTTCAGCGAGCCGGTAACTGGCTTCGACTCTACGGACGTGACTTTCTCCGGAGCAGGCTCGACGACAGCAACCGTGACCGAGATTGCGCCGAACGATGGTACGACCTACAGGGTTGCTATCAGCGGCATGAATACGTTTGGGCTTGTCACGGCAAGCATCAACGCCGGGGTTGCACAGGACGCTGCCGGAAATCTGAGCACGGCTTCGACCAGCACCGACAACACAGTCAATTATATTCTGGACGTAGCCACTGCGTTCGTCGTTGACTCGCTTGCGAACACCGACGACGGCACCTGCGATCCGGGCATAGGCAACAATGACTGCACGCTGAGAGAGGCGATTAATGCCGCCAACCTGGATGCAGGTCTGGAGACGATTACCTTCGCACCTGCCCTGACTTCGGGCGGGCCTGCGACAATCACGCTCGACGGATTGGGAGCGCTGGCGAACATCGCGGGCGACCTGACGATTACGGGGCCGACCAATAATCGTCTGACCATCAGCGGCAATAACACCAGCCGCGTATTCACGATTGATCCGACCTTCAACGTCGCAATCTCTAATCTGACGATTGCGAATGGTAGAGATGGTTTTGGCGGCGGCATCTATAGTGAAGGCAACCTGACCATCACGAACAGCACGCTTACCAATAACCATGCTGTGCTTGGGTTACCAGGCGCTACTGGTGAAGGCGGTGCCATTGACAGCGAGGGTGGTCTGCTTACCATCATCAACTCGACCATCAGCGGCAACTCTGCTGAAACCTTCGGCGGCGGCCTGAACAACTGCGGCAACTCGACAGCCGTTCTGACCAACGTCACGATTACAGGCAATCGCGCCGACGTGGATAACCTCCCGCCGGGCGGCGGCGGCGGTATCGCGCAAGTTAGCTCGATACCCAACTCCGTGACTCTGGTCAACACGATTGTCGCGGGTAACTTCAAAGGCTCTGCCGGTTCAACTGCCGACGACATCAATGTTGACCCGAGCAGTTCACTAGACCTTGCAGGCAGCAAGAATAACCTGATAGGCGATGCGGCTACTGCCGGAGGTATCACCAACGGCGGTGCCAATAACAACAAGGTAGGCAATTCAGGCGCAGGCACCATTAGCATCAGCACGGTGCTTGACACTACGCTTGCCAGCAACGGCGGGCCGACGCAAACGCACCTGCTCGCGCCCGGCAGCCCGGCCATCAATGCCGGAAATGACTGCGTCACTCTGGCGGGCGGTTGTCTCACGACGCCGCTCAGCACAGACCAGCGTGGCACGGGCTTCCCGCGTCTCGCTGGCGCGCATGTGGATATAGGCGCTGTTGAAGTCAGCTTTGTCATCTTGCCTATATCCGGAGCACCGCAGAGCGCCGTCATCGGCACGGCTTTCGCCGTAGCGTCCAGAGTGACGGTGACGGAATCCGGTATTTACAAGACCGGCATTTCCGTGACCTTTACTGCACCCAATAGCGGGCCGAGCGGCACGTTCCCAGGAAACTTCACGGTCGTAACCGTCGCTACAGACGCCCTTGGCATAGCCACTTCTCCTGTCTTTACAGCCAACAATATTGTGGGCGGGCCTTACGGTATGATTGCAACGCTGACGGGCAGCTCGCAATCTACGCCAATCGGCGAGCTGACCAACACGAAGATTCCGGCGACGGTCAATCTAAGCAATCTGGTGCAGACCTACGACGGGACGCAGAAGTCCGCTGGCGTGACGACCACCCCGCCGGGTCTCAATGTCGTCGTCACTTATAACGGCTCGACGACGGTTCCGACCAATGCCGGAAACTATCAGGTTGTGGCAACCATCAACGATGCCAGCTATCAAGGCTCGGCCACCGGCACCTTGCAGGTTAACAAGGCCACCCCGACTATCACGTTCAATCCACCGTTGGCGAAGACCTTCGGAGACCCGGACTTCATAGTCACGGCTTCGATCAATGCTTTGACTGGAGGCCCCGTCAACCTGTCGGCCACCGGCCAATGTACTCTGACCAACACCGGCACAGGTCAGGAGACAGTTCACCTGACCGGCGCAGGCGCTTGCAATATCACGGCCTCTCGCGCCGCTGATACTAACTACAACGCGCCGCCTGATGTGGTTCGCAACATCACTATCGGCAAGTCCAACCAGACGATTACTTTCGGAGCACTGGCAGGCAAGACATTCGGTAATCCGGATTTCACTATTAGTGCCACGGCAAGTTCCGGTTTACCAGTGGCATTCGCGGCCAGCGGCCCATGCACTGTCAGCGGCACTGGCACTGGAACGGTACATCTGACCGGAGCAGGGACATGCTCGATAACGGCATCGCAGGGAGGTAATGGCAATTACAATGCGGCGTCAGACGTTGTTCAGCAGTTCAACGTTGCGCAAGCCGCGACGACGACATCCCTGACCTCTTCTGTCAATCCGTCCAACGTGGGACAGAATGTGACCTTCACTGCGACGGTCTCGTCCGGTGCAGGCACTCCTACCGGCACCGTGCAGTTCAAGGACGGCGTCACTAATCTGGGTGCGCCTGTTGCTTTGAATGCGAGCGGCGTTGCGACCTTCCAGACAAACACCTTGACCGCAGGTAATCATCCGATTACTGCCGTCTATAGTGGTGATGTGAACTTCGCTACTTCTACAGGCACGTTGACAGGTGGACAGCAGGTCAATATCCAGACCACGATTTCCATCAACGATGTGTCACTGACAGAAGGCAACAGCGGAACGAAGAACTTTGACTTTACAGTCACGCTCTCGCAGGCCAGCAATCTGACCGTGACGGTTGACTTCGCCACTGCCAACGGCACGGCCACGATTGCCGGAAATGATTACCAGTCTGCCACAGGCACACTGACATTCATTCCCGGAGACTTGACCAAGACCATCACGGTCTTAGTCAACGGCGACACATCGAATGAGGCGAATGAGACATTCTTTGTGAACCTGACCAATGCGCAGAACACTACCATCAGCGACAATCAAGGGCAGGGAACTATCCTGAACGACGATGCTCCGGGCGTGCAGTTCTCTACTAACGCTTACGGCGTCAACGAAGCAGTCCCCGCAGGATTTGCAACCATTACCGTCAACCGATCCGGCGATTTATCCACTGCCATCACGGTTGATTACCAGACCTCTGACCAGTCCGGCACGACACCGTGCCAGACCAACAACACAGGCTTTGCTTCTGACCGCTGCGACTACGCTACGGCAGCAGGCACTTTGAGCTTTGCCGCTGGCGAGGCGTCGAAGACCATTCCTGTGGTCATCATCAACGATGCCTACGTGGAACCACTGGAGCAGTTCAACATCAAGTTGATTAACCCCGTGGGCGCAACCCTGGGGTCAACCGACACTGCGACCGTCACCATCACGGATAACGACACGCAGATTGCGACAGCTAATCCGATTGATAACGTGGACTTCTTCATATTCATGCAATATGCGGATTTCCTTGGTCGTGTGCCGGATGCGGCAGGCTTCCAATTCTGGAAGACGAGGATGACGACACCCTGTCCAGCCGGACAGCAGTGTGACCGTATAGACACGGCACTCAGGTTCTTCGGCTCGGATGAGTTCAAGGAACGAGGCTACTTCGTCTACGTCTTCTACCATGCAGCACTGGGCAGGCGTCCGACCTATGCCGAGTGGATTATGGATGTCTCCAAACTCAAC
>DASWQH010000019.1:0-28071 GCA_036403815.1 Pyrinomonadaceae bacterium | reverse complement strand
AGCAACGAGCTTTCAATGAACACCTGCTGGAGCTTTTTATTTCCAAGTTAGCACTCAGAGCTGACTTGATTAAAAATCATCCGCAGTACAATTACCTGAGAAACTACGGCGCAATCGCCGCTTGATCTGTCAACACTATTGAAGTTAAGAACTTAAGTTTTTTGACCTGGGACTTGAGACTTCCCCGGACTTGGGATTTGGGACTCCCACGGGCTTGGGTCTTGGGACTTCTTTCGATAAGCTGTCGCTCA
The DNA here is from genome assembly GCA_036403815.1 of Pyrinomonadaceae bacterium. GTDB lineage: Bacteria > Acidobacteriota > Blastocatellia > Pyrinomonadales > Pyrinomonadaceae > JACVRN01. The sequence goes on along the minus strand of DASWQH010000019.1, from coordinate 27,820 downwards.
AAATTTGTAGAGACCTGCGAGGAGAAACTTTTCATGAAGACTTCACGCGCTAACCGCAGGATTTTTAGATCAGAGAATCTGGCGAGCCGTGAGATTGCCGGATTCAGGCTGGTGGAGACCGTCTATCCATCCGGCTTGAAGATGCCCGCCCATTCGCATGAGCCAGCCTATTTCAGCTTCGTGTTGCGCGGCGCTTACACGGAGCGATGCGGGAACAGGACGCGCACCTGCGTTCCATCCCTGCTCATCTTTCATCCGCCGGATCAATCGCACGCGGTCGCTTTTCACAACGCGGACGTAGGAATCTTTCGTGTTGAAGTCAAACCTCACAGGCTTGCGCAGGTAAGCGAGCGCTCACAGGCTCTGATGGATTCAACCAGAGATTTCAGAGGAGGACTGACCTCTAATCTGGCCGTGCGTCTCTACAGGGAGTTTCAGCAGGAGGACGAGTTTTCAGTGCTCGCCGTCGAAGGACTCGTGCTTGAGATTATCGCCGAAGCCTCGCGCCACGCGGCGCTGGAAAGCCTGGAGAAGGGTAAGCCTCGCTGGCTGGAAAAGGCCAGAGAGATTCTTCACGCGCAATCTTCGGAGTTGCCCACGCTCTCGCGTCTGGCGGCGGAGGTCGGCGTGCATCCTATCTACCTTGCGCGCTCGTTCCGCAAACATTATCGCTGCACCGTTGGCGAGTATGTTCGACGCCTTCGCATAGAGAACGCGTGCAGAGAGATTTCCGTCTCGCAAAAATCTTTAAGCGAGATAGCAACGGCTTCCGGCTTCTACGACCAGAGCCATTTCTCGAACGCCTTCAAGCGCTACACAGGGATGACTCCGGCAGAGTTTCGCTCACATGTGCGCTCAAGTTAACCGGATACAAAAAGCTTTCCTCGCTTGCAAGACACGCGCGTCATCAACGCCTTAAACTGTTAATCTCAAGAGCGCCCATAAAATGTAGGGGCGGGGACAAGTCCTCGGCCCGTATCGCTCTTCAGAGCGATTATCAAGATGAGATAGATTCAACCTTGAAACGTAACGACACTTGATTATCAGCTTCGCTGATACGGGCAGGGACTAGCCCTGCCCCTACGGACATCCGCTTCGGGAGGGAAATAGAAAGATGCTGAAATTATGTCTCGCCTCGGCCATACTTTTTCTGAGCTTCGTTACGGGCATCGCTCAAGGTTCTACAGCGCCGCTTCTCTACGGTCGCGCCACGGTGAACCGCACGCACATAGCGTTCGCTTACGCGGGCGACATCTGGCTTGTCGAAAGAGGCGGCGGTGATGCCCGGCGCATTACCAGCGATGCGAATGAAGAGAGCTATCCTGTCTTCTCTCCTGACGGCTCTCAACTGGCCTTCTCCCGTCAAACGGGCGGCGACTGGGACATCTTCGTCATGCCCGCTACGGGCGGCGAAGCGCGCAGGCTTACCTACATGCCCGAAGACGATCTGGTGATGAACTGGACGCCGGACGGCAAGAGCATACTCTTTCAAAGCCACCGCGACGAAGAGAACGGTTACAGGCTTTACACCATGCCTGTTGACGGCGTGTTCCCCTCGGCGCTTCCCTTACCGCAGGCTTTTGAAGGCTCATATTCGAGCGACGGCAAGCGCATAGCGTACGCGCCGCGCTCTCCCTTCGGCAACTGGCGCTTTTACAGAGGAGGCATGACTGCGCCCATCTGGCTTGCGAATCTGGCGGACGGAAATATAGAGCGGCTGCCTCGCGGAAACTACAACGATAAGTTCCCCATGTGGGTGGGCGATAAAATCTATCTAGTCTCAGACCGCACAGGCAATGCCAATCTATTCGTTTATGACACGCCTACGAAGCAGGCCAAACAACTGACCCACTTTGACAAGTACGGCATACGCTTCGCTTCTACAGGGGGCGGCGCGATTGTCTTCGTTCGTGACGGCCAACTTTATCTATACGACCTAGCGGGCGCTGCGGAGGCGCGAGCGGTTGACGTGCGCGTCAATCTGGATAGCTCCGAGGCGAAACCGCGCCCCGTGAGTGTCGCGCGCAACATCGAATGGGTCTCCCTTTCCTCAAACGGCGCGGCGTTGATATTCGGCACACGCGGCGAAGCCCTGTCGTTTAATCCCACTTCAGGCGAGACGAAAAATCTGACGCAAACTTCCGGCAGCGCAGAGCGTTACCCCACCATCTCTCCGGACGGGCGGCTCATAGCCTACTTCTCCGACGAGTCTGGCGAATACCAGCTACACGTTCGCAACACGAGCGGTGAAGGCGAGACCAAGAAGATCGCTATTGAGCAGAAACCCTCCTTTTATAGAGAGCTTACCTGGTCGCCGGACTCAAAAAAGGTGGCCTTTACGGACAAGCGGCTGGGGCTGTGGTATGCGGATGTTATAGCAGGCGTAGTGCGCCGTGTTGATACGTCTCAATACTCATTTCAGGAGCAGTGGTATCCAAAATGGTCGCCGGATAGCCGCTGGCTCACTTACTCCAAACATCTACACAATCGCGTGCGAACCGTCTTCATCTACGGCCTCGAAGATGGAAAGGCTCATCAGATAACGGATGGACGCGCGCACACGGAAGCTCCCGTCTTCGACCGCAGCGGAAAATATCTTTACTTCATGGCGAGCGCCAATGCTGGCACGAGCGAGTTCGGCTGGGGAGTGCTGAACGGTGTGATGGCACGCCCGCTCGTGACGCGCACGCTTCATGCTCTGGTGTTACAGGAGGGTGTCGCGTCGCCGCTACTGCCCAACGGCCAGCCGAATCCTGACGCTCGTTTTGAAGCATCGGTCAGCCCCGTGCGAATAGACTTTGATGGGCTGGCAAGACGCGTCATAGATTTGCCGCTTTCGCCGCGCGATTACGCGGAGCTAGTGACGACAGAGAAGGCAGGGCTTCTCTTCGTGCTGGTCAACGAGTGGCCTAAATCACCTTCTCCGCTGAGCCGACCATCGCAGGCGCTTTACACTTACGATTTAACCAGGCCGCCTAAGTTCGACAAGCTTGTAGAAGAGATTGACGGCTACGACATCTCGCGCGACGGCAGCCGCCTGCTTTACATCAAGGGGCGCGACTGGTTTCTGGTGCCGACCGTCCCGCCCGTCAAGCCGGATGAAGGCAAGCTTGATTTCAAAGGACTGGAAATCAACATTGACCCGCGCGCCGAGTGGCGGCAGATATACAGAGAAGCCTGGAGAATCATGCGCGACTGGTTCTACGACCCGAACTATCACGGTCAGAACCTTGCGGAGCTTGAGCGCCACTTCGCAGAGTACCTGCCGAACGTCACGCGCCGCGCAGACTTGAATAACCTTATGAGCCAGATGCTCGGCTACATCTCCGTCAGTCACCTTGCAGTCGGCGGAGGTGACGTGCCGCCGCCTGCCAGCCAGCCGAGCCGCGTTGGACTGCTGGGCGCGGATTACGAGATTGACCGTGGACGCTATCGCTTCAAGCGCATCTACGCTTCGAGCCGCTTCAACGACCCGAACGGCTCCGTCCCGTCGCCGCTTGATCGTCCCGGCATCAACGTACGCGAAGGGGAATACCTACTCGCGGTGGACGGCCAGAACATAGAGGCGTCGAAAAACATCTACAGTTACTTCGAGGGCAAGTCGGGACGCCCTACGAAGATTACTGTAGGCTCCAGTCCTAATGGCGAAGGGGCGCGCACGTTGACGGTCTTTCCTGCCGCGGGCGAGAACCGCTTGCGTCGAGCCAACTGGGCGGAGAATAACCGTCGCAAAGTTGAAGAATTGTCAGGCGGGAAGCTCGGCTACATCTTTGTGGAGTCGTACGGGCAGGGCATCATCGACTTCATACGCGGGCTGACGGGTTACAGCGACAAGCAGGGCGTCATCATAGACCAGCGCTTCAACGGCGGCGGCATCACGCCCGACTATCTTATCGAATGGCTCAAGCGAAGACCCCTCTACTATTACACGTACCGCGAGGGCGAAGATATTGCTACGCCTGTTAATCCGGGGCCGGGGACGGCTGTGCTCATCACGAACGAATTCAACGGTTCGGCTGCCGAGACCTTCGCGTTCATGTTCAAGCTGGGGCACGTCGGCCCCATCGTCGGCTGGCGCACCTACGGCGCAGGGATAGGGCCTTACGTCTTCACGCCTGACCTGATTGACGGCGGCTTTATACAACTGCCCAACCGCGCCGCTTATGACCCCAGCGGCACTTCATGGGGCATAGAAAATGTCGGCGTCATCCCGGACGTGGAAGTGGAAATCACTCCGCGAGACTGGATGGCTGGCCGCGACCCGCAACTCGAAAGAGCCGTCCAAGCCGCGATGGAAGGATTGAAAAAGAACGTGCCTATGATTCCAAAGAAACCGAAGTACCCTGTACATCCATAAGACGTAAATCGTGAATCGTGAATCGTGAATAGAAGAGCAGCTTTCTTCTATTCACGATTCACGTCTTAGCTCCGTAGGAGCCTAATGTTTATAGCTATCAGATGATAAAACTAACAAAGCTCCGTAGGAGCTTCATGTTCGTTGATTGAGAACATGAAGCTCCTACGGAGCTTTGTTAGACGCTTGCTCAGATGAGCTATAAACATTAGGCTCCTACGGAGCTTTGCTTGTCTTACACTTTGCGTTCGACCTTCTTTTGACAGCACGCCGGGGTCTAGTCTAAAATCTCGTCTGCTTCACAACACGGGAAGCAGGCGGGATGGGACAGGGTTCTTCACGTGCCGAGTCCTTTTTGAGTTGTAAAGGCTCTTTCGTATTTTCGCCCGCAGCTTCTGGTGTTCGGATAGCCGGAACCCCTGCAATATCAAAATATTTTCTCTCAAAAGGAATTACAGTAATGCCTCGCTTGAATTACGGAATAAAACGCGCCCTCAACCTGTGGGTTGCGGCGTCGTTTCTCATGTTTGCGTGTGTCGGATTGGCAGTTGCCGCCGGGACGCCCGCGGGAGACGTGGAATACACAGGTAAGCTTGATACTGAACTTATCCCTAACACGGAAGACATGGATCAAGTCATCTTTAAGCCTTTCCGCGAGTTGTCGAAGATTAAATTCGCCACGCCGCTCGAATCCGGCGTGACGGTTACTGCCGGTCGGCTATTTCACCCGCCGCAGGATAAGTCGGCCATACTCGCTTTGCTCGTGGAGCCTGAAGACGACAGCGAGCCTTATCTTTACGCAGACCTGGATCAGGATGGCTCTATGGCCGCAAGCGAGCGTTTCCCGCTCAAGCGCGGTGAAGAGGACAATCCTTACATTCTGGAAGCCACGCTCAAGCTTCCCATGAAGACCGCGCTCTTCCAGAGCTACCCGGTGGTCGTGAAGTATTTTAAGAACGTGCGTTGGGACGAGATGAACGAAGGCGAGCGCATGCTGTTTCAATCGAAGGATGCGTTTGCCAGAGGACAGGTTGACATCAATGGGCGCAAGACCCTGGTGCAATACGGCTTTGACCCTAAGGGCAAGAAGATCAGCGTGAGCAACGGCTCGTTCGGCGTGGACGTGGACGGAGATGGCGAAATTATAGTTGACCGATTCTCTCCGGAATCCGCCGATGCACGCGAAGAGACAGTCATCTTTCGCGTCGGCGAGAATTATGTTTCGACGCGCCGCGTTGATGTGGAGAAGAATCAAATCATCATGCGCTCGCATCCGGCTTCGGATTACAAGCGTGTAGAGGTACAAATCGGAAGCGAAGTGCCGGATTTCACCTTCACGGATTTCAACGGCAAGAAGCGCAAGCTGTCTGAGTTTCGAGGCAAGTACGTGCTGCTGGATTTCTGGGCTGCGTGGTGCCCGCCGTGTCGCCGTGAGCTGCCATACCAGAAGACCGCTTACTCGCGCTTTCAGGCGCGCGGCTTAGAGATTCTGGGCATGAACAATGACGAAGACCCGGCTCCCGTCAAAGACTGGCTGAAGAGGAGCAACATAGCCTGGCCGCAGGCGACGATGTCGAGCATCAGGGACATCGAGATTCGCTACCGCATACATCTCTTCCCGACCTCGCTCCTCCTGGGGCCGGACGGCAAAGTCGTCCTGGTCGATCAAGACAAAATGCGCGGGCCTGATTTGTTGAAGACCCTTGATCGAATGCTGCCTCCCTAAAGCTAGGTGCGGATGAGGCGCGACTATTTCCGAACACACCTTCCCCAAGCCCCTGAAAGGGGCGACAGATTGTAGCCCACGGCGCGAGCCGTGGGTAACAAAGCAACAAATAATCAAAAGCCCCGGTAGGGGCGAAAGATTCTCAAGGTATGAAACTCTTTCGCCCCTTTCAGGGGCTTTTAACTTTGAATACTGCTTGTATTCCCACGGCTCGCGCTGTGGGCTAAATTCTATCGCCCCTTTCAGGGGCTAGAGACGGGTTTAATGGTGATGCTCGCGCCTCTGGCAGTTTCCCTTTCTCGATTGTCTTTGAAAATCAGGTCAAATGTTTTATGCTCGCCGCCGATACGCTTGTTTGATGGAAGCGCTTTTGGACTTGTCTCCTCTCCGATGCGCCCTGAGTTGTGCGGACGGCAAACCTGAATCTTACACATAGCATAAAGCTCCGGCATCCGGGTTTATAAGCGATAGAGCCATCTTAAACAGAGTAGCTCCGGACTCAGGATTGCCGTACACTATCTTTCAGTACTCACACACGGCCAGGAGGTTGTTATGAAGAAGCTGTTGGTCGCATCAATTATCCTCATGCTTTTAATTCTCTCGCCTACGGCGCGGGCGCAGACGCTTCCGTCACAGCCATCGAAAGAGGAGGAAGAGAAGGCGCGGGCTGAGCTTGAGCGCAAGGTTCTAATCCTTCTTGAAGAGGTTGTTTCCGATTCTCAGTTGCTCAAGCTGGCGGAGAATCGCGCCATCGTTCAAGCCAGCGCAGCAGACCTGCTCTGGGCGCGTGATGAAAAGCGCGCTCGCGCCTTCTTTCGTGACGCACTAACGGGAATCGGCGACGCCTTTGCCGGTACGGATCGGAAAGATTCTTCGCAAATGTATGCTTACATGATGCTGGTGCAATTGCGCCATCAACTGCTTCGCATGGTAGCCAGACGCGACGCGCAGCTTGCTTTAGACCTGCTGGCGTCCACGCGCCCGCCCGCAGCGGACGACGCTTCAAAAAACTTCGGCATACCTGACCAGGAGCTGGCGCTTGAACAATCGCTGGCGGTCGAGGCGGCGGCCAATGATCCGAAACGCGCGTTGCAGATGGCCGAAGAAAGTCTCTCTAAAGGAATCTCTTACAGCTTGCTGAGCGTGCTGCGCCGTCTTCAGCAGAAGGACAGCGAGCTGGCTCAGCGTTTTCTGGCCGACATCATCAAGAAGCTACAGACCGAAAATTTTTCTCGCAGTCCTATGGCTGCGTTCGTCGCGCAAGACCTCTTGCGAACGGCGCTGCGCCCGCAGGAAGCAATTGCCTTTGGAAAGAGTCAGGGTGCTGTTCCGGTCAAGCCGCTCAGTTTTGACGATCAGACAAAACGCGATCTGGCTGATGTAGTGACGCGTGCGGCGCTCGGCGGGCAGAATGATTTCCCGGCTATCCTGTCGATTCAATACCTTCTGCCGGATTTGGAGAAGCTTGTGCCGGAGCGCTCCGAACAGTTGCGCAAGCGCGTCTCGGATGCGCAGAAGGCGCTAGACCCACAGGCCAGGAAGTGGATGGAATTAGAGCCGCTGATGCGTGACGGGACGACGGACGCGATACTTGAAGCGGCAGGCAAAGCTCCGGCTGGTATACGCAACGCTCTGTACAGCAGCGCAGCGTGGAAACTCTTTGAGGCCGGTGACGCAGAACGCGCGCGCCAGATTATCAGCGATAACCTGAGCGGGCAGGAGCGCGATCAAGCTCTGGCGCAGATTGACCGTCGGCTGGTTATGCGCGCTCTTGAGCAGGGCAAGCTGGACGAGGCAAAGAAGCTGATTGCGCGTGTGCAATCAAAGCAGGGACGCGCCACGCAGCTCTCGTTGCTTGCGATGGCGCTCATGAAGAAAGGCGAGCGAAAGATGGCGCTTGAGCTGATGGAAGAGACCAGAAAGCTTGTTAATCCACAGCCAGATAATCAGGAGGAGATTAACATCCTGCTGGTGGTCGCGCGCGCTTATGCTTCGATTGATGCCGCACGCGCTTTCGAGTTGATCGAGCCGGTCGTGGATCAGGCTAATGATATGATCTCTGCGGCTGCGCTGCTGGACAAATTCAGCGCTGGAGGGCAGGGCGGAATGTTTCGCAAAGGCGAAATGGTGCTACAGCCCGGCTTTATGACGGCCAGCACCATGTTCACACAGTACGGCAGGGAACTGGGAGCGTTGGCGCGTGCGGACTTCACACGCACGAAGCAGGTCGCAGATAGATTTCAACGCAACGAAGTGCGTCTGATGGCGCGGCTGATGATAGCGCAGAGCGTCCTGTCAGACCGCCTGGGCGCGGGCGAAGAGGATGATTCGGGGCTTGGCTTTAGTTTAAGCTTCGGGGGCAACGTCGGAATGATAAATACGTTCGAGTATTAAGGCGGTGATATGAGCAACGATACAATTTCAGAAGCCATACTGCTTTACAGAGAAGCCGGGCGGCTCTTTCGTGAAAATAAGAAGATTGCAAAGGAAGCTGCCAAAAATTTTCAGGAACGGGCGATAGAAGGGCAGAAAGATAGTGAGCAAACACGCTCATGGATGGAGACTGCCACCGGGAACGCCTCGGAGATGCAGCGCCTGTTGGAGCGTATCATCGTGCTGGGCGAAGAGCATGAGGAACTGCGCAAGCACAGAGTCTATGCTCTTGCTCACAGGAATCTTGGACTATACTTCTCACGCAGGTTCAAGCCTTTCCATGAACCGTTCCCAACTTATTTAGACGATGTGGCCGCGCATTTGAACACCGCGCTCAGTCTGGGTGTGAAGAGGGACAGGCAAGTCTCGCGCACATTGGGAGCGGCCTATTATCAATCGGGCAAATTCCTTGAGGCCGTGGAGCCGCTGAGGGAATCAATTGAAGCTGACCCGTTGGATGGAACGGCACGCTACCAGCTATGCTTGACTTATCTAAGCCTGCACGAGCGTGAGAAGGCGCTGGAACAGTACGAGGCTCTCAAGCAGAATCCTGAAAGTCCCGATTATCAGCTGGTGAAGATGCTTGAGCCTATGATGGAAAGAGGGAGAAAGCCGGTTGACGAAGCGGAACAGGATGAGCTCAGGCGAGAGCTGGAAAATTATCGCCGCATACAAGAGTGAAGAGGATAAAGAGAAACCACGAAATCACACGAAAGATAGTTTCTTTTCGTGTCCGTTAGTGTGATTTAGCGGTTTCTCTTTTCATCTTCTTTGTTTGCGCGTACGGTATTACTACTGCGATTCCCACGGCATGCGCCGTGGGCTATAAACATGTCGCCCCTACGGGGCTTATACAACTTTGTTCCTTCGTAGACTGACCCTCACCTTAATTCACAAACGCACTTCGCCTGCGAAGACCAGACGATAATCCAGTGGCCGTTCCACCATGAAAGAAACCTGATCGAGCATTCCTCCGGTAATGTCCGCCGTATACGGCTCGTACTCTTTGACGATCAGGCGGAATGATTTGGTGCCGCGCGGCTGAGGCAGATGCATGGTTGTCTGCCAGTGTAAGGGTTCGCCCGGAGGGTGCGCCAACGGGTCAACCCTGACGGGGTTCGGCTGGCTGCCGGTGGCGGCGATTGCACGCCATCCGAACTCGCCCGGAATCTTGTCGTCGTGCTCCTCAATCGTAAACTCCACACGCACCGAGGGGTTGGAATAGGCGAAGCCGACCATGCTTGCGGTGAACGACTTCTCGTCGCGAAAGACCAGCCCCAGCGAGCGGTCTGGCGCAAGCTGCGCAAAGTCCGCGAGGACGACGCGAGAGAGATGCGCGTCCGCAATCGAGTTGGGCTGAAAGCGCACCAGCGCAAGGCGCACGAACGGATAGTAGGATTTGTAGACTTGAGGGGCGAACTGAATATCGCAATACCATAGCCTGCGCTCGTGGTTGTATTCCGGCGTAAAGCCGACCACAGTAAATTTCTGTCCCCCGCCAAGCTCTTCCAGACTCAAATTGTCCTGAGCCGCAGTGAATTTATGAAAACCGTCGGGCGTGAGGGCTAAGCCCGTCGTCTCCGATGTCCAGAGCGGGTCTACGCCTATCTGCGTGACGTAAGGCTTCATCTTGTCGCTATAGCCTAAGCGCGGCGTCAACGGCGAGGGGGGAAGCACTACACCGAGCAGCTCTTCGTCGCCGGACGAGTACCAGGGGCGATCCATGTAAACGCGCAGGCCGCCGCCCGTCCGGCGCTTCTTCATATTCTCCCAATCAGGCGCGTGCGGCGGAGAGCTTTCTTCATCCCAACGGAAGGACGGCACTATGTAAAGCACTTTCGGTGCGGCGGGGCGCGCGGAGTTCCTGATGGGAATCTCGCGCACAGGGCCACTGCGCGTTATCTGCTTTGGGTCTGCGGTTATCTCCGGCGAGAAGTACTCGCGAAAGCGCGTCGTCCCCAGCAAGTGATATTGAACCGAACGATACTTTGTATCGCCGAACTCGTGGCGGATAGTCTCCATGCGATAGGTGTATAAATCGTCCGGGAAATAATCCTCTATCTTTCGCTCGCAGACGTGCGCCGCCCCTTTAACTCGCTTCGGCGCGGGGTCGGTCAAGTCATCCACCCACATCTCCCAATCCGCGAGCAGGTCAATCCTGCCAGTGCTCTTCACGCTCAGATGAAATAGCCCGCTCAAGCTAGCGAAGGTATCGCCAATCAGACTCTTCTGCGAAGAGAATTGCTTAAAATCTATTCGCGGCTCGCATAGAGGCTGTTGCACTGCATGAACCAGCACAAGCTCACGGAACGGCGTCAGCATCCAGTGAGCGCCCGCCTCTATAAAAAACTCCAACTCGTTCCGGCGAGGCGAACTCCTGAGCCATTGCCAGATGCCCATCTGCCTTATGTCTTTTATTCCATTCCGGTCTCTGCCCGGATAGCAACTGTACCTGACCTTTGCCACCTGCGCCTTTGCCAGAAAAACCGTTAGCACGCGCTCTCTTTTGTCCCACACGGGCGGGTCTTCCGCGTGCTCGAAAGTTTCAGAGCAATCGGCTGCCTCCATCCCGCCCGGACGCTCTACTATGCGTATGCGAAAGGGAAGCGAGTCAGGCCAGTTCATCTCGAAAGGAATTTTGAGGACTTGCAGCCTTCGAGCCGGGTCAATCACTTTGTCCAGCTCAGGCGTTCCGGTCTCGCTCAAGCCCGGCAGTCCGCGCATGGAGACTCCGCGCGCTAAGGGGTCTGGCAGGTATGGCAAGAGCAGTTCATCCGTATCGTGTACGACGTACTGCCCCGCCTGCGGGTCTGTCGGATTGACGATGACATCTTTGCCTGTGACGGCAACGGTCGCGGGCTGTTTGGTCACAAGATCAAGAGGCTTGGAGATGTCTATAACACGGTCGTCCATCAGCGTCCCGGCTTCTTTCAAAGCGATGCGATAGCCCAGATCGTAATCCTTGTTCTGGCCGAAGAAGGCTTCAAACATGTCGTGCGTTTCGGCCATCAGTTGCGAGGTCTTGGGCGGCACTAAGTGTCGTTCGTTGCTCTCCTGATAATGAAAATCTCTGATCGGGTCGGAGGCCACGTAAGCGGCTGCCCGTTGATCGTAGTTGCTGCGTATGACCATCTGCTCGACCGATTCGCCTTCGGTGAACTTCAGGCGCGGTACAACCGCAGGCGGAATGATCGGCTCAAAGCGCGTGTAGAAAATCTCTTCGGAGGCGTGCGCCGCATCCGTCGTGTCGGGCGGCAGACTGTTTCCGGCCAGATCAACTGTGCGTGCGCGCATCTGGTAGCGCTTGCCGTAACGCAGGCGCGGCAGGGTGTTCGGCGTCGCTTTGAATTCCGTCTCAAGCTTGAACTCCGTCGCAGCCCTGTTCGGAATCTTCTCCGGCACTTCATCCTGCTGTAACCCGGCGCGCACGGGCTTGATTGTCTTGCCCGGACGCTCTGCGCAAACGCTCCACCCATCCCATCTAAGGAGCGTCTCGTGCAGGTACAAATCGCTCGCCTCTGCATCCTTCGAGGTCGTCGAAGCTCCTTTGATGTACCCTTCGTCTTCAATCCAAGTGTCGTCCTGCTCCTCCGAAGTATCATCTTCAAGCACTCGTACAGGGTTGCCGTCATCATCTACAATCCTGTACCTGCCCTGCCGTTGACAGAGCGAGAACCAGTCGTTGTTGTCTACGTCTAAAACATCAACGCGATAGCCGCGCACCAGATCGTCCGCATAGAGAAAGATTTTTTCACCGCGAAATTGAACGGGCGGCGTGTTGTCTTCGGCCAGAGAGTTTCTCTTGCCTATAGCTTGAAAGGTCTGCGACAGATTGTAGGCGCGACCACTACGTATGACCGCGATACCGGCGGAGCGTAAACTTGGCAATCCGGCATCGTCCGGCGTATTCAGTGCCGCGCGATTGTCATCATCCATGATGTTTAAGCGGCGCATGTTGCCCGCGAAGTTCAAGACCTTAAGGACAGCGCCGTCTGCATCCACCTGCACCAGATCGAAGACGCTTGCGCTCTTCGGCTCGAACTGATCATTGCTTCTTTCCAGCTTGAGCATCCCATCGCCAAGGTCGCTCGCGGGGCGAGGGCGTGCAGAGAACAGTTCCGGTGTAACGCTGCACATAGTCCAGGGCGTGAAATCCCTGTTGAAAGCGGAAGCAGGCTCAACCTCCTGTTCCCAGGTGGGCTTGATGCGAATCGCATTGAAGGGCGCGCCCGGATCGCGCACAGTCAAATCTATGACCATGCCCAGACGGCGCAACAGGACAGGGTAATCCGCGAGCGACGCTAGAGCTTGATGAAAATCAAGCTCAGGTAATTCGGGCGGAGGCGGCACTTCCAGCAGGTCAGGCTCAGCCCTGTAATCGGACTTCATTTCCGGGCGGTCGTAGAAGCGATTGGCCTGATAAAAATCGAACGCAAGCTTTGAAGGCCACCCGTAGGTCTGCGTAGAGCGCGGGTCGAAAGCCTTCTGCTCGAAAAGCGTCCTCTCCAACTCAATCAACCTTCTGGGATTTTGCCAGATGATGCCGCCGAGGTCGTCAATCAGGCTTTGCAGAGATGCTTCGGGCGTGCCACTTTTTCTGCCGTTGATGAACGGCAAGTCAACGGGCGAGTTCTCCGCAATCCTTCTATAGTTGCTCTTCAAGTATTCGAGCACGCTGCGCACCGGATAGGTGCGTATGACGCGATGCGTCTGCTTCTTGAATTGATAGGGACGAACGTATGCGCGCTCTTTGAAGATGTCTCGCCAGAGTTGCATCTGCGGGTCATTGCTTGTGCGCTCTGCGTCCACGAGCGCGCCCGTGTCGAATTGGACTGCAAACTTCATACGGCTAACCTTCTCAGGCCAGCGATTGAAATCATCGAACTGCTTCAGCTCCGGGCGGGGCAAGCCTTCATTCGTCTTAAGACGCGGCGAGACGAAAACGGAGAGATGAAGCTTGCGCCCGTCTCTGCCATTGGGCAGCGCCGTCCAGATGATGGTTTGAGTCTGCATCGAAAGTGCTCCTTAACCTGATACCCTTTACACGTCGGCGAAGGCTTCGCAGTATTCGCGCCACGGGTCAACCGTCTGATGCGTGCGCGGGTCTGCGTACGGCTCCATCAACTGCGCGAAGGTCGGGTCGCCGTTCGAGCCTGCAAATTTGCGCTCACACTCAATCTCTACGGATGCGCTGAAGAACAGAATGTCAATCTCTATGGTCAGAGTCGCGCGCCCCGTGCATTTGCCGGAGCTGAACTCGTAAGTGAGACTCAGGTTAAGCTCTATAGAGACAGAGATGATGCCGAGCACTTCCACTTCGCCGCCCATGCGCAGGTAGCCCGTGAGCGAAGCCTTGTTGCCGCCCGGTGCCACTTCCAAACGGAAGTAGATTCCGGCCATGACGTAGACGCCGCCGCTCGCCACACCAAAATCAACCGAGAGGCTCGCGCCGAATTCAAAAGAGGCTTCCAGAAGCTGCACGCCCGCGGGGTCGAGCGTGATGCCGAAGAAGCCGCCGCCGCCAAAGAGCGAGACCGTTAGAAGAAACGGACTTTGACGCTCGCAGAAGTTGAAGCGAACGCTCAAAGGCTTGCCTACGAACGGGACGTTGAAGCCCGCGCCGAGTGAAAGGTTTTGTAGACTGAAGACGCCGAAAGCTATGTTCGGCAGCGCCATCGAAAAGCTCGCGTCAATTCCTTCCGAAGTCACGCTCAGAGCCGGAGGATCAGAGAAGCCGTCGAGCGGAATCAGAGTTTTGAGAACCTCCACGAACGAGAGCACGCCTACGAATTCGATCTCGTCCATCACGACATCAACATCCGGCTTCATGCCGGTCGCGGCGCGAAATTCCAGCTTGCTGAAGCGAATGATGATGAAGCTCTCGACGTTGCCTATCAGGTCAAGCGAGAAATTCTGCATCAGGCAACTGATATTCGCCTTGGGCGCGCTGCTGAGATTCGTCTTGGCGCTCACTTCGACGGCGATGGTCAGAGAGGCCGTTTTGCCCTTGTTGCTTGCCACGAAGAGAGGCTTAGCCTGCGGCCAGCTCTTAAGCCGCGGCTTCCACTCGAACCTGATCTTCATCTCGTCCGGCACTTGCAGGGCGTTTAGAAACTGCTCGACGTAGCCTGCAACCTTGGCTGCGTTCTGCAACTCGTCTGCAAAGTTCGTGATGATTATTTGCAGGGCGCGCACATCGCCAGCGACCGTCGCAGGCAAGGCGGGAAGCGCCGCCTTCAACTCTTGCAGGTCGTTATTGAAGGTACTCAAGAGACCTATGAACGCGTTCTTCCATGCATTGATGTCCGCCGGAGGATTGCTGATAAGAGCTTGAACCTGATTCTTCAGATTGTCATAGTCGGTTTGCAGCTTAACCGGAAGATTTGCGACCGCCCCGCCCTGCGCTACAAGCGCAGCCTTGATGCTGTCCAGCCTCTGCTTGAACTTATCCAGCTCGTTCAGGAAAGCTTCCACGGCTGTGAAGGCTTCCGTGATGAACTTCGGCACCAGGTCTAGTCCCTGATCCAGCCCGACGCCCTGAACGACATCCCATAGGTCTATCACGCCGAAGATTTTTGCATTGAGTCCCTTGAAGAAATCCTTCGGGTCGAACTGGCCTTTAGTAATCTGCGTGAGAGTGTCGCCCGCGACCGGCCCCATCAACCTTGATAAGCCCTTGATGCTCATGTTGGGCATGACGAGTCCGCCCGACTTGTCGCCCTTGCCGTTGAAGTCCAGGCCGATGGGCGTCGTCCCCGGAACAATCTCTGCGAAGACTTGTCCCGGATTGTTCCCGCCTGTGAAGCCTTCTGTTAGATATGTGTGAGCATACTGAATCTTCATCGTACTGTTGTTGCCGACGAGCGCCTTGACGGCGGGGCAGAGGACATCCGCGTTTCTGACTGCCGGATAAAAGCGCGGGGCATCTTCGCCCAGCTTGTCTATGTCCTTGCCCGACGGAATCTCCGCGCCGAAGGTGACGAACTGCGTCTCGTATGTGGTATCGCCGGGCTTTGCGCTTGGTGCAAACATCAGGTGCTTGCCGTTCATGTAGCGCCTGCGCCTTGAATCATTAGCCGGATTGGTCTCGTAATCCTGGCGCAGCGCCTTCATGATGTTTTCGTTGTCCGATATGTTTCCCAGCACGCTGACAAACAGTAGCGGCATAGTGAACTCCACCTGCTGCCCGTCGAAATCCTCCGCGATTATATGAAACTGAAAATCCTGGTTGTTCACACGAGGCCAGAACCCAGCTTGCCGGGAATCAACAGGCGGCTTGGGGCCTGCGGCGTCGAAGTCAATCGAGTAGTCGCTGTCTTCGGGCGGGTCAAGATTTGGGGTGACGAGCGTCGTCAGTCGAATACGGCTGATAGGCCATTGCAGGTCATAGAAGTTACCATCGGGAGTTTTCAATCCGGTCGGAGGATAGAACTTCTCCGGCTCGCGTACGAGTATGAACATACGCTGGCGCAGGTAGGCCGCGTTGCCGCTCTGATTAGCATGAAACTTGCGCTCCGTTATCTTGACGAGCGACGCGCGGTGCATGAAGGGAAAGAGATAGCCTTTATAGACTACGCGCACATAATGATCGCGCCCCATCGTAGCAATGTGCCGCCATTCTTCTACACCCAGCCCGCTATTCTTCGGCGGCAGCCACGCGCCGCGCGAGTCCAGCCACGCGCCCATAGAAGAGAGCATCAACCGCTTGACGTTGACGGGGAGCGGTATGTATCGCCTTCGCGGCTTCGCCGTAGTGGCCGGTATAGAGATGTTCTCGTTCGCTGTGAGATGGACTATGTTGAGGCGGTCTACCACGTCCAGCGACATGCGGAACGGGTCGTTGTACGCAGCCGGAAAAACCGAAGAGTCTTCGGGGTCGAATTCAGGGTCGCGCGTCCAGATAGCGCGTATCGTCCGATACCACTCGTTCGCTTCATCAACCTTTCCGTTAATCAGAGTAGCGAGACGCGTGTGCCATAGCTCGACTCTCTTCGTCGTTGACGACCGGACTAGATGCGCCGAGTGAACCCACGCCGCGTACTTGTTCGGTGAGATGATGAGACGAAACGGCAGCTCTATGGCCGTCTGAAGCCCGGTCGGCGGCTTTATAGGAAGCCGTAAAGTTGCCGCATCCTCGACCAGAATCGGAGGCTGCGACGCGATGCGACCGGCAGTTGAAACCTGTTCGAGCATACGGGTGCGCGAGACATTGATTAGCTGCTTCGCGCTGTTTGCATCAACCTGAGCCGTCGCCGTGTGGCGCACCCCCGTTGGCAGCAGGAAGGACTCGCGCAAGGTGCTGGAGTTGAAGCGCTCAGTCTCGAATGTGGTAGCGGGCGGCGGTGGCGTGGCCGTAGGCGCAACGCTCAACTCGCAACGCGCGCAAAGCTCAAGCAGAGATTCCAAATCGTAAGGAATCGGAGCAATCCCCTGCGGGACTTTGAAGACCAGACGACTGGGGCGAGCCAGGCGGGATTGGACTGGCGGAGGCGGCAAGGTGGTTGTATCTGGAGTAGCCGCATCCTTGTCGGGCTTTCCTGTATTAGGGTTTTTCACGGGCTGTCCCGTCGCAGGGTTTGTCTCTTGAACCGGATACTTCTCGGCCTTCTGAAAGAAAGCCTCCTCGGCAATATTCTGCGGCGGGAAGTTGATAATGATGTAGGCATTGGCGGACGGTCTGAGGTGCGCCAACTTGTTGCCCTCTGCATCCGTCGTCGTCTCTAAATCTAAATTAATGAACTCGAATTGCAAGGCCAACAGGTCTTCCGTTCGCAATACATTATGCGTAAATCTGCTCTTGATGATAGAGGGCGCAGGGCGCGACGGCCTGCCGAATAAGTTCCGAATGAGACTGATAAAAGTAGCTACGATGGCGGCAAAGCCATCAGTGATAATCTTAAACAGCCCGCGAGACTCCGTTGCCATACAGCCTCCATTCGCTTGCAAGATGATGGCTTATTCAAAAAGGAATGATAAAGCAGAATTAAGCACGGACGCTTGAAGGTATAGAATCACACCTTCAATACAAGTGGCCTACAGGATGAAAGAGCCAAGATGGGCGCGGGCTGGGCTTGCGAGGGCGAATAAAAACCCGCGTCACTAATTGTCATCTTCCAGAATTGAAAAGCGCGTGGAACATATGTCAATCGTAAAAACTTGTCAAGAATTTCCCCCGAAGGAACTGAACGTCAGGTTGACTCTGGAAAAACGGAGCGGATTAAATAGAAGTAGCGGGTCTATGACTATCTACAGGGGAGGGGATTGATGCCTGAGCGATTAGAATTCATGAGACTACACACGGCGGCGAAGCTGCCCACCAGAGGGAGCCTTTACTCTGCCGGTCTTGATCTATACTCGGTCGAAAATCACTTAATCCCTGCGCGCGGGCGTGCAAGTGTCAGAACAGGTTTGGCCGTCGCCATCCCGCACGGATTCTACGGACGAGTCGCGCCGCGTTCAGGGCTGGCCGTCAGACACGGCCTTGACGTGCTGGCCGGAGTAATTGATAGCGACTATCGAGGCGAGATCATCTGCGCCCTCATCAATCAAGGGGATGAGCCGCTTGAGATAGAAGCCGGGATGCGCGTGGCTCAATTGATAATCGAAGCAATCGCAACACCCGAACCAATCTGGAGCGAAGATTTGAGCGAGACCGAGCGCGGGCATGGAGGCTTCGGCAGCACCGGAAAGAAGTGATGCCCGCGCTATGGAAACTTATGTGTTATTCATCGTGAGGCGCGAGATAAGCAGACTATCTTCTTAGCCCCTGAAAGGGGCTATCGTTGGTCTGCCAGACGATTTAGCTTCATTCCGTGGCTCGTGGCAAAGTTAGACAGCTCCTGAAACATCCTCTCATCTTCGGCTGGTGTAGCCAGGCTGCCAGACCATATGAAGCTTGAGCCTGCGGGAAACTGCGCAAGCTTCTCCTCAAGATTCTTGAGAGAGTCCAGCTCGTATTGTAGAACGTGAAAGCGCTGCTCCTTTATCATGGGAAAGTATGTGATGAGATAGGGCTTCGCCTGCCAGGCGGAAATCATGCTGTCTACCTGATCGAGCATGTTTTTACCAACGGCAAGCTGGCGCAGCCTGCGTAATTTACTTTCGTCCGTGAGCCATGACTTTCCCGCCCCCAGCGCAAGAATTAAATTTGAACCCAGACCCGCATCCCACAGCTTAGGATTATTTTCGCCCGGCACATAGCGGAACTCACGCTCACGGCCTCGCCATTTCTCGTTCCAAAGGCTCAGGCGCTTCCAGAGCATCTCTTCCGCAGCAGGCGAGCCATACTTGCCCAGAAAGGCGGCTGCGTTACCGGCCACTTGAGGGTCGTTATCATCCAGACTGCCAACTGCTATCTCCTCCAGCATGGGGTCTTGCTGCAATGCGCCCAGCTCAACCAGAAGGCTATGATTGCAGGCTGAATATTCTTCGCCGCGTGCCGCCATGGCTGCTTCGATACGCGGTCTGGCAATGTCCGGATTCACGCGCAACATGTAAGCCAGAATCGGGGTTTGAATAGCACATGCCCATTTCCCTACGTTCTTATCTACGACCGGCAGTATCTGTGGGAGAACTGAATCCGTAGCGTAGCGCTCAAGCAATGAAGCCAGATTGTCTGCGGCATACGAATCCTGCTTTACAAAATTTTCGGCCAGTGCCTGTTCAACTTCCGGTAACGTTTTGTCCGGGAGAATGCCAAGGATACTGGCGGAAAATCTGGGCTTGGGGCGAATTATCTCCTGAATAATCACGGCTCTGGCCTCGTCCGGTTCGAGTTCGTACCAGTGCAGCAAGGCCGCTCCGCTCATACGCAGCGAGTTGTAAGCATTCACTTCGTTTGGTATGGGAAAGTCCCTGTACCGGAGCGCATACTTTCGCAGGATGGGCAAAAAGAGAGGGCCTTTAATCATCTCCCACCTGCTCTCAAATATCTCCGCCTGTTTTTCCAGCGGAAGCTGGTCGAAGACGGCGGCAATCTGCGAGGCTAGCTGCGCGCTTACGGGTTTTGGCTTGCCTCCCTCAAACCCGCCCGTCTCCAGAATCGTAGTCAGCGTAAGCGCCAGAGCAAGCCCGCGCTTCTGCGAAATCGCATTGAGCAATTCACTCTGAATCATTTCCCGGTTCTTCTTTTCTTCTTCACTCAGTTTCTCCGTAGACAGATCCGGGCTGCGCATCAACACAGCCAGAGCATACATAAAGGTTGATGAAACGGGATGATCTGGAGCGCTGAGCAGACGCTGCATTTCGCTCAGAGCCAGATCACGATAGGGAGAGCCTACTAGGCCGAACATGCACATATAGTCTGCCTGTGAATCTTCACCGCGAAATCTTCCAGCCATCTCTTTAGTGGCTTCCGCAGTGCCAAGGTATCGCAATGTCTTCAACGCTGTCTGCCGGGGGGGCGTCTCAGCCGCGCCTGTGTTGTCGTTAGCAGCCTTCGGTGCGTCCAGAGTTGTGACAGCTTTTTTCAGAGTTGCTTCCTGCCATGATTTGTTGGCTGGGACAATCGTCAGTTGCAGCTCGTTGGAGACCAATTCTCGGCTCGTGTCAGCGTAAGATTTATCGCCGGGCAATTCTCCGACGCGACTGGAGACAATGCGCAGGCTATATTTTCCGGGGCGGTCGAATCTGACCCACTCGTTGAGGTCTAAGGAGATGACCGTCGGCTCCTGCGATAAGAACTGAGAGCTACTTATCCCTCCTCCTATGAAACCACCGTAAGCGAAGTAAGAATGCAAAGGGTCGCTTATGCCGCTTTCAGGCTCTACCATGAATTTTTCATAGTTCATGCGCCCGCTGCGATCATACGTAGCCATGTTGATCTGATACTTCTTCACGGCGCTGCTGGTAAAGGCGAGCTTGAGAGGAATAATCTCGCCCATCTGGAACCGCGTCCTGCCGCTCTCGGTCTGAACCTGTAGCCGCACGTCCGGAGATTGTCGAATCGCGCCGGGCACAGGTGATTCCCTTCCAAGCGCCGCCCGTAAAAAGGCGGCAGACGAAAGAGCCAGCGCCAGCCAGAATAAAGTGCGAAGCATGCAGCGCATCATTAGTGTCTCCCTATCGTGGAAAGGGTTTACGGTGTTACAGCATTGTATAAGCTGTTGCTTGTTCGGCCATACATGTATAGAACGAGCATGGGTGGCGAAACTTTCCTGATGCCGGAAAGTTATCTACCCCGTCCTGACCAAAAGATAACTCTCGCCGTGCGCTTCTCACAAATAAATCTGCAACGTACAGCCCTGAATAATCGTACTCTGATAGGCTATGATGCGTCCCGGCTGTAGATGGATTTATCTCACTGAAGCGGGACTGGAGAGGGTGAGAAAATCTTTACTGGTAGATTTCCTGAATTGAAACTTTATCAAAAAAAGTATTGACAGATTCGTCAGACAGGTTTATATACACAAGTTCGCTCTCAAATGCTTGAGCGCGAAAAGTGAGGCTAAAAGATTTCAATGTTGATGAACCGGACAAGAGAACAGTTAGAGCGCGGGCGACAGGCGACGACCATCTGGTCGGTCGTCACCGGAATGCCCGGCGCGGCTCTGTGTGCTTATTGTCTGAGTTCGATACCAGCCAAAACATCTTTTGACGGTACGCTCAAGGGTAAACATAGAGCACCGGGAGCCAACGGGATTCTCGATAATCGTCAATTACAGATGTAGCTTAGCGGGAGCGTGGAAATGTTCTCGCTCCCGAAATCTTGAATAAAGTTTCAGTTCTAGATTGAAGCGGAGCGGGCTTCCAGGCTTCCTGAAAAGGAAGAAGGAAGCCCGCTTTTTTGTTGTTTGATAACTGAAGTATCTTGTAAGTAAAAAGGTATTCAGTAAAGCGTATGAGGGCAACGGGTTGCCTTCTGTCAGGATGTAAGACTCGCAAGGACTTTGGCGAGACCTGAGTCAAAACATCCTTAGGAGAAGTGTGCGCCGGAGGTGTGTCTACACAACCTATCGGTGATGCACTACCCGTCTGCCCTCTGCGCTTTACTATACCAAATTTTTGCACGGGTGGCAGAGTCCGGTTGAATGCGCCAGTCTGTAGAGCTGGAGTTCCCTTGTGGAGCCGACGGAGGTTCAAATCCTTCTCCGTGCATTGAAGTGTTGAGTGCGGGAGCGTGAGGTAACGGTAGCCTGGCTGAGTCCAAACCAGCATATGCGGGTTCAAATCCTGCCGCTCCTGCCAAAAACTTTTCGCGGAGGGTTAACCCTAACTGGTAAGGGCGCAGTCTTGAAAACTGCCGCGCGTGTGATGCGTTTGAGAGTTCGAGTCCCTCACCCTCCGCCAAACTTAAAGGAGGCGTTGCAGAATTGGTTAATGCACTGCTCTGCTAAGGCAGCGGGCTTTTTTAAGCCTATGTGAGTTCGAGTCTCACCGCCTCCGCTTTATGAACCCGTAGCTCAGCCCGGATAGAGCGTCGGTCTACGAAACCGAAGGCCGCAAGTTCGAATCTTGCCGGGTTCATTTCTCAAGCCGATGTAGCCCAATTGGCAGGAGGCGCTAGTTTTAGAAACTAGACAGTGTGGGTTTAAATCCCTCCATCGGCATTGCAGAGTTCAAGCTGTCGTGGCGCAACTGGCAGACGCGCACGTTTGAGAGACGTGTAGTTGAAGGTTCAAATCCTTCCGGCAGCATCAGCACTTTTTACGCTCGCGTAGTCCAACCGGCAGGAGACAGCAGTTTCAAAAACTG
Source organism: Pyrinomonadaceae bacterium (assembly GCA_036403815.1). GTDB lineage: Bacteria > Acidobacteriota > Blastocatellia > Pyrinomonadales > Pyrinomonadaceae > JACVRN01. The sequence continues at coordinate 5,615 of DASWQH010000019.1, read as the reverse complement.
CACAGTGCAGGTTCAAACGTGGCCGCGAGTATCAGACAGTTTCAAACTGCGCGCGTGTAGCCCAACGTCAGAGGCGGCTGACTTAAGATCAGCAGAGTGGGAGTTCAAATCTCTCCACGCGCACTGTAAGTTTTCTGGGGATGTAGGCAAATAGGCTAAGCCGCTTGAGTTTCAATCAAGAGACTGCGAGTTCGAGTCTCGTCATCCCTGCTCTTAGATTTATGTTGGCTGTAGTTCAATGGAAGAACGGCGCGCCGTGAACGCGTAGACGACGAGTTCGATTCTCGCCAGCCAACCTGAAACCAATCATACGGGGCGTCAGGCAAGTCAGGTCTAAGCCGCCACAGTCTCAATGTGTGGATGCGTGAGGCGCAAATCTCACACGCCCTGCCAATTCAAACACGGAGCGGTAACTCAAACGGCTAGAGTGCCGGATTGTCTATCCGGAAGTTGCGAGTTCGAATCTCGTCCGTTCCGCCAGAACTTTTCCAGGGCCAGTAGCTAAACGGCTAAAGCACCTGTTTCTTAAACAGGGGATGTCAAGGTTCGAATCCTTGCTGGCTCATCAATGGTCTCCCTCCCCTTTGCTGGGAAGGAGAGCGCGGAGCAACCCCGGTGGTTGCCGGGAGAGGGCGCGGAACTGACTCCCACAGTGTACGTCGCGCGTCCTCTCCCGTTAAAGGGAATCTATCCGGGTCAGTAGCTAAGCTGGATTAAGGCACCTGCCTTTTAAGCAGGAAACCGTGAGTTCGAGTCTCACCTGACCCATCAAAGGAATCTGACAATTTCGGAGTGTGGCGTAGTGTTAAGCGCGCTTGCCCTGGAAGCAAGAGGTCGAAGGTTCAAATCCTTCTACTCCGACCATATTAGTTCCGGGCTGAAAGTGTTAAGAGGCCGCACGCCTGCCTTGCAAGCAGGAAGATGGAGTTCGAGTCTCCATCAGTCCATCAAAAATTTCATGAGCGTCGTTGGTCTAGACTGGTCAAAGACACTGCGTTGCCATCGCGGAGACATCGGTTCAAATCCGATACGGCGTTCCAAACATTTTCCCTGTGGATGTAGCTCAAATGGCACAAAGAGCGCGGCACTTCCAATGCTGAGGCTGCGGGTTCAAGTCCCGTCTTCCACACCAAATCTTCCGAGGGGTCGAGTAACTCAGTCCAGCCAGAGTGCCTGTCTTACAAACAGGAAGTCGAAAGTTCAAATCTTTCCTCGACCATTCATTGAATCATTGTGGCGTAGCTTAACTGGCAGAGCGCCTGATTGTTAATCAGGTTCGGTCTCGGTTCGACTCCGAGCGCCACAGCCAATTGTTTGATCTCAATCAACGGGGTATAGCTTAGGTGTTAAAGCGCACGCTTCGGGAGTGTGAGACCGCAGGTTCAAGTCCTGCTGCCCCGATTGCTCATCGGTTTATTGCGGTGTCGTCCAAAGGATAGGACGACGGCCTTTGAAGCCGTAGATTTTGGTTTGAATCCAAACGCCGCAGCCTACAGTTCTATGAATCTCTAAGCTCATGGTGGCGTAGCTCAGACGGTTTTAGAGCAGGTGATCGATAATCTGAAGGCTCGCAAGTTCACTTCTTGCCGCCACCATCAAAAGATTCCTTGCGGTGTAGCTCAACGTTTAAGAGCGTCCGTCCTGTAAACGGGAAGATGTGGGTTCAACTCCCATCGCCGCAGCCACGCTTGTTACAGCGGGCCTGTAGCTCAGTCGGATTTAGAGCAGCCGTTTTCTAAATGGCAGGTCAGAGGTTCAAGTCCTCTCAGGCTCATTAAAAATTTCTGGCACGTGAAGCCGAGCGGTTGAGGCACCGGATTGCAAATCCGTAAGTTGCGAGTTCGAATCTCGTCGCGTGCTTCTAGGGGTTCAACAAAAGAATGGCCGGGCGCTTATCTGAAGGCTCGTTCAAATTTAGAAAGAAAGGAGGTGATCCAAGATGGTTCTCTCGCGCAGAGTGTTGCTCTTGAATGCTTCTTATGAAGCCCTTGGCACGGTTGATGTGCCGCGCGCTGTTCGTCTCGTTTGGAAGCGTACGGCACAGGTAGTTGTACAGGATGAGAAGCGCGTCTTGCGCTCGCAGCATTTCACTTTTGAAGTGCCGAGTGTGATTCGTCTTCTTGAGTATATTGATGTACGCAAGCGCCGTAATAACTCAGGCAAGCAACGCTTGCGCATCATGATGAGGGATAAGATGCGTTGCCAGTATTGCGGCGTGCGCGGCAATGCGTTTGAGCTGACGCTGGATCACATTATGCCTCGCTCGCGCGGTGGAAACTCCAACCCGGAGAATCTCTGCGCGTCGTGTATACAGTGCAACCAGCGCAAGGGCAATCGCACGCCGGACGAGGCGCGTATGCCGCTCCTTACGACTCCGAGTGCGCTGCGCTACGGCCTGGATCGTGCCGTGCTCAATCACTACGCGCTCACGCGTCCTGAATGGCGTCCCTTCCTCTTCCTTGACGAAGAGGCGCGCATTGCCTGAGCAGAACAAAGGGAGGCGCGAAGGGGATGAGTCGTTTGAGAGGCATCCCCTTCCTGCTGCCTGTCATGGAAGACGGTCTCTTAGCTTACAAGGTACTGAAGTTGTCTTAACAGTCGTTAGTAAAGCGTGAGGCTCATAGAGCCTCGGGCGCTCGATTGGAAGGAGAAAGGAAATGGTTCACGTTCGTTACGATGGCCGCTCGGTTGACGTGAGCGAAACGCAGTTGCGCGTTCATACAGGCATGAGCGACGCAGAGATTAAAGAGCATGTGGCGCGCCACTTTGATGTAGGCCACAAGCAGCTTGAGTTTTATGTGGTTGATCGCACGCCGAACGGCGACATGGTCGTTAGACCGGAAGCCGTCTACGGCTGATCTTTGAGAATTGATGACACGTCCCCGCGCCCTGACCGTGAGAAGCTTACACACCATCCCTTTTAAGGGGGAGGTCGTAGGTTCAAATCCTACCGGGAGCCTTTTCTAATTTGCTCCCGTAGCTCAGTGGATAGAGCACCCAGTTGTGAAGACGCTTTTTCGACTTGCGCGGGGCAATACTACAGTTTTCAGTTTTGAGTTTTCAGAAGAAGAGAGAGTTGCCTTTACTGAAAACTAAAAACTAAAAACTGAAAACTGCTCTCAGGAGGTGCTTTAGGAAATGCAGCACATGGAGCGTGATCTACGCCTGGATATATTGAATAGCTTGCTGACGACTCCGCATCGTGAGCTGGCAAAGGTGTCGGAGTTGCACAAGGAGATGATCGAGCGTGACCCTGTGTTCTACGGCCACCTGGCCGTCTGGTACTTTGCTCAGGGCGAGGTGCGCGATCACAAGGAAGTCTTCGTAGGTAACCTGCTCGCGGGCGCACTTAACGAGCATCGTGGCGCAGGCTTCGTGTTGTTGCAGCAGCTTCCACCGTATCAGGTGGCGCGTGTGGTTGACTTCGTGAAGCAGTCTCGCGGGCTGGTTCCGCGTTCGACGCGCACAGCCGTAGAGCGTTACCTGCGCCAGCGCGAAGAGCGCAACGAAAGCTTCGACCGCGCAGCCCTTCGTGCCCGCAAGAGCATGAAGCATCTCTACGCGACCCTGCACATCAAGCCGGGCGCGCGTGCCGACGCTGTGCTCTTTAAGGACGAGCCGCCGCAGGACAGCCTTGCCTTCATGATGAAGCGTCTGGCGAAGGCGGAGACTGCCGCAGAGCAGGCAGAGCTTATCGTAGAGCATAACATCCCGTACACGGTCGCCATCGGCGCTGTGCGCAAGTTAACGCCCCTTGTGCTGGTTGCTCTCATCAGCCGTATGTCTCCGCAGGAGGTGATTAATAACCTAGGCTCGCTCAAGAAGCGCGGCGCGCTTGAGCACCAGGAAGTTAAGGCGCTGGTTGATGAGAAGCTCGTGCAGGCCGCAGGCTCCGAGCGCGTCTCTGCTTTCAAGGCTATGAAGGCGGCAGAGGTCGCACGCGTCGATGCTCGTGTTGCAGAGCGTCTGGGACAGGTCGCAGGCGAGCAGGTGAAGAGCAGGGGACGTATTACAAAGTCAACTGCCCTGTTCGTCGATAAGAGCAGCAGCATGACTCAGGCGATTGAGATCGGTAAGCAGATTGCCGCGCTCATCTCCGGCATAAGCGAGGCGAAGTTGTTCGTCTACGCATTCGATTCTCTTGCTTATCCTGTGTTGACAAAGAGCACGGAGGCGCGCGAGCTGGCGGATTGGAATCGCGCGTTTCGCAACCTTTTCCCGCAGGGCAGCACTAGCATCGGCGCACCGCTTGAGGTAATGCGTATTAAGCGGCAGGTGGTCGAGCAGATCATCATCGTCACGGACGAGGACGAGAACACCGCGCCGTACTTCGACGCTGTGTTCACACGCTACGCCGCAGAGTTTAAGACGGAGCCGAATGTCCTGATTGTGAAGGTCGGCCAGCACAGCGATCATTTAGAGAGAAAGCTGCGCGCAACAAGCCGTGCCTTCGAGGCCATCACCTTCGCGGGTGATTATTACTCTCTACCGAACCTCGTGCCGCTTCTCAGCCGCCCGTCAAGGCTTGAGCTGCTGCTTGAGATTCTGGAGACACCGTTACCAAGAAGGGATGAAGGATGAGGGATGAGGGATGAAAGGGAATGAACTTCTCTTCGCTCCTTTTCATCCCTCATCCCTCTGCCCTCAGCCCTGCTCTTCAGCGCGAGGTTAAGACGATGATTGAAACTCGTGATCTTCTAAAGCGTGTTGCGTTGGAAGAAGAAACTTTACGATCAAGTCTTTTCCTCGCGCCCTGCGTCCGGGGCGGAAAGGTTCGCACGAGCGTCGCGGGGCTTCTATATACTTTCACGCCGCGCCCCTCTCGGTTTGAAGGTTGGGGAATATTTCAGCCTGCGAGCGAGCATGAAGCGTTGCTGGTTGAAGAGGCCGGGCTTGAGCGCGTGATTGAGTATCTAAGGCTTTTCCCTATCATGCGCCTGCGTCTGGGCTACAGGTTGCGTGGTAATGCCTGGCTCGCGTACCCGTCCAACGAGGCGTATATGCGCCAGCGCCTTCCTTCGCGTTGGGTCGAGCCAACTCCTGTGCAACTGGTGTGGGATGGGCAGGAATTCGAGCAGGTCATTGCGCGAAGCCTGGGCGGCGTCTGGTGGTTTGAAGAGCTTGACCGTCGCGCATCGCCCGTCGAAGCCGAAAGCCTGCGCGAGGCATTGCGAAGCAGAGTCGCGCCCGGCCAGCTTAGCCTGAAAGGTCTGACGCCGGAGATGCGCGCCGTTTACTCGCTCGTCTTCAGGCGCGTGGAATTGGAGCGTGAAAGAAAGTTAGAAAGATCGGAGCGTCGTCACGGTTCTAAGGATCAAGCAAGACTACGCACGGCGCTGCGCTTCGGCGGCGGAGACCTGCGTAGCTTTCGAGACCGTGGAGAATTCTGGCTCGTCGAATGGCTCGCACGAGACGAACAGCTTCATACCTCCGCCATAGCCAAAAACGATCTGACCGTCATCAGCGCAGGCATCTGCCTGAGCGGGGAAGATCAAAAGTTCGACCTTCAATCGCTGGTCGGCGTAGTAGAAGGGGAATGGTAAAACGGGTGACGGGTGTCAGGTGCCGGGTTTCAGTCAAAAGAAAGTCAACTGGATTTTCTTTTGACTGAAACC
>DASWQH010000018.1:0-24549 GCA_036403815.1 Pyrinomonadaceae bacterium | reverse complement strand
GGTGCCAGTAAAAGAAAGATAACTGATTTTCCTTTACCGGCACCCGGCACCTGACACCCGCCACCCGTTCTATCTGACCGCTTCGGCTTCGATGACGGCGTCGAAAGCGCCTGTATTGTCGTTGAGGTTGCCTTCGTTGACGCCCAGGAAGAGAACGCCGTCGCGTTGGGCTACGAACTCGCGGCTGCGGCCTATCAGTATGAATTCGTCGTTGTCATCGCCGATGACGGCAATGAGCGCGCCCGTAGGCTCGTCCCGCATAAGCTTGTCGCGGTCTGCGATGGTTCGGATTCCGGCGGGCGTAGAGACGCGTCCTGCTCCGAGGTTAACGTTTCCGGTGGCGGTGATGCGTACTCTCTGGCCTCTGCGCACGACCAGTCCGGTATTCGTCCAGCCGTTGGTCGTCGCGTCTCCGCGCACGCGTGTGTTGAGCTGGAAGAAGTTGGGCGAAGATGATGATGGTCTGGGGTTAGAAGTGTTCCCACCGCCGCCGCCGACCGGGTTGGAATTACCGGGGCGCGTATTTGAAGGGCGCGAGGTCGAGGTAGATGAACCACCGTCGTCAAGCCCGCCCGTGTTGGCTGCTCCGGCGTTATCAAACTCCACGGACTCTACATCCTCCATATAGATCCGCATCTCGCTGCGGCGACCACGCGCGCCCTGGCCGACCAGCACTATGAACTGCTGGTCACGAAAGCCTATGACCTGGCCGCGTATGACGCTTCCGTCTTTGAGTTTGATGGTGTCTGCAAAGGCCGCGAGGCACATGGAGAGTATAAGTAGGGTGGCTAATATAGGGGTGCTGAATCTCTTTCTCATTTTCTCCTCCGGGCGCGTGATTCCGCGCGTTCTCTTTCTCGCGGCTATCAGGATAAATATCAGAATATACCCTTGGACGTTTAGCAAGACTCGCGTGGATTTGCAAGCGGGAGAGAAAGAATTATCTTCAGCGATGGATGCTCTGCGCGTCCCCTGTGGTTGCTTTCAGGACGACGCAACGAGAGAGGGGCGTTTGCCGGAACAGAGGGCGCGCAGTCCTTTCAAAGGTCTTTGATGATTATTCACATAGAGATGAGCCTACGGCCTCTTCGTCCCGCCAATCGTCCCTTTCGTCATTTTTATCTCTTAATTTCGGATGACGCAAGTATATTATGCAGGGAGGCCGCGAGCCATCTCTGACAAGCCTTTTGACGGTTTCCGAAGACGAATGAATCTAACTGTAGCAACCCACGGCCACGCAGGATTTGGACTGTTACTTATCTTGCTGGCGCTCGCTTTCCCTCAAATATCTCAGGCTCAAACGGCCAGAGAGCGTATGCTGGCCGAGACCATCCGTCTTGAAAAGGTTCTCTCATCCCTGAAGCTTTCGGATGAGGATACAAGGGCACGCGCGGGCGCGATTGTATCCATCAGGCAAAGCTTACAATCCGGCCATCTATATCTGAGCCTCTATCGCTTGCAGCCCCTCTGGGTAGAGATAATGGCTCAAGGTTACGCCGCCTCGAAAGCGGGAATCGAGCCGAAGGGCGCTGAGGCTTTCGAGAAAGAGTGGCAAAGGCTTGGCCTTGAAATAGTAGAGAAAGAGAAACGGCTCGCCGCAACGTCGTCAGGCAACAGCGCGGCGGCTGTCTCTGCGCTCATCGAATCCGCACTCACGCAGGTTCGCCCATATTACCAATCGGGCAGGCTCTATGGTTTGAATACGACCATCCGCAACGGGCTTTTTTACATGGGGCTTGCTCCGGCCTATCTGGATTTCGCCATTCTTTGCAGAGAGCTTCGCTTCCCTGAGAACGGAAAGCCTTTGACGTACGGCACGCTCAGTACTGAGCTGACGAAGCTGGAAACGGATGTTCTGGAAAGCTATCGTCGCATGGACTCAAGCGACAATCAGCCGCAGTTCAATCGTGTGAACTCGACTCTGAAGATGGCCTTGGAACTGAATAAAGAGGGACGCTACGCGGGCGCGCTCCTGAAATATCTTGAGACCACTCTCTTCCTGAATCTACTGGCGGCACCGCCCGCCGACGTTAAAGATTTGCCGCGACTCAGGGAGCAAGCCCGCGTGATGGAGAGCCGTTTGAAGAAAGCGGGCGCGGGCGATCACAGCATCGCCCTCATCTACTTTGAGAGTGCGCAGGGCGCGCTCTCTGAGGCCGCGCCGGGACGATTAGACAAAGAAAGTCTTAGACGAGCAGCCGTCATCATCGAGAGGGTGCTGCCGCGTTATTTCGAGATTATGAGCGGAGACAAATAAGTGAAGCGAACGAAGATTGTAATCCTGCTGCTCGGCCTGCTGATTTTTCAGAGCTTTGTTACCGGAGCGTTTGCGCAGGAAGCGACGAAAGCTAAAGAGAGCGCGGGCGCGAAGAAGGTGACTATCACTCTCGTTCGCTGGCCTTACACCTGAAGCCTTTCAGACCCGGCAAGTTTGCTGATTAAAGAGGTGGTTCAAAATTACGGCGGGCAGGTCGAGTTCAAGAGCGAGAACTGGGGCGACTCAACGCTTGCCGACCGCTATGGCGTCAAAAAATATCCTGTTGTTTTTGTGGACGACATCCTGCTGGCACAGCCCAACGACTTCGGCTGGTACGGAGCCAAGGGCAAATACACGCCGTGGCGCGATAAGGCCAATCACGACAAATTCAAGCGCGATTTGACGCGCATGATTGAGCTGGTGCGCGGCGGCCAGAAAGAACTGGCTGCCCGTTCGGGGCAGACTAAGATTGAAGAGGAAGAGATTGCGCAACTGCCTCGCTTAACTTTTCAAGACCTTCAGGGGCGCGTCATAGATGCGAAGAGCCTAGAGGGGCGCGTGGTCGTAGTAGAGTTCTGGGCGACGTGGTGTCCACCCTGCCGCTCCACGCTCTCGTGGCTCGGAGAGTTGAGGAAGCGCTACGGCGAGCGCGTCGTTGTCCTGGCAATCGCCGTCGAATCCGAAGAAAAGGAGGTGCGCGAATTGACCGGGGCGCTTCAGTTGCCGGTCAACGTCGTGATGGGTTCTGAAACTCTGGTCAACCCATTCGGCACGCTCGGCAGCGTCCCGCGCATGTTCGTCTTCGGCCCCAACGGCAAGACCGCCGCAGTCTTCTACGGCGCACCCGATGGCCTGCATGAAAAAGTCGGACAGCTTATTGATTCATTGCTGACAAAACAGTAGTTGAAGCGGACGAGTCCTACGCCCCTACAGGCTGTTCACCAATTTGTAAATCAGTCGCACGGGCAGACCTACGACGTTCCAGTAATCGCCTTCGATCTCTTCTATAAAGAGCGCGGCGTAGCCCTGCACGGCGTAAGCTCCGGCCTTGTCCGCAGGCTCGCCTGTTTGCACGTACCAGTTAATCTCCTGCTCGGTCATGGTGCCGAAGCGTACGCGCGTCCTCTCGTGCGCGATGCTGCGGCGAAGGTCGGCTTCTGCTCGCTCACTGCGCGAAACGAGCGCCACGCCCGTCAAGACCTCGTGCCACCTGTCGCTCAGGCGTCTGAGCATACGGCGCGCGTCATCTTCCGTCGAAGGCTTGCCGAGTATATCGCCGTCTATGACCACGGTCGTATCCGCGCCGAGCACAAGCGGCGCGTGCTTTATCCCAGCCGCCGCTTCCGCTTTTTCCAGCGCCAGGCGCTCGACATAACTTTCGGGTTTTTCTCCGGCGCGCGGGCTTTCATCAATCTCTACGGCGAAGCTTTCAAAAGGCCAGCCGACCGAGCGCAGAATCTCCGCCCGTCTAGGGCTTTGAGAAGCCAACAATAATCTCTCCCTGAAAAGCTTTCCCTTCGTCATCGTCCCCCCGCTCGCCTTGTAGCGCTCGCTCTTTTTAACTAAACTCCAACCGATTTTAGATTTTGGATTTTGGATTAGCAAAGCTTCGGCGAAGAATTTTAGCTGAAAGTGGCTTTAACCCTTAATCCAAAATCTAAAACCTAAACTCCAAAATCGCATCATGGACGATTTGATTCGAGCGCTGCCGAAACTGCTGCGCGCTGCGGGCGAGACGGAAGAGGTGCTTGAGGCCGCGGCGCTCGTGGCGTGGCGGCGTGTGGCCGGTAGTGAGTTGTGCAGACAGGCTGTGCCCTTTCGGCTTTATCGCAAGACGCTCATAGTGGCGGTCGCAGACACTACGTGGCAGAAGCAGTTGGAGGCCATGAGCGGCCAGCTTCTCTTTCGTATCAACTCGCTGCTGGGGCAGGCGGTGGTAACGTACATAGAGTTTCGCATTGACCCGCAAACAGTCGCCGCCGCGCGCGCGGCCACCATGCAGGAAGTCGCAGAACGTGAAGAGCAGGAACGCCGCGCTCTCACGCGCGCCACAGGCGAGCTGCTGGACGCGAGCCTCGCGATTCAGGATGAAGACTTGCGCCGCCGCTTCCTGCTGGCCGCAGGCAGTTGCATTGACCGGCGCGAAAGAGAGAATGGAGTTTAATTTTGGATTTTAGATTTTGGATTTGAGGTTTGTGGCGGCGCGGGTTGGATGATGGGATTGAATGTAGAAGATTTCAAATTTGAATTTCGGGTTTCGGGATTTGAAATCTCAGTCAAAGACTCTTATTCTTATTAAATCCAAAATCTAAAATCCAAAATTGAATTATGCCTATCACAGAAAACGACATACAGAAGATTGCAGAGTTGGCGCACCTTGAGATTACGCCCGAAGAGCGACGCTCCTTTACGCCGCAGATAGCCGAGATAGTGGCTTACGTCGAACAGCTCAACGAGCTGGACACGAACACGATTGAACCGGCCACGGGCGGATTAACGCCCGAAGGCGAGCGCACCGATTCTTCACGTGAAGACGTTGTGCGCCCTTCGCTCGGCCAGAAACTAGCGCTCGATCAGGCTCCGGATGCTGCGAGCGGCCATTTCCGTGTTCCCAAAGTCCTTTAAGAAAGTGATTAGAGGTCAGAGGTCAGAGGTTAGTAGAACGAGTTATTACTAACCTCTGACTTCTGACCTCTAACCTCTGTTTATGGAATACAACGTCGAATCAATTCGTAATGGAATCGCGGCGGGCGAGACGAGCGTGCGCGCTTGTGTAGAGCGCTCGATTGACGCCGCCGAAAGCCTGAACGAAAGGCTCAACGCATTTCTTGAGATTGACCGCAAGGGTGCGACCGCGCAAGCCGAAGAGTTGGGCGGAGCAATGCAGGGTGGTGAATCAGGGCGTCCGCTCGCGGGCGTGCCGCTTGCTGTCAAAGACAACATCTGCGTTCGCGGCCTACAGGCTTCGTGCGGCTCGCGCATACTTGGTGATTATCATCCGCCTTACAGCGCCACCGTCATAGAGCGCCTGCAACAGGCTGGCGCAATCGTCATAGGCAAGACCAACTGCGACGAGTTCGCTATGGGATCATCGAACGAGAACTCCGCTTTCGGCGCGGTGAGAAACCCCTGGGATACTTTGCGTGTGCCGGGTGGGTCATCGGGCGGCTCCGCGGCGGCTGTTGCGGCTGGAATAGTGCCGGTGGCGCTAGGCTCTGAGACGGGCGGCTCCGTGCGCCAGCCCGCCGCTCTCTGCGGCATCGTCGGATTGAAGCCGACCTACGGGCGATTGTCTCGCTACGGTCTTGTAGCCTTCGCTTCGTCCCTGGATCACATCTCTATCTTTGGCCGCAACACGCGCGACGTGGCGGAAGTCTTACAGGTAGCGGCGGGGCGTGACCTACTTGATGCGACCAGCGCAGACGTGCCCGTGCCGGATTACGCGTCGGCGCTCTCCGGCGACATACGGGGCGTGCGCATAGGTGTGCCGGGCGCGCTCTTTAGCGAAGGACTTGACGAGGACGTACGCGAGCTGGTTGAGAGCGCCATAGAAGCTTATAGAGATTTGGGCGCTGAGGTAATTGATATAGAGCTGCCGCACGCCAGGTATGGCATAGCGGTCTACTATGTCATCGCCACTGCCGAAGCTTCGTCTAATCTGGCGCGCTTTGACGGAGTGCGCTACGGCTTTCGCGCCGAAGAGGCACACAACTTACGCGAGATGTATCGCCGCACGCGCGACGAAGGCTTCGGCGCGGAGGTCAAACGCCGCATCATGCTCGGCACCTATGTTCTTTCTTCGGGCTACTACGATGCCTATTACCGCAAAGCCCAGCAGGTGCGCACGCTGCTTAAGATTGATTTCGAGCACGCCTTTGGAGTCTGCGATGCAATACTGACGCCGACCACGCCGACGCCAGCCTTCCTCATAGGCGAAAAGGTGGACGACCCGCTCTCTATGTACCTGAACGACATCTACACCTGCACGGCGAATCTGGTGGGGGTGCCGGGAATCTCTGTTCCCTGCGGTCTGTCAAAGGATGGTTTGCCGGTTGGATTGCAATTGATGACGCGTCACTGGGACGAGGCGGGGCTGCTTAAACTGGCGCACGCTTACGAAGAGAAGCATCCTCTTCGTGCGCGACCGGGCGTGAGCGCTCTCAACGAGGACAGGAGTTAAAGCAAGCAAACTTCTATCTCAGGAAAAAGAGCCAGCCACTAATTCACACGAAACCGCACGAAAAGCAAAACTGTCTTTTGTGCGGTTTCGTGTGAATTAGTGGTCGGCTCTTTTCCTTTGTTTTGATTGCAATCCGGCCTAAGAAGAAGCTGTTTGAAAAGTCCCGTCAGGGACGACGCGATAATAGCCCAGTGCTTCAGCACTGGGAATACGATGTAGAGAAAAATTGTAGAGTCCCGTAGGGACGGCTGAACATCTCTCTCAGCCGTCCCTACGGGACTCTACTTTCATTACCCGACTTTGATCCAGCCATAAATGGCTGGGCTATTTTCAAATGTCCCTACGGGACAGAAGTTGAAGCCGATTTTTCAAACAGCTTCTGAGATTTCCTATACGCCTCTATACTGCCCTTACTTTAACCGCTTTCGCCGCATGTTCTTGTCCGGAATCCAGTCGCCGGTGAAGATTTCTATTAAGCCTTTGGCTGTGCCGACGAGGGGTGTGACATCAAGCCCGACGTGGATTGCGCCGGGAATAAGCCCCTTCTTTTTTATCTCGTAGCCCGCCAGACTGACGGCCACGACCGTGCCGACGACCGGAATCGGCTTGACGAGCCGCTTGGCTAATCCCCAGCCGCCCGCGCGCAACACTCTTCTTCTTACACCTGCTGCCATAATCAAATACCCGCCTCCCTTTTAACTTAAGCCAAGCTCCGTCCGAAGTTTCTTCGCGTCAAAGGGGGAGAGATTAAAAGTGCGACCCTCAATCTCGAACGTAGGCACCTTACGCTTGCCTTCGTTCGCTTCAATTACGAACTCCGCCGCCGATTCGTTCTCTTCAATATTAACCTCGTCGAACTCTACCCCAAGCTCCTTCAAATATCGCTTCGCAGTACGACAATCCCCGCACCACTTGGTGCTGTACATCTTTATGTTCGCCATGTCTCTTTCCTTCTATAAATTACCTGTGCGCCCATTCTACTTTCGCCGCGCGCCGTCCGCCAGGTTCAAACGGCTTTCCTTTGATGCTGTACGTACGGCATATGGAGTATGCTAGGATAAATACGCTCGAAAAAATTTAGTTAGCACTTCAATCACTGGAATGTCATCGAAACGCTTGGCGCTTCTGCTTTCGGCGCTTCTACTTGTCTCTATTCTCCTGCTCTCGTTTGCATGCAAACCGGGCGGCGCTGAGCGCACGCTTCTCATCTACACGCCGCACGGTCAGGACATGCTGAAAGATTTCGTGGCGCGTTATCGCGCCATTCACCCGGAAGTGAGCGTGAAGTTCCTCGATATGGGTTCGCAGGAGGTGCTGGCGCGTCTGCGTGTCGAGCGGAATCGCCCGCAGGCAGACCTCTGGTGGGGAGCCTCGCACCTGACGTTTCAGACCGCGGCGGACGAGAATCTTCTTGCGCCCTATCGCCCGACGTGGGCGGATAAAATTCCTGTCACTTCGCGCGACGCGCAGGATCGCTGGTACGGGACTTACCAGACGCCGGAAGTAATCGTTTACAACACGGCGCTCGTGCGCCCCGAAGATGCCCCGAAGGATTGGGACGACGTGCTTGATCCGAAGTGGCGGGACAAGATTCTGATTCGCAATCCGAACCCTTCGGACTCTATGCGCGTCATCTTCGGCGCAATGATCTGGCGATACTATAAAGAGACCAACTCGCCTGCGGGCGGCTACGATTGGCTCAGGCGTCTGGATGCGAACGTTCACGAGTACACGACTGACGGGACGCTGCTGATGCAAAAGCTGGCGCGCGGCGAAGGCGCAATCAGCCTCTGGAACATGCCGGATGTCTGGGTCTACAAAGAACAGAAGGGCTTGTCTCAATTCGCTTACACGTTTCCTGCAAGCGGCACACCCGTCATCACGGACGGGATAGCAGTTGTGCGCGGCGCTCCGCATGAAGAAGAGGCACGCCGCTTTTACGAGTTCGTCACCACCACGGAAAGCCTGACCTACGCGGCGCAGAAATATTACCGCCTGCCCATTCGCACAGACCTAGACCGCGCACAACTCCCCGCTTGGATGAACGAGCCTTTCAAGCAGATGGATATAAACTGGGACTTGCTGCGCCGTGAAGGCGGCGAATGGCTTAGATATTGGGACGCGGAGATTAGAGGAAGGCAAAAATAAATGCAGAAGGCAGAGTGCAGAATGATGAATGAAGAGAAGATTCAAGTTGAGTAATTCTTTCATTCATCATTCTGCACTCTGCCTTCTGACTTGCTCTGCTAATGTCTTTTCTCTCCTTACAGAACATCTCGAAGCGATACGGGACGACGCGCGCGGTCGTGGACGTGTCGCTTGAGGTAGAGAGCGGCGAGTTCTTTGGCCTGCTCGGCCCTTCTGGCTGCGGCAAGACTACTACCCTGCGCATGGTCGCGGGGCTTGAGATACCGGACACCGGACGGATTGTGCTTGATGGTCAGGACATCACGCGGCTTCCGGCAGACCGCCGCGGCTTCGGCATGGTCTTTCAGTCTTACGCTCTCTTCCCGCATCTGAACGTCTTCGAAAACGTGGCCTTCGGCCTGCGTGCGCGCCGCCTTCCACAAAAAGAGGTTGCGCGTCGCGTCGCGGAAGCGCTTTCGATGGTCAGCCTTTCCAATTACGAGCGCCGCCGCGTTGACGAGTTATCTGGAGGCCAGCAGCAGCGCGTGGCAATTGCGCGCGCCATCTCAATTGAACCCGCGCTACTGCTTTTCGATGAGCCGCTTTCAAATCTGGACGTGGCCTTGCGCGAAGAGACGCGCGAGGAGTTGCGCGAGCTGGTCAAGAGATTGAAGCTCACAGCCCTCTACGTCACGCACGACCAGGAAGAGGCTTTCGCTCTTTGCGACCGCATCAGCGTCATGAGCGAGGGCAGAATCTTGCAGACGGGCACACCGCGCGCGCTTTACGAACATCCGGAAGAGATACGGGTCGCGCGATTCTTGGGGCGCAACAATCTGATTGAAGCCGTGCGCCTGAGCGCAAGCCATGCGGAAGCTTCCATGTTTCGCACTGTGGACGGCAATCACACATTGCGTGTCGCCACCGCCGTCGGCGCGAGCCTCCCGCTCAACAAGCCCTGCACGCTTGCGATTCGCCCCGAACACATTCAACTCTACGGAACAGCAGGCATAACAGAGAGAGCGCCTGAAAGCTCATTAGCGGAGAACACGCTTTCAGCAACCATCAATTCCGTCAGCTTCGCAGGCTCGACCACGACAATCAGGCTCGACGCCGGAGGACTCGCCCTGGAAGCTCTAGTCCTTCACCCGGACGGCTTCACGCCCGGCGCAAGCGTGACTGTTACACTTCCGCCCGACCGCATTATCATTGTAGGAAATTAGAACTGACGTAAAGCACGCGATGCAAAAGATGACGAATGATACGAAGAAAGCGCTCTCACTTCATCCCTCATCCCTCCGCCCTCATCCCTTATTGTCCTCCCTCATCCTTGCTCTCATCGTTGGGGTTGTACTTCTTTACGGCGTCATCTATCCGAACCTGCATGTGTTGACCTCTTCGCTTCAACGTGACGGCGCGTGGACGCTTGCGAACTTCGGCGAAGTTTTCGGAGAGCGAGCCGTTCTGGAAGCGACCGCGTATAGCATCTGGCTCTCTGTTTTGACGGTGCTCTTCTGCGCAATGGTCGGCGTGCCGCTCGCGTTTCTCTTCGAGCGCTACGAGTTTCCGGCGCGTCGCCTTTTTTCAGTCCTGGCGTCGCTCCCGCTGGTGCTGCCGCCTCTGGTCGGCACGGTCGCCTTTATCTTCCTTTGCGGCGAGTCAGGAATACTGGCGCGCGCGGTTCAGCACGTTTTCAATCTAAAGTCTGCGCCATGGTCGCTGCGCGGGTGGACGGCGCTGCTGATTTTTCACACCTACACGATGTACCCGTTCTTCTACGTGCTGACGGGTGCGGGCTTGCGTCGCATTGACGCAGGATTGGGAGAAGCCGCGCGAAGTTTGGGAGCGCGACCCGCAAGAGTGCTGTTTCGCGTCGTGCTGCCGCAGCTAACGCCGTCGCTTCTGGCCGCGGCGCTTCTGACTTTCATGACTTCTATGGCTTCGTTCAGCGCGCCGCTCTTTTTCGGTGGCGACGTGCGCGTGTTGACGCTAGAGATTTTCAACGCGCGGCAGCGCGGCGATGTGCGGCTTGCTTTGACGGAGACGGTCGTGCTGGCGTTGATTTCTCTGGGCGCGCTTCTATTCTTCCAGCGCTACGAGGGGACGCGCCGCTTTGTAGCGGCGGCAATGAAGGGAGCGCCGCGCAGGCGTGAGGCTATAAAGAGCGGAGCGGGACGATTAGGCGCAGCCCTGTGCGGCGCGAGCTTTACAATCATGCTCGCGCTGCCTGTCTTAACGCTCATCATCGTGAGCCTGTCGCGCAACGGAAGCTGGACGACGGAGATGCTGCCTTCCGCTTATACGCTACACAACTACGCGAGCATCCTGACGGAAGAAGACACGCTGTCGGTTCTCTTCAACAGCCTCTCTATGTCTGGGCTGGCAGCCATCTTCGCTCTACTGTGGAGCCTTTGCGTGGCGAGTCTGGTTGCGCGAAAGAAACTTCGCGGGCGCAGAATCATTTCGCTCCTTGTGCTTGTGCCTTGGGCTTTGCCGGGGACTGTCGTGGCCGTCTCGATTGCCGAAGCTTACGGGCAGCCCAATCCGCTCACAGGCTCATTCATACTGGTCGGCACGTTCTGGATTCTGCCCGCCATCTACTTCCTGCGCTTCATGCCGCTCGTAGTGCGCGCCGTACAGGCTAGCCTTGAGCAGATGGATCCCAGTTTGGAAGAGGCTGCGGCGAGTCTGGGCGCGCGAGCATGGCGGCGCTTCCAACGCATACGCCTGCCTCTAATCTGGCCGGGCGCGCTCGCAGGCACGCTGCTGGCTTTCGTTATCGCGCTCGGCGAATACGTCGCCAGCGTCCTCGTCTACGTCCCGCGCAACCGCCCCATCTCCATAGCCATCGCCGCAGAGATGCGCGACTTCAACCTGGGGCGAGCGGCAGCCTTCGGCGTGCTGCTAATCATACTGATTGCCATCAGCATGACCATCGCCGCGCGATTAGAACGAGCGTCAAAAGTTTGAGGATAGATTACAGAGGTGGCGCAGAGAGTTGGTCAGTACCGCCTGCGGTAGCGGGCGGGTTCTTAGCAACGATGCCACCCGCCCGCTACCGCAGGCGGTACTGACCTGTACGTTATCTCTGCGCCCTCTGCGTCTCTCTGCGGTGAATCGTTCTTGTCTTTAAAAGTTTATTGCCGATGCTGCATCAGCTCTATGCGATTGCCGAAGGGGTCGCGGAACTCGAAGCGGTCGTAATTGGGAATCGGGATGCCTTCGAGGATTTTCACACCCGCCTTCTGAAGGTCTAAGCGTGCGGCTTCCAAATCCTCGACTTCAAATGCGACGTGGCGTTTGGAAGCGGCGCGGTCTGAGACATCTTCGGTGCCGAAGTGTATGGCCTGCTCGCCTACGTTGAGCCAGAGACCGCCGCGCCCGCGCAGGGATTCCGGCTTAGGCACTTCCTGTAAGCCCAGTATGTCGCAATAAAAAAGCCTGACCTCATCCTCGCTGCCGACGGGCACGCTAATCTGTACGTGATTGATTCTCTCTATACGCATTGGCTCTTCCTCTATCCGACAGGCTACAATCTCGGTGTTCTGGATTTTATATCGAACCGGCTCTTCAGCGCACCGTCAGCCGCGTTGACGCTCTTCTGCCGGGCAAATTGTTCGACCTCTGCGTGGGGTTTGAATAGAAGAACTACTAATGTCTTAATTGATGAGAACAAAAATGAAGCGAATAAAAGATGAAACGGTAAGGCGAGCAGTTCGCGCCGCGCTGGCGCTCGCCCTCTTAATATCACTCTTTGCAGGCACTCTGCCTTCTCTCGTTACAACAAGAGCGAGCGCCAGTGCGGAGCTTGTTGACGCAGAGCTTTATCAAGCCCTGCTCGACCTGACCAACCCCTGGACGGTGATGTGCGTGGCGGCGCACCCGGACGATGAAGACGGGGCGACGCTGACCGTGCTGCGGCGTAAGATGGGCGTGCATACGGTCTCGCTCTTCTCCACCTACGGCGAAGGCGGGCAGAACGCTACGGGGCCTGAGCTTTACGAAGAGTTGGGCGTGATTCGCGCGCGTGAAACCGAAGAAGCGGCGCGGATTCAAGGCTCAGAGGCCAACTTCCTGGGCTTGAAAGATTTCGGCTTCTCCAAATCCGCCGAAGAAGCGTTTCGCATCTGGGGACACGACGAAGCTCTACGCCGCATGGTTCTAAAAATCCGTGAGCTGCGCCCGGACGTTATCATCACGAATCACGACACGTCTGGCGGCCACGGCCATCATCAGGCCACAGGCCGACTCGTCCTGGAAGCCTTTGACGCCGCCGCCGACCCGGCGCGCTTTCCCGAACAACTGCGCGACCGCACAATTCAGCCGTGGCAGGTGCAGAGGCTATTCGTGCGCGCGGGTTATGAAGGCGGAGCGGCAGGCAAAGCGCTGGACGATGAAGCGGCGCGCACAGGAAAAATTATCACGATTGACAGAAACGAGCGCGACCCCGTGCGCGGCACAACGTATGCGGAACAGGCTCTGCAAGCGCTGCGCAAGCATGCTTCGCAGGGGCCGTGGCCGCAAACGCTTCCGCCAACGGGCTGGCCTGCCGTACGCTATCGCCTCGCGCGCGAAGCGAAGCAGGCAGCGCCCTTTCCGCCAAACGCGCAAACTTTTCTTGATGGCTTATCTCTGCCCGCAGAGGTTGCAAGCAAGTTGCTGCCCCTTGCGGCCAGGGCTGTTCTGCCTTTCTATCAAGGCGCAAATGTCAGCCGCGAGAGCGTGCTGGCCGCTCTCGTTGCTCTCAGACGAGGCAAGGCTTTCTACGAAGCGGACGCGAACAATGAAAGACCGCGATTTCAATTGATGAACGAGCGACTGGATTACGCGCTGGCGGTCGCAGCTCGCGTTTCAGCCGAACTCAAGCCAGAGAGCGTCCCGCTGCTGATACCGGGCATGCAAATGTCTTACAGCGTCTTTCTATATAACCAGGGCGGCAGCGACGTACAGGTAAAACGCAGCAGCTTTCTTGTTGACGGGCGAGCAGTCGGAAGCAGCACGTCTTCAAGCCTGCTTAAAAGCAATACGTCGCTTCGCTCGGAGCCTGTATATCCCGTGCCGCAAACGGCGGCCATAAACGTGCCGCAAGCCGAGCACCTTTACGACGGGCATCTCTTCGGCGAAGAGTTAAGCCAGGAGTTTCTGCTGGAAGTCGAAGGCGCAGCCTTCACCGTCAAAGCCTCAAGACGATTCAACGTCGCGCCCCCGGTCGAGATTGAAAGCGTCTCCCCTTCGCCTCTGGTCATAACGCCGCAGACATTTCGCAGAGGGCAGCTTTTCACGTTTCATATCACTAATAACCTATCAACGCCGGTTGAAGTCCTGCTGCGATCCGGCAAGCTGGAGAACGTCGAGAGCGGAAGAGATATAAGCATTCCGGCTCGCTCATCGCTGGATGTTACAAGGCAGTACATAGTACCCGTGGCTGCGATAACCAACGTCGAGCAGCGTGTGGAGTTTTCGGTAACCGAAAAATTTTCTCTGTGGCGCACCAACTCATCGTCTGCCACATCGCCAGTCACAGAGCGAGCGGTAAAGATCGCTTACGCTGCCGCGCTCATCTCCCCCAACCTTCGCGTCGGCTATGTACGAAGCACGGACTTCACACTGCCCGCAGCGCTCGCGGCGCTCGGCGTTAAATCGAAGGAGTTGACGGTTGACGAAATTCGCGCGGGCAATTTAGGAAGCTATGATGCCATCATCATAGACAATCGCGGCTACCAGGTACACCCGGAACTCATCCAGCTCAATCAAAAGCTGCTGGATTACGCCCAGCAGGGCGGCACGCTCATAGTCTTTTATCACAAGACCAACGAGTGGAACCCGGATGCGAAAGCCAGTCGTCCGCAGCTTGCTCCTTATGAAATCCTGCTCGGCAATTCGCGCGTCACGGACGAGAACGCGCCCGTGACCTTCACAGACCCGCAGCATCCTCTGCTGAACTTTCCGAATAAGATTACCGCAAGAGATTTCAACGGCTGGATTCAGGAGCGCGGGCTTTACTTTCCGAAGGAGTGGGACAAGCGCTACAGCGCGCCGCTTGCGATGTCGGACGCGGGCGAGCCTCAATTGCAGGGCGGGCTGCTGGCTGCGGAGTACGGGCGCGGGCGCTACATCTACACCAGCATCGTCTGGTACAGGCAACTGCGCGAAGGGCTGCCCGGCGCGTATCGCGTGCTCGCCAACATGCTCAGCTACGGGCGCACTGACAAAAAGTGATTCCCAATTGACTGTATGAGCACTTATACCTTTGCCTTGCGAACGGCAAAAGCTCTGGTCGAATAATATGTATTCATCGCCGAATATACTACGGCTTTTCCCTGATTTAGATTAAAAGAGCGCGCAGCATCCGCGCCGACTTTTTCGTCAGACCAAACCCACGAGCCTCCCCCAATACCATTGAACACAGGGTCAATATGAGCGGGATAATATCTGCCGTTCAGATAGAAACCTGTTCCGGCACTTGAAGAGGGGTTATATAGTGTCCTCACCTCTTCAATCGATGGCATACGCCAGCCGCCGCTGCATTGATTTAGCCCTGCCGTCCATTGTTGCGCCTCATACCAGGTCATATTCCGGTCAGGCCCCACATACCACTCCAGACTTGTTTGCGAATCTCTTATAGAGCCGCAGGGATTTAGGTGAAAGCGCGATTGATTCTTATCGGCTGTGACGGTAGGAGTCTGAGAAGCGTTCGGGGCAGATGAGTTAGTAGAGCTATTTGTATTCTGTTCTGTCCTGAACGGGTTTGAAGGCGACTCCGTTTCTCCCGCTACGTTTGCGTTGGCTTCTCTTTTTCCCTTCTCATAAAACAATGCTACGACGCTTCCCGTAAGCAGAACGGCTAACACCAAAATAATGACATAAGCTACATTAAATTTACGCTTTTGGGACTGCGGAGTCGTTTGTGTGGATAATGGAGGCTGCCCTATTGGAAGAGATGCGACTAGAGTGGCTGGCAAGGTTTGAGTGGCCTGCGGGTCGTAAGGGGCAGATAACAGCGCTCCATCGTCCAGGCAATAAGACAGGCTTTCATCAGCATACGTGCGATTACATTGAGGGCATCGCTTCATCGCAGTCACCGAAAAGTTTAGCGTGTTGTGTTCAAATTTGAATCTTCAAGCTATCTGAGTATAGCTGCTAAAGATTGTCTTTCATTCAGCCAGATTCAGCGTTTGCCCCTCAAGTCTTGTGCGTGAGCGTTCGAGGAAAGTTTTAATCATCTCTGTGACGCGCTTCTGCATCTCTGCGCTGATGCGTCCTTCCCCGATTAGCCCGGCCAGCAGGTGAAGCTCTTTGGCGTGTTTGCGACGCAGCTCTACGTGCTGGGCTATGCGTACGAGAGTGGCGCGTGCGCCGCGCGGCTCGAAGATAGCGGCGTAGCGCAGGTAGTTTTTGCTCTCCTGTACAGCGGGCGACCATTCTATGCGCTCCGGCCTGTCTTCCGTCAGCTCAACGGTGAAGGCTTGTCGTATAGTGCCGAGCGCGGGAACTTCAGCGCGCACCATCCAACGCATGACGCCGTTGGCTTCCCGCCGTATGCTCTCTATGCCCGGCATCAGCTCGACGAAGTTTCGTATCTCGCCGAAAAACTCCCGTGCCCTGTCTATACTCGTTTTGACGACAATCTGCTCGCTATAATCTGCCTTGATTCTGAACACAAACACCTCGAAAAGTTTTTAGAGGTCAGAGGTTAGAGGTTAGTTAAAGACTTTCTTTTTACTAACCTCTAACCTCTAGCCTCTGACCTCTACCTAGTTTAGTGACGGCGCAAACAAAATCGAGTTGAAGAAGAGTCGCGTCATGCTGCGCCAGATGCCGCGAAACTGTGGGTCTTCTGCATAGAGAATGACGTGCCCGCGACCCGTGGGTTCGTCAATGACGTAAGCTGTGCCTCTGAGAAGCCGCTCCGTGTTGTTCGGCCAGATGAAGCCCGAAAGGCGTAAAGACCGGCTCGCTTCCGGGCTGAAGACGACGGCGTTTGTGCCCTCCTTCGACGGGCGAAAGAAGTAAGCCGAATTGACCAGCACGGGCAACTGCACGCCTTCATAACCGTAAGTCAAGTAGGTCGTGCGGTCAACCGTCGCGCGCATGATTGCGCCGGGTACGGCTTCGGGCACACGCCCCGGACGCGCCGAGGGCGAAGCGATGGGCGGCAGTTCCGGCGGAGCACCTTCCAGCTTTTCAGTCTGTGCAGGCTCGCGGCGCGCCTGGGCTTCCGCTGCTTCCGCTTTCTCTCTTCTACGGTCGCGCCCGGTCGTCTTTTTCTCATTATCGTTTGCAGCAGTCACCTCGCGCGCTTGAGGCTGTTCCTCAGCCTCGGAAGCCTCCGCAGTTCCCTTCTGATCGTCCTCGTCGCTTCCGACCAGCCTGGAGGAAGTGAGATTGACATCCTTAAGCGCGGCAAAGACGGCTGCGCCTTTGATGCAGACAAGGGTTCCGCCGCGCTCCGCCCAGCCGCGCAAGAGTTCTACGCCGCCCTTGCCCAGCGCGGAGTAATATCGGTCTGCGGAGCCATCGGGCAATATGATGACGTTGTAGCGGTCAAGTTGTGCGCTCTTGAGACTGTTGAAGGTCATGGGCGTCCAGTCAATGCTGAAGCGTTCGAAGAGCCACCAGATTGCGCCGTAGCTGGATTGATCCACGCCTTCATCCGCGACCACCAGAATGCGCGGCTGCTTCAAGGCCAGCACATTCTCGGAGCCTACGCCGGTTTCGCCCGTCTCGTTAAAGCCGGAGTTAACGGCTGTGACCATCACGCCCGCATCCGCCGCGAGCCTCGCAATCGCTTCATGCAGCGTTTCAGGATTACGCGAGACGCGCACGACCATCGTTCCGCGCGGCCAATCACGCCCTCCCGCCGTCAAGGTTCTGGTCGCAACACTAACGCGATAGCCTTCGCGCCCTAATCTGTAAACGAGCGAGGCCGCGCCGTCCGCCTCATAAGGAATAATATAGGCGACTGAGGCTCGACCGTTCAGCACGCCTATGTTGTACTTGTCGCCGAGTATCCAGGAGGTCAGATATTCGTCGCGCGCCGCGATAGCCTTTCTTTCGGCATCGGTCACCTCAACGCTGGGCGGAAGCCTTAGCTTCACGTGAAGAAAATCGGGCGCGTCTTCCATCCAGTAAGCTTCCACGCCGAAGGCCAGAGGCAGCGACCATGACGTGATGTCATAAAAGCCGTACTCTTCTTTCGTGGCGTTGCGTCCACGCCGCTCGTTGCGTGCAAAGCGCGCCAGTTGCTCCTGCACGAACCGCGCGTCCTGCTCCGTCTGCGGCTCAAGCAGGGCTTTCGCCAGCCGCTTCTGCGGTTGATCCAAATCAATGACGAATGCGCCTGACTGAAAGTTGCGCGTCGTCGCAACGGCGTTCGGGTCTGCGTAGCTGTGAACTCTCTTTGAGCTAAAAGGCCCGCGCGCGATCTTAACTTCAACGCCTGCGCGCAGGAGTACTTCAATCAGTTCTTTCGACTTGATGAGGTCAGGCCCGAAGTTGACGACGACGCGGCGCATAGGCTCGGTTCGTCCCTCTTCGATGGCGCTGCGTTTGAACTCGTAGTAATCATTTAGCCTGGGCGTGCGGTTTCGCGCTGCTGTCTCAAGCGTCGTCATAGAAGCGATGAAATGCTTGGCCGCGCCTGAGCGCAGGGTAACAATCGTCTCGTCGTCGCGCCGCCAGTTAATCCCCTTCCAGCCGCCGCCGTCCGTCTCGTAGGTCATCCCCGTAGCGCCGTTTAAGGCAGGCCAAGAATCCCAGTAGCCCGGATAGAAGAGATCGAATATGTCGCGCACGTAGTAATCCCAGCGCCGCTCGTCGAACTGCGCGGCGTTCGCGCGACCGAACTCCGTGAGCCAGCGTGCGGTCTGTGCGCTGGGCAGATTAGGATTGATGGGCTGCGCCGCCGGAGGAAAGAAGAACTGCGCGGGCTGGCCGTGATGATCCACGAAGACCTGGGGATTCCAATCAAGGAAGGCGCGCTCCATGTTGCGCGTCTCGATTTGTGTGGAGGCTATGTTGTCGCGGTTCAGGTCGAAGCGAAAGTGATTGTAGCGACCGTAGACAGACCAGGGCTGTCGATGCTCTGCCGATTGCGGGTCTGCGTTGCCCGTAGAGATGGAGTTGTACCAGGCTACGAAGCGCTCGTGCCCGTCCGGGTTGGCGCAGACGTTGACGAGCACCACGCAATTCTTAAGAACAGCAAGCGTCGCAGGCTCATTTGAAGCCGCAAGCTGGTAGACGACCTGCATCATAGCCTCAAAGGAAGCGGTCTCGTCGCCATGAATCGCGTAGTTGAGCCAGACGATAGCCGGGGTTGAAGCGGCTATGCGCTGCGCTTCCACCGCAGAGAGGCTGCGCGGGTCTGCCAGCCGTGCGATGTTGGCTTTAATCTCTGCAAGGCGTGCAAGGTTTTCCGGCGAGCTTATGACGACCAGATGCATCATGCGATGCTCGTTGGTTTCGCCTATGTCCGTGACGCGCACGCGGTCGGTTGCGCCCTGCGCTATCACACCTATGACGCGCTCCATCATGGCGTAGTTGGTATGAAACGCGCCCACGTCATAGCCGAGCACGCTCTGCGGGCGCGCGACGGCTTCACGGTAAGGCCCGCGCGCGTAGAAATCGAAACGCGCATCGCTGCTCTGTGCCTGAATTGAAGAGACGAGTGCGAGGAAGAGGAGTAGCACCAACCCTATGAGCGTGCGAGCGTATTGAAGAGTCATCTGTGCGGCTGAAGCTTTCTGCCTTCCCCGAAAATGTTGAGAGACGCCGGACGTGATGTTACATCGCTTTCAGTAATTTACTCAAACCGGGGCGCGAAATCTGATGGTTTGGTTTGAAGTTGAGTGTCCGATGAGTTGATTTTCACCACAGAGACACAGAGTACGCAGAGATAGCACGGAGGCTTGAATAGCATTCAACATCTCTGTGCGTCCTCAGTGTCCTCTGTGTCTCTGTGGTGAAAATCAACTTTCCACTCGCTCAGCCCTGATTGAACCAATCCCGAAATCTGCATCCGACCCGCGCGCACGCAGCCAGCATGTTATAGTGAGCTTTTAGAGCTTGAATGGAGAGAAGCGCGATGGAATCTCTTACGGACAAATGCCCGCGCTGCGGTGAAGGCCGCCTGCGCTCGTGGCAGGAGTTAACGGAAGAAGAGCGCGAGGTCACGCGCCGCCTTCCTGCCTCAGCCGACTACACGCTTGATGAACGCAAAGCGCGCCATCGCTGGTGTGTACGTTGCTGGTATGAGACGAAAGACACCAGTCACAACGCGTAACGTTGTATCGAAAGCTGTGGGTTCAGGCGAAAGAATTCAAATAGATGTAAAAACCAGCCCTTCGGCTTTAGCTAGCGTCAAGCACAGGCGGCAGTTTTTTGCCTTCGGGAATGAATCGAATGGAAAGAGAGTTAACGCAGTGGCGTGTGTCTTTATCACTAAAGCCTTCGCCTTCAAAGACGTGACCTAAGTGGGCATGGCAGTGAGCGCAGGTAATTTCGATGCGTCGTCCGTCCCGGTCTACATGACGCTCAACGCTCTCTGGATATTCTTCATCAAAGCTCGGCCAGCCGCAGCCCGAATTGAATTTCGCCTCTGCCGAATAGAGCGGATTGTTGCAGCGCCGACAAATAAACGTGCCGGGCGAGAAAAGCTTATCGTACTCGCCTGTATACGGCCTTTCCGTACCCTTATTGACGATGACTCGCTCTTCCTCGGCTGATAAGTGATTGTATGGCATAAATATTTTCAATTACTGTAGCAAAAATTCTCTACCCGTAGAAGTAAAAATCGGCCATGAGTCCCGCAAGGGACGATTGGTAATAGCCCGGTGCTTCAGCACTGGGAATACAATACGAAACATAGATTGAGTCCCGTAGGCATGGCTGAATTAAATCTTTATAGAAAAAGAAGTCAGTACCGCCTGCGTGAGCGGGCGGGGGGCGCGTTCGATGTGGCGGGCGCTTGTCCATGCAGCCAGTGTGGCGGGGTCATTGCTAAAGATGTTGCGCACGATGGCGTCCAGTTCGCGCGCTATCTTCATGCCGTCGTCAATTGCTTCGTCTATGGCGGCGCTGGCGGCGACTCCCTCTCCTGAGACCTGCCCCCTGTGGTTGATGGCTTCGTCAACTGCCGCGATGCTCGCGTTGAGGTCTTCCAGAAAAGTTGCGGGCATGCCTAGCTGTATAAAGTTGGCCTTGATGGGTAAGGCGTCCGCTGCGAAGGCACGACCGGCTGTGAGCCAGCTTTGCGCGCCCTGATTTCGCGGCAGGCGAAACTTTTCATTCAGCCCCGGTATGCTAAAGGAGAGCGCACGCGCCGTGCGGCTGATGGCCTCAAGGTCGTCCTGCAACTCCGAGAGCGCAACAGCCTGGCGTGTGGTTCCTTCTCTAGAGGCATGTGTGCTGGAGTATTGCGTGGCCGCATGCTCCTGTAAAGTGTTGATGAGCGTGCCAAGCCGCTTGAATAGCTCATCGCCGCGAGAGGCAGCGGGAAAGCTGGCTGCGTGCGCGAGGCCGAAGCCATGCACACGAATAAACATTTCGAGAGTAAAAGTTTCGGCTCTATCCATGATGACTTTCTCCTTAACAGGTGAAGTTAAAGGACGCAAGGTGTGTGTCCCTTAAGCAGGCTTGAGAGTAATCAGGCAGCAGAGGCGCTGTCTGACGGATACCTACCCTTGATTCGTTCTCTTACGAGAGTGGTGTGCCTGACGAAGACTGCTGTTTTCGCACGCGAGTATATTCATTTCAACACATCCCGGCAAACATTTTCATCTTCCGGCAGCGATTCAACGCACTGATATGATTCGATTATAGGCGGCGCGTGTGTTTTTCATCTGAGCGGTGAGTTCGTCCGTGAGTTCTTCGGGTGAAGCGAAGGCCATTTTGTGCGCGATGTCGCGGAGCGCGGGGTTATCGGCGGAAGGGAGACGAGTCGAGCGTCCGACGACCAGGCGCAGATTGTGATCCAGCGTGCGCAGGAAGGCGTAGGCCGTGCTCATCGTCTTGAAATCCTGTTCACTGAGCGACCCTGCGGCGTGGAGTCGAGAGAGCGTGGCCGGTGTCGAGCGGTCGTCCGATTCGTCTGGCACGTTGTCGCGTAGTTGCAAGTAGCGCGTGGCGAAGTAAACGTCCTGCATGCCGCCTGCGCCGTACTTGATGTCTATCACGCTGCGCCCGCTCTTGCCGACCCTTTCCTGCTCAAGCCGCTCGCGCACGCGCCACGTCTCCGTCTGCAAGACACCGGGCGCAAGCTTAAGCGCCGCTTCATGGATTATGCGCCGCGCCTCCGTCTCGATTCTTAATCCTAACTCGCGCTTGCCGGAGGACGCGCGCAGCTTAACGTAAGCCAGCCACTCCCAGGGGACGGCGCGCTCTTTCAGGTAATTTAAGAAAGCGCGTGCGCCGGAAGCGTAAGGCCCGTTGCGGCCATCGGGTCTGAGGCGCAAGTCCACCCGGTATAGAGTGCCTTCGCGCGTCATGCTGGAAAGCGCTGCGACCAGTAGCTCGCTGAAACGACTGTAAGCTTCAGCATGATTAAGCGTCGAGATGGGAGACGGCTCGTCGTCATCGTAAATCAACACGACATCCAAGTCGGAGCCATAATCCACGCCCCTGCCGCCAAGGCGTCCCAGCCCCAGCACAGCCAGCATCGGCTCCGTTTGAAGCGTGCCATAGCGTCTTTCCATCTCGCGCCGCGCGATAAAGCATCCGGCGTCCAGGCTCGCTTCCGCCAGCTCCGTTTGATGCCGGTTCGACTCTTTGATGGTGATTGCGCCCGCAGCGTCTAGCGCTCCCTTTTCGATGAGCAGAGCAGCCCATGCACGACGCAGGGCGGCCAGCTCCGCTCCAAAGCTCTCTTCGCTTTCGACAGCCCGTAGCAGAAGCGCACGACAATCAAGCTCTCGTGCCTCCTCTGCTGCACCTTCAACCGGCAGCGCAGAGATTAGAGCCGGATTACTGGCAATCATGTCGCCGAAGCGTTCCGATGCCCCGCACAGTAGGACGAGCGCACTAAGGCGCGCGGGCGTCAGCTCAACATCTGCCTGCGATTTATCAAGAGAAGATGCTACACGTGCGGTGAGCATCAGCGCGCGTCTCGGATTCAGAGAGCCTGTGGCCGCCGTCTGAAGCACGCTCGCCAGCTCCTCAACCGTTACGGCCTTTGCTCCCGATTCAAGCTCGCCGCTCAGGCGGGTCGCAAAGACTTCTGCGGCTGAATGGGCTGCAATGATGAGAGCGTCTGCTCTAGGCTCTACGTGCGGCACATGCCCGGAAGATGAAGAGGAGGATAAAGAAGATGCGTGCTGAGACGCTTGCGAAGCGCCGGAAGTTTCCGCAGCGTTGTCCAATCCAAGCTCTTTACTTTCTATTGCTTCTTCATTCGCTACATCGTTGAAGACACGATCATAAGCGGCACATACATTCCCTGTGTGCGAGGCCAGAGCGCTGTTGAATCTTTCGAGCGCGTCCGCGCCATCGAAGTTCATGCGGCGTGCGACCAATGCACGACGCGCAGGGTCTTCCGGCACACTGTGAGTTTGCAGCCCGTGCTCCATCTGAAGACGATGCTCAAGCGTGCGAAGGTATACGTAGGCATCGAAAAGCTCAGTGCGCTCGCGCTCCGTGATTAGATGGCGGTCTGCCAGGCGACCCAGGCTAATCAGCGTGTGCGGCGCTCTCAACCAATCGTCGCGTCCACCCAGGGCAAGCTGAAGCGCCTGCGTGATGAACTCTATCTCGCGTATGCCGCCGCGCCCCAGCTTGACGTTAAAGCCGCCCCGGCGTGCGCCATGTTGACGATCAATCTTCTGCTTTGCCAGACGAACGTTGGCGAGCGCGCGTGCGACTGTCTCGTCCGTGCGATAGACACGATGGCGTACGCGTTCCGAAAAGCGCGCGTAAAGCGCGGGGTCGCCCGCCGCCGCGCGTGCGCGAATCAAAGCCTGTAGCTCCCAGGCTTGCGCCGTCTCGCGGTAATAACGCACGGCCTCTTCGAGCGAGGACGCAAGGGGGCCGACGCGACCGTGAGGGCGCAGGCGCAGGTCAACGCGATAAGCCGCGCCCTCGCCCGCAGGATTGCCTACTAGGCGCGCGACCATCTCGGCCAGCTTGACGAAGTATTCGCGGTTCGTAATCTCGCCGCGTGTGCCTTTGCCCGATGTCATGCCTTCGTCCGAATATAGAAACATCAGGTCTATGTCCGAGGCGTAGTTAAGCTCGAAAGAGCCTAGCTTGCCGAGCGCTACGACCGCGAAGGTGGCGGAAGCCGTGCGCCCCCTATCGGTCGTGCGAAGCGGCGTGCCATAGCGGTTATCCAACTCCTGCCGCGCAATCGAAAGCGCGTGTTCCAGTACAGCATCGGCCAGATTCGATAGCTCTTCAGTGATTTCTACTAACGTGCTGATGCGCCGTATGTCGCGCAGGTAAATGCGCAGCAGCTCGCGGCGACGAAAGCGCGCAAGCAGCACCTGCGGGTCAAGCTGTGAATGCGTGAGATGAAAGCGCGCGAGTGACTCATTCAGCTCCTCGCGTGTCTTAACGCGCGGCTGCGTGCGCTCGCGCGCGAGCCACTGAAAGTATTCCGGGTTCTGCTCAAGCGTGGTGGCAATCAGCGGACTCCAAGCGGCCAGCGCCAGCACGTCCGCCAGCAGTCCCGCATCGCGCGCGACGACGCGTGAAGTCTGCGCGTTCTCCGCCATCACGCGCTCGTAAAAGAGCCACGCCGTATCCGCGTCCGGCAGGTCATTCACGAGCGCCTTAATCTGTTCGTTGACAGAACTCAAAGCAAGTAATCGCCTCTTCTCAAAAGCCCTTTCAAGCAGCCTGAGCTATCTAACATTTCTAAGCTGGACTTTATCCATTTACGCTGCATAGCACAGCGTATCCGTCAGGCGCTCTAGTAATGAGCGCGGGACTTTTATCATGTCGGCTTTCTTACCCGACATGGAAAAATAGGCATGGCTCCACAAGTAACGCCGCA
>DASWQH010000017.1:0-74378 GCA_036403815.1 Pyrinomonadaceae bacterium | reverse complement strand
AAGAACCTGGCTCCGTAGGAGCTATATGTTCTCTATCAATTAACATATAGCTCCTACGGAGCTAGGGTTATCTATCATCCAGAGACTATAAACATCTGGCTCCTACGGAGCTGAAAACATTATGCTCATTCGTATATCGCGCCTCACGTTAAGAATATAGATATTGGTTCGACTGAAGGGCACGAGTGCTTACGAGAGTGAGAATGGTTCAGCAACTTTCGACCTTCGGGAAGTAACGTGTTCAAAGCGGGGCGGCCAGGCTCTGTTAACTGCAACAGCGAAGGCGCTTCATTATCGTATGAAGATTTAACGCCCATACGCTGACGCGCCAAAGCCCGCCGTCCCGCCTCAATCCTTTGACCATTCAATTTAATTTCAGAATCTGACTCCCGCTGTGGAAGCTACCTCGGTTAATCTTGTTCATAGAACTTCAAAGCCATAGCGCCGTGTGTGGCAGCGCCGCCAGCTCGAAGAGCCGCCGCCAGGAAAGTGGTCTCCGAAAGTTCTTCACGGCTTACACCCGCGAGCTTCGCCGCCTTCGTGTGAACCTCTATGCAGTAAGGGCACTGCGTCGTGAAGGCCACGGCGAGGGCGATGAGTTCTCTATACTTTCGAGGTATCTGCCCGCCTTCCCTGGCGACAATGCGGTCAAGGTTCAGCCATGCCTTAAATTCTTCGGGAGATAGCTCAGCCATCTCCTGAAAGAAGTTCATATCTTTTTCATCATGGTAATGCGACATACTCAAATCTCCTTTGAAGAAGCAGCCAGTAAGAAGCAGGCAGTAAGCCGTAGATGAGTCAAAGGGTTGAAATCGGGACAGAGGTTAATTGTCTGTTTTCTGCTTACTGCCTGCTTCCCGCTGAACTGACTTCGATAAAATTCAGTCCTAAACATCAACCGTTTCAACGACGCCGACAATGGCGGCGCGTGCGTACGCAGCACATCAATTCATCAGGCGGAGAGGTTAGCGCCAGCAGCTTTGGAAAGTCATAACCTTAACGTAATGTTTCGGTAACGCCAGCGAAGGCAGATAACAATGGCGATAGATGGAAGGGCTGCGATCACAAAAATCTACGCCGAATTGAAAGCATCTTTGAAAGCATCTTTGGTCATTCCCCGGACTATCAGCCTGAAACTTAGGGATTAATCTTGCTCGGTGTTGCTGACTTCAGCCAGCACGCTTGCGATGAAGGCAAGCAACTCGTCCAGAGAATGAAATCGCGTAGACTTAGAAGATGCGATGTGCTCAACCCTGCCCTCGAATCGCCCGGCATCAATATCGGTTTCCGGTCGAAACTGGATAACGAAAGCCGCTTTGTATTGCCATCCCAACATCATGAGCGGATAATAGCTCGCACTCCTCTGGTAAGTCATAAGCCTGTCGTAAAATTTCGGTAATGTGTGGTATTCACAGTGGGGAACGAAAAACGCATAGTCTTCGATCCCTTTTGCCTCGACCTGGCAAACGAGTGCCTGTGGAGAGACTCACAGGCAATCAAGCTCAGACCCAAAGCCTTCGCAGTGCTTGACCACCTCCTTGGGCGTCCGGGTCAACTCGTCACAAAAGATGACCTTCTCAACGCGGTCTGGCCGGACACCTTTGTCAGCGACGCCGTCCTCAAAGTCACCATTCGTCAGATACGCGAGGCTCTAGGCGATAATCCAAAGTCTCCTCGCTTCATTGAAACCGCACATCGCAGAGGCTATCGCTTCATAGGTCAGATTGCAGAGAGCAGGCCAATGCTAGCGGGAGTTCAGGAGCACAAGAGCGATACGTCCGCTTCCGGTTCATCGCTTGGTGCCGCAGATTCTCCTCTGAGGGTTGTCGGACGCGATAAAGCGCTGTCGCGTATGCGAGGCTGGCTTGAGAAGATGCTTGGAGGAGAGCGTCAGATAGTATTTGTTACCGGAGAGGCAGGCATAGGCAAGACCGCTCTGGCCGACACGTTCGCGCGAAGCCTTGCTTTTGATCAAAGCATTCGGATAGTCCGGGGGCAATGCCTCGAACAGTACGGGACGGGTGAAGCTTACCTGCCGGTTCTGGAAGCTATCGGGCGGTTGTGTCGTGAGCAGGGGCAGGTAATCGATGTGCTGCGCGCTCACGCTCCCTTGTGGCTGCTGCAAATGCCTTCTCTGGTGAGCGCTTCAGACCGCGAGTTGCTGAGTCGAGAAGTGTTCGGAGCCACAAGGGAGCGAATGCTGCGAGAGATGGGAGAGGCTCTGGAGGCGCTGACAAAAGACCTGCCGCTGGTGCTCATACTGGAAGACCTTCACTGGAGCGACTACTCGACACTTGACCTGATCTCATACCTGGCAAGGCAGCGCCATGCCGCCCATCTTATGTTGATTGGTACTTACCGGCCAGTGGAGTTGATAGTAAGCGGACATCCGCTCAAGGCAGTAAAGCAGGAGTTGCTAGCCAAGCATCAATGCGAAGAGTTGCCGCTTGAATACCTCAGCGAAAAAGCAGTGAGCAATTACTTGTCTGTTAGATTTCCCGGCAATCGATTTCCAGCAGAGCTTGCCGGGTTAATTCACGAACGCACAGAGGGAAATCCGCTGTTTATGGTCAACGCAGTTGACTACCTTGTGGCCGAAGGGTTAATCGGTGAGCGCGAAGGGAGTTGGGAGCTAGCTGTAGAGATCGAGAGGGTTGAGGTGGGAGTGCCCGACAGCATCAAGCAAATGATCGAAAAGCAGGTCGATCATCTGGACGCAAGTGAGCAGCGAACCCTTGAGGCGGCGAGCGTGGCGGGAGCTGAGTTTTCAACGCTCATGGTATCGGCTGGATTGGTAGAAGATCGAGCGACTGTAGAAGCGCGGTGCGATGAACTGGCGCGCCAGCATCAGTTCATACAGGATTGCGGTGTTCAGGTATTACCAAATGGAGAAGCTGTAAGCCGGTACGGCTTCATACACGCTTTGTATCGGAGCGTGCTGTATGAAAGGGTATCTGCGTCGAGGCGAGTTCAACTCCACAGGCGAATAGGGGAGCAGGGGGAAGCGCTCTCTGGCGAGCGCGCCGGGGAAATTGCGGCGGAGCTGGCGATGCACTTTGAGTTAGGGGCGGAACATAAGCAAGCCGTAAAGTATCTTCAGCAGGCCGCAGACAACGCCCTACGCCGGTTTGCGTATCGGGAAGCGATTGCGCTCTCCCGCCGTGGGCTGGAGTTGCTCTTGAAGTTGCCGGACACTCCAGAGCGCGCCCGGCAAGAACTCTGTCTGCAACTCACTCTAGGCGTGCCATTGATTACGACCGAGGGCTATGCAGCCCCGGATGTAGGCAGCGTGTACCTCAGAGCCAGAGAGTTGTGTCAGCAGTTAGGCGACACTCCGGATGTTTCTGAAGCTCTCTGGGGGCTATGGACATTTTATACACTGAGGGCAGAGTTAGTGACGGCGCGCGAGATCGCCGAGGAACTTCTGAGCCTGGCTGAGCGACTTCCGTACCCTAGTCTCGCATTGCGAGGTCACTGGGCTATGGAGATCACCTTCATGCATCTGGGAGAGTGTGCTCAGGCCATGGAACATTATGAGAAAGCCCTCCTGCTCTACGATCCCAGGCGACATCTGGATGATGGATTCCTCTACGCGCTGAACCCTGGAGTAGCGATGCCGTGCTTTGCCGCCTGGGCACTCTGGTTTCTAGGCCAACCCGATCAGGCTTTGAACCGAATGCAGGAAGCGCTCGAACTGGCGCGCGAGTTATCTGAGCCTCTCAGTCTGGCGCACGCCCTCCTTTTTGCGGCGATTCTTCATCAGCTTCGACGGGAAGAGCATCTGGCGCAGGAACACGCCGATGCCGCATTCGCCGTTTCCAGTGAACACGGGCTGGCGATGTATCAGGGGATGGCAACGGTTATGCGAGGCTGGGTGCTCGTCAAGCAGGGGCGGCATGAAGAGGCGATTGAACAAATGCGCCAGGGGCTTGCTGCTCTTCAAGCAACAGGCACTGAGCTGCTTCGTCCTCACTTTTTGGGTTTGCTGGCCGAGGCGTTGGGAAAGAACGACCAGGCCGAGGAGGGACTCAGCTTATTGAAGGAGGCGCTTGCTGTAGCCCATCGCAGCGGCGAGCGATACTACGAGGCTGAGCTATATCGTATTAAAGGCGAAGTGTTACTAATGCAAGCAACAGATCGCGGCGTTAAGCGAGCGGCCAGAGGTGGAAAAGAAGTAGTCGAGGCTGAGCCGACCGCTGGTGCTCAGGCCGAAGCTTGTTTTAATCAGTCCATCAAGATTGCCCAAAAGCAAAAAGCGAAGTCCTGGGAACTGCGCGCGTTGATGAGCCTTGCCCGCCTCTATCAAAACTGGGGCGAAGAGGAAGAAGCAAGTGGTTTCCTCACAGAAATCTACGACAGTTTCACCGAGGGATTCGATACGGTGGACTTACGTGAGGCGAAAGCGCTGCTCTAAATTTTTCAAGCAAGCTTGTTTTGCGCAAATCCGGCCAAGAATTACGCAAAACAGGGCTTCTACGAGCTAAATTAAGTAATTATTATAGTTATCTGATTCGCTCGGCTTCCCGTTTGAACGGGAATTACTCTAAACCCTTCGGGGATAGCTTCAATCCCCGAAGGGTTTAGAGTAATTCCCAAAGGAATCGGAGCAATTCCCATAGGAATCAGAGTAACTCCTGTGGGAATTGGAGTAATTCCCTTTGGAACCGGACTAATTCAAGTGGGAACTGCTTCAATTCCTATTGAAATCGGGACAATTCCCAAAGGATTTGAAACAGTTCCCAATGGAATTACTCCAATCCCATTGGGAATCAGAGCAATTCCCAATCATTTTGTTATTAGTCGAATGGGAATTGTCCCTTAATTTAACGTGAGTTCGAGGTAAGATGTCGCCTCGTTAAATTGCGGGGAAGAAAGGTGAGCATTCAATGAAAAAAAGAGATGCTAAAAACAAATTTGGCGATATGAGTGTCAATCTGGCGAGACATAACCTTGAGGTGACACTCAAACGCACCAAAGAGCAGTGTTTTCGGGCAGCAAAGGAGTGCGCCTCAGAGAGCCTAGAAGGATTTAAGAAAATGGACGCCTTCGTGCGCAGCCAATACGCGGACGAGCCGAAAAAGATGGCCGAATGGGAC
Source organism: Pyrinomonadaceae bacterium (assembly GCA_036403815.1). GTDB lineage: Bacteria > Acidobacteriota > Blastocatellia > Pyrinomonadales > Pyrinomonadaceae > JACVRN01. The sequence goes on along the minus strand of DASWQH010000017.1, from coordinate 69,282 downwards.
AAAATCATGCAGAAGTACGAGTTCATGGACGAAGAGGTTGAAGATGAAGAACAGTAATACCAAGTTGCAGTCAAAAGGGAGGATAAAGAGAAACCACTAAATCACACGAAACCGCACGAAAGAGAGTTTCTTTCGTGTCCTTTAGTGTGATTTAGTGGTTTCTCTTTCCTCTCCTTTAATTGCAATCCGGTATAAGGCGAGTAGCAACTGCTGCGAGCGGGCGGGTTCCAGGATGAATGAGTTGTGAGATGCGACGTACTTTGGCATTTACACCTGGAGTCCCATACGCCGCAGGAGTTCTGTAAAGCGAGGGTCTGAGCGTAGGCCGTCAAAGATGGGATCAACTTTGAGCCAGACTAGATGCGTGGAGCGTTCACTGTATGCTCTTTCGAGCCATTGGAGCGCTTCATCCTTTTCGTCAAGTCCTAAATAAACTAAGACAAAGTAATAAGAAGGAACATATTCTCGTTCCGATTTTTCTTTCAATTCTGTCAGCACCTCCAGGGCTTCGTCTCTTCTTCCAGATACCGCATGGACGTGCCCGAGCAGTGCTGTCATGGCTGTGCTGCCTCCTGAAAGCGCTATGGCTTTTTGCAATTCATTGATGGCTTCCTCAAACATTCCCTTCTGCTCGTAGGCTGGTATCAGGTAGAAATGCGCCAGGAAAAAACTGGGGTCTGTCTCAAGCGTTTTGCAACACTTGTCTATCGCCTCATCGTACTGGCGTAGGAAATAGTAGTGACGCCCCACATCCCTATTAATGATGAGTGAGAATGGCTCAAGCTCATGAGCCATCTGCATCTCCCCGAAGCCTTCTTCAAATCGCCCCTGTAAGGTTAAAGAGCAGGCATACCAGTGGTGGCCTTTTACAGAATTGTTGTTGAGTTTGATGCCCTGCTTGAAATCTCTTTCGGCATCCAGCCAATCCCATTCATAGAATGTTCTGATGGCTGCCAACGAAATGTGCGCTTCAGCCAGTGCATCATCAATCTCTAATGCTTTGAGCGCCGCTGTCTTCGCCTGTGGGAATGCCTCTGCTGGCCGGATGTGATCATAAAACCCGGCCATGATGTAACAATCTGCCAGACCGGCAAAGGCGAGCGCATAGTTGGGGTCTGTATCAATCGCTTGCTGGAAGTAGTGTATGCCACCTCTAATCCCTTCCGATGTTCTCCTACTCCAGTAATAACGTCCTTGCAGATAGAGCTGATAAGCCTCAATGTTATCAGTGTAACGTTTGGTTAATCGCTTCTTCTGATCACCGCTCAACCTTAATTGTAATTTTCGAGTGATTTCATGAGCTATCTCTTCCTGCACTGTTAAGATGTCTGCGAACTTCCGGTTGTAGTGCTCGCCCCACAACTGTGAGCCATCTGCTACATCAACCAATTCCGCGCTCACAATCAATTCGTCGTCAAGGTGAAGAACCCTCCCGGTGAGCACCGCCCGTACCCCTAGGTCGCGCCCTGTGTTTAGAGGGTCAACGTCCTGACCTTTGTAGCGAAAGACGACGCTGCGCGCCATGACTCTCAACTTTGGCAACTGCGAAAGAGCGTTGATGATGTTTTCCGTGATGCCGTCAGAGAGATATTCCATACTTGGGTCAGCGCTCGCGTTGGCGAGCGGCAGGACGGCAAGTGTACTGATGGCTCTGCGTGGGGATCGCCTACGTGGCGGAGTTGAGCTGGATGGAGCTGTAGCTTGATTACCCCACGCTTCTTCGGAGTCAGAAATTCTCGTCGGCTTTATTAGCTCGCTCTTGCCCGTCGCATCGCGTATCAATCTAGTTTGATCTCCGTTGTGAACAGATGAGAATTTTTTCAGGGTGAAGCCCATTTGAATAACACGCAGAGCCGACATCAACTCGGTCGCGTCCGCGTGGCGGCTCTCAGGCTCCTTCTGCATGAGTTGCCGTACAAGGCGGTCTACGCTTTCCGGTATCTGCGGGCGCAAGTTGGCTACACTTAAGGGTTCTTCATACTGAATCGCATGAAGAAGCGCGTAGCTGGAATCACCGGCGAAGGGTTGACGGCCTGTGAGCATCTCGTAGAGCACAATGCCTAACGACCACAGGTCTGTGCGGTGGTCTACTGCCCCACCTCGCGCCTGCTGTGGACTCATATAGGCTACCGTTCCGATAAGAGTGCCGCTTTTGGTCAAGTGCGCGTCCGACACCTTCGCAATTCCGAAATCCAGTATCTTCACGCGGCCCCGTACAGTTACCATGACGTTGGCCGGTTTAATGTCGCGGTGGACTATCCCTGCCTCGTGCGCATGTGCCAGCCCTTCGGCCACCTGGGCAGCGTACTCGATGGCCTCGTCAACCGGCAAAGGTCCCTTTTCGATCTTATCTTTAAGAGTATCGCCCTCATAGAAGGGCATGGCGATGTAAAGCTGCCCGCTAATTTCGCCGACCTCGTAGATGGTGCAGACGTTCGGGTGGTCGAGCGAGGCGGCTGACTTGGCTTCCTGTATGAAGCGGTGTTTCATCTCCTGGTTGGAACTGAGGTAGTGCGGAAGCAGTTTCAGGGCAGCCAATCGGTCTAGCTTTGTATCATTGGCTTTGTAAATCATTCCCATGCCGCCCTCGCTGAGCTTCTCCAGTACTTCGTAATGTGAGATGTACTGAGCCGGTAGCTCTTCACGATCCTCGTTCCAGGAAAGAATTGCACCTCTCACTCCTTCGTCTATCTTTGTGAGGAGTTCGGTCTCCCCGGCGCTCTTCAACAGACCCTGTACTTCGCGCAGCAGTTCAGTATTACTGGCACACTCAAGTCTCAGCCATGCCTCACGCTCGGACGCCGCCATTTCGGCAGCCTGATTGAATAAGCGGCTGACCTCTCGCCAGCGGTAACTGCTTATCGACGGAGCATGCAGGTCGCCCGTATTCGACTGAGAAGCCAGCTCCACTTCTTCTGCCATGTTGACGCCCAGGAATTCGCGGACTTCTGCTAGAAAACGCCGCCATGCTGGCTCGCCTTCAAGTAAGATATGGTTTTTACTCTCCAGTTGCACGAACCGCGCGCCGGGGATGAGTGAGGCGAGCAGTCGTCCTTCAACGAAAGGAACTCTCAGGTCGCCCCGCGCGTGCAGCACCAGTGTAGGGACGTTCAGTTTCCGCGCCTCCTCGCGTACGTCCAGCTCATAAAACCCGCTCATCATACGGGCGGCGTTCTCCGGCGACGAAGAGACTTGCTGTAGCTCATTGAACCAACGGAACTGTTCGGGCGTGCCCTCAGGGATAAAGAGTGAAGTAAAGACCTGCCGGAAAGCCGCGTGCTCCTTGCCCCACCCGACCTTGACGAGTTGGAGCAACATCTCCATCTCCTCAAGCGCGTGCGTAGAGACCTCTTGCTTCGAGAGACCCCGTGCATAGCTTCCATAAAGGATGAGGTGACTTACTTTTTCAGGATGCCGCAGGGCATAGGCGATGGCGATGGGGCCGCCCTGCGACATACCGAAGAGCGGGAAGCGACCTAAGTGCAGGGAATCTACTACCGCTTCAAGATCGCGCACCCAAACATCGAGCGTAAAATCTTCTACGTTCCAACCGGAGAGGCCGCAGCCGCGCTCGTCATAGCGGACGAGCGTGTGGTATCTGGATAATTCCCTCAGCCAGTGCCGCCAGACGGGGCTTTGCCAGTCGAATTCCAGATGGCTAAGCCAGTTGGCCGCCTTAACGAGCGGGGGGCCGTCGCCTACGGTGGCGTACGCTAGACTAGCGCCGTCCGAGGAGGTGCAAAAGCGTATCTGTTGCTCGTTCTGTTTCATCTCGGCAATCGGTCGCTCTCAGTGCGTGCTGATAACGCGCCGCGCTTATGCTGTCTGCTCAAGCTCGCGACGAACCCAGGCCTGCGCAAGTCGCATCCCGCGTTTCACGGTCGCCTCCGATACGCCGAGCGCTGCGGCCGTCTCTTCGACGCTCATCCCGCCAAAGGAGCGCATCTCCAGTATGCGCGACCTGCGCTCGTCGAAGGCGGCCAGTTTGGTCAGGGCATCATCGAGTGCCAACAACTCGGCGGCGTCCGACTGAGCGAAGACCTGCGGCGCATCCTCAAGTGAAATTTTCTGCTGGTCGCCCCCGCGTTTGGCCGCGTGACGGGTGCGCGCGTGTTCCACAAGGATTTGGCGCATCAGCCGCGCCGCTACGCCGAAGAAGTGTGCGCGGCTCTGCCACTGCGGCATGTCCTTTCCTATCATTCGCAGGTAAGCCTCGTGTATGAGGGCTGTAGGCTGAAGCGTGTGGTCTGGCCTCTCGCTTCTGAGGTAAGCGCCGGCGAGTTTACGCAGCTCCTGATAGACCAGAGGCATCAACGCGTCGAGCGCGTCCCTATCGCCGCGGCTCCAGTCCAGAAGTAGTTGTGTAACCTGATTCGATTGCGGTGCATGCATACCCAATCAACTTCCGTGCATATGTGAATGGCATCAGCCCTTCAGGTAAGTTGTTGGGATTATAGCATGGGGCGGCGAACGAAGAATAAGCAGAGTAGCAGGCGTCACAAACGGTTGTCATAGATTCTGCACGGACGTGGAAGGCCACACGCTGACAGCGTGTGGCCTTCGTGGTCGGCGGGCTTTGCACAAAAAGTCAAAAACGGCGTGAGATAAAGTAGTTGAAGATTTCCGAGCCGCTATTCATTGTGGGCTCACCCGACTTTTTGTGCACAGCCTGTGTCCCAATCAGATATAAAGAATCGATGCTGTTTCAATTTTGACTTAACATCTAAACAACTGTTGTTGACTCCTGTTTCATTAAAGAGTAATAAATACCCCTTGTTTTGCCTGTCTAGAGAAGAATCTTAGTTCCGAATGGCAGTTTCCAAATCGACAGAAGAATGAGAAATGCTTCGCACACGCAACGCTTTATGTTCACAGCGATGTTTTTATTCGGTCGTATCCACTCGCAGACAAAAGATTAGTTGTCCGTATCTCTACCCTCGCTGGGCGCGCTTCCCGGTATAGCTAGAACGATCCTAAGGCTTGTGCAGAAACTTCTTGAAAGTCTTGTCCCGGTTGCTTCTCGAAGTGATGTAGCCGGGCGAAGCAGAGGTTCTCTGATTCAATAGAGCCTGACCCATGGGGCCTTGCCCTATTTGTACGTTGGTACATAAATTTCTGCCAGCCAAAGGATGTTAGTATATGACTGATAACATTCCAACCATCCCCGTTACTCGCGAAATACTTCAGAGCTACGTAGAACCACCTGCGGCGACCAGTTCGCTCTACTCGCATCGCTCGGTGCGTACAAGGAAAGACGGCATTCAGGAGCATGTAATAGTAGGTGTCCACGTCATTTTCCAACCCGGTCACTCGAACGGCTTATACGATGCCTTCAACGTTCCCCGCAGCCAGACGCTTAATGCCGAAAATCCGTCCGTCGCCACCCGTGCGATTCTCATCGCGTGCGACACGCTGGAGATTTACGGAGAACTGTCGCTGCCTGAATGCGAAGTTGCCATCTATGCCCGCAAACTCATCTTCAAGAATCAGGGCAACATCAACACGACGCCGCTCGCCTGGGCGATGCAGAGGGCTGCCGACTGCAATCCCGCCACCAGGAAGGGCGGTGCTAACGGGGCCGAAGGTCGCCATGTCGGCAGCATCAGTGTTTTCATAAGTGAGTTCGATGTGCCTACGCACGAGTCCATGAAGCGGTTCGTCTGTTTGGGCGGTCGCGGCCAGGACGCCGGACACGGCGCGAACGGCGCGGACGGTAACTCCATGTCCACCATCTCGAACCAGTTCAAGCGCAAAGACACATGGCGACTGAACATCTACAATGCCTCTTTTACCAACCCGTGCGTGTACGCCACATATCACTGGCAGTGGGCCAAAATCACGACCGAGAAGGGCAAACGTGGGGTGGATGATTGGCCTACCAACGGCCAGGACGCGCTCGAACCTGGGATTCCCGGCTCAGGCGGGAACGGCGGCACGTGGGTCTCTAATCATAAGCGGCTAGAGTCGGAGATGGATAACCGATCGGGCGAGCCAGGTAGAACGGCTCCGAACGTGAGAGGCGGCTCGGCAGGGAATCCGACCACAGCGACCCACTATGACGTAACCATCTATTTCAATCTTGCTAAAGAGAATCCCGATGGCGATAACAATCTGTTGAAAACGCAGACGACATCTGCTGGGAAAAGCTACACGGCACAGGACTCAAAGAATGGGCGAGGGAAGTCGCCTGCGCCGAGCACTATCGAAATCGCGAACGCGTGGGTTCATCCTCTACAGCTCGAAGCCGTACTGCGCTACGCGCGTGACGCCTTTCTGGCCGGAGCCCGCGACGATGTCAGCAAGCTGCTGAAGCCATACGAGAGTGCGCTCGCCGCTCCAATCCCAACGGCTATGGGGAAGAGCGCCGTCTGGACTGAAGAGGAGAGGGCGCGCTGGAACTCCGCACAGTCAGAGGTGGCAACCATCCTGCACCGCCTGCGTCTTCAGCTAGACTACTTTGGGAATCCCGCTGGCTACATGCCGCTCTTGTCGTTACAGGCAACGATGCGTCTCTACGACCTGGAGACCGATTACGCGCTGCGCATGCTGCTACTAGCCGCGTGGGTGCAGGACAAGGCCAACGAAGCGCAGAGTGCAGCCAACGCCTTCGGCAGCGCCATCGAAGACACGATTAAAGACACGGAGCGCGTCGCAGGACAGTTGGTGCAGGCGGAAGCAGAGGTGGCGCAGCTCAATCAGCAACTGACTTCGCTGGAGTCCCGGCTCAACACCAAGGCCAAAGAGTTGGAAACCCTCAGAACCAAGCTGTTTAACCAGGCGGCCCACAGCGAGACTCAAAAGGCGCTTATCAGGGGCGGAATCAAAATGGCGGCGGCTATCTGTCAGGTAGTGCCTATCGGGCAGCCCGTGCTCGGCACCGTCGGCAAGCTCGCAAACATCGCCGCTGACGTTAGGGAAGAGGGCGTGCCGGACACTATGAGCAAGATGGGTGACACCATCAAGAAAGCACGGGAAGCCGCCAAGAAGGCGGAGGCCGCGAAGAAGAAGGCCAAGGAGAAAGCCAAAGGAAAAGACGAAAAAGAGGCTAAAGAGGAGGCGAGCGTGTGGGGCAAGGCGGGAGACGGTCTCGGCTCTGCCCTGTCAATGGCAGGTGGGGCAATAGGTGCCTTGCAGGTCTCCGAAGAGGAGATTGAGGTTGAGCTTGCGAAGCTGACCGCCTCAAGTCCCGAGTGGGACAAAATGGTCGAGGAGATTCGCACCCTCAACAAAGATAAGTCCAAGCTCTTCACGCGGCTCAGCATCGTACTACAGGCGCTCGGCGACGGCTACGCGCGGCTGGCTAGCAACGCCGACGCCGTCGTGACCATGCAGAAGGAGCGCAACCAAACGCTCGGCAAGCTAAGCCCGGAAGCCAATCAGGTGGTCGCCAAGATGGGACAGGCGGCGCGGCTATCGCTCCAACGAACCCTGTACCTGATGGTCAAGGCGTACGAGACAACCGTCTTCAAGCCGATTGACGTTAACTGGAATCTGGACGCAGTATTCGACGAGATTACCAAGCTCCTTAAGCCTAAGCAGGGCTTTGACGCGGCAACTATTAATAGCTATGTGAAGGCCGTCGCCACCATATTTGATGCGAACAAGAGGAAGATCAAGGAGAGCCTGCTTAAGGACTACGGGTTCGGCGACACGCCCAACTCGCCGCTTGAGTTCGGCTTCACGACTGAGGAAACGCCCGACAAGTTGGAACAACTAAGGCTAGGTTACGACTTACGGATCAACCCGCTCGTTTACGGCCTAATCATTCCCACACAGGAGCGTGCGAAGGCCGCGAGCTTCGAATGCACGAAGCTGGTCTTTAACGCGAGCGGCCCGCAACTGCCGAAGTCCGGAAACGCCAAAATCTTAATCCGCCTCGACGGAGACGGCACCATCCGTAGCGGCGAGCATCTTTATGCGGTGCGCAGCGATGCGCCTAGAGTCTGGTCATGGACGTATCACTTCAGCGACAAGTCTGTGGAGGCTAACGTACCTTCGCTCTCTTCGCTTGATCTGTTGAACATGATTCTTCAATCGGACGACCAGAGCATCAAGCAGAAGCTGGCAGCTCCTCCGGCGTGGTCAGAGTTGACGATTAACCTTGAGTTCAGCCCGCCTATCGCGCCAGAGAAACGCCCCGCCCTGGAGAGCCTGATCTTCGTCTGTAAGGTTGATTCGCTTCAAAGTCCAGATGCGCAGCGTGTCTTGGACGTGCGCGCCGAAGGAGCATCCGCGCACATAGAGATTTCGCCCGCAGACCTGGCTGGCAGAGGTGAAGGGTACGGCGACTCCTACCGTATATACAGCAAGGCGGACAAAGTGAAGCTGGAAGCTCCGGCTCAGATAGGGGGGCGGCCCTTCTCTCACTGGGACATTCTCGCGAGCCGGTCGTATAACAAGGAAGAGAAATCGCAAATTGAGCTAGTACTCAATACGGACACGCTGGCATACAGCCGTTACCAGCCGTTAATCAGCTCCAGTTCGGCAATCATGAAGCTACTTGCGGAAAGCGACCCGAAGACGATTGAAATTCAGCTCGACGACGCAGAGCAGGCAGCCGCTGCGGCGCTCATTGCCAGGGCAAAGCACGCTCCTCTACTAGATGGAGAAGCCGCAGGCGATGCTCTTCTCATACGAGCCGGTGCCGACGCAAACCAACCAATCATTGGCCTCGTAGAAGAGGGAGACAAGCCCACTGTGCTTGAAGAGAATGCGGGCGTCGGTGACTGGATGAAAGTGGGTTACAAGGGATTGGTTGGATACATCGCAAAAAGCAAATAGACGAGCGCGCAGGCTTTGAACGACGCAAGGAGCGCTGGGAATGGGCGCTCTTGCGGCTCCCAATGCTCGCTCGCGCCTATTCGCTTTTGAGCAACTTTTCTATTGAGTTTTACTGTGAATAGCGATAAAAGAGTACTCCTTAGTTATTTTCAGTCCGCTTGATTCAGGCGCGGTGCCCGGCCATCTAATTTTCAATCCCCTCATTTACCATTTGGGGGGTAACAGGAGAAACAGCATGCCCCGATTTGTAGGTCAGATCTCGCTCTTCCCTTTTATTTTCGAACCTCAAGGATGGATTTTTTGTGACGGTCGCCTACTATCCATTGCCGAAAATGATGTGCTCTTTACTCGCTTGAAGAACACTTTTGGCGGCGATGGTGAGACAACCTTTGGAGTGCCAGACCTGCGGGCAATAGCCCCGAAGAATTGTCAATACTGCATCTCACTGTTTGGAGAGTACAAGCCTGATATCTATCAGTTGTTGTTAGGCCAGACCATGATCTCCGCATTCTCTCTTGACACACGCGGTCTGCTCGAATGTACAGGGCAGTCGCTCTCAACAGCCCAATACAGACCTCTCGAAACGCTCATGGGCAATAGGTTCGGCGGCGACGGGACGAATAATTTCAACCTGCCTGACCTGCGAAGTAAAGCCCCGGCTAAATGCAGCTATACGATGGCGGTGGGGGGCACCTTCCCAGGCCCTCGAATAGAGGGTCTGTTCGTCGGCGAGCTTCTGCTCCTGCCTTATGAATTAGATTTTCCTGAGAGCTTGCGGCTCTGCAATGGCGACCTGTTGCAAATAGAGCAAGACAGAGCACTCTTCAGCCTGCTTGGAAACAGATTCGGCGGGGATGGAAAGCAGACCTTCGCCTTACCGGATTTGAGGGCCGCAGCGCCGTCGAAATTCAACTATTACATTTCTGTTCGAGGCACATTACCACCACGAAGTTAGAAGGGTCTTTCGAGCCTACGGGTATAACAACTCATTCAAGCGGAGCAGAATCAGCTTGATTTCCATTCGCAAGCTTGGATGCTTGATACAATCTTTCCGCCCGGTTAATTCCGACGCTAGGCGGTTGTCGCCAGTCGGAATCTGCCCGCACGTACTTCATCTAATCCCTTTTCGTAAAATGAGCGAAGATAAGGCTCATAGTATCCATTCTCGGGCCGCAGTCTTTCTCATAACACAAGCAGTGCCGGGACGCGAAGAGCAACTTATAAGCTTGCTTGATGGCTGAGAGGCAAAGGACAGGGGCACTGAATTGAAATGCAGGCCCCTGTCCTTGTCGCTTAATAGTCGAGCAATTAGTTGTTACTCGAAACAGTCAAGGCACTTTTTAACGATGATGCATTTGCAGTTGCCCGAATCCCACGAGCCGCCTTTATCATAGCAAGACTGCTCCTGTGCCGCGTCGCAGGTCGGGGCCGGGGGCGGCGGGTCGAATGTGAACGTAGGCGGGATGCAAGCGGGTAGTATACAGAACGGCTGCGGATCCCACGTCGGGAGCTGGAACCCTACGCCCTGAAAGTGGTAGTCGGTCTGTTGTGGGTCACACTTCCCGTCGGGGAAGCAAAGGGTGCCCGGCCCAGGTTCATCCGGGCGCTGGTTCGTGTACCAGTAACCGTACTTCTGGCTGTAGTAGTAATTGATGGGGACGCCTCTGATGAGTTGCCCGTTGATGGTTGTCCCCTGGAAGTTGGCGGGCAGAACCCAGCCGAGTTGCCCCTCAAAGTAGTAGCCGGGGCCTCCCTGGAAAGTTGGGCCGGAGTAATAGTAGTAGGTGCGACTGCCCTGGACGACCCTCCACTGGTAGATAGGGATTAGAGGGTTCCCCGCAGCGGGCTTGGTGCCCGGCCCTTGCTGGAGGACGATTCCTGCTACTTGCGTGCTGGAGGTCAGAGATTTAAAGACAGACCCCTCGTTGGTGTAGCCTAAGTTCTGTCCTGCCGAGACGAAAGGATGGAGCATGTATCCGTGGTTAGAGCTTGATACGCTGAAGCGGTAGAGCGTCGTCGGCGTGGCGCTGATTTGACCCGACTGAGCTTTGACCGCAGGCAGCGGAATAAGAGTAACCAGTAGCGCTGATAAGGTCAGCACAAAGCACAAAGCACGGCGGTGGGAGATAACTCTTTGCATAGTTTAAGCCTCCAATTTGTTCGGATTTGTCCGAGTTATTAGTTTGATGGTTTCGCCCGCGCGCAGTCCCGCCTATCCTTCGGCGAGGACATTTAACTCGCACGTAATTGATGTAGTGGTAAGCGTTGGGGCCAGCTTAATCGCGGCGAGGTTTACTGGGGAGCCGCCGCGAGCTGCTCTGCTCAATTATGTCGAATCGGATGGTATACGAAGTTTTGAAATGGTGTCCTTTAGAGTTGCTATGAATTGCTAAACATTGCTAAAGGTCGGATCGTAGCGGCAGCCGAGCAGGTGCTTGGATTCGACGGCGCTTTCGCGCCAGCGCACGCTGGTTGCTAGCGCGCCGTCCGGCTCAAAGAGGTTAACCGGGATAGAGGTGGTCGCCCGATACTTCTTCCAACACAAGCAGCCCGTCCGGTAATCCAGAGCGTCGCCAGCCCTCAGAGTTGCTTGAAAATTTGTCAGAGCTACATTTCTAGAAAGAAGTATAGTTGAGGTACACTTACATAGCATTTCATCTCAGCTTAATTATTTGCAACTAGATCATCCCTGATACTATGGAGATTCAAGATATCGAGCTATACGAGTTCGACTCCTTTCGTATAGACGTAGTCAAGCGTCGCCTGCTGCGTAATGATAGAACCGTCAAACTTGCCACGAAGGATTTTGATATTCTGCTGCTGCTGGTGACGAACATAGGACGCATCGTGACTAAGGAGGAATTGATAAGCCAGATTTGGCCTAATCAATTCGTTGAAGAGAACAATCTCACGGTAAGAATCTCAGCGCTGCGCAAGTCGCTCGGTGAAAGCCGCACCAAGCCTAAATACATTCAGACAGTGCAGGGGCGCGGCTATCGTTTCGTTGCGAGAGTGCGTGCCGTAGAAGCGCAGCAGGCTGTTCGGGCTAAGCCGAAAGAACCTGATGTTCAAATGTCAGCAAGTTCAATAGCCGTGTTGCCATTCAGCATTCTCGGAGAGCGCTCTAAGGAAGAGTTTCTGGGGCAAGGTATTGCCGATGCTATCATCACCAAGCTCGGTAAAATCAGGCGCGTGAGGGTTCCACCGACCACGGCTGTCTTAAGGTATGCCAACGCGGAGATTGATATTCAAGAGATAGGAGAGAAACTGGAAGTCGATTCAATTCTGACGGGGCAAATTCAGAAGATGGCCGAACGTATTCGAGTCACGGTGCAATTAACCACGACGCAACGGTGGCAAGTATTATGGGCAAAGAAATTCGATGAGAGTTTTACTAATATCTTCGCTGTTGAGGATAGAATTTCTGAACTTGTGGCAAATGCCCTGGTGGATGACCTATCTGCTGCCGAGCACGAGGGTCTGACAAAACGCTACACGGAGAATGCAGAGGCTTATCGTTATTACCTTGAGGGGCGTTACTTCTGGAACAAGAGAACTGAGTACGGGCTTCAGAGGGGCATCAAATGCTTTGAACGTGCCGCCGAGCTAGACCCGGACTATGCGTTGGCTTATACGGGCATCGCCCTCTGTTCCAATATGCTTTACAGCTACGGCATCCTTCCGCCCGCGCAGTGCATTCCCAGAATAAAAGAGGCTGCGAGCAGAGCGCTGGAGATTGACAATACTATCGGTGAAGCTTACGCCTCGCTCGGCCATATTTATCTCATGCATGATTGGGATTTCCCGAAGGCTGAAGAATATTTAAGACGGGCCACAGAGTTGAGTCCCAATAATCCCACGGCTCATCACTGGTACGCGCTCTATTTTAGAATTATGGGGAGGCTGGATGAATCCTTTGCCGAACTGAACCGCGCGCACAATCTTGACCCGCTCTCGCTGATTATCAAGTCCTCTATCGCGGGCAACCATTATTATGCGAGACAGTATGATTTGGCGCTGGCAAAGTGCCGTGAGGTCTTTGACCTAGACCCTAATTTTTATATCGTCTACGGCGCTTGGAGTTTGGCCTATGCTTTCAAAGGAATGTACAAGGAGGCAATCGCTACGATACAGAAGGCCGTTGCCATTGAGAATGATATTGATGCCCTGGGGACGCTCGAATACATCTACTCCATGGCCGGAGATAGGGGCGAAACCGGACAGCAGCTTGAAAGGTTAAAAAGCCTCTCCAAAAATCGCCACATATGGCCTTTTCACTTGGCAGTCATCTATGCTGGCTTGGGCGATAAGGAGCAGGCATTTAACTTTCTTGAAAGGGCTTTGAAGGAGCGGAACCAGAATGTTTTGCTGCTCAAGGTTGACCCTAGATTAGACAGCCTGCGCTCCGACCCTCGCTTCGTAGATATTTTGCATCGTATAGGATTTGATAGAAGATGAGTTCCAACGTGAAAATATTCTGTGCCCAAAGCGAAAGCAAACAGTGACGGAATTGCTCCCAATGAGATTGAATTTGCTATCGCCTCACAGCGTCTAACAACTCATGCAACCGGACGGCGGGATAGCAATTCTTTCATAGTCGTCTTGTTTCCCCATATTGAATGCTTTAAGCTGCGCGCCAGTTATTTCAGTCACCAACCGCAGACACTGCTTGTATTGAGCGAGATGGCAGCTTAAGGAGGCAAGAAGATAGCGGAAATTACGGTTGTGTTGCGAGAATTATTTCAGGCGCTAGAAGGCCAGTGATGTCTCTCATCTATGCTGCAACTTGAAACAAGCAGGCGATAAACTTCGCCTGCCCCTGCGCGTCATCTCTACCAATTCTCTTTAGCTGCCCCTTCCTTATCATGTTCATTACCTCAACTCCCTGGATGGTTCGCTCGGCTGTGTCCAATGAGCAATAGCCAAGACAAGCTCGTACTTTCTTCTTAATGAAGCGATGATCTTGCTCGATAATGTTATTGAGATACTTCACCCGCCTCAACTTACAATCGTAAGGGAGTACTTTCTCCTTCTGTGAAGTAGCAAATGCTTCAGGGTAAGAAGCATTCTTATCTACTGAAATTGTAAACGGTAGCCTTCTGTGGTCGGCTCTCATCATCTTCTTAAAGAAGCGCTTTGCTGCTGATACATCACGTTTAGAAATCAACTGCTCTATATAAGTATTTACAGTTCTTCCCAACTTTGATGTATGACTCATCCACTGGACAGGAAGCGCCTGCAAGCTTCAGGTGAGGACGAATTCTCTAGTAGATTTCAGGAGCATACTTCTGGACCCAGCGAAATATCGTTGTGTGATCTACAGATAGGCCACGCTCTAGCAGCATCTCTTCCAAATCGGGGTAGCTGAGTTGATAACGAAGATACCAGCGTACACATAGAAGGATTATTTCCGGCTCATAGTGCCGCCATTTAAAAGGAGATGAATTCTGTTTCAAGATTAGACCCGGTGAAAATTATTTGGAGAACATGAGGAGTGGATTATACTTGAAAAACTATTTTTGCAACACAGCCGTATCAAGAGCCTCGCGGATTCCATCGCCAAGTAAGAACCACGCGAGCATCGTGACGGCCAGAACGGCGGAGGGAAAAACCGTTAGGTGCCATGCCGTGCGAATGTAAGCCTGATACATACCAATCATCTGCCCCCAAGAAGCCTGCGGTGAGGGGATGCCCAAGCCGAGAAAACTAAGCCCTGCTTCGGCGAACATCGCGCCGGGAATGCCAAGCGCGAGCGCGACGATGACGGGCGTCATAGCATTGCGCAAGAGGTGTCTGGTTATGATGTGCCATGTCCCGCCGCCCATCGCGCGAGAGGCGCGCACGTAATCGGTCTCCTTAAGTGAGAGTACCTGCCCGCGCACGAGGCGCGCCATCCCGATCCAGCCCGTCGCCGCCATCGCGATAATCAGATTGCCGAAGCCTGCCCCCAGAGCGACCATGAGGAGGATGTAGAACAGGAGCGCCGGGAGCGACGAAAGCACGTCAATGACTCGCATCACGATGTAATCGAGCCATCCGCCTCGTAATCCGGCCAGAGCACCAACCGGCAAGCCGATGACGGCAATCGCCAACTGGCTCAGGACACCGACGCTAATCGAGATGCGTGCGCCGTAAATGAGACGCGAGAGCACGTCGCGCCCCATGTCATCAGTGCCGAGCCAGTGCAGGGAGTTGGGCGTCTGCCATGTGGCCGTGAAATCGGCCTGATACGGATCGTAGGGGGAAACCCAAGGCGCGCAGAGGGCAATGGCTACTTCGAAGCTGATGAAACAGAGGGCGGCCACCCCGACCCGATTGCTGCGGAAGCGCAGCCAGAAAAGGTACAGCCTCTTCGGTCGCTTCTTCACCGAAGGTTGATCCGCCACTTGCGTTGTTGCTGCCATCTCACTTCTCCTTCGTCAGAGTAACTCTGGGATCTGCGAGTGCATAGAGCAGGTCGGTGACGAGATAGGCGGCGCTGATGACAGCAGTCCAGACAATAGTCGTCGCCATAATCATAGGGTAGTCGCGCTGGCCTATCGCCGTCACGAAATAGAAACCGATGCCGGGAATGCGAAAGATGCTCTCAACGAAGAAGGAGCCGGTGATGAGGCCAGCGGCGAGAGGGCCGCCGACGGTGAGCAGGGGCGTCAGCGCGTTCCTGAATACATGCACGAACATGATTCGTCGGCGGCTCAGTCCCTTGGCGCGTGCGGTGCGCACGTAGCCCGCGCGCATGGCGTCCCTCATGCTTGAACGTGTGTAACGCTGTAAGATCAGGACGGGGGCGAGTGAGTTTGCTAGTACAGGCATAATCCAGTGTCGGGGGGAGTCCCACCCGCCTGTAGGTAGCCAGCCGAGCTGCACCGACAGAAAGAATTGCAGGAGGACGGCGAAGACAAAGCTCGGCATCACGAGACAGAAGATGGAGATGCCCGTGCCTGTATGATCCACCCAGGAGTTCGGTCTGATAGCGGAGGCGATGCCGAGTCCGATGCCGACAACCATCGAGAAGGCGAGCGTGAGCAGTCCTAGCTGAACCGAGTAAGGCCACTGCTCTTTGAAAATCTGCACCACAGTTCGTCCCGGATAGGCGAGTGAATAACCGAAATCAAGGCGGACGGCGTTGTTTATGAACAGCAGGTACTGACGCCAAACCGGTTTGTCCAGTCCGTACTTCGTGTTGAGCTGGCGCTTGATCTGCTCGGGAATCATCTGCTGGCGTTCAAGCGCACGGGCATCGAACGGGCCACCCGGTACGGAGTGCATCAGAGAGAAGGTGATGAAAGAGACGATGAGCAAAACGCCCAGCATCCCCGCCACACGTGAAAGAATGTAACGCGCCATGTTTTCCCTCGTCCCTCGGTCAGGCGAAATGACAGGCAACCACGTGCGCCTCACCGACCAAGCGCAGTTGCGGCTCCTCTGTCGTGCAGCGCACTTGGGCCAGCGGACAGCGCGTGCGAAAAGCGCAGCCCGAAGGACGCCCCGCGCTCTCCGGCACGTCACCTTCTACGCCGCCCTCTGTTTCGCGCCGCGAAGGAACTGGCTCCGGCACTGCCGCAAGCAATGCCTGCGTGTACGGGTGACGCGGCTCATTAACGATCTTATGGCTCGGCCCGACCTCCACCACCCTACCCAGATACATCACGCCGATGCGGCGGCTCATGAAGGCTGTGACGGCGATGTTGTGAGAGATGAACAGGTAGGCGAGCGTGAACTCATCCTGTAGGTCACGCAGGAGATTTAGAATCTGCGCCTGCACGGAAACGTCGAGCGCCGAAACCGGCTCGTCACAGATCAGAAGTCGCGGGCGTAGCGCAAGAGAGCGCGCTACGGCGATGCGCTGCTGCTGCCCGCCCGAAAACTCGCTTGGATAACGGTACATATCCATATCAGAGAGTCCGACTCGGTCGAGCAGTTGCGTGACCGCCTCTCTCCTCTCCTCTCTGCTGCCGATGGCGTGGATGTCTAGTGGCTCACTGATGATCTGCTCTACCGTCAGACGTGGGTCTAGAGACGCGAACGGGTCTTGAAAGACCATCTGCATCTGCCTGCGGACGGGTTTCAGCGCGCCTTCACTGAACCCTGTGATGTCCCGTCCTGCGAAAAGAATCTGCCCGCTTGTCGGCTCGTAGAGCCGCATCACGGTCAGCGCCAGCGTGGACTTGCCGCATCCAGATTCGCCAACCAGTCCGAGCGTCTCGCCTTCGCGCACCGACAGGCTCACACGATCAACCGCGACATGCTTAACTTTCTGTCCAAAGAAAGATGCACGCCGGGCAGCAAAGCTTTTGGTCAGACCTATGGTTTGCAGAATCATCTCAGACATTAGCGTGCGCTCCCTGCATCTCTGCCTGCGCGACCCAGCAAGCGCACGAGTGGCTGGCCTGAAGCTCGACTAAGGGCGGGCGCTCCGTTGCACAGCGCCCGATGCGCTTGGGGCAACGCGGCTCGAAAGCGCAACCCGCCGCCCCGCCGCCCTGGAGGCTCGGCGGCGAGCCTTCGATCACTGGCAGCCGCTCGTGCCATTCGTTCAGACGCGGAATCGAAGCGACGAGCGCCTGCGTGTATGGGTGCTGCGGCGCGTTAAAAATATCTTCGACCGGAGCGTTCTCAACGATTCTGCCCGCGTACATGACGGTGACCACATCAGCGAGCTGTGCGATGACGCCCAGATCGTGCGTGATGATGATGATGGACGTGCCGAGTTCGCGGCGGAGTTCGCGCAGGAGGTTGAGGATTTGGGCTTGAATCGTCACGTCGAGCGCGGTCGTCGGCTCGTCTGCGATGAGCAAACGCGGCTTACAGGCGACCGCCATTGCGATCATCACGCGCTGGCGCATGCCGCCTGAGAACTGGTGCGGGTAATCCGAGAGCCGCGCGTGCGCGTCCGCAATGCCAACGCGACTGAGGAGGCGGCGAGCCTCCTCGCGTGCCCGCCGCGCTGACATGCGGCGGTGAACGCGCAAAGACTCCATAATCTGGTAACCGACCGTCAGGACTGGATTGAGAGAGGTCAAAGGGTCCTGAAAGATCATACTGATGCGGTTGCCCAGGATGCTCTCAAGTTCAGGCGGTGAAAGCGGCAGCAGGTCGCGCGTGTGACGGTCGTCGTGAAAGAGTACGCGGCCTTCGGTGACGCGTCCCGGCGGATCAATCAGGCGCATGATTGATAGTGCCGTCACGCTCTTGCCACAGCCCGACTCGCCGACGATGCCGAGCACACGACCTTCGTCCACCGTGAACGAGACGCCGCTCACGGCGCGTATCACCCCTTGTTTCAAATCAAATTGTGTGTGGAGGTTACAGACCTCTAGCAACGGCTTAGTCATTGAAAGGCAGCTCGGCGCGAATTTTGATGTTGAGTTACTCAGCGGCGCGGCGCGGCGGCGCAACCATCCCCAAGCTCGAACAGAAGGGCTAACGTGGCTTGCGCCAGTGATCAACGTCGCTTCTGATATACATCTGGAAGCGCGAAATGTCCAAGTAGCGGAAGACCACATTGCCGCTCTCGTCGGGCGCGAAGCCCGTCAGGTAGGGCCACCAGACCTGATGCGTGACCATGTGTGTAAAGAAGATTGCGCCTATGTCTTCGACCAACACGCGCTCGGCCTGCTGATACAGAGATATGCGATTCTGCTCGTCAATCTCGCGACCGGCCTGCGTCACGAGTTCGTCGAACCTCGCATTCTTCCAGGGATGGCGCGGCGACCCCTGCCCGCCCTCGCTGCGCCAAAGGTGCGTGAGCATGTTTGCCGGATCAAGGAAGTCGTATTCGTACTGCCCCCTATAAACGGGCATCGTGTGTTGCGCTCGGCGGTAGCCCCAGACCGTATTTTCGAGGATTTGCAGATTGACGCTGATGCCTAGATGCCGCTCCCATTGATCTTTAACGTACTCCAATGCGACATCACGTCCGTTTGAAAAAACAGCGAGCACGAGCTGATTACCGCCCGAGTCTCTGCCACTTGGATATCCGGCTTCTGCCAGAAGCGCGCGCGCCTTCCCGGCGTCGAAGTTTTGCACAGACCGCAAATCCGGGTTATATGCCGGGAAGCCCGGCGGGAGCATAGAGTAGGCCGGGATGCGCGTGTCGAGCATCACCTGTTTGCAGAAAGCCTCGCGGTCAACGGTGTGCGAGAGCGCTTGGCGCAGCTTGAGATTGTCGAGCGGCGGCTTGGTCACGTCGAGCGCGAGGTATTCGGTCTGAAAGTTGTTGAACGAGTGTAGGTGCTGCCGCAAGTTGGGGTCGGCGCGTACCTCTGCGACTTCCTGTGGCTGGAGGATAGCGATGTAGTCGATCTCTCGATTGAGCCACGCGTTGAACCAGCCTGTGGCAGGCGCGCCGACGAGTTGGACGAGGCGCTGTATGCCGGGCTTGTGTGGGCCGTTGTAGAAGGGGTTCGCATCCCATTCGAGCCGTTGGTTATGCTGCCAACTGAGCAGGCGCATAGGGCCTGACGAGACGAAGCCCTCGACCGTATCAGCCCAGTGCTCGGGATTCTTCTCCGCTTTGTGACGCGGCGCGGGCACGGCGGCCTGATAGGCGAGCAGCGCCGGAAGATGCGGTATGGGTCCTTCCTCGCCATGAATACGAACGGTGCGTTCGTCAACGGCTTCCACGCCGACACCAGCGCGCCCGCCTCTGCCTTCCTTCAAGTCTCGGATACCCTTAATGTCGTAAAAAAACCAGGTCCAGGGATTGTCGAGAGACGGGTCGGCCAGATGAAGGAACGTAAATACCCAGTCGTCAGCGGTGATCGGCGCTCCGTCACTCCAACGCGCGTTTTTGCGTATAACGAAATCGAAATATTCTGCTCGGGGGCCAGAGGTATAGGATTCCGCGAGTGCAGGCACAAGTCTCTGGTTCTGGTCGCGTCTGAGCAATGGCTCGCCGCCCCAGTTGATCGCCACGCCCGCGCCATAGATGTCGCGCGAGATGTCTAGATGTCGCGGCTCCGCCGCCAGTTCAAAAAGAACCTGTTTTTCGAGCGGCGCGGCATCGAGTGGTAATACGCGTCCCTGCGGCGTGACGAACGGTTGAGCTGAAATCGGAATGTCCGCGTTTTCCTGCTCTCCGACTCCGGTGGCTCTGCACGCAGCCAAAGCTTTTCCGGCAACGGCTATGCCAGCAAGGCGCAGAAGTTCGCGGCGTGTGATTAACATCAAATCTTTATCTTTCGTCAACGTCGGAAGCGAGAGTGATTTTGCACAGATCAGTTCTTTATAACCGCGCCGCCACAGCTTGAGCAAGCGCCCGCCGTGCAACCGAAACAACGAGGGCAGTGTTGCAGGAATTCGCTACTCCACTATAATCCACCCTTCAGAGCATTCTACAACCTCTTCGGGACTCTAACAGTGAAACATAATTCATCTCCCTTCAAATAGCGCCACTACGAGCCAGCGATTATTCTCCTGTGCGTCCGCTAGTACTGCCGCTATCAACTCAGCTACCCCGATTTGGAAGAGATGCTGCTAGAGCGTGGCCTATCTGTAGATCACACAACGATATTTCGCTGGGTCCAGAAGTATGCTCCTGAAATCTACTAGAGAATTCGTCCTCACCTGGAGGTTCGAAATATGAATCAGCAGAGTCTAATCACCGCGTCCTTTAGTACTAAATGTGCGGATGACTATAGGGGCTGTGCACAAAAAGTCAAAAACGGCACGAGATAAAGTAGTTGAAGATTTCCGAGCCGCTATTCATTGTGGGCTCACCCGACTTTTTGTGCAAAGCCTGTTTGTATGGACTATCCCGCGCTCCGGTTGAATGAGTTGTTAGCCCGTACTTCGCCTTGAATAGAACTCTCGCGCGGCGGTCGCTGGCCGCAACCCGACCCGCGCCGATCACCTCCGCCCCGGCGACGGGCCTGTCCATGTTCGGGTTGTTGGACTACCGGGACCGGCGCCATGGCAGACTCCACAGTCCGCGCGCCGAGAGGATGGCGGAGAAGAGTCCGAGCGCGCCGATCGCGAGCAGCGTCCAGACGAAGAAGAAGTGTCCGCTGGTATTGGCGAGCCTGCTGGTGACGCCGACACCCTTCCCGCTCATGTGGATGTAGGGGACGACCAACGAAAAGAGCGACAGGAGGAGGAGGAGGATGTACCCCGAGCGCCGTCCGGCGAGCACCAGCGTTCCGTACAGCCAGACGACGGAGATGAGCACCAGCATAATGAGGTTTGAGAGCCCTCCCGGCTCATACCCGTACACGATGTCGCCCGCCAAGTGAAACGTTAAGAAGAGGAGCAAGAGCAGAGAGAAGATGGTTAACATAACGCTGTTTTTCATTTGATATTCTCCTGGTTAGACTTGTGTGTGCCTCTCGCCACGTGCATGCGTGCGCGTTCAGCAGGGCGTTCATCGGCTTGCGCTCCGTTTGCTCTACGCTGCCGGTCGCTCGCGTTCCGCTTGCTCCGGCTCAAACCGGAGAATGTCGCCAGGCTGGCAAGAGAGCGCCTCGCAGATCGCATCGAGCGTCGAGAAGCGGATCGCGCGCGCCTTGCCGGTCTTGAGGATCGACAGGTTGGCCAGCGTCATTCCGACTCGATCCGCGAGCTCGGTCAGCGTCATCCGCCGATCGTGGAGTAGGTCGTCGAGCTTGACGGCGATCGCCATGTCACACCGTCCCTTCGAGGTCTTCGCGCATGAGCGCGCCTTCCGCGAACACGCGGGCCAGCAGGAACGTGAGGAGTACGGCGAGCCAGCCGTTGATTGAAAAGCCGGCGTCTATATGAAGCGGATGCGTCGGAGTCGAAACGGTCTTGGCGATCGCGCCGATCACAATGCTGAGAAGGTTCAGAGTGAGCAGCACCCAGGCGATCCCCTGCAACCGATGCGCGTTAGCGGCGACGAATGGGTCGCCCCCGCGAACCGTCTCAACGATCGCGAGCAGCCGCTTCAGGACAGCATGATTGAGCGGAATCGTGGCGAGACCGAGCACGGCTATCGCGCGCAAGCCCATGACCAGCCGCTCTGCCTCAGGCGAAGGAGAGAGTTCGAAAGCGCTCATGATCCATTGCCTGTTCGGCATGATAACCAGCAGAGCGAGGATCGCGGCGCCGCCCAGCCAGTTCACGACGATGAGGACCCGCAGCAGGACGTACGCGATCGGCAGCGCGGCGGATGACGAGATTTGCCTTGACATGATTCATCACCTCCAATATATCGAATATCAATAAACTATTTATCGACAATCGTCAAGTAGATTATTGACAGTCGATAAAGGAACCGGATGACTCGCGACGGGTCCGAGGGGCGGAATGTTGGAGCTATAAATTACCGCAATCTACGACATAACTCTAGAATCGAGCACAAGACCGTAACAGTTCAGCAGGCAGACCTATAGATTACCTCTCCTTATTTCTCCTAACTGAGGCTTATACGGTTTTGGTGAGATATAGCAATCACTAGCAGCGGAGCAAAGTCTTCGGCAGCGTGGTTTTTAGGTTGTTAGGTTTTGTTGTTATGTTCTACAGTTACCACCACTTTTCCTTGAGCGTGTCCGTCTTCCAGATACCGGATAGCGTCAGGGACCTCACTCAAGCCGTAACAACTGTCGATGACCGGTGTGACCCTTCCGGCTTCTATGAGCTCGCCCATTATGACCAGGTCCTCTTTGCTGAGCTTCGTCATGAACGAGACGAACTTCTGGCTCACGAAGCGTGACAATACAAGCTCTGTGATCTGATGAGCCAGGAGACGGAGCATCGACCCGCCTAAGCCGACGATGCCGGCCCCGATGTATATCCCCTTAGGAGTTAAGACGCGTCTGCGCGCTGAGAACGAATGGTTCGCCACGAGGTCGAAAATCAGATCGTAATGTTGTCCACTTTTTGTGAAATCCTCTCGGGTGTAATCAATGACGTGATCTGCGCCGATTGCTCGGACCATTCCAATGTTCCTCGTACTGCAAACGCCTGTAACTTCCGCGCCGAATGACTTCGCGATTTGCACAGCGAAGGTCCCCACGCCTCCCGCGGCGCCGTTGATCAAGATCTTCTGCTGCGGTTGAATGTTTCCTTTGTCCCGAAGGCCCTGCAAGGCAGTGAGTGCCGCCAGGGGCACAGAAGCCGCTTGCTCAAACGACGCGTTATCCGGTTTCATGACCAATGCCGATTGGGAAGCAATTGCATACTCTGCAAAGGCCCCACCGCACAAGCCGAAGACCGCGTCGCCCGGCTTGAACTGTGTTACGTTGCTGCCGACCGCTTCGACCTGGCCCGCCACATCGCGCCCGGGCCGATTGACCTTTGATTTGCTCATCGCGAACAGTATCCGACGCAGGAACGGATGTCTCGCTGAGCCAGAGTCAATTGGATTGACGGAAGCAGCGCGGACTTTGATCAAAACTTCATCGTCCCCAGGAGTCGGCCTTTCAATCTCTTCCAACTTGAGAACATCGGGGGAACCAGCGTTGTGATAGACAATGGCTTTCATCAGTTTCGTCTACGATTCTGCAGAACCTCACGTTCGACCTGAGCGTCACGGCCCATCAGATTCCCACAATAACCCTCACGATGAAAATACGCTCCGTCATTTTGTGCGCGTTAAGATGAATTGCGCGACCATCGGCTTATTTCCGGGAAGCGTGTAAGTCGCCGCCTCGGAGTGATGGTTGGCGTCGATTATGGTGAACACCATATGGTTCATCATCCCTCTTTGCGTGCTGCCGGAAACGTCGAGGAGATCGAATTCCACCGTCTTCCCATCCGGCGAGATCTTGCCAACCATGCGAGGCCGATTTCCTGCATCACAATAATGGGTCAGGAGCAAGCGAGCTCCGTCTACGTAAAACATGGTGATCGGATTGTCGGGTCTGCCAGGCCCAGTCGCCTCATGCAGGATTGCGTTACCACTGGAAGTCACGCGAATTGTAATGTGTGTGTAGAGGCCCATAATACTGCCCTCCCAGGAACCCGCCAGAGTCTTCATTATCTCGAACGCCTTTTGCGCGTCGGACTGCGCGGAGGCCACGGCGGGGTGCGACATCTGAGCAACGGATGTCCCGTGGCCCATTAGCGCAAGAAGGCAGATCAGAAGTGCCGACAGAAGTGTTCGCATTCGCCCTCCGAACCGCTTGCAAGGCCGTGCAGTAGGACCATGGTCGTGAGATTTTCCTCGCTCGGTATCTTCTTGAGTAACACTGATTGTATCTTGCATATCCTTCTCCTTATAGATTGGAATTGGACTTCATCCTTGAACGCTCCACAATTTAATACGCTTAGTCTAGGCATAGTGGAAACCAATGGACATGACGCCACGTATCAAGAACATGACCGTAGGTTGCAAGGAGCTATCAACGGATGCCTAATCCGACGATTGCCGCCGGCTATCCCAAAGCCTTGCTTGATTTCGCCGTTTCGCGCGGCGCTGATCGCCAGACGCTGATCGCGCGCTCGCAGCTTCGCCCTGAAGACCTCAAGGATCAGGACAACCGCATTCCCTTGGCGAACTACTTAGCATTGTTGAAGGCGGGGATCGAGTTGTGCAACGAACCGGCCCTCTCGCTGCTTTTTGGCGAAGCGGTTAGGTTGCAGGACATATCGCTGGTTGGGTTGATCGGCGTGGCCTTTGACAACGTGGAGTCAGTGCGCCGGCAAGTGAACCGCTATGCACCTCTGACGCTCGATGCGGACGACGGTGGAACCGCAGACGTAGCTGAGTTCGTCCGTGAAAATGGGGAGGTGTGGTTGAAATCCACATCCGACATCTACATAGCTAATCCGCTGCTGACGGAAGCCGCCTTCGCGCGCAGTGTCTGTGGTGCCCGGGCGCTGGTGGCTTCCATGCCTAATTTCGCGAATCTGTCGTTTCCGAAAGCTATCCGCTTCACTCACGCAGAGCCGAGCTACCGCGCCGAATATGATCGCATCTTCGGTGTACCGCTGTTCTTCGACAGCCACATGAACGCATTGCTGGTTGATGAGGCAATTCTGAACATGAAGTTGCCACGCACGAACCCCTATCTTTCCGAGGTATTGAGCGCTCGTGCGGAAGAATTGCTCAAGAGTCTGGAGATGTCGAAAACCATGAGGGGCCGCGTCGAGAATCTACTGATCCTCATCCTGCACACTGGCGAAGCGAGCATGGACATGATCGCCGTCAAATTGGGTCTCAGCCGTCAGACTCTTTTTCGCAAGTTGAAGGCGGAGGGCATCACCTTCGAGAAGGTTTTGGATGAATTGCGTCACAAGCTGGCGCTCCACTACTTGAATGGGAAAAAAGTCCCAGTGAACCAGACAGCTTATCTAGTGGGCTTCTCCGAGCCGGCTGCGTTCTCACGCGCCTTCAAGCGATGGACCGGATCAAGCCCGCGCATGATACGGGCTTCAAAGGTCGACAATGACCAGACAGGTTTATCGTAGGTCGGCGACCTTGGCTGGCTCGCTCAACAGTAGCTCGGCACGTCGAGGACGACCTGAATAGTCACCGCGCATTGTCAGAGTCCGATAACAACTGTTATGGGGTCACGGCTTTGCACAAAAAGTGCTGATTATGGGGTACTTTTTGTGCAAGTGGGATTTCTGCACAAAAAGTCACTTCTGCACAAAAAGTCGTGTTTTAGAGAGCCGAAATTCTGGTAGGCTTACGGCATGTCTGACAACAGCCTCATACCGCAGACCGACAAAAGACCTACGCGCATGTGGAACTCTCTTAAAGCTGACGCGCAATTCTGTGTGCTTGCTATCAGGCGGGAATATGCGGAAAGCAAGTGGTACAAAATAATGAGTACCGCCTACCACAGAACAAACAAGATTATTAGCACTGTTGTAGGTAGCGGTATAGTCACCCTGATAATTTTATTTATTTACACGAACTATGAGTTCCTACTTCGTAATAAGCGATGGGTAGCAATAATAGTTCTATCGGTTCTTTCAATGTTTCTAATGTGGGTTGCTATGACCGTCAGAAGATTTCATGAAAGAACAGTGGGGGAATTAAACGGTGAGATTAGCGACCTTGAAAATGAGCTACCCGCTAAGGATAAACTGATTGATGGGCTGCGCAATTCTTTTGACCTATTAGGGGTAAGTATAAAGTCCAAATCACTAGAAGCGCAGTGGGCAAAAGAAAGATACGAACGTGAAATATCTAGGCTTAAATCTGAGGTAATTGGACTCAAAGGTCAACTAAATATACTCAAAACGTACAAGCTGAAATTTGAAATAGATGTCCCTCGCTCAAAACTAACCGTTACATCTTACTATGATGAGCAATTTAGCGTGAGGATGCGCCTCTATATCCGCTTTGAAAACACTGACATACACCCTCTCACTGTGAAGAGTATAAATGTCTTGCTGTTAAGAGCGAATGAAGACGGCACAGAATCGGAAATCCCTCTGGTAATAGTAAGAGGACGCGATGACCAAGAGTTATACGAAGAAATTTTTGCAGACGAGCATCCATTAAGCCGGAGAGAATTGAAATGGAAATACAGGGATTTGTCTGTACCGGCTAGGACGCCGACGCTCTTTCACAGGATTGATGGACACATAAGTGCAGACGGCTACTACCAAGAGATACTTAATAGTAATTGCTTTTTGCGCGTCACTATGGATGCCATGAATCAGCCTCCATACAGTCTTGACTTCAATGTTAAGTGGCAAAACACAGGTCTAGGGTGGATAGATATTACTCCCAGAATGTAGGCTCAATTCCAAGTTCATAGATGGATTGAATGAGACAGCACAGGTTATGACAAAGCACCTTGCACAGCACTTCGTTAGTTTGCGAGACTGTCGTTTTGCTTCTTAGTCGTTCGCCAAACTTGGCTTTAATCATGCTGAATACAGTTTCGACATTTGAACGCTTATGGTAATGCTGTTTGAACTCTGCTTCTTTGAACTTATAGAAGTGATAAAACCTCTTCTATAGTTCACCTTTGTTGTTGGGGTTGGGCATACGCTTTTCGCCCTCGCGGAATGGGATGTAAGCCATTCCACCTTTGATAAGCACAAGACAGCGATTATTGAAACTGTCAAAGCCCCCAGGGTTGATTTTCGTTATCAGACTCTGACAATGCGCAGCCCTCTTGGGGCTTACTCTTGTGCAGTCGAAATGAGTTAGCGTGAACGGTGCTGCTCCCTATCCGGATTGATGGTGCAGTGATACAGTGGCACAACCGGCTGGGCGGCGGCCATACGTTGCACGCGCCACATCGGAAACTTCACACACTGGAAAGAGCACGACTCCTATCAGAAGGTATTCGAGCGGTTGCTTCGTGACTTGAAAGCTGAATCCTCTAGCTGACCATTGACACCCTTCGCTGCCCTTATATCTTAAGTATGAGCATCACGTGTAGGTCTTCCCTTTTCTCCTCCATTCGGATTATTTGACGACAACACACCCTGCTACTATCTTCTCGTTGCTCTAAATCTTATGCGGGTTAATGCGGGCGTTAGATTGCTTCCAGATGATTTGTTATACATTTTTCGGTTAAAAGTTGTAAGCTTCAAGCTCAATGCCGCAAATGAAAGGAGCCTCCTGACAAGCCATAACACTCGGACGATAAACAGAGCAATGAAGCTTAACTTCTCTTCGCACGAAAGAATCATTTTTCTAGCCTTGGGCATCGTGCTGAGCATTACCTTCGGAACGACTCGCGCACGCGCGGCGCAGACCGAACTCGTTGTCGCGGCGGACGGAAGCGCCAAGTACAAGACGGTGCAGGAAGCCATCATGGCAGTGCCCGCAGGCACACGTGATAATCCAGTCATCATACGCATCAAGCCCGGAGTGTATAAGGAACTGATCTACGTGCAGCGAGAGAAACGCTTCTTCTATCTGATTGGTGAAGACGCGAGCCGCACTATTCTCACCTACGATTTGAATGCCAACATCATAGGCAAGGACGGTAAGCCCATAGGCACGTTCCGCACCCCTTCGACGCAGATTGATGCGGACGATTTCACGGCGGAGAATCTAACTTTTGAAAACTCCGCAGGCCCTGTCGGACAGGCGTTAGCCGTGCGCGTAGACGGCGACCGCGTTAGGTTTCGTAACTGCCGATTCCTGGGCTGGCAGGACACCATACTTTTAAATCGTGGCCGCCACTACTTTGAGAACTGCTACATAGCAGGCCATGTGGATTTCATCTTCGGCGGCGCGACAGCCTTTTTCGAGCGATGCCACATACACGCCCTCAGAGACGGTTACATCACAGCCGCTTCGACGCCGGACAATCAACCGTTCGGTTTTGTCTTCTCGCACTGCAAAATCACAGGCGAGACGCCCGCTGTGAAAACTTATCTGGGACGACCGTGGAGAGCTTTTTCTAATGTGATGTTCCTGAACACGGAGATGTCTGCGGTCGTGCGCGTTGAGGGATGGCACAACTGGAACTTTCCCGAACGCGAAAAGACTGTACGCTACGCAGAGTTCGGCAGCACAGGGACGGGAGCAGCTACAGGAGCGCGCGTGTCCTGGGCGCGGCAGTTAACCAAACGGGAAGCCGGAGCCATCACTCCGGAAAAAGTCCTCGGCGGCACAGACGGGTGGAACCCCAAGACTGGCAAGATGCGTAAGGAATTTTAGATTTGCGATTGCCGATTTGCGATTAAAAAAAAGCTTCAATTTCTTTCAATCTAAAATCCAAAATCTAAAATCGCAAATCTCTTCATCCTGTCCATCCCTGTTTATCTAATTCAACTACTCAACCCTGAACCAGTCGAAATCTGCGTAGCCGGTCTCGCGAGTCTTGCCAGTCCTGACGGCGAATAGGCCAACCTTCGCTCCGATCCATTTACCCTGCCGCGCGTTGAAAGGCTCACCGATAGGGGAGAAGGTCGCGCCGTTTACACTGTAGCTGAAATTGCAGACCGCTCCGTTTGAGACCTTCACTCGCAGGTAAAAGGTATTGCTCTTCAAACTCTCGCCTGCGCTCTCTTTTCCCTTCCCGCCTTTCTCGGCATCTTTCACAATGGTCTGAGACAATATCAACCCCTCCGGCCTCTTCTTTACGGAGACGTAGGCGTAATCCAATCCCATCACAATCAGTCCGGTCTCTTCGTCGTCGGTGCGCGGGGTGAAGGTGACCTTGGTCGTGGCTGTAAAATCGGGCGCGGGGAATTTCTGCAACAGCAGGTTGGGTACATCCCAGAAATTTCTGAAGCCTTCCGGCAGCGGCACGTTGAACATGCGTAGAAAGCCGAGGCTCCCGGCTGGAAACGCCCAGTTGGGCTTGGGGTTCGCGTGCCACTGCCATTGCAGGCCGAAAGAGTTTCCGTTGAACTCGTCCGTGTCGGGCGGCGTCGCAACCGGCCAACGTCTTCCCACATCCGGTTTCTTATAAGTTAAGACCGGCTCGCCCGTGCCGTCTGCGTCCGTGTCCAAGCCCACCACCGGCCAGTCGTTAACCCACTTCATCGGCTGCAAGTGTACAACGCGACCCATTGCGCCTTTGTCCTGAAAATGTATGAACCAGTCTTCGCCCGTCTGCGTTTCCACCCAGGCTCCCTGATGTGGCCCGTTGATAGAGGTCTTCCCTTGCGCGAGCACTACTTTCTGTTCATACGGGCCGTAAATATTTTTTGAGCGAAGCACCAACTGCCAGCCTGTTTCTACACCGCCCGCAGGCGCGAAGATGTAATAATAGCCGTTACGCTTATAGAATTTTGGGCCTTCGAGCGTGGGATTTTTGTCATGACCATCGAAGACCATCACGCCTTCGTCCAGTAGTCGCGTCCCGTCCGAACTCATACGGCTGACGACCAGAATACTCTTTATGCCTGAGCGGCTGGCAGCCATAGCATTCACCAGATAAGCATTTCCGTCCGCATCCCAGAGCGGGCAAGGGTCAATCCAGCCTTTAGCTTCTTTGATTAAGAGAGGCTCCGTCCAGGGGCCTGCCGGATTTTTCGCTTTCACCAGATAGATGCCGTAATCAGGGTCAGGATAGTAAAGATAGAACTCTCCGTTGTGAAAGCGTAGCGATGGTGCCCAGACGCCGTTGCCATGCTGGGGCTTGCTGTAGACATCCAACGGAGGCTGGCGTGTGAACACGTGTCCGATGAGCGTCCAGTTAACTAAATCTTTGGAGTGAAGAATGGGCAGCCCCGGCGCGGCGTTGAAGCTGGACGCCGTCATGTAAAAATCGTCGCCGACGCGTATCACATCCGGGTCGGAATAGTCCGCATGAATAATAGGATTTTGATAGGTTCCGTCGCCGCGATCTGCGACCCATACTTTGGAGACCGTGGGCGCGTTTACGTTTGGCTGTGCTGAAGTTTGTGCCCGGAGCGCGGACGATGCCAGGAGGAGTATTAAGATAAGAGCGCCAAAGGCTCGCGCCTCGCCCGGAGTCTTCCCTGTTCTCAGCCCTGCTTCCATCAGCACTCTTCAGCGTTTCATCCTTAGCTCCGTAGGAGCTGAATGTTTATAGCTTATTTAAGCAAGAAAGTATCAAGCTCCGCGAGGTGCGACATGTAAATGATGTAGAACATGTCGCACCTCGCGGAGCTTTGTTTGGTTTATCACCAGATAGCTATAAACATTCAGCTCCTACGGAGCTTTTGTCTGTCGTTTCCCGCTAATCTTTCACCGCCTCAAGCCCGGAGCCGCCAGCGGCATATTCTGGCTGAACGTTTACAACTCCGTACTTGCGATCCTCGCCTTCGCGTATCGCCGCCATCATCCAGAGAAAGTTTATCTGCCCGCCGGGCGCTGCCACATTCGGATGATAACCTTTAGGCATCAGCACACAATCGCCTTCACGCACAACCTGCACCAGTTCCGGTTTGTTAGGGTCTGTGTAAACAAACTGCACGCCGAAAGAAGGCTCCGGCATGTCTATGTAAAGATATGCCTCTTCGAGCATGCGGGAATGTTCGTGCGGAGGCCAGCTCGTCCAGTTGCCGGGTCTGGAGAAAGTGACACCGACCATGATGCGACCCGCTTCAACATTGCTCCCGATTAAAACATTCATGTCGCGCTCGGCGGGCGGCTGTCCCGCGATGATGTGCAGCTTAGGGTTCTCTCTGACCTCGCTGAAGGAGACGAACCTTACAGGATAACGCTTCTCAACCGGGGCTGAGACTTCCGCCAGATCAAAACCTTCCTCATCATTTGCCCAGACTTCTATGCGGGAGTCTCGCGGGACGTAGAGCGCATCATAGCGCGAGAGGTTAAAGGTCTCTCCACCAGTTGAAATCCTGCCTGCGCCGTTCAGGCAGATAAGTCCGGTTTCATGATCGTTATTGTCAAAGGTTAGAGGCTCGTCGCCCGCCTCCAATGTGATGCGTCCGTAGTGCAGATATCGAGCAGCCGTTTTACCAGGCTCAACCGCCGTGCGGCGTCCCTTCCCCTTATGAGTGGCGGGTACAAAACAAGTCTCTTGCGTAATCTCATTCGTCAATGGTTCTTCATTCATAATAAACTCCCCCGGTAATTTTCTGGTTCGTTAAACTCTTCAGGGCTGCGCCCCTGAAAGCTTCTTCAACGACCCGCACCTTTTGTTTACGTGTTAAGTCCCGAAGTTAAGAATTCGTCTACGGCCACCTCTAACGCGCCGCCGAGACCAGCGCCCCGTGGCTCGCCCGGCTCTACAGACCATCCGGCCAGCCGTCCCGCCATGCTCTGCCCGACAGCACTGCGCAGCGGCCCTTCTATAAACTTCCAACCGTAAACGACGCGGCCCGATACGATCACGCGCGGCACTCCAAGCCCCATGATGACGTTCCCTATGCCGATCCCCAGGTATTCGCCGATGCGCTCCAGGGTTCTTTGCGCCCTTAGCTCTCCAGCCTCGGCACGCGCCACCACTTCGACATAGCGCGGGGCATTCATACTGCCCAGTTGCACGCGGTCACCCAGGTATAATGAAGAGGCCGATGAAGCCGACGCGTATCGTTCCCAGCAACCACGATTCCCGCACGCGCAGGGCTTGCCGCCCGCGACTATAGTCATGTGGCCGAACTCGCCCGCGATTCCCTCTCCCTTGCCTGTTCCACGATAGGGTTCACCGCCCAAGACCAGCCCGACACCAATCCCGGTTCCTGATCTGACCAGAATGAAGTTATTCGGCATCTCGCCGGTCGTATAGCGCAATCTGGCTTCGTAAATCGCCGCCGCCGTGGAGTCGTTCTCAACCACTACGGGCACGCCGCCTGTGCCAGCGCTCACGTTGCCCTTTGAATCAAAGCGTAGCGCCTCGGCTATCGGAACATTTTGCCATCCCAGATGAGGCGCGTAGAGCAAACTGCTCCGCTCGGCATCGGTCAGCCCCGGTACGCTCACACCTATAACCCTGAGCCTTCTCGGCGACTTCACTCCGGCGCAGAGTCTCTCAATGCTGGCTCGCACCAACTGGAGCGCTTCTTCCTGCGAAGCCGGAGTGATGAACTCATCCTCGGCAAGAATCTCGCCGCTCAAAGTGGTAAGCCCCACCTGCGAGCCGCGCGCTCCGAGGTTCACGCCGACAAAGAAATCTTGTGTGGAATTGAAGGATAGACCGAGCGACGGGCGTCCAGACCCACGCCTCTGGCCTGAAGGCGTGAGCACAGGCTCTTCGAGTATCACACCTTGCGCAATTAAAGGCTTGAAGGTCTCTGTGACAGTGCTTCGATTGACACCCAGGCGTTTTGCCAGCTCGACGCGCGAGATAGGCTGTGCGGCGCGCAGCAGTCGCAGTAACAGGCGTGTCGCCTTAGCAGGCGCAGCAAAGTCCGCTGCTGCTGCATTCGATCTTGGCGAAGGTTCATCAACGACTGACGACGAGTCTCTTAAGGTGGGCATGTTTGTTCCGCTACTAACAATATGCCGAAAGCGCTGCATTCGGCTCAGCCTGTTTGGTTCATCTTCACTACAGTCGAACTATAGTGAAACCGTCTGTTCAGCCCAGAATTGAAACTCGCGGTGTTTATGCTCTTCGGCTTTCGCAGGGACTTCGCCACCTGCTACCCGGCGCACGTGCTCGAAGACGCGCGCACCGACCTCATCAATCGTTTCCGTGCCGTCAACCACGCCGCCCGCAGACAAATCCAGATCACGCGACATGCGCTCGAAGACGCGAGAGTTCGACGCCAGCTTTATGACCGGCGCAATCGCATTGCCGATGGTCGTGCCGCGTCCAGTGGTAAAGACTATGACCGTGGCTCCTGCCGCGACAAGTCCAGGGGTAGATTCCTGGTCGTAACCCGGCCCCTGCATCAAATGCAGCCCTCGGCCATTAGGCGTCTCGGCGTACTCGACCACACCCTCGACGCGAGTGGTTCCGGCTTTCGCCATCGCGCCCAAAGATTTGATAGTGATATTAAGAAGGCCGCCCGCTATGTTACCAGGACTCGGATTCTGATTGAGCACTGCGCCAAATTTTGATGCATACTCTTTATACCAGTCCACCATCCTGTAAATGGCGCGCCCCGTCTCGGCATCCTTCGCGCGGTTGGCGAGGATATGCTCCGCGCCGCAGAATTCAGGCACTTCGGTAATCAGCACCGTCCCGCCTGAACGGACTAAGAAATCGGCAGCGCGCCCCAACGAAGGGTTGGCAGAGATGCCGGAAAAGCCATCGGAGCCTCCGCATTTGACGCCCAGGACGAGTTCGCTCACAGGAACTTCTTCGCGCACAGTGCGGTTCACAACCGGCAACATACGCTCGACCTCCTGAAGCCCGCGCTCTATAGCCGCCTGGGTTCCACCAACTTCCTGAATGCCTATCTTTGCGACCGGCTTATCAAAGCTCTTGTCACGTTTGAGTAGATACTGCTCGACCTTTGCGAGATTTGTCTTCTCGCAACCCAAGTCCATCAGTATGACTCCGCCGACGTTCGGATGATCCGCATAATTTGAGAGCGTCCTGAGCATCACGTCAATGGTCGAGCCGTCCTGACAGCCGCAGCCCTTGTTGTGCGGAATGGCTACTACTCCATCAATGTTCGGGTACTTCTCGCGCTTGTATTGCATGAACTCCGACATCATGGAGATTTGCTGCGCCTCGTGACTGGCGCACATACTGGTCGGCACAATCAACACATAGTTGCGCGTGCCCACACGCCCGTCGGGTCTGCGAAAGCCCATGAAGGTTGCTCGCTCACTCACAGGGATATAGTCGGGCGGCGGCGTCGAAAGGTCTTCCGGGAGGTCGCGCACCACAGGTACATCGTTCGACATGTTGTCGTGCGAGATGTAGTCGCCCTCTTTAATGTCCAGACTTGTGCCTATGGGCTGCCCGTATTGAAGTACAAACTCGCCCGCAGGGATGTCGCGTGTAGCAAACCTGTGTCCGGGGGGAACCGTCGCAGTCACGCGCATCACTCGTCCGGTCGGAAGGATTACTTCCAGACCGGGCGAGGTCTCTTGCTTGACCACCGCCAGGTTATCTCTGGGGTCAACGATGATGGCGTAGTCGCTGATGGGCGGTGCCTGTGTGATGTAACTGCTGCTCGACATAAGGGTTTTTCTCTTCTTTGTAGCTTCTACGCTTCTAAAACGTCCGGCAGAATCAAAGACCGTACGTTTGGATGCAGACGCAGCCAGAGTCCGGGATTTTCATCCAGTTGCGCCGCGCGCGTCGCCCTGGATTCTGAAATTACAGTTTCCAGTACGCGCCTGTAGCTCTCGCGCTTGGCGGGTGCGGTGCTCGCGTCCACGATGGATTGCACGATACGCCTTGCTCCGAGGATGGCCGCAGGGCCGAGCGTCAGAATATGCGAAGCCCTACGGCATTCCTCTTCATCCGTCTCGGTGACGGTGCTCCCGCCGACTTTGAACTTCTTGATGTGGTGCTCAAGAATACTGCTGGAGATGGGTATCACGCCCGCCAGATCAATAGCGGTCGCTCCCGACCCCGGCTTGATGTAAGCCAGGTGAGACGCAGCGCCCGCTTCAGGCCCCAGGCCCAGAAAGAAAATGTCTATGCCGCCTAGAGATTCCAGTTTCTCCAGGTAGCGCACAAGCTCGTCTTCCAGGTCATACGTATCCGTGCTCATAGGAGTAAAGCTCTTCACCTTACGGAAGAAGGCTTCACCCAGCAGCCGCTCGAAATCGCGCACGAAGCTCAGGCCATTATTCATACGCATGGGCGCGAGGGCATCCTGCGTGAAAACGTGTAGACGCCCAAGCAGTTCATCAATCTCAGAGGTCTCTGCCTTTTCCCCCAGTATGCGGTAGAGTGCCTGCGCACCGCGCCCGCCAAGCAGGATGATGACCAGATCGCCTTCTTTCTCGATGGCAACCCGCTTAATCTCCTCGAACTGCGCGCGTCCGACTGCTGCCTCCGTCTCAAGCACCTCGTACGGGAGTTCATGCGCGACGTAACGCGCAGCCACGTCCTGTACCTCAGGTTCAGCCTTGCCGAGCCAGATATTATCTCCCGCTACGCGACGTGCTATTTTATCTCTACCGGGTGCTGACACTTAAGGTTCCTCCTGCATTAAATTCCCGCCCATCAAATGGCAGAAATTGTCGGCCTCCGAGCGCCGAAGCGAATTTTGAAAAAACGGTTGGTGCCCGTAAATGGTTTAACCAGTCTCGCATTGGCGAAAGAATTATTTACCACATAAGGAGGCGCAAAGCAAGAGGGATTCTCACTAAACAGCAATTCTGTTAAAGAAAGTGGGCTGGCCGTTTTAGAAAAGGGCTTGACAGAAATCTCGCAATGGTGTTACACACTATTCGCTTCTTAATTAATTGGTATGACCTTCTAGAAATCAGGTCATATCTTCCGAGGCTGATGAAAAGGGCTTAATTTTTTCCTGAAACTTGCAGGCAAAAACCTTCCTGCCCCGGTCTATCGGCTAAGGAAATCGGGTCAGCAATCTTTTAAAAGGATAAAATCAAATGAGCTACTCTCCATTGGAATTGACCGACCGGGTGGCGGTAGTGGTGGGCGGGACATCCGGCATCGGGCGCGCCATCGCACACGGTTTGGCGGAAGCTGGCGCGGACGTTATCCCGACTTCTCGCCGCTTGGAGCAGGTCGAAGCGGCTGCCCTGGAAATCGAAGAGCGCGGACGCCATACGCTACGTCTTGCTTCGGACGTATCCGACCGCGCATCACTTGAGCGGGTGCTGGATGAGACGGTCAAAGCCTTCGGCAAGGTAGATATTCTGGTCAACTCTGCCGGACGTACAAAGCGTGCGCCGACTCTGGATTTCTCCGAGGAAGATTGGAACGACATCATGGAAACGAATCTGACGGGTACTCTACGCGCCTGCCAGGTTTTCGGGCGTCACATGCTTGAGCGCGAGTACGGGCGCATCATCAACATCGCGTCGCTTTCCACCTTCGTCGCGCTCTATGAAGTGGCAGCTTACTCGGCCAGCAAGGCGGCGGTCGCATCTTTGACGAAATCATTGGCGGTCGAGTGGTCGCCGCGCGGCGTCAACGTCAACGCGATTGCGCCAGGGGTCTTCCGCACAGCACTGAACCAGAAGCTACTGGATGAAACGGAGCGCGGTGCTGAGTTCCGGCTGCGCACGCCTATGAAACGATTCGGGCGTGTAGAGGAGTTGGCCGGTGCAGCAGTATTTCTGGCTTCGGACGCGGCCAGTTTTGTGACGGGCGAAATTCTGACAGTAGATGGCGGCTTCCTAGCCAGCGGAGTCAATCAGTAACTTTCAATCCCGGAGTTTTTAGCGTTCCCTCAAAACATTTAAGCAGTGGACAAAAGCGCAGAGATCAGTGAGAAGACCGGAAGGTTGATGAGGATGCTCGCCGCAGAGAATCTGGGCGGAGTACTCCTGAGTTCACAGCACAACTTCTCCTGGCTCACAGCAGGCTCCAGAAATGGGATTGATACGAGCCGCGAACCCGGAGCGGGGGCTTTGCTCGTCAGGCGTGACGGCAAGCGGTTCGTGCTGGCGAGTCGTATTGAGATGCCGCGGCTTCTCACGGAAGAGCTTGCCGCAGAAGATTTCGAGCCTATCGAATTTGGTTGGGAAGAAGAGAAGGCAAGCCCTTCGTTTCTGGTTGATCGCGCCCGTGCCCTGCTGTATGAAGCGGACTCGCTCGGCTCCGATCTTTACATGAGCGCAAGCGTTCCTGCGGTTGAGGGCGTGCTGGCGCGTTGCAGGTATGAGCTGACCCCGCCCGAAATTGATAGATTCAAACAACTGGGGCGTGAGGCCGGACTGGCTATCAGTAGCTTGATGAGAAGCCTGACGCCCGGCGAAACCGAGAGAAAGATTGCGCGCCGTGCATCGGACGCGTTGGCCGCCTACGGAATTCATGCGGTGGTGAATCTGGTTGCGGCGGACGAGCGCATTGATAGTTATCGTCACCCAATCCCGACCGGGAAGAAGTGGGAGCGGGTTCTGATGGTTGTGGTTTGCGCGCGTAGGGGCGGCCTCATCGCGTCGCTAACCCGAATCATTTCTGCTGGGTCGGTTTCAGATGAATTAAAGCGCCGGACTGAGGCCGCATCAAACGTCAACGCGCAGCTTCTTTCAGAGACCAGACCGGGCGCAATCGGAGCCGAGTTATACACGGTCGCCGCACGCGCATATCAACGGGAAGGATTCGAGGGCGAGGAGCATCTGCATCACCAGGGCGGAGCAACCGGTTACCGTACAAGAGACTGGGTGGCTCACCCTTTTTGTGAAGAGCGTGTTCATCTTCATCAAGCGTTCGCCTGGAATCCTTCTGTTACCGGAACGAAGGTCGAAGAGACCACGATTGTTTCCAGTGATGGGATAGAAGCCATCACAAGCACGCCGGACTGGCCTCAGATTTCAGCTCAGGCGGGCGGGCGCGAATACCTTTCCCCAAACGTGCTGCCTCTATGAGAGGTCATTTTATTTCAGATCAATCTGTCAATGCTGAGAGAAATATATGAGTAATACGAGTCGAACTGTAAAGGCGACGGCTCTGCCGAAATCCGAAGCGCAGATTGCCCCGCCGCAGGCGGGCGGAGCGAGTGCTGTGGGTGCTGGCGTCGCGGTTTTTGAAAGCGTTGGCACTCGCATAGGGCGCTATCGCTGGGTCATCTGTGCGATGCTCTTTTTCGCTACGACCATCAACTACATTGACCGTCAGGTCTTAGGGATACTCGCCACCGACGAAGCTTTCAAGCACGCTATCGGCTGGAACGAGGCAGAGTACGGTTACATCAACACGGCGTTCCAGGCTGCATACGCCCTTGGGTTGCTCATCGTCGGAAACCTGATGGACAGATTCGGGACGCGTAAGGGCTTCTCCATTGCCATTGCCTTCTGGTCTGTGGCGGCAATGTGTCACTCTGCGGCGCGCTCGGCCTTCGGCTTCGGCATGGCGCGTTTCGCCCTCGGACTGGGCGAGGCAGGCAACTTTCCTGCGGCGATTAAGACGGTCGCAGAGTGGTTTCCGAAAAAGGAGCGGGCGCTGGCGACAGGCATCTTTAATTCCGGCTCGAATGTCGGGGCAATCGTCGCGCCGCTCGCCGTGCCCTGGATTGCTATCAACTACGGCTGGCAGTGGGCATTTATTATCACAGGCGCGCTCGGCTTTCTCTGGTTAGCCTTCTGGCTCATGACCTACCGCCGCCCGGAAG
Organism: Pyrinomonadaceae bacterium; assembly: GCA_036403815.1. Taxonomy (GTDB): domain Bacteria; phylum Acidobacteriota; class Blastocatellia; order Pyrinomonadales; family Pyrinomonadaceae; genus JACVRN01. The sequence goes on along the minus strand of DASWQH010000017.1, from coordinate 31,032 downwards.
AGCACCCGAAACTTTCACGAGCCGAACTCGCACACATACAATCAGACCCTGCTGAGCCTACTACGAAGATTCCCTGGGGACGACTCTTCCCACACAAACAGACATGGGCATTCGCCATCGGCAAATTCCTGACAGACCCAATCTGGTGGGTCTACCTTTTCTGGCTGCCGAAGTTTCTCAATACAAACTACGGGTTGAACATCACGCAGATAGGGCTGCCGCTCGTCGTCATCTACGTTGCGGCGGACATAGGCTCAATCGGCGGCGGCTGGCTTTCGTCCAAACTCATCAAGATCGGCTGGACTGTGAACAAAGCTCGTAAGACGGCGATGCTCCTTTGCGCCGTCTCGGTTGTGCCTATCATGTTCGCTGCCCGTGCCTCTAACCTGTGGGTCGCGGTCGCGCTCGTCAGCCTGGCAGCAGCCGCGCATCAGGGCTGGTCTGCTAATATCTTCACCATGGCGTCAGACATGTTCCCGCGCCGCGCCGTCGGCTCCGTCGTCGGCATAGGCGGCATGGCTGGCTCCATCGGTGGGATGCTGGTGGCTACCACGGTCGGATTGATACTTCAATTCACAGGCTCGTACCTGCCCATCTTTATCATCGCGGGCAGCGCCTATCTAATCGCGCTCGGAATCATTCATCTGCTCGCGCCTAGACTCGAACCGGCTAATGTCGAGAGCGCAACAAGCTAAGATTAAGAGATGGCTGAAAACTTAAAGCTCAAATCAAAAGAGAATTGCCGCTGGGATATAGTCTCCTTAGGCGAAGTCATGCTCAGGCTCGATCCGGGCGATGGCCGTATACATACGACCCGCACGTTTCAGGTTTGGGAAGGCGGCGGCGAGTATAACGTCGCGCGTGGATTGAAGCGATGCTTCGGATTGGATGCCGCGGTGGTGACGGCGCTGGCCGATAATCCCGTCGGAAGACTTTTGCAGGACTTAATCTATCAGGGCGGAGTTGACCAATCGCACGTGCAGTGGGTCAAGTATGACGGCGTCGGGCGCACCGTACGCAACGGTCTGAACTTCACGGAGCGCGGGTTCGGCGTGCGCGCAGCGCTCGGATGCTCTGACCGTGGGCATACGGCTGTCTCGCAATTGAAGCCGGGAGACATTGACTGGGAGCAGATATTCGGACGCGAAGGGGCGCGTTGGTTCCACACGGGCGGCATCTTCTGTGCGCTTTCGGAAACCACACCTTCGGTCGCCAAAGAGGCTATGGAAGCGGCGCGGCGTCACGGCACAATCATCTCTTACGATCTGAACTACCGGGACAGTTTATGGAAATCAATCGGAGGCCGCGAGCGAGCGCAGGAAGTAAATCGTGGGCTGGCTTCGCTGGTTGACGTGATGATCGGCAACGAAGAAGACTTCACGGCCTGTCTGGGATTTGAAGTCGAGGGATTGGACGAGCATCACTCGAAGCTGGATGTAGAGAATTTCCGTCGTATGATTGAGCGCGCCGCCATTGAATTTCCCAACTTCAAAGTAGTGGCGACGACACTGCGTAATGCCAGGACGGCGACGGTCAACGATTGGGGAGCGGTCTGTTATGCGGACGGGGAACTCTACAAAGCGACGACGCGCGAAAACCTTGAAATCTTTGACCGTGTCGGAGGCGGAGACTCTTTCGCCTCCGGGTTGATTTATGGCTTCCTGACAGAAAGAGGCGCGCAGTATGCGGTCGAGTGCGGGGCGGCTCACGGCGCGCTGGCGATGACGACGCCGGGCGACACCACTATGGCGACCGTTTCGGAGGTCGAGCGAGTGATGCGGGGCGGCGGCGCACGCGTAGCCAGATGATTGAAGGATGCGGATTTTGGATGATTGTGGAATGCGGATTTCGGATTGCGGATTGGAAAGCATTTCTTTGTTCTTTAATCCGCAATCCGAAATCCGCATTCCGCATTGGATGAAGAGTTGGCGGTCTCTTTTGGCATTGAGGAATTAACAAGGCTGCGCGACCTGGCGTACCGCTATCCGACCGCGGGGGCTGCGTTGGCGGAAATGGCTGTGCTGCGCGCGACGCTATCTCTGCCCAAGGAAACTGTGCATGTCGTCAGCGACGTGCATGGCGAATACAAGAAACTGCGCCACATCATCAACAACGCCTCCGGTACACTACGCCCTCTGGTCTCAAGGCTTTTCAGTGAGAAGCTGACCGTTGAAGCACAACGGGAACTTCTGGCCGTGCTCTACTACCCGCGCGAGATGATAGAGCAGCTTCGTCCCGCTCTCATGGACGCGGCGTTTCGTCAGGATTGGGTGCGCCGCACGCTCAGGCTTCAGTTCGAGATAGTGCGCGGCCTTGCGCACAACTACAGGCGCTCGCACGTCACAGACCTTTTCCCAGCCGAAGCAAAGGAAATCTGTGAAGAACTGCTCTCTGAGCCGAGCGCAGGGCGCGACCCTGAATACATTAACGAGATGATTGATGCGCTCGCAGAGCACGGGCGTGATTTAACAGCCGTCAGACTTACCTCCAGACTGGTGCGTAACCTATCCGTCTCGGAACTCATTGTGGCGGGCGACCTGGGTGACCGTGGCCCACGCCTGGACAAAGTTATTGATTACCTAAGGCGACAGCCACGCGTTTCATTCACGTGGGGCAATCACGACGCATTGTGGATGGGAGCTTGTCTTGGTCAAGAGGCGCTGATTGCCACTGTGCTGCGCATTTCTTTGAGGTATCGTAGACTTTTTCAGCTTGAAGAAGGTTACGGCATAACGCTTCAGCCCCTTGAGATGCTCGCGCGTAAGGCTTACGCCGATGACCCTGCCGACTGTTTCAGAGCCAGGAGAGCGGGCGTGCGTGATGATCTTCTGATAGCCCGTATGCAGAAGGCTGCCGCCGTCATGCAGTTCAAGCTTGAAGGACAAACAATCGCGCGTCATACGGAATGGATGATGGAGCATCGCCGCCTGCTGCATCGTATCAACCTTAAAGCGGGCACGGCGGAAATTGACGGGCGCACATATGCGATGCGCGACTCTTACCTGCCGACTGTTGACGCATCCGATCCTTACAGTCTTTCAAGGGATGAGCACGATTGCATGGCACGCCTGCGCGAGTCCTTCGTCTCAAGCGACAGGCTGTGGCAGCACATGTCCTACATTACACGGCACGGCGCGATGTGGCTCCGGCGCGACCAGGCGCTTATCTTTCACGGGTGCGTGCCGGTGGACGAGGAGGGCGAGTGGCTCTCGCTCGAAGTGGATGGAAGGCTAGCGGCTGGCCGTGAGCTGTTCGACGCGTTCGATTCCAGCGTGCGGCGCGCGTTTCGCAAGGGGGCGGCGCGCGTTGGTCTGGACGCGGACGTGCTCTGGTACTTGTGGACAGGGCCGCGCTCTCCGCTCTTCGGTAAAGACCGTATGTCAACTTTCGAGCAGTATTTCATTGAAGATGTAGAGACGCACGAGGAACATAAGAATCCCTATTTTCAATTGACTAACGACGCAGAGTTCTGCCGCCGCATCGCAGCAGAGTTCGGCATGGGCACAGACGGCTTGATAGTCAACGGTCATGTGCCGGTGAGGCTCTGGAAGGGGGAAGAGCCGGTCAAGCGTGGGGGCAGCGCCGTGACCATTGACGGCGCTTTCTCGGAGAGCTACGGGGATCGCGGCTATACCTTGATTCTAGCGCCGGAACGAGTCGCTATCGCCGAGTTGCATCACTTCAAATCAATCGCCGACGCGATTACTTCAGGAGCCGACATAGTGCCGAAGGTCATAACCATTCGCGAATACGCATGTACACGCCGCATCTCTGATACGGAGCAGGGCGAGATAGTATTGCAGCGCATCAGTGCCCTTGAGCGACTCGTACTGGCTTACGAGGAAGGGGCGCTTTTGGAATCCGGTGAATAAAGCGTGCGGGCTTTTTTGAGCGACCGAATATTTTTTAGATTACAGTTTCAGTTAAGCGGACAAACACAAGTACGGCTGGGAGAGTGTGTGTATGAATAAACAGGAAGTGTTAAAGCGCGTCGGGGAAATTGGCGTCGTGCCTGTGGTTCGCGCCTCCTCAAACGAAGAAGCCATGCAGGTCATTGAAGCAATCTGCGCGGGCGGCGTTCCCGTTCTGGAAATTACTATGACCGTGCCGCGCGCCGTGAAAGTTATCGAACAGGTGGCCGACCGCTACGGCTCAGAGGTAGTAGTCGGCGCAGGAACGGTGCTGGATGCTGAGACCGCGCGGGCATGTATTCTCGCGGGAGCAAGCTTCGTCGTCAGCCCTGCGCTCAATCTAGACACGATAGAGATGTGCCGCCGCTATTCAATCGCCGTCATGCCGGGCGCGTTGACGCCCACAGAAGTTGTGACCGCGTGGCAGGCTGGCGCTGACCTCGTTAAGGTCTTCCCCTGTGGTGCCCTCGGCGGCGCGAAATACCTGAAAGCACTCAAGGCTCCGCTGCCGCAGATAGAGCTGATTCCGACCGGTGGAGTGTCGCTTGCAACCGCACGGGAGTTCATAGAAGCGGGGGCATTCGCACTCGGCGTCGGGGCAGACCTCGTTGATACGAAGGCCATCCGCGCAGGGCAATCTGAAAAGGTGACAGCCGCCGCGCGCTCCTATGTAGCGGCAGTGCGCGAAGCACGCCTAGGGTTAGCCGAAGCTAAAGCGTAAGCAAAGCGATGAGTGATGAGTAAAAGAGCTTTTACTTACGACTCGTGATTCATCGCCCCCTTATTACAAGGATTAAGAGGATGTACGAACTGATTATTATAGGGGCAGGGCCAGCGGGCATCAGCATGGCGGCTGAAGCCAGAAACGTGGGCATCGCGCCCGAACAACTCCTGATTCTGGAGAAGGGGCAGGCACACTCCTGGGCGATTCGCAAATTCTACCCTGAAGCCAAGGCAGTTCTTGCCAACTACAAAGGCATCGAAGCGATCTGTACAGGGGTCATGTGTATCTCTGACATGACGAAAGAAGAGACGCTCACCTACCTTGATCGCACGATTGAACAGTACGCATTGGCCGTCCACTACAACGAAGCGGTAAACGCCATACGGCCTCTGGCGAATGGAGATTTTGAAGTAGATACATCAGCAGGCTCGTACGAAACTCGCCGTTGCGTCATCGCTATAGGCATCCTTGATAAACCCAATAAGCCGGATTATCCGATTCCCGTCCAGCTAAAAAGCAGAGTTCACTTCGACATCACTTCCGTCGAGTTGAGTGATGAAAACTGCCTGGTGGTCGGAGGCGGAGACACTGCCTCAGAGTACTGTCAATATCTGGTGCAGCAGGAAAATCGCGTCACGCTCTCTTACCGTGGCAAGGAATTCGCTCGTCTCAATCAGGTCAATCACGAGAGCCTGATGGCGCTTGAAAAAAGAGGACAGGTGCGAATCCTGCGCGGCAGCAATGTCGCAAGTTTAGAGAATGCAGGGGGACATGCCAGAGTCAACTTTAAGGAGACACACTTTCCCGCAGAGACTTTCGATCACATCATCTATGCGCTGGGCGGGACAACTCCTACAAACTTTCTGAAAGCGGTCGGGATTGCTTTTGAAGGCGATGCGCCCGTCATCAAGCGTGGATATGAGACGAGCATTCCGGGTCTGTACCTGATTGGTGATTTGAGCGCTGGAAAAAAGGGAGGCTCGATTAACCTAGCCTTCAACATGGCGGCGGATGCCATGCGCCACATCTGCGCTGACCGTGCCGATGCTGCGACTGCCGACTAAACAGATCAAGAAAGCGGGCGTTAAAGCCGCGCAACATGGTCTTTGACAACTGAATAAAACGGATGTGCTTTGCTGAGTTCAAGCAGGTCGAGTCTTAAACTTAGTTCATGGGTAAACTAAAAGAGCCGCGCGAAAACTTTCGCCCGACTCTTCATGTTTGTCTTCATACTTAATTAGCGAGTGTTTACTGGCTAGCACTGTCACGGTCAGAGCCGTTGTTAGAAGCTACTCCTACGGCTTCATCCAACGCCTCTTCCGATTCCTGCGCCTTTTGCGCGAGCATCAGGTGATCGCGCATGGCGTTACTTGCGGCGTCAGGATTTCGCTCGCGTATGGCTCGATAAATCTGCCTGTGCATCTGCGCGGATTCCTTCAGGTCGCGCGCGCGTTTGACCGTCTTGCGCCGCACGTCGAAGAGAATCGTTGCCACCATATTCATTAGCGATGTCAGGATTCGATTTCCAGAAGCGGCGGCCACCGTTTGATGAAAGCGCATGTCATGAACCAGGAACTGTTCCGGGTCATCAAGCGAGGCGTACATGCCTGCTATCTCTTCGGACATCGTCGCCTGTTGATCGCCGGTCGCGCGCTCGGCTGCAAGCCCGGCGACGGCCATCTCCAGCGACTGTCGCGCCTCGAACATTTCGCTTGGGGTGAAACCATGCAGCGATGCCATCAGGCGTAAGGGGCTGCTGTCCAGAGAGGGCGGCCCCTCGGATTTCACTACGAACGTACCTGCGCCTTGTCTTGATTGAAGGACGCCGACGGCTGCGAGCGAGCGTATTCCAGCACGAAGCGTCGGGCGGCTCACCCCCAGCATTTTTGCCAGGTCACGTTCCGGCGGCAACCTGTCTCCAGGCCGTAGGTCGCCGCGATGAATCATCTCCCGAAGCTGCGAGATGACCTCTTCAGAGGTCGTCCCACGCCGATCCGGGTCAATCGTTTTGAAGATATCACTATTTAAATCGGTCATACCATTTGTACCATTAAAGAATCTTTTTGACCAAAATTATCAGGCGCACGTTTCAGGCATTACTGTTGTTTCCAGCGCCGTTCTTGTTAATCAGTTCATTTTAACTATTTTCCAAGGCGTTGTCGAACTATTTGTTTTCGCAGCAGCTCATAAAGGTGTAACCATTTTATCAAGTTGTTATATCTGTCTTGAAATTGCTCAGACTTTTCCAAAGAGGATTGGTTAATGGCTAAATGCTCAAGCTAAAGAATGGAAGGTCTGTCTTGATGCTGTAGTGCTAAGCCAGTGCTCAAGTATCGCGCCCTGCGCTATTTATTTGCTGACAGCTTATTAATAACGATACGGCTTTATTGATTACGGAGGAGTATCTAAGTGAAAACCCTTGCTCGATCCATTCTCTTCTCGTTTCTGTTAACTGCATTTATGAGTCCGGCCTTCGGGCAGACGGGGCAGCTATCGGAAAGCATGGCCTCGACCGTGATGACTATCTGGAAAGACTCGCTCGTGACAGACCCCGACAAGCCTTTGAAATGGACTTACGATCAGGGTGTTCTGCTCAAGGGCATCGAAGGCGTCTGGTTGACGACGGGCGACGGTAGATATTTCAATTATATGCAGCAGGGCATGGATCGTTTCGTAAGCGAAGACGGGACGATTCGCACATATAAGCTGGAAGACTACAACATTGATAATGTGTTGAATGGAAGGATACTGCTGCTGCTCTACAAAGTGACGGGCAAGGAGAAATACAGGAAAGCAGCGGCACTCTTGCGAGAGCAGTTAAAGAATCATCCGCGCACGTCAGAGGGCGGCTTCTGGCATAAGAAGATATACCCGTCACAAATGTGGCTAGACGGCCTCTACATGGGGGAGCCATTTTACGCAGAGTACGCCGCCACCTTTAATGAGCCAACTGCTTTTGACGACATAGCAAAGCAATTCGTGCTGATGGAGTTGCATGCAAGAGATGCGAAAACGGGACTGCTCTATCACGGCTGGGATGAATCCAGAAAGCAGCGCTGGGCTGACGCTCAAACGGGATGCTCTCCTAACTTCTGGGGGCGCGCGATGGGCTGGTACGCGATGGCTCTGGTAGATACTCTGGACTACTTTCCAAGAAATCATCCGCAGAGAGACGCGCTCGTTGCAATCCTGAATCGCCTGGCGGCAGCCGTGTCGAAATATCAGGAGCCTAAATCCGGACTCTGGTATCAGGTGCTTGATAAGGGCGGCGCTGAAGGAAATTACTTTGAATCCTCTGCCTCTTCTATGTTCGTCTATGCGTTAGCCAAAGGTGTTCGACAGGGGTATCTGCCCGCCTCATATCTCAAAGTCGCTCAAAGGGGCTATGACGGAATCAAAGCCCATTTCATAGAGGCCAGAGCCGAGGGGCAGGTCAATCTAAAGGGCACGGTCAGTGTCGCGGGGCTTGGCGGCACTCCTTACAGAGATGGAAGCTATCAATACTACATAAGTGAAAAGGTGGTGACTAACGACCCGAAAGGCGTCGGCGCATTTCTTATGGCGGCGAACGAAATGGAGATTGCAGCGAGCCGTGCGAGAGGTCTGGGGCTGACCGTCACGCTCGACTATTACTTCAACAGCGAAGTTAAAAAGGATGCTGTGGGGCGGGCGGTTCCATATCACTACAAGTGGGAGGAGCTGCCCAACAGCGGTTTCTCTCTGTGGGGAAATATCTTCAGAAATTTCGGCGTCAAAACAGAAGCCCTCAGTGAAGCGCCGACGCAAGCGAATCTAAAGAAGACGGACATCTACATTATCGTTGACCCGGACACCAAAGAAGAGAATGATAATCCGAAGTTCATAGAAGAAGCGCACATAAAAGCTATCTCAGCTTGGGTCAGGCGCGGCGGAGTGCTGGTTCTGATGGGCAACGATGTCGGCAACGCGGAGTTCGGTCATTTCAACCGGCTGGCTAAACAGTTCGGCATAGAGTTCAAACTGGACAGCCGGAATCGCGTGCAGGGAAACGATTTCGCAGCCGGGAAGATTACGGTCGCAGAAGGTAACCCGATTTTCAAAACGGCGCGGCAGCTTTATCTGAAAGAGATTTCCACACTCTCCATCGCGCCCCCTGCCAGGCCGATTATTCAGGACAAGAATGATGTGGTTATGGCTGTCACTAAATTTGGCAAGGGCACTGTCTTCGCCGTCGGTGACCCCTGGCTATATAACGAGTACGTGGACGGGAGAAAACTCCCCCCGGAATTCGACAACTTCAAAGCCGCAAGAGACCTGACCCTCTGGCTCATCGCACAGTCTCCAGCGAAATCAAAATAGTGCAGCTGACCGAGGCCGTATGAAGACGAACAATTAACTTTGAATGGACAAATGTAGAAAGAGGATGACGCCCGCTATGTTAACGAATATAAAGCAAGCCTTCGTACTGACGCTGCTTATAATCTCGCTGTCAGTCAGCTTATCCGCACAGTCGTCCGGCAACGCACAGACTGCGCGTGTGCCAACGACGCCTACGCGTCCCTTCGTCGTGCTCCCGGCGCAATCCCTGAGCGATCTGGAACGCAGGCTTCAACCCAGTAACAAGGTCGAAGAATTAATCGGCGGTCAGGGCATGCAACTGCGCGTGGCCGTCCAGCACGACAAGAGCAGGCCGACCGCAGATGCAGAACTTCACGATGCCTCCGACGATGTCTACTATGTGCTTGAAGGCACGGCCACGCTCACGCTCGGAGGGAAACTGGATGCGCCGCGAGAAGTCGAACCCGGCGAATGGCGCAGCCCGCGCATCATCGGCGGTCAAACTTTTGAAATCAAGAAAGGCGACCTGATAGTCGTCCCACGCGGGACACCGCACCAGCGAACGGGCAAAGATTTCTCCATGATTTTAATCAAAGTGTTCGCTGAACCATTACGCGCCAAGCAGACTAAATAATGATGCTCTTATGGCTGAGGCTGGCTGCTGACGTGCTGGCTTTAACTCTGTCTGCGAGCCGTTTCCATTAGACTTCCTCAGGTATTTTGCTAAACCGAGTTTCTGCTCGCGTATACCTTCGACAACCAGCCTCGCCATAACCTCAGCGCCGAGCGGCGAAAAGTGTGTATTGTCTTCCACGCCTTTAGGATAGTTACTGTTCTCGCCGGGCTTTAGCTGAAGGAAGAGTTTTCTGGATTCTTCCACGCCGTACTGCTTGATAACCTGCTCGCTCTTGCGGTGCATATCAATCAAAGCCACTTTGTATTCAGCCGCAACCGCTCTGACGATGTCCGGGTAGACGCCGTGTGAGTCTTGAAAATCCCCGTTCTTATCAAAGCGCCTTCGCATCACCGGCGTCAGCAGCACGGGAATCGCTCCCTTCTCTCGCGCTTCTGTTATGAATCGCACGAGATTCCGGCGATAGTCTTCGGGCGGCGTATAGCGATCCGTCTTTTCCTTTGAAGAGTCGTTGTGGCCGAACTCTATAAAAACGTAGTCGCCTTCCTTGAGCCGTTCGACGATTCCCTGCCAGAGCTTTTCTGCTATGAAGGTTCGCGTGCTACGGCCATTCTTCGCGCGGTTATCAACTACGACCGTGCCTTCCTTGAAAAACTTTTGCAGCTCTTCGCCCCAGCCGGTTTCGGGACGCTTTGCAGGAAGCTTCTGCGCCATCGTCGAATCGCCCGCAAGGTAAATCGTGATTGGCTCTTTGCCGTAAGCCGCGCCCGAAAACAGAAACAGCACAAACAGAATGCTTAAACTTCGCATCAACTCTCCTGATTAATCTCACTCACGCCTTGACTGTAGAGCTTTGCGTCCCGCTCTCTATGAGCTTGCCATTAACGCGCACGTTGCTGAAGCTCAAGCCCTCTACATTCCTGATGATGCTAGGCTCTGACACCTTGTCGAAGGAACAATCCTTAAGCTGTAGGTTGTAGATGGGCGCTTGCTGGAATCCCTGCACGTCCAGTGCGTGCTTGCTCGTCCCGCTCCTGAGATCATTGACTACGAAGTTGCGCACGACGGGCGTGAACTGCCCTTTCTCGCCCTCCTCGTAATTGAAATCTATGGTGATGACAGCTTTCGCGACCTGTCCAACTTCAATGTTCCTGAAGTAGAGATTTTCCAGTAGACCGCCGCGCATACGGTTGTTCTTGACGCGCAAAGCCGTATCCAGGTTAGGGCTATCGAGACGGCAATTCTCGGCAAAGACGTTGCGCACGCCGCCCGATATTTCGCTCCCCACAGTGATGCCGCCGTGCCCGTCCTTCATAATACAATTCTGAATGATGATGTTTTGAGACGGCGCATTAAGCCTGCGCCCGTCAGCGTTGCGCCCTGACTTGATGGCAATGCAGTCGTCGCCCGTATCGAACTCGCAATCCTTAATAAGCACATCCGTGCAGGACTCAGGGTCGCAGCCGTCGTTGTTCGGGCCGTGGCTTGCAATCTTCACCCCGCGCACAGTGACGTTCGTGCAAAGTACTGGGTGAATCTCCCACATGGGAGAGTTTTTGATGGTTACGCCTTCGATGAGAATGTTCCTGGAGCGGTAGGGCTGTATGAACTGAGGCCGAAGATATGAGCCTTCGCCGAATTTTCTTTCACTGACCGGCGTGCCGCGTTCAACCATCTCCCCAAGCGCACTGCGCGCCTTCTTCTGGTCAGGGTCGCCCTTCTGCCAACCGTAGCTGGGTTTTCCGTTCCAAGGCCACCAGTGCGTGTTATCTGACTGGCCGTCAAGAGTACCCTCGCCCGTGATGGCTATATTCTCCTGTTCGAAGGCGTAGATGAAGGGAGAGTAGTTCATCAACTCCATCCCTTCCCAGCGAGTAAAGACGAGCGGCAGGTAATGGCGCGGCTCCTGGCTGAACTTCAGGGTCGCGCCCTTTGTCACATGAAGGTTAACGTTGCTTTTAAGATGAATCGCGCCCGTCAGAAATGAGCCTGCGGGCACGACTACACGCCCGCCGCCCGCTTTGTTGCACGCGTCGATGGCTTTGCGAAAGCTTTCAGTGCAATCCCTTTGGCCGTCACCGACTGCGCCGAAGCGCGTGATGTCGAAATCTCGCTTGGGGAAGGTAGGCGGCTTGATGCGCTTCAAAATCAACGGCACTTGCGCCCACGCATCAGTCCCAGAATAATTTGAGCTTAACAATGGAACGACATTTCCGAATGCCGTTTCATTAGTCAGTAATCGCTGTGCGATGAGCGCGGCTGCCCCGCCTGCGAAAAAGGTTTTAAGAAAATCACGACGAGTAGTCATTGCTAATATCTCTCTTAGCTCCCAGATGTTATTCGATTCAACTTCGGTGGGATATTTAAAGCCGGGAGGCTCTCTCTACGGTCACCCTATCGCCCAAGCTTTTTCCGCCATGCCGGATAGTGTTCGCCCAGCAGTTTAGCAGGCTCTTCGCTGTACCAGCCGTAACCGTTCCGGCGCTCCGCTTCGATTTCCATCACGTCATACTTGATGACAGAGTCGCGCCCTACGAAGATAGGACGGTTCGTGCCTATCTCATAGAAACGCGCCCAGAGCGGCCCTGCATTCGGGTCTTTAATGACGACACGCTCGAAGCCCTGCGGGTTCGAGGCGTCCGACTTTTCGATCCACTTGATGCCCGTCAATTTTGTTTTTTCAAACCAACTGACGGCGCTCTCAATGGCCTCTACGACTTGCTGGCTAGGCTCCTTGATGTCCATCAAGAAGCGTACGATGCCAGCGCTTTCACGGGTGACGAGTGCCGCAGGCTCAAACCTTCTGGCGGCGGCGGGCTTGAGCGTGATTTCGTCATACTGTGCGTCCCAGATGGTGCGCTTGCCCGCAACCACAATCTGAGTTTTCAGTATCACCTCGATGCCCTTCTCTACGGCCTTCTCAGCCTTACTTCGACGAGCCTCGTCTACAAAGAGGTAGTTAGATTTTTTTTGAGCAATGTCGCGCAGGAGGCGCAGCACATTGATCATGGCATCGTCGTTGAAGGTGATGTGTGTGTAATAGCCTTTACGTAGCGGGTAGTATTGCGGCCACCCGCCATTTGTGTACTGTGCTTTGAGCAGGTAATCCACGCCGCTATCGAATGCCTGTTTGTGGCGCTCAAGTTTCTTTGCTGTGTAAACTCTGGCAAGGAAAACCAACTGAGTGTAGGTCGCGGAGTTGTCAATCGTGGAATCCGTTTCCTGTTTCTGCTTGATGATGTCGGTCTTTTCAGCTTCGGCCAACACTCGCGCCATGTCTATGTTCTTAGGCCAGCCGCCCGTGTCGCGCTGGTAAAGAAGAAGATTATCAGCGATGCGAATCGCCTCGTCGCCCGCATACCATTCAGTCTTCTGCTTGAGGCTCTCGCTCCAGTTAATCCGGTTAGAGGTAGTGATACCGGCTGCCTTCTGCGCCACAGCGTAATTTGTGAACAGCCAAAGACACAACGCGATTCCGATAGCCCGGATTGTGATTCGATTTAACATTTGACTCCCGGCGGTACTCATTGAAAGCCATCCATCTTCAGCATGAGCTAAAAGTTTAACGTGAGCCGTAAGGGGCAGCTAATCAGCACCCCTTGCGGCTCACGTTAATCGCGGTCAGAAGTTTTCCAATGTCAGAACACTAGAAAGTGAACTTTGCGCCAAGCTGTATGTCACGCGGGTTATTACGCTGCGTGGTCACGAGACCGAAGGCCGCGTTAGGCGCTGCCAGTGAGCCGGGATTGAGTCCAAGCCCGTTGCCGAAGTACGGACGGTTGAAGGCGTTGATCGCTTCAGCGCGTATTTGCAAACGCTTCGTTTCGCCGAACTTGAAGTTCTTCGTGAGCGACAGGTTGGCGACTGAATAAGGCTGGTTGCGCAGGTTGTCCAACGTCGTCGGCACAGTGCGCAGGCTGAACGAGCTAAGCCCGATTAAGCCTGTGCGGTCAATCGCCGAAGTATTGATGCCGTACTTCCCGCCTTGACCATCACCCTCGCCTAGACGGCTCGTCAACTTCGTGACATCGCCCGCATAGAACAGGTTGGCGGCAGTGAGCGTAAGCGGCTCGCCGCTCTGCCACTCGTACGTCCCGTTGAATTGCCAGCCGCCGATAACTGCGTCCAGCAAACGATTCATGTCTTTGCCGAACCTCTGACCGCGACCGAAAGGCAGCCTGTAGACTCCTGCAAAGGTGAAGCGATGCGGACGATCAATCGGCGAGATGCGATCTTCCAGCACGGTGTCCGAAGGGTTCAGGTAATTGACCTGCTCACGCAGGTTCGAATAGGTGTAAGTGGCTGTGAAAGAGTTGTCATTCGCAAACCGCTTGGTCGCCTGAAGCTGTAGCGATTTGTAGTGGTTTGAGCCGTTATACTCCTGCACGAACACATTCGTGAACTGCGGGAACTGCAACAGGCTCTGCGCGCGTGTGAAGGTCGTCTGCGTGTTAAAGGGGCTTCCCGTCCCTGGCAGCAGGTTTCTGAAAGGGTTGCTGTTGCCCGGCAGGTTAGCGGAAAGGAAATTATTGGCCGTAGTATCCAGAGCAGTGGCGGTTGTAACGTCCGTCACTGCGCTCAAGTCTGCAAGGTACTGTCGCGGCACGAAATTCAAATTCCTGTTGACCGCCAGATCGTATCCCCACGCGCTGATGAAGTTGGCTTCGACGACGAACTGTCCGGGCAGCTCGCGCTGAATGCCGAAGACTATGCGCGCGAACTTGGCGTTCTTGCGATTAACCGGAACTACCGGGTCATCCGAGACGCCTACGTCCTGCCCGATTCTGGTCAACAAGCCCTGACTCGCGCCCGGAGATGACTGAAGGCTCGCAGTGCCGTTGGGATACGGGTTGGTCAGATTCGCAATGAAGCTCAGACCGTTGTTATTCGTGGGCACGAAAGGCGTGGTGCCTGAGAAGCCCGGCTGGATGTTTATCTGATTATTGGTCGTATCGGCCAATCCACTCGGAAGCTGGAACGGCGAGACGAAGATACCAAAGCCTGTACGCAGCACGGTCTTGTCGTCTAGAGCGTATGCAAGACCTATGCGAGGCTGGACGTTGCCCTTGTCGGCGTTCCATGCCGAGCGGTTATCGTTGTCGGCGAATGTGTAGCCGCCGGTCACGCGGAACTGGTCGGGTGTGACGATGAACTGCGTCGGGTTGGCGTTGTAGGCCGCAGTATAAGCAGCTTTTGCCTGTGCCTGAACAGGACTTGGCGTCGTCAGGTCAAGCCCGCGTATGATGCGGTTGTAACGCTCCGTGAGTCCCATCTCCAACTCGTAGCGTACGCCCAGATTCAATGTCAGCTTAGGCGTCACACGCCAGTCGTCCTGAAAGAAGAATCCGTGATAGACCTCCTGCGCGGAGTAGGCAATCGGGTTATCAATCTGGCTTGAGTTTGAGCCGGAGCCGGTCGTGGGTATTCCTAAAATGAACGCGGCGATGTCACGACCGAAGGCATTACGCAAGGTCGCATTAGAGTTGGAAGCCGGAGCCGTGTACGTGCCATCGAAGAAGAACTGGCCTCCCTGGTAACCATTGCTGACGAAGTTCTCGCGCAGAATGCGCAGGTCATATCCATACTTCAGTGTCTGGTTCCCTACAATCTGAGTCACAGTGGGCTGAATCGAACCCATGTAGAAGGGACGGATTCTGCCCTCGCTCCAATCCGAGCGCGTCGAGCCGAGCGTCGAGCGTATGGGCCTCGTCGCATCCAGATTTCTAATCATGAAGCGTGGCAGATACTCGTAACCGCGAAAGGCGGCCAGGCTGGCAGCCGCGAAACCCAGTGTCGAGGGATCAAAATTCTCAGCCGGTCGTCGCTCCTGCTGGAAGCGGTTGAAGCTCACGCGCAAGTCGAAGACCATGCTGGAGGTGAGCATGTTAGTATAATCTACGTTGCCGCCGTCATTGGTTCTGAATTCAAAGCCCTCAGTGATGGGGAAGCCGTTGACCACACCCGCCCAGTCATTACGGTTTTCGGGGTTGAAGCTATGATAGTACTTGCCGAAGATTGACTGGCTATCGCTAATCTTATGGTCAATGCGTGTCAGCCAAGCCCTGTAGTTCTGGCTGCGTATCTGATTCGAGAAGAAGTTGTTCTGCGTGCCGTTGGCAATGCCTGGAATGTTCGGCAGCGGATAGTACCTCAAGAGCGCCAGAGCGACCGGATTGAGAAGCCCTACCGGAATCTGGTTACACGTCGAAGCTGCCGAAACCGCTCCGCTCGTAGGGCAGCCGAAAGAGGTGCGAACCACATTGGCACCGCTCGTTGTTCCAGAGAAAGGATTGTAAATGATGGTATTGGTCGCCGCGTTGATATTAGTGCGGTCAACAATCAGCGACGAGAAATCGCCTCTTCGCATGGCCTCTGTCGGCACGGTGAAGACCTGCGGCTCCGCTATGTTGTCCTTGAGGCGCTCGTACGAGAAAAGGAAGAAGGTCTTGTTGCGCCCGTCATAAACTTTCGGCACGTACACAGGCCCGCCCAACACACCGCCGAAGCGATGATAGGTTCTCTCAGGGCGCTCATTACCTGCCGCGTTATTGAAGAAGTTATTAGCCATGCGGCTGCGGTCGCGGTTGAAGTACCAGACCGAGCCGCGCAGGTCGTTTGTTCCGCTCTTGACGGCGACGTTAACGGTCGCACCGGCTGAATAGCCCTGCTGCGCGTCAAAGGCGTTGGTCTGAACCTTGAACTCCTGCACGGCGTCCGAGGGAGGCGAGAAGCCTACGCCGCCGTCAAACGCGTAATTTGGCGAGCCGTCCAAGGTGATCTGGTTCGAGCCTGTGGAACCGTTCGAGCGGAAGGCGGCAAGGTTACCGTTTGAAGTGGGGCCTGTGAACAGCGGGTTGCCGGTATATGCGATGCCGGGCGCGAGCGTTGCCAACTGGTAAGGAGTTCCTTCGGATAAAGGCAGCTCGCTAATCTGCCGACTGGTGATAACCGTCCCGGTGCTGACTGAGCCTGTCTCCAGTACGGGCGTCCCGGCAACGGTCGTCACGGTCGCCGCCACACCGATGTCCATTTTAATATCCAGCGTCAACTTGGCAGCCACAGCAATCTCAATGCCTTCACGGGCTGATGTGTTGAAGCCTTCTCTGGTCACTGTCAGCGTATATTTACCAGGCGACAGCAGCGGAAAACTGTAGCTTCCCTCTTCATTCGTAGTCGCCGTGGTAACATTATTGGTTTCAATATTCTTGATACTGACTTCAGCCCCAGGCACCACGGCTTCGTTCGGGTCTGTTACTTTACCCGTAAGCGAGCCTCTGAATTCCTGTGCGCCAACTATCACGAATGCGATCAGGAGCAACAGCACAGCGGTGATGCCGCGGCTACACGCATATTTAGCCATCGGTTTTTCCTTCCTCTTAAGAGCTATAGTTGAAATGGCTTCAACTTGGGATCCGGGTTTCGTGCCGTGCCGCTTCTGCTTTTTAAGATTGCAGCGCACCGGCTCAATTTCTGGTTCTTAAAGTTTGGAGTGGTCTGTTAGCAGAATGCCTTGATGAATATTCCAAGCTGCCCACATCCTGCATCGCTTCGAAACTTAGTTTAACTTGGGTGACTTCTTACTGGTTTAACCAATTAACTATCCTTGCCCAGCGCGGTGTACCCTAAAATCATATATGCCGAATAGCCCCCGGCGCTATCTCACAGACGCCTTAAAACAAAGAACTTACAGCAAAAGGGTCTGACCTTTTAATCAAGCCGAAGGCGTCTACACCTCTAAGGTACGGCGCATTATGGGTCAGGAGCCGGGTTTTGTCAAGCGAAACTTTTGACCAGTTGGGTATTTTGATTTATAAGGGTAAGACCAATTAATCACAATGTAATAATCCCGCAGTCATCGGCAGGGTACTACAAGTGTTTCTGAGCAGCTTGAGAATGGAAAGTATATTGATGAGTTACCAGTTGCGAATGTGGCACGGGGACTGCTTTGTTTAAGTCACAGTAAACCGAGAACATGCCGCGTGTATAACTTTACTTAATGCGTGCGCAGGCTTCTCATCGCTGCATCGTTTCTACAAGGTTGAAAAGAAACATGCGGGCTGGCTATTGACTTCTATGTGAAGGTGTCTTAGAACGCAATTATTTTCTATATACGGCGTGAGCTGAAAATCAGGTATTATCAGAACATAAAGGATGAGTCCCCCCAAATGAGAATTTTCCGCATACCCAGCTTCTTCCTACTTCTGGCTTTACTATTGTGTTTCTTCTCTTCCGTTCCCCACTATGCACAGCAACAGGCCGCGTTACGTGTAGACACAGGCAGCCTACTTCAGGACATGCAAAGCCCGCCCGGCTTATTCCCGACAGCTGCGGGAGTGATTGACAGCGCCGCCGTTTTATCCGCGGAGCCAGCGACTTCTGCGGATCAGGCTGGCGGTATTAAAGAAGAGATTCCTGATAAGTATAGGGCTAGATACGAGGCATGGAAACGCGAGTTCCTGTCCACAGAAACTGGTCGCAAGCAATGGGAGATGTATGCACATAATAAGGGGTTCACATTAACCATAAATATCTCTACTGATAACCCTCACGGGGCGACCACAGGCAAATATAAGTGGAACGATTCGGGCGAACTCACCGGCGCAACCATCACACTGGGTTCTCAGATTGATGAAGGCTACCCAGACCCGGTCTATTACCCAGTAATGAATTCGCTCTCGTGGAGAGGAATTTCAGACATCTCCAATGGAAAGCTGTTGGCGGCAACTAAAATCGCGCACGAGTTCGGTCACGTGAATCGGGCAGCCAGCGTGGACGGTAGGCTCTACCGGCTTCAGAATCAATTGATGCCGGTCTACAAAAGAATCTTTCTCAATAACGGTCACAACACCCAAGACCCGCGCCTGCTCAAGCTAGCGCGTCAGATGGGAGGAACGTCCGTAGAGATTTGGGAGGATCGTGAATACTGGGGCGAAGCGAACGCTATGCTGTACTTGCGTGACCGCATCCTGGAGAAGAGCTTCCGTTGTATCCTCTTCTCCAGAATCAAGAGGACAGTTGAAGCCTATGCAGAACCTTATGCAGAGCGGTTTAAGCAGATCGCTCAATTACAACCATCCTTGTGTGGCTGGCGATAAGGTTACAAGAATCGTCTGGAGGCAAAGAAGGCTACCAGGGTTTCTACACCTACGTAGCTATCGTAGGACAAGTTCGCCACAAAATTGCATGCCCGGCTATAGAGCATTTGAAACAGCCGGGCGAATGTTACAAGTAGTTGAAGCTGTGAACATGATAAAGAAAGGGCAAGTCAGGATTATATAGAGGCTAAAGAATCAGGCAGACGAGTTTGTCTAGAACTTTTCCAGATTGCCGCACAGCTCAGAATCCCTTTAATCCACTTAAATTGGTTTGCAGTTGAGTGCGACTCAAACGAACATTCACCGCAGAGACGCAGAGGACGCAGAGGGGGCGCAAGAGCATTGAAAAGCATTCAATACTCTCTGCGCTTTCTCTGCGTTCTCGGCGTCTCTGCGGTGAAGTTTTTGGTCGCACGCAAATAAGAACCGCTATAAAAGGTGGTGAGTTTGTCGTTACAGAGGCTCTGAGCGCGAGTGTTTTAACGGGGCTGATGGGTCTTGCTCGCCGCCGACCGCTACTCCTCAACGGGGTCGAATTCAGCTCGGAGGATTTCGCTAGACTCGCCGAAGAAGCGCAAACCTTCGGGCGGCCTGTCTGGCCGTGTATCTCGCCGGGTAAGCCCACACATCAAGCTTGAAAATCCCTACCGCTCATTCACTGAACGCCTTCGGGAAGAGGGGCGGAATTTATTGATGGAAGCGGCCAGCGTCTATGCTGTACTTACTTATTTTATAACTGATGATCCGCTCGGTAGTATCTAGCAATTTAGCAGCACGCTTGCGGTTGCCGCGCGTAGTCTTAAGCGCATCCAGGATGAGGTCGCGCTCATAGGTCTCTATAGCCCCGGCCAGGGAGAGTTGCGTTACGGTGCCGGAGCCTTCCGCAGTCTGTAGCGTCGGCGGCAGGTGATGACCGTGAATGACATTGCTTTCGCAGACGATGACTGCACGCTCGATAGTGTTCTCAAGCTCGCGCACATTGCCAGGCCAGTGGTAACTGGTCAGCATGTCTATCGCAGGAGTCGAGATACGACGGATACTTTTCGAGTGCTCGCGCGCGTACTTTTCCAGGAAATGATCTGCCAGAAGCAACACGTCCGACTTGCGCTCTCTTAAAGGCGGCATGAAGATTGAGAAGACATTGAGACGATAGAAGAGGTCTTCGCGGAACTGTCCGGCAGAGATGGCCTGCTCCAAGTCCTTGTTGGTTGCCGCAACCAACCTGACATTGACTTTAATCGTCTCCGTGCCGCCCAGGCGCTCAAACTCACGCTCTTGGAGTGCGCGCAGTAGCTTAATCTGTGTAGAGAGGTTCAGGTCGCCTATCTCATCCAGAAAGAGCGTGCCGCCATCGGCAAGTTCGAAGCGCCCCTTCTTTCTCCCATGCGCGCCCGTAAACGCGCCCCTCTCGTAGCCGAAGAGTTCCGACTCGATGAGGGTTTCCGGCAGCGCCGCGCAGGATATTTTAACGAAAGGCTTCGCCGCGCGTAGCGAGTTGTAGTGAATCGCGTGCGCGATCAATTCTTTACCCGTACCCGACTCGCCTCTTAAGATCACGGTGGTATTTGTGCGCGCAACCTGTGTGACCTGCTCGTAAACCTGTCGAAGCGGGCTACTATTTCCAATAATGTGGCTGAAGTCGTAGCGCTCGCGCAGCTCCTGTTTGAGATGCGTGTTCTCATCCAGCAAGCGCTGTTTTTCAGATTCTACAAGACGCTCGACTTTAATCGTCTGCGACATCATCGAGGCGATGATGGAGATGAATTCAGTTGTGCGCTCATAATCACGGTTCAACTCGAAAATTAAGTCTAAGCCGAGCGTCCCAACGGGCTTACCATTAAGCAATAGAGGGACGCAGATGAAGGTCAATTCTCCGTCCGTCAGCGCTTTCTGGCGCACATTCAGGCGATCAAGGAAGGCTGGCTCGCGGCTCACCTGTGGAACAACAATCGGTTTCCCGCTTTGCGCAACTCGTCCCGTAATCCCTTCGCCCAATTGATACGTCACGCGACGAGCGGCCATTTCATTCATACCGTAAGAGGCCACGATGCACAGTTCGTCAGTTTCAACATCGAGCCGGGTCACGCTCGCGCGCACTATGTCTTCATGCAACTCTAGCACCTCAAGCGCACGGCTCATGGCTGCTTTTAGTTCGTGAGATTCAGAGAGCACCCGACCGATTTTGAGTAGCGTGGTTAAATACTGCTGCCCGCTCTGCGTTGAGTTGATGAAGGCAGAGGGCGCTTGCTGCGCCGAAAGAACTCTTAACGTAGATGGTTTCCGCATGATTTTTAATTAAGCTATAAAGAGGCCGGAAGCCAGCGCGGACGCCTCGCTTCATAAAGGCTGATTTCAGCCTCGTGACGTAGCGTCAAGCCTATCTCATCCAGCCCCTCCATCGAGCAGGTGCGGCGAAAATCATCAATCTCGAAAGAGGCCGAAAAGCCCAACGCGTCTTTAACTTCACGCTCCTTCAGGTCAACCGTCAGTTGATACCCTGGCACTTCCTGCGCCCGACGCGCGATCAGCGCTACTTCCGCGTCGGCGAGCGTCACAGGAAGAAGGCCGTTCTTAATGCAGTTGTTGTAGAAGATGTTTGCGAAAGAAGCGGCGATGATAGAGCGAAAGCCGTAATCCATGAGCGCCCAGGGCGCGTGTTCGTGCGACGAGCCGCAGCCGAAATTCTTGCCCGCAACAAGAATAGTAGCGCCCTCGTAGCGTGGATTATTCAGTGCGAAAGACGGGTTAATATCTCCGCTTGAAAGGTAGCGCCAGTCGTAGAAGAGAAACTGGCCGAAGCCAGTGCGCTCCGTCCGCTTTAGAAACTGCTTCGGGATAATCTGGTCTGTATCAATATTCGGCTGGTCGAGCGGAGCGACCAGTCCTGTATGTTCGAGGAAAGATTTCATAATAGAAAATCATGGACGGGGAATGATATTAGAGCTTTTTATTCACGCGTTCAACGATTATTTGTAGCCCCACGAGCGCACGTCTATGAAATGCCCTGTAATAGCTGCCCCCTTCGATGATCTTTAGAAAAAATTCCAGTTGAGTCATTTCCAACTTCGTCAATCACCTTCATCACCACCGCCGCAGTTTGCGCGATACGCGCTCGGCCAGTCCGTTCATTCAAGCCACACATAATCTTTAACGGTGCCACTTGATGAACGCTCAAGAGAAATTTACAACAACAAAATTGTCGTTCACGGCGGCCTGGCAAGACAAAATTGTCGGAAGCCTCTGTCCACAGCATTTCCTTCAGCGCTCACTATATCTAACTGTTAATAGCAAATTTTAGAGCATAATTGCGGCCTGATTCTCAGTCAAAACTTTATCATATGCGCTCCCTGGTCAGATGCTGAAAACACCGTTCTACATCATGCTCTAACCCCAAGCGTGTCCTATGCCGCTTCATTACATATTTCATAAAAGGATTCAGGGCGTTTAATTTTCAGACCATTTCGACAACAGACTACAATTTTGTAGGAACCGAAAGCCATAGCTACAAAACTGCTATGTGTAATGGATAGCCTTATCGAAAGCCTCATACTATATCAGCCTGAGTTCTGCGATAAATTTTAAGCAGCTATAAGTTTTACTCCTACCACTTGCCTCCTCAGCCTTCCGTTTCCACAAGTTGGCACAGGGATTGTTAAGCCAGTCGCATGTAATGCGCGCTCACGTCCCATTGTTTCCACAAGAGACGTGACCGACCAGAATAATTCTTAAAAAATTCCGAGACGAGGAAATAACGATTGTGAGCCGTTTACGAATCAAGTCGGTCTTTTTCGTGTTTGCCCTTTTATTAATCGGTAGCGCCGCGACCGCAATGGCACAGACGCCCGACCGTTCAATCGAAGAGCGCCTGTCAAAGATGGAGGCTGCGGCGGCGAGCGCACAGTCGGCGGGCGATAACGCCTGGATGTTGTTATGCGCGGCGCTGGTGTTGATGATGACCGGCCCGGGGCTGGCACTCTTCTACGGTGGACTAGTTCGGAAGAAGAACGTGCTCTCTACGATGATGCAAAGCTTTGTATTGATGGCGGTCGTCACAGTTCTCTGGGCATTTTACGGCTACAGCATTGCTTTCAGTGAAGGTAATGCATTCTTCGGCAACCTCGCTTACGCCTTCTTGCGGGGCGTCGGCACGGAACCGAATGCCAGTTATGCAGCGACCATACCTCAACAGTCCTTCATGCTCTTTCAACTGATGTTCGCCATCATCACTCCCGCTTTGATTACAGGAGCTTTCGCCGAGCGCATTAAATTCAGCGCTATGCTGGCTTTTACAGTCTTGTGGGTAACATTCGTTTATTTCCCGCTGGCGCACATGGTCTGGGGCGCGGGCGGATTTCTCAACGCCGCGATGGGTGGCCGCGTGCCTGCGCTTGATTTCGCAGGGGGCACGGTCGTGCATATTGCTTCAGGCTTTTCAGCTCTGGTTTGTGCGGTCTATCTTGGCAAGCGCGTCGGCTATGAGAAGACTGCTATGGAACCACACAGCCTTGTGTTGAGTGTGGTCGGCGCGTGCATGCTGTGGGTCGGATGGTTCGGCTTTAATGCGGGGAGCGCGCTCGCAGCCGGAGGACTGGCGACGAGCGCTTTTGTCGCGACACACTTTGCGGCAGCCGCAGGCACGCTCGGATGGATGTCTGCGGAATGGGTGCGAAAGGGTAAGCCGACCGTGCTCGGCGCTATCTCAGGCGCGGTCTGCGGCCTCGTAGGCATTACTCCCGCGTCCGGTTTCGTCTCGCCCATGTCCGGTCTGATTATAGGCTTCATAGCAGGTCTGGGCTGCTTCCTGATGGTCACCGAAGTGAAGAAACGATTCGGCTATGATGACTCTCTGGATGTCTTCGGCGTTCACGGGACGGGCGGAGTGATAGGCGCGCTCCTGACCGGTGTGTTTGCGACCCATACTATTAATCCGATATTCAAGGATGGAATGGGACAAGCGCTCCCCGTAGGTCTTATTGACGGTAACAGTGAACAGATAATCAACCAGCTCATCGGAATCAGCCTGACAGCGGCTCTGGCGCTTCTTGGCACGCTGGTTCTTCTAAAGACTGTAGACTTATTCATAGGTCTGCGAGTAAGCGAGGAAGAGGAGATTCAGGGACTGGACTTCAGCCAGCACGGCGAGGAAGGATATACGGATTCCGATACGGTTCCGCTCGTCGCCCCAGCATTCAGTTCTTCAGAGCCATCTACGGTTCAAACTGTCGGAGCGCTCACGGAGCAGTTGGAGACTCCTGCCAGCTAAATAACGTATGCTCGCTAATAGACCATACGGGTTTTCAGCGTCCCCTTAACCTCCCTTAATATTTCAAAGGCTTCACGGGAGAGCTTTGTGTCTACGTCCAGTATGACGTACCCGATTTCATCATTCGTCTTTAAGTATTGACCCAGTATGTTGATGCCTCTGCCAGACAACCTTGAGTTAATTTCGCCTAGAACACCGGGGACGTTTTTATGAATGTGTAGAATGCGGTGCGTACCATCCTGCGGGGGCAGGTTGACGCTCGGCACCGTGTGCGAACCGTTCGAAGTGCCGAATTCCAGATATTGAATCAGCTTGGAAGTAACCTCCTGCCCAATGCTTTCCTGCGCTTCTTCGGTCGAGCCGCCTATGTGAGGCGTCAGTATCACGTTCGGTAAATTCTGTAGTACGGTATAAAAGGCGTCGCCCTGTTTTTCCGGCTCCTCCGGGAAGACATCTACAGCAGCGCCCGCTATCACACCGCTCTCAATCTGTTTTCTCAGCGCAGCTAAATCAACCACATCGCCGCGGCTGTAATTGATGAAGACGGCTCCTTTTCTCACCTGTGCGAGGTTGTGCTCATTAATCATGTAGCGGGTTGAGGCGTCACTCGGAACGTGAAGCGTAACGATGTTCGATTTTTCAAGCAGTTCCCGTAAATCGCTAACCTGCCTGGCATTTCCGTGCGGCAGTCTGGGGGCAATGTCGTAGTAGATAACATTCATTCCCATCGCCTCTGCCATCACGGATACTTGCGAGCCGATGTTGCCGTACCCGATGATGCCCAGCGTCTTGCCTCGCAGCTCGTAACTACTCTTCGTATCCTTGAGCCAGACGCCCCGATGCGCCGCCGTGTTCTTATCCATAATTTTACGAATCAGCATCACGCATAAGCCTATGACCAGTTCTGCGACCGAACGCGTGTTAGAGTACGGAGCATTGAACACAGCTATTCCGTGAGCGGATGCGGCCTTCAACTCAACTTGATTAACGCCGATGCAGAAACAACCTATGGCAAGGAGTTTGTCGGCCTCAGCCAGGACATTTTCAGTGATGCGGGTTTTCGAGCGGATGCCCAGGATGTGTACGTCTTTGATAGCCGCAATCAACTCTTTTTCGCTGAGCGCTGCGGGGAGTCTTTCAATCGCTGTATATCCGCCGGTTAGGAATCCTTCGGTCGCAGAGTCTGAGATGTTTTCCAGAAGCAGTATCTTAATCTTATCTCTGGGGTAAGATGTTTCTTTGCCTTTCATGAGATTATCTAAAGCCGTATTGATTGAATTAGTCAAAGCCTGAAGCTTGCACGCATCCTGTATATAATGTCTGCCCGAAGCTCTTATTGTAAAATCCTGCGCGGTTTAATGCTTCCTGTAAGTGCGAGAGAATCTATACATGAAAAGTCATAGGCAAGTGTCTGAAAGTTTATGGAGTCCTGAAGACCAGGCCGAGCGCCTCTATGAATTGACGATTGATGAGCCGGAGGTAAAAGAAGCGCCTCTGCGCCGTGACGTGCGCTCGCTCGGTCGCCTGCTAGGCGAAGTCTTAAAAGAGCAGGCGGGCGAAAGGCTGTTCAATCAAGTCGAAGAGCTAAGACTATTGACTATCCAGTATCGAGACGCTACGGGCGGTGATGAATTTGTCCAGGCAGGCGAGCGCGCAGATCAGCTAATGCAGGTGTTTGCTCAATCGGTAGCCAATCTGGAACTGGTTGAAGCCTATCGCCTGACAAAGGCTTTCGCCATCTATTTTGAGCTGACAAATCTTGCCGAGACAAATCATCGCAAGCGCCGTCGCAGAAGTTTACAGCTTGCGCCAGACGGGACACCCCAGCCCGGCTCTATTCGCGCTATCCTGCGCCGCCTGCGCGCAGCGGGATTCAGTTGCGACACCGCGCTCGAAGCATTGCGCAGTGTGGAGGTCATGCCGGTCTTTACAGCACACCCAACGGAGGCAGCGCGACGTACTGTCCTCTTCAAGCGACGACGCATCGCGGATGAGCTGGAGAGACTGGACAGGCTGCCGCTCACCGAATCGGAAGCGCGAGCCAGAGAGTCTTCCATCCTTGCAGAAATTACGGCGCTGTGGCAGACGGACGAAGTACGCCGCAGGCCGCCGACAGTGCGCGATGAAATCAAAATGGGCTTGGACTACTACTCCGATTCCCTGATTGAAACTCTGCCGCATCTTTACGAAGAGTTCGCAGATGCTTTCCATGAAGCTTATGAATGTGAGATGGAAGTTGATGAGTTGCCCATCTTTCTTCGCTTCGGCTCGTGGATAGGAGGCGACCGGGACGGGAACCCGTATGTCACGCCCCATTGCACGCGCGACGCATTGGAGATGGCGCGCGGCGTCATATTAGATCATTACATGGAAGCTGTAATGGAACTGATGAATCGTCTCAGTCCTTCAGCGCAACAGGTGGGCGTCTCGCGAGAGCTGCTGGAAGCGCTCAGGCAGTATGCAGTGAAAATGCCTTCTATCGCTCCACGAAATAAGACCCGTGCGGTGGATGAAATTTACAGGCGCTACCTTGACTACATAATCGAGCGCTTACACCTGACGCGCGACCGGCCTGCGCAATCGAATGCTTACAGAAACGCCGACGAGTTCGCCAACGATCTAAGCTTGATGCGCGAGAGCCTTGTCACCAACCGTGGGCAGCGTATAGTTCGCCTGCTTCTAGACCCGCTTCTTAAACAGGTCAAGACCTTCGGCTTTCATCTGCATACGCTGGACATTAGACAGCACGCGCGTGTGCATGAGCGCGCCATTGCGGAGTTATCGGGCGGAGCATGTGCCGAGGGAAGCAGTGCGCTTTCCCTACCCGATTCGCCTTCGGATGAGACGCGCACGCTACTTGATACCTTGCGCACGGTGGCAGAGTTGAAGCGGGAGTTTACGCCGCTTGCAATTCGCAATTACATCATCAGCGGCGCGAGCCGTACGGAGGACATCTTCTCGGTCGTCTGGTTGGCGCGTCTGTGCGGTGTTCGCGTGGAGGCTTCCATTGATGATAAAGACCCGGGCTTGATGCCCGTTCCCCTCTTTGAATCAATAGAGGATTTACGAAACTGCCCGCAGGTTTGCCGCGAGGTATGGACAGCACCCGATTACCAGCCTCTACTGGATTCGTGGGGGCGACAACAGGAGGTGATGCTGGGCTATTCGGATTCAAACAAAGACGGCGGGATGCTCACAAGCGCTTGGGAAATCTACAAAGCTCACCGCGAGTTGCACCGCGTTGCGGAAGAGTGCAACGTCAAGCTCCGTCTTTTCCACGGGCGCGGGGGCACAGTAGGCCGCGGCGGCGGCCCCACGCATAGAGCGATTGTGTCGCAGCCCACAGATGCTTTCACAGGCTCTCTACGGATTACTGAACAGGGCGAAGTCCTCAACTGGAAATATTCAGACCCCATCCTGGCGGAACGCAATCTGGAACTGATGGTCGCGGCCTCTCTGGAAGCTCTGACACGCCCCGGCATAGAACAGATAAAAGAAGCCGAGTGGGAGGCCGTAGTAGAAGAGATGTCCGAGAGCGCTTTCAACTTTTACCGCGAGCGGATTGCCGATAGTGCGGATGTCCTTACCTACTTCGAGGAAGCGACGCCCGTTCAGGAACTGGAGCACGCACGTCTTGGCTCACGCCCGGCACGAAGAGGCGAGGCGCGTGGGCTTTCCGACTTACGCGCTATCCCCTGGGTCTTCGGCTGGATGCAGAGCCGCCATGTCCTGCCCGGCTGGTTCGGCGTCGGCTACGCGCTCGAACGCTTCATCGGTGGGGACGCGGAAAAAGAGCGCCTCGTTCGCACGATGACAGAAAAGTTTGCGTTCTTCTCAGACCTGATAGCCAATGTGGAAATAGGGATGGCGAAAGCCGACCTGACAATCGCGCGTCACTACGCCGACCTCGTTCAAGATTCCGGCATTCGAGAGCGCGTGTTCAATTTGATTAAGGAAGAGTTCGCACGCACGCGCCGCATGATTCTCCGACTCACCGGGCAGAAAGAACTATTGAGCAGAAATCCTGTGCTCGCGCGCTCCATACGCCTGCGCAACCCTTACGTTGACCCGATGAGCATAATTCAGGTTGCGCTACTCAGGCGGAAACGCCACGGCGAGGAGAGTGAAGAATTAAATTACGCGCTGGCGGCAACCATTAACGGCATCGCGGCGGGTTTGCGCAACACAGGCTAGGATACTCAAAGAGATTCGCGTCCTACAGGTTTCACCCCCTTAGTGGATTGCAATTGGATGTAACCGGGACGTTCACCGCAGAGACGCAGGGGGCGCAGAGGATTGAATAGCTTCCTCTCTTATCAATTTAATAGCTACGCGTTGACCATTCTTTATGGCCTCATAGGTTTGACCGAACGTTCCTTGCCCTAACAATTTTCCTAATTGATATCCTTCAAATAGAGGCATGAGTATCCTTTTCAAGTAAGGCAAGGTCTATGCGCCAAAAGGAATGAATTGGATTACTCGTACTAGGAACAATCCGACGCAGATTCAAATCTTGAACTGTTCGTAAAGACTCTTACGAAACAAAAGCAATTCTTAGTAGATAGTCATCTACCAATTGCCTATTTTTGATAAGCAAATCAGCTATGAGAAATTCTTCTTAGTTCCCTTCCCTCGAAAGCTTTTCGTGTTTGCACTTGGCTACACCTTTTTCATAACCTTCAGGGTAGTAGAGACCGCTCCCGCCACAGTCTGGGCATTCTCTGATCTGCGCATCAGTAAGCATAGAAGCGCTCGCTGGAATAGAGGAGGATGAAGCGGCTTCTTCCGCTATCTGCTTCCGATCTTTTTTGAAAAGCCGACGACGCAAATGCTCGGCGAAGAATGACGGAACACTTGAAACTGCTGTGTGTGCGGCGGCTATCTTCAATTCAGTCGAGAGAACTTCTCCCAACTCGCGCCACCGCTCTACTTCGGAAGCAGAGGGGTTTTTGCCTGTTAAGTCCTTTGCTGCCTGTTTCAAGATTGCTAGGAGCCCGGCCAGCGCAGCGTCATCATCATCAAAGCTTTTTTCTTTTACATCTGTATTTAATTGTCCGGTAATATTTGACTCCAGTACCAGAGTATTTTCTGCCGGGGTACTCCGGTACTCCGGTACTCCGGTATTACCGGAGTAGCTGCGAATCTGATATTCATCGCCGAGCGGATTATTATGG
This sequence comes from Pyrinomonadaceae bacterium, assembly GCA_036403815.1. GTDB lineage: Bacteria > Acidobacteriota > Blastocatellia > Pyrinomonadales > Pyrinomonadaceae > JACVRN01. The sequence continues at coordinate 1,914 of DASWQH010000017.1, read as the reverse complement.
TGAGTGCGACGCGCGATCCTGCCCTTGATGATAAGCCCGTTGATGGCCGCGCGTACGGTCTTATCTGAACGGTAACCTGTCCGCTCTTGTAGAGTCGAGATGCGCACCTGGCACCAGTCTTTATTAAAACCAACGGATAAACGAATCAGGTGGTCGAAGACTTTACTTTCCGCTGGCGTTAACTCTCTGTCCAGTTGGTCTACTACCTCGTTCGCCTTCCGGTAGAAATTGGATTTTGGGATTACTGACGAAACTTGTTTATTCTCAATAGGAGGTGTGCTAGAAGAATTTTGTCTCTCCGGTACTGCGGTACTCCGGTGCTGCGGTACTGCGGTAATACTTGAAGGAACTGGCTGTGCAATTTCTTGTTTTTCTTGAGTTTCGCTCCCTAACACTCCGGTACTCCGGTACTCCGGTACTGGAGTAATCAAAGGTTTCTCTTTGGTCTGGGCGGTCGGATCGTCATACTCGTCCAGAAGATTATCAAGTGCCTGTTTAGGCATCTTGCGGGGCGGAGCGAGCGCTTTATCTAGTGCGTCGTCGAGCCGCTTCCGATCTGTTTTCTTCATCTCCCATTACCTCGCGGATTTCACTAACCAGCTTACGAAAAGCAAAAGCACCAGCAGATTCCGGACTAGTTTCCACCACGGCCTGCAGCGTGGCCGTAGCCTCGCCGACGGCGACTGCGCGCGGGATCGTCGTGTTAAAGACAAAATCCTCAGTGAATTTCTCTAAAACCTTGCTGCGTATGTTCTTATCCAGATTCTGTCGTGCCGTGTAGAGGGTCGAAAGCGCCATCACCATCATATCGGGTGCATGCGCACGCCTGACCTTCGCTACGGTGCGCAGGAGCTGTCCCAGGCCAAGAAGGGCGAACATGCTGGACTCAATCGGCACGATGGTCAGGTCGCTCATAGCCAGGGCGTTTAAAGTCGGCACCCGGAGCGATGGAGGGGTATCAATTACGCAGTAATCATAGGCCGCTTGGGCCGGGCTAAGTTTCTGTTTCAGAAGGAGTTCGCGCGATACGGCCTGTCCGTCCAGAAGTGCCTCCGCGTCGGCATCAAGACAGGCCGGAAGGAGATCGAGCCTGGGCTTAGATTTAATTATATAATCAGAGAAATCACCTCGCTCATCGAGCATAAGCCGATGCGACGTGCGATGGTTAGTTTCCATCTCCTGCAAATCTGCTCCAAGCGACGCGGACAAGTTACCCTGCGGATCAAGATCGACAGCAAGCACGCGCGACCCTGTAGTAGCCAGTGCCGCAGCCACATTGAGAGCCGTGGTGGTCTTTGCGCAGCCCCCCTTGTGATTGGCTAAAGCTATTGTTTTCATGCGGCTCGCCTCACAATAAGCGCCAGAACCTCCTCCCGGCTGACCAGTTTGACGCGCCTGTCAAGTGGATCTGTAAAGTACCGTATTACACCGTTCTTGATTAATTGGGCCATTTTGACAGCGCTACAGCCGAGAAGCGCCCGCGCTTCCGAAGTGGTTATCAGATCAGAGGGTTGTACGTTTTCCATAATTGTCTCCTGCAACCTGCTGGTCTGCGAGACGTTACACGATGCTTAAAGACCTGTCAATATAATTTTAGATAGGTAAATTTCAAGTTCAAGAGGAAAGCAGTTGTAAAAAACACTTCCAAAATGGAAACTTTTGTCCCATGTAAATGCCGAATACGACTTCTGGGCGGGCGTTTCACAGGGTTTCACACTAAACTAAATAATTGACCGGAGAAGGGAAGTTTAAACACTCTCATCAATCTCACACGGCAATTCCGATAATGCACCTTTTCGGAAACCAATTATTGACAGGATTTTATTTTCAGTTCATGATTGCTGGCGTTTTAGGTCTCAAAACAGCTCTGAGGAGAAGCCCTCTCATGACGCCTGACCAAAAACTGCTGGATTT
>DASWQH010000016.1:0-20166 GCA_036403815.1 Pyrinomonadaceae bacterium | reverse complement strand
GCCCGGATAGACCTTAAGTCGGGCGTTCTTCACGATCTTCGCGGACATCAGTCCCGATGCGCCGATAGGGACGATCTGGTCGTCGTCCCCATGAAGGATGAGAGTGGGCACGTCTATCTTCTTGAGGTCTTCGGTGAAATCGGTTTCGGAGAAAGCCTTGATGCAATCGTAATGGGCCTTGATGCCCCCCATCATGCCCTGCAACCACCAGTGCTCACGGATGCCTTCGGAAATCTTCGCGCCGGGCCGATTGTACCCATAAAAGGAAAGCGTCAGGTCCTTGTAGAACTGCGAGCGGTCTCCGGCCACGCCCGCTCGTATCTGGTCGAAGACTTCTAGGGGCAGGCCGCCCGGATTCGCTTCCGTCTTCAACATCAGAGGCGGCACTGCGCCGATGAGCACGGCCTTTGCAACACGGCTCGTACCGTGCCGTCCGATGTAGTGGGCGACTTCGCCGCCGCCGGTGGAGTGGCCCACATGGATTGCATCTTTCAGGTCGAGCTTTTCAGTCAGAGCAGCGAGATCGTCGGCGTAGGTGTCCATGTCGTTGCCGTCCCACGTTTGAGTAGAGCGGCCATGCCCCCTTCGGTCATGCGCTATGACGCGATAGCCGCGTTGGCCGAAGAACAGCATCTGGTTGTCCCAATCGTCGGCTGAGAGCGGCCAGCCGTGACTGAAGACAATGGGCTGCCCCGTGCCCCAGTCCTTGTAATAGAGATCGATTGCGTGCGAGTTTTCCTCGCCGACAGTGATGTATGGCATTTCTGATTCTCCTTATCTACTTTACCCGGCAGCTCAGCCTGGTGGTTGAAGAGGATGCGCTCCGTAGAGCGCCGTTGACAACTGCGACCGCTTGATCAATGGCAACGCCGATCAATAACCATCCGCTTCAACAACAGCCCTGGCAAAATCCTGCGGGGCTTCCTGCGGCAGATTGTGCCCGATGCCGCTCTTGATAACCCTGTGCGCATATTTGCCCGAGAATTTCTTGGCATAAGAACTACTGTCCGGGTGCGGCGCACCGTTGGCGTCGCCTTCAAGGGTAATAGTCGGAACGGTGATGACCGGAGCTTCGGCCAACCGCTTTTCCAGCTCGTCATACTTTGACTCACCATCGGCCAGTCCGAGCCGCCAACGATAATTATGGGTCACAATCCGGACGTGATCCGGGTTGTCGAAAGACGCCGCGCTGCGCCCGAACGTCGCGTCATCGAAGTTCCATTTCGGCGAAGCAATCTGCCAGATGAGCTTCGCAAAGTCTCGTCGGTATTTGTCGTAACCTGCGCGGCCGCGCTCCGTGGCAAAGTAATATTGATACCACCATTGGAGTTCAGCTTTTGGCGGCAATGGTATCTTGCCGGCTTCCTGGCTGCTGATCAGATAACCACTCACCGACACCAGCCCCTTGCAGCGCTCGGGCCAGAGCGCCGCGATGATGCAGGCCGTTCGCGCTCCCCAATCACAACCGGCGACGGTCGCTCTCTTGATCTTTAAGGCATCCATAAGAGCGATGATGTCCAGGGCAAGTGCCGACGGCTGGCCATTGCGGAACGTGTCACTCGAAAGAAAGCGGGTCGTCCCGTAGCCGCGCAGAAAGGGGACTATCACCCGATAGCCCTTCGATGCCAGCAAAGGGGCGACATCGACGTAGGTGTGTATGTCGTAGGGCCAGCCGTGCAGCAGAATTATCGGAGAGCCATTGGCTGGACCGGCTTCAGCGTATCCGACGTTCAGGAGGCCGGCATCGATCTGCTTTAGTGGGCCAAACGATGTATTCGTGCCCGGGTTAATCGTGATCGAACCTGCTGGTTTCATCTCGCTGGACTGAGCTTTCGCCGAACCAATCATGCCGAGTTGAGCAGCCGCGATGGTCATGGCCGCAGTGCCGAGAAAGCGGCGGCGATCCCGATTTATTTCTTCAGACATTTCATTTCCCTTGATTGCCGCGTCTACCATTTCGTCCACGTTCATCATTACGGTCTTCAGACTATGATTCTTTTTCTGCGAGTAGATTCTGAATCAGTCGCTCGGCCTCGGCATAATTCCCCTCACCAACGTGCCTCCATCGAATTCGTCCTTGTTTATCTAACAGGAAGGTGGTGGGCCAGGCTTCGACGTTATAAGCGTTCCATGTTTGGTAGTCGTTATCCGAGACTACCGGGTACTTAATCCCCAGTGAAGCAACTTCGCGGCGAAGGGTTTCGATGTTTCTTTCATCATCAAACTCAGGTGAATGCACACCAATGACGGTGAGGCCTTTCGCGCGGTAACGATCATCCCAGCCTTTGATGAATGGCAACGTGTTACGACAGTTATAGCAACTGAAAGTCCAAAACTCGATGAGCACCACGCGACCGCGCAGATCCTTGAGCTTTAGCGGTTCTGAGTTTATCCAGTCACCCGTAACCAGCTCTGGAGCAGCACTGGATTCCGAACTTTTATATTCAGCGGTCTTGCTGCGAAAGGGTCCAAGCAATTGCTTTGTGAAACCCGTAGCGTAGATCGAGGCTGCTACAACAACGATGCCCACCACAATCCCGATTAACAAATTTCGTCGTCTGTCCATATAGTTTCGTCAGCTCACTGCTTCACGAAGCTCCCTGTTGCGCACTTATTCTCAGGTTTTCGAGAGCGGCGATCACTTTCCTCCTATGCGTTCATCTGAATCGAAGTCCGCTTTGTTGAATGCGAGCGTCAACTAGATGAAAAGCTCCCGCCAGCGCACCAATACTGTGCGCCGGAGCGAGCCACGTCCGATGATGACGTCGTTGTCGTTTATTGCGGCAACTCCGTCCCGGACTGCTCCGCCGCCATGTACTCGGCGTACCAGGCGGGCCAGTTTGCGTCGCGCTGCCCGCCGGTGCGCTTCTCGTGCTCGCCGTGGGCGGCCTCCGCACGCCGAAGTGCGCTCGCCAGGTCGCTTGCGGAACCGAACGAGGTCACGCCGGAGTCGATGCGCCCGGGAAGACGGATTGTAATTTCCTGCAACAGCCAACTGTTGCCGTCTGGATCGCTGAACGAGGCGAGCGAGCTGTAGCTGCGATGCTCGGGATCCGGCCCGCTCGCCGGGCCTTCGGGGCTGAAGTGGAAGACGTCGCTTACCTCGATGCCGGCTGCGAGCAGCGCGTCCCGTACGGCCTCGATGTCGGAGACGATCAGGTAAGTTCTCTGGACTGAACCAGGCGCAGCCGTGGTGAGGTTCGCGCCGAATTGCACCGAGCACCCGGAGCCATGCGGTGTGAACTGGAACACGCCGGAACCCGGCGGTGTGACGTCCTGCCGCCACCCGAGCTTCTTGTAGAAGTCCTCCGCGCGCTTGACATCCGAGACGGGAATGACAATAGCCTCGAGCTTCATGTCGACTGCCGCGAGTCCGGCTTCTTTTACGGTTGTCATGTTATCTCCTCCGCTGAATACACTGATCGAAAATGATTTGTGGAGTCACCATAGATTGTGATCTTCTGAAACATTCGGTGACCTAAGACAACTGAAGTGTCCCTACCTCGGCACGCCTGGCACATTAGTAACTCCCTTGCGACCTTGCGTCCGACAGGGGTTAGGTAACGATCTGAAACGCCCGGCGTGGTCACACTATGGCGTTGGATAGTCCCAAACATCGGGCGGCAGCTTATCCTTGAGTGCTGCATGCATGGCATCGCGGAACAGTTTCAGCGCCGGATACGGCCGCATGGCAATAGTGCGCTCCACTATCAGCCCCTGCTCGTTATCCACGATGACCTCCAAGCTCTCGATCTTGTGGCCATCCATGGTTCCCACCCAGCGCAAGAAGGTGGTGCGCTCATCGAGCTTAAACTCGGCCGTATAAGTGCCCGAACCACGCGTAGAGCTCGACTGAGCGAAAATCGTCGCGATGACTTCACGGCCCTCGATCGGCCGAATCAGGATCGGGCTGTTGAATACGATGTTTTCGGCAAGCAGGTCGCTCACCTGGGCGGCTGTAGGCTTACCGGATTCCCGTAGTTTGCGTAAAGGATGCATTGTGATTCCTCCAATGCGATGTTATATGCTGCTGAAAGCGAGCAACGGCTTACTCCGACGGCGAGCGTAGGCGAACTACAGCGACGGGCTCATGGAAAGCTGAGAGCAGCTGAAGCATGGCCTTGACTTCGTCTACACCTTTGCCGCCATGCCGACATCGTAGTTGCGTGCCTCAATGGCCTTTAAGGTGTTTGCAAACCACTTCTTCAACTGTCCCTTGCCGACGATCCCAAGGAATGCTCCGACCAATCGGCCCTTGAGGTTCTTACCCTCGCGCACAATCACCACGTCGACGTCGGTCGTGCCGTTCGGCTGCCGCGTTAACGTATAGGTGTGACCTGATCGGCCTCCCCATAGGTTCGAGTCAGTGGTGGTAAGCACTATGTGTGTCGGATCGGACCAGTTGTAATTTAGTCGTTCCCAGATGCCGCCGGAGCCCTCCGTGACGTCCGCATGATTTGAGCCTTTCTCATGCACCTTCAGGTACTCATCGGTGCTATTGCCAAAGAGCTGTGCGCGGCCAGGACCAAAGTCAGTGAGGCCGCCAATGAACTGCTCAGGCGTCGCGGTCGTCGTCAGTTTGAAGTGAATTGTAGACATGTCTACTCCTTCCTGCGTTCGAACTTACACATCAGTCTTGCTTTGGATTTCACTCACCAGCTTTGCGAGATTCATTTCGGCCTCTCTCGTTTGAAAGCCGTTTTCAAACGCGCTTCGCGTCAGCTCCTGGAATTCAGGACTGCGAGTGCCCTCCAGGAAAAGATCGGAATCGCGACGAATATCCTCGACTGACGGAAGCGTGATTGCGTTGACTCGTTCCTTCACAACGGCGTGGCCAGCGGCTGGAAACTTCGCGATCCGATGAGCGAGTGAGCTGACGAACTCATCAATCTCGTCCGCAGGCAACGCTCGATTGATCCATCCATACTTTTCGGCCAAATCCGCGTCGTAGTCTTGTGCGCTTAACATCACTTCGAGCGCGCGGCCGCGGCCCATTAGCCGCGTGAGGTGTTGGGCGCCGCCCGCGCCGGGAATGACACCAAAGGAGGGTTCGAATTGACCAAAGATGGCTGACTCTCGCGCAGCGAACCGCATGTCACACGCCAGTATGAATTCGCTTCCCACGCCGCGCACGCGACCTTCGATCTGCGCAATGGAGACGAGGCGGCTGGCACTCAGATGCCGATACAGTTGACCTATTGATTCGTCACCGTTCAGCTTCGCCGCGGCTGCTCGATTCTCTTTGATCCGGGTGACATCGACGTGGGAAATGAAATAGTCAGGGTCGGCGCTCTTGAACACGAGCACCTGAAGCGCTGCGTCAGCCTCAGCTTGCTGAATCAGCGAGACCAAATCACGCACCAGTTCCGGTCCTTCAAGATTCATCGGTGGGGCAAAGATTTCAGCGAACAGAACGCCGCCTTCCTTACTTACCTTGATCGTCTCGAAAACGAATGGACCTGCTGGGCGGTCATCACTAATTGCTTTTGACATTTGCCACTCTCCGGTCAGGCCGCTTTTGCCGCCGCAGTGAATATTGCCGCATTCTTTCTGACGATTTCCCGCACGGTCAGTGGCCCTTGCCCCGTTAACGTGAGCACGTCGTTCGACAGTCGGTCGTAACGTCCAGCACGGTGCAGATCGGCCATCGTCGCAAGGTGGTCCACCAGGAAAACCGGCAAGCCGCGCTCGAGCAGCCTGTGTCGCCAAGGCGCGACGGGAATATCCTGATAGGTGATCGTGCGCCCAAGCGCTTCCGAATACTCCTGTGCATAGAAATACATGTTCTCCGACTGCGGGCCGGTCAGGTGATAGATGTTGCCGATGTGCGGCTGCGGATCGGCCAACAGCGCGGCGATCACACGTGCAACGTCTTCCACTGCGACCGGCGAGGTCTTGCCCTCGCCGAACGGTAGTCTGATCTGATTTGATTCTCGGACCGAATCCGAAGTAAGAATCAGAAAGGACCCTTCGAAAAGCGCCGTCGGCCGCACGTGCACGACTGGCAGACCAGACCAGTTCAGCGCCTGCTCAGCGAGCCAGTGCAGCTTCTGCTGAGGGCTCGCGGTGGTTTCGGTAATGCTCATCTGTGAGACCGTCATCTGCGACATATTGATGAACGCCTTCACGCCGTGATGCTTCGCCACCGCCGCCGCATTGACCGTCGCGGCCAGATAGGTATCCGAAACCGACATGCCGAAGTACATCGTGTCGCAGCCAGCAATCACCCTGTGCATCGAATCGAGATCGAGCAGATTGCCAACCACGACCTCCGCACCCAGGTCGCGCAACGCCTGCGCACGTTCGTCTTCAATTCGCACCATCGCACGCACCGCTTTGCCTTGCTTCAACAGCAACTCGGTGACCGTGCGCCCTACCCCGCCGGTGCGGCCTGCAGCGCCGGTGACTAGAATGGGGTTTGCCATGTTTTTTCCTTCCTCAGGGTTAATTTTGTTGCTCTTCTTTTGTCACAGGACGTCCGCGGCCTCTCACATCACCGGTTACGCTGCGCGCGCTGCCACCGCTTCGGGAATGACTACCGCTCGACCGACCAGATGTCCGTGCTCGAAATCGTCGTACGCCTGCTTCACCGCGTTGAGAGGATAGCGATCCACGAGGGTCTTGATTCGACCCAGAGCTGCCATGTCGAGAACCTCCTTCAACGCGACGCCGCCGCCGTTCAAGCTCGTCACCAGTTGCGTGCCTGGGGGCATTTTGAAAAAGTCGAAGAGAATGGAGCCGCCGCCCGCACCGACCATAGCCAACTGGCCCCGCCACGACAGGGCGGTCACGCCTGTGGCGAGCGTGTCGTCCACTCCGACGCAATCCAGGACGAATGCCGCCCCGATCCCGCTAGTGAGATCGCGAATCTGGTCCGCAGCGTTAGGACCACTCGTGACGACGTCGTCGGCGCCGTACTCCCGGGCCAGCTTCAGTCTGGCTTCGCTCGAATCGATGGCGACGATTCGAGCGCCGGTCAACTGCCGAAGGAATTGAACCGCATAAAGACCCAACCCGCCGATGCCGATTACGACCGCCGTGCTACCCGGATAGATCCCAGGAAGCGCTTGCTTGATGGCCGTGTATGTCGTGAGACCGGCATCAGTAAGGGGCGCCGCCTCAACCGGGTCGAGGTTGCCGATGGGCACGAGAAACCTCGCCTCGGGGACGAGGACGTATGGCGCGTGTCCTCCATCGTAACCGACGCCGGGAGCGCGAATGGCCTTCTGATACAGGCAAAAGTTTTCTTCTCCCGACCTGCACATGTGACAGCGTCCGCAGCTGGCCCATGACGGGTTGACCGCGACGGCATCGCCAAGCCGGAATCCCTTTACTCCGCTTCCCAGCTCTTCTACCCACCCGGCGATCTCGTGCCCGAGCGTGAAGGGCGGCGGCTCGTTCTTCCAGTAGCTTCGCTCGCGAGATATGACGGTGAAATCGGTGTGGCAAAGGCCTGAGCTGGCGACTTTGACCACTACCTGACCGGGGCCCGCATGCGGCTCCGGCACTTCCTGAAACTCTGGTTGCGTCTGCTCTTTCAGCAGTCTGTATGCGAGCATCATTTCTCTTTCGAGAGCCTACGAGTCTTCGCCGGGCTAAAGTGGCACCGCGGCCGAGGAAGGCTACGAGCTAATTTGTCGGAGCAGTCGGCTCGGACGACCGCCATACTTCCGGCCTTTCCAGAGTCACTGCTATCGGCGTCATAAGTACCTGCTCGCTCGCAACTCACTGGAAGCCATTCGCGAGCCAATTCAATCCACTCATGCTCGGCATGAAGAAGTACTCGCCGCCGCGTAGCACGTTGAACGTGTCGATTCCGCGCACGAGCCGCCTGACCGGATCTTTTGGAATGGTGAAGGTCGCGCCCTCTTCCTGCAGCCCAATGATTGGGTCACGCTCGTCACGAGCACCCACGAAATTGCCGTCGTTAATCCACTCTTGTTGCAGGAATTCGATAGTGGCCATCGCCTTGGCGCTGATGAACAGGAAGTAGGCCCCGCGCGGCACTTCGTCGTCTGCTTCGGAGAGAGCGTTCGGATCGTATGGTGGTCCATACGTCGTGCCTCGCCTTATCAGGCGATGCAGGTTGACGTCAGTCAACCGCGTGAGTTTCGTGTCACGCGGGTTCATGCGCCGAATATGGCATCCGAACGGGGCCTGCCGGCCACGAGGATCGTTCGAGTAGTTAAAGTCATTGTTCCGTTGCGGGTCCGCACCGAGTGCAGGGTTGTCGCCGTCCGGTGCCAGCACCAGCGGAGCACCGCTGCGCCAGCGGCCTACCAGCTTCGCGGCTAGCAGTTCCTGTTCTGCTTCGGTGCTTCCATGCGCCTGGAGGAATCGATTGAACGCACCGACGCGCGACTGATATTTGCGAAAGCCCACAAAGGTGCCGTTGCGACCGAGTATCTCCGGCTGCGGCATCGGCAGCGGAAAGCCTGCCTCACCTGGGTATCCAAGGATGAACTCCCCAGCCTTGATCGGCTGTCCCTGTCCTGGCAGCGGGTCGACGCCACTGCCCTCAATCGCGGGTTGGTCGATACCGTCTTTGTAACCCAGCGAATTGCGGTCGCCGGGCTGCGCCCCGAAATCCTGCATGGCCGAAACGCTGACGCCAGAGAAGCCCCCTAACTGCTCGCGAGCGATAGCAAGGATGCGGCGCCGATTTTCCTCGGAATCGCTGAATGCACTCAACCCGATGTGGACTTCACCCTTGCCGTATGCCTGGTCCCAATTCTTTGGATCGTTGACGCCTACATCTCCGAGTTGCTTGGCGCGCGCCGCCATCCCTTCACGAAAGGCTTCGGGAAAGCTCTGCAGCGAATCCTCAGAGAGGCCGAGCGCCCTAAGGCCGGCATGGCTGATCCCGACTGCAATCCAGGGATCCGTCGCGCTCCACCAACCGGCGGCAGAATCGACGTGAGGTATCAGCCGCCGGAGAAACGCGCGGCCTGCTTCAGCATCATCGACCCGCAAAAGCACGTGGGAGCCGAAATAGGGTGCGGGCCTCTGCCTGAGTACGGTCGCTTGGATTTCGTGCAAGTCGAGCGCCGGCGCACGCGTCGCAGCACTCGACCCGGCGTATTCATTGACGGACGACATACCAGCATCCCTCCATTGGTCCGGGTTCCATTCCGGCCGGACCACGAACAAAAGATCACCCGCTCCAGGCTATTGAACCTTGTCGAGGAATTCGTCAGTTGCCTTACCGATGCGCTCCAGTCGCTGGATCTCAGCCAAAGTGAGCTCCGGATTGGCGACGAACCAGCCTTCTGCCGTGATCTGGTGCTTAACGAGGTAATCTTTCGCCCCTGGGTTGCGAATCCCCGGCCAGCCTTCCCAAGCAGAGTCCATGAGGTCCAGATAATCTGGAATCAACGCGATGAAGTCATCGATATAGGTGTCCCAATCCCCGTCGAAAGAAGTGGCGAAGAGCATTCTCGTATCGTTGTCGAGGAACACGAACCGCATGTCGTGGAGAGTGCCGACCTTGGTCGCACCGGGTGAAAGGTTGCCGCCCAGCAATTGCAGGAACGTGCGCAGCCGCTTGGCGCCGCCAGGCACTAACGGAACGATCATGGTCAACTCGGAGCGTTTGCCAAGACGGGCGCCAACCCGCCCGGCACTTTCGATTGGCGGCGGCGGTTCCGAAACCTGCCCCGATAACTCTTTGAGCACGTTCTCCAGTGCGCTTTTCCCCACTTCCGACGCGTCCGCGAACAACTCGCGTAGCTGCTGAATCTTCTGCGCGCCTGTAAGTTCCGGTTGGGGCGCGGTCCCTGTCTGTGTTTGAGTCGCCATTACTATCTTTCTCCTTTCGGTCTCTCCTTACTTGCTTACTCGTGCGCTGCGGGTAATCCATTCGCGTAACCGGCATTCCCACCCGCTAATATGGTTTGCCTCGTTGTCCTTATTCGCTGACCTTATCGAGGAATTCGTCCAACGCCTCACCGATGCGCTCAAGCCGTCGCGTCTCTGCCACCGTCAGATTCGGACTGGCGACGTACCAGGCCTCGGCTGCGATCTGGTGCCCAGCGATAAAGTCTTTCGCCGACGGGCTGTGAATTCCGGGCCACCCCTCAATATTGCAGAACAGCAAATCCATGGCATTGGGAATCTTCGTCACGAAGTCATCGATATAAGCATCCCAGTCGCCATCGTAGGCGGTGGCGAAGAGTAACTTCGTGTCGTTATCCAGAAAGACGAAGCGCATATCGTGGAGGGTGCCAACCGCATCCCCACCGCGGAAGTTGCCTTCCAGTGCCTCCAGCAGTCCTCGAAGTCGCTTCGCTCCGCCTTTTGCGAACGGAATGATCCCGGTGAGCTCCGAGACTTTGCCCTGACGGGCGCCGATCCGACCGGCGTTTTGCGTCCCTGTCGCCGCTGCCAGCTCTCGCGCGAGATCGGGGAGCCCTTTCTCCAACGCGACTCTGCCTAACTCTGGCGCATCCGCATAAAGCTCCTTCACCTTCTGAATCTTCTGCTCGACGACGGCGTTCTGTTCCGGTGCGGTCGTTCTCTGTGCTGCGGTCGTCTGTGGTTGCGTTGCCATTGTCGTCTTCTCCTTTCAATTAGCGATTGATAGTTTGCTTACCGATCCAGCTATAAGTGGGCAGATCAACCGCCGGCCGCCATTTGCTCGCCGAACACTTCGGCCAGGTTCTTCGGCTCCTTACGCTCCTGGTGGTTTGTTTGGTGGCGAAGGATGGATGATTGCCTGTAGACCTCCTTGCGCGCGCGCATGATGCTGCCGAGCGGACGATGCTGCTCCGTAACGCGCCAGGGGGACATCGAAGTTTTGTCCATCCTCTCGAAATTGTCTTCGCCGCCGATATCCTGTTGCGGCAACCGCAATTTCGCGACGGTCACATACGGCGAGAGGCTCTCGGGCCAACGTACCGTCGTTTTCTCAACCGGCATTCGAACTAGATCCGTGGAGAGCTGGACTTGGACGTCGAACTCGTAAGGCCGCTCGCGCAGCTCCGCTACAAGCGCCGGTCGAAAGACTTGCTCGGTTGCTGCGGGGTCGAGAGCTCGCTGCACAACGCCATCAGCAAACGATTGAACCGGTGCGACGCGAACCTTTGCGACGTAGTCGCCATGTCGCACCGAGCCCATGGTCCAGTACGTCGAGAGAAGCAGGTTGACGTACTTGACTTGAGCGAGCCGCAGGAAGGCGCCCAGTTCTTCCCAGGCCCACTCTTCGGGAGGCAGCGTGCCCTTGCCCGTCACCCAGTTATAGAGAAAGCGGTGGATTGCAGCTTGCTTTTCCTCAGGCGACAGGTCCGCCGGTGGCGCGGTGCCAATATTCGCAAACAGACTCTGAATAAACACATAGTGCTTGAGTGTGTTGGCGAAGAAGACTGGGTTGTCGATTAGCGCGTAGTCGAAAGTATGACTGTCAGGCTCATCCTCCAGGAGAGTTTTCCCTTCGACGCCGAAAATCTTAAGCCCGATGCCGACGATTGGTCCCAGGAACCGATCGCTACCAACGTGATTCGTCCCGTTTGAGAAACGAATCATGGCTTCGTGCCGTCCCGGTTTGGCGTAGATGCCCTGCGCGTATTCGTTGGGCATTCCACTGAGGATTTCAAATTCTCCTCGGGCGAGACCGTAACCCTTGGCATGGGCGTCGCGCACCACACGCCCAATTCCCTCGGATTGGAGCGAGCCGCGCATATGCTGCTTCATGCTATCGAGGACCGTCTGAAGGGTCCGCTCGAAATCGGGCTCCTCCCGTTCAACGTCCGGACTGTAACGCACAAATTTCTGAGTCATTGTTGTCACTCCTCTCAGGCGAACGACGATTTTTCATGCTGCTGGAGCATTACACTCCCAGAAAGAAGATAAATCTATTAGACGAAGGTATCGGTCGATACCAAGGTATTGGTCCGCGAGTCCTCACTTCACCAGCGTGATGAGCGGTTTCCCCTTTTCTACGACGTAGGTGGCGAGCTCCGCCCCGTTGCCGCTGCCAACGTTCTTCACCGCGTGGATTGTTCCGGCCGGGATGAACAAGACCTCGCCGGCCTTGTACGTCGCGGGTGGCTGGCCCTCGACCTGATACTCCAGCGTGCCTTCGAGGACGTAAACGATCTCTTCGCCCGGATGCGTGTGCCTGGGGGAGACATATCCTGGATCAAAGTCGACGCGTACCTGGACAACCTCGCGTCCGGGGGTGCTGAGATCGTGCCGCTGTAGGTCGGTTCGTTTGGTTCCCGTCTGCTGTGCCCGCGCCACGTACAGCGCCAAACCTCCTGCGACGATCAGCGCCGCTATCGCTATGATTCGAGCAGTTTTCATGTGGGCCTTCTTTCGTCCTTCAAATATGTCTAAGTGAAACTTGCGTGACCCTTTCAGCCGGCCGCGGTCATCCGAAGCGATCGGAAAGCTGCCCGCATTTCTCCAGTAAAAAGCTGCGGCTGCTCCCACGCCGCGAAGTGGGCATTCCGCCAAGACACGCCCAGCTAGGACTTGCTAGGACGTTTGCGCTTCGGCCTTTGAGCTTTTGGTTGCGGCTTCTTTGATAATGTCCGCAACGGCCTGAGGATTAGATACGTAGATGGCGTGGCTGCCTCCGACCTCTTTAACCGTTGAACCGGCGCGTTGCGACATAAATTGTTGTGCCGGCGGCGGTATCATCTTGTCTTCAGTTACGACTAGATACCAACTCGGCTTGGTTTTCCACGCAGATGTGCTAACGAGCCCATTGAGAGCGTCCAATCCCCAGGGCACTTGGGAGTGCGCCATGAACTCAGCTTTTTCGGGCGGTACATCCCCGGCGAATGATTCCGCAAATTTTGCTTTATCCAGCATGAGAAAGCCGTCGACCGGAGGGAGGATCGGCGGCACGGGTGCCCCGGGCACCGGATTGGCGATCAGCGTCCCGACTGATTCCCCTGCATCTGGGGCGAAAGCCGTAATGTAAACGAGAGCGTCAACATTTGGATGATTGCCGGCTTCGGTAATCACGACTCCGCCATATGAATGACCTACTAGAACCGCCGGGCCGTCCTGAGCATCGAGCACTGCTCGCGTCGTAGCGACGTCGCCGGTTAGCGAGATGGTTGGATTCTGAACAACGCTGACGTTGTAGCCGTCAAGCTTGAGTATTTTGTACACGTCTTCCCAGCCGGAGCCGTCAACAAAACCGCCATGAACGAGAACGACATTCTTGGTGACATCACTTGAAATTTGAACCATGAATTTCTCTCCTTGCAAAAAGTGTATTGAGTATCTCGATGAAGTTAACGTACCGGCAAAAATCTGCCGGTCAGGAAAACTCCCGTTCGGGTTTCTTATCTCAGTGACTTGAATCCCGTGCGGAGTTCAGCCACGAAGAATTCTGGCTGCTCCCACGCCGCGAAGTGCGTGCCTTTCGGGAGGCGGTTGTAATGAATCAGCTTGGGATAGGCTTTTTCTGTCCAGCTCCGCGGGGCCTGGTAAATCTCGTCAGGAAATGCGCTCACGGCAGTCGGGATCGGGACACCTTTCGGGGCGAAGAAGGCCAGCTTGCTTTCCCAGTAGAGACGCGCCGAAGAGACTGCCGTATTCGTCAACCAGTACAGAGTGACATTGTCTAGGATGTCGTCGCGCGTAAGGCCCTCGGACTGTCCGTCAAAGACTCGTGCGATAAGCGCCTGGCTCGCTGCGTCGTGGTCGATCATCCAGGCGGCCAAGCCGACAGGTGAATCCGCGATCCCGTACAACGTCTGCGGACGGTGGGCCATCTCGTTCGCGTAACCGAGGCCGTTCTTATAGAAGAAGTCGACCTGCTGGTATGCACGCATCTCGTCGGCGGAGAGGCCGGCAGGCGGCGGTCCACCGGACGCGAGCGCTTTAGCAATATCGTCTGGGATGGTGGCTGGCATGTTAGTGTGGATGCCGATCAATCCGGGCGGCGCGAGCAGTGCCATCTGCTCCGTCACAGCATTTCCCCAATCACCGCCTTGCGCGATGTATCGTGTGTATCCGAGGCGCTTCATCAGCACGGTCCAGGCGCGCGCGATGCGGATGGGATCCCAACCCGTCGTTGTCGGCTTGCCCGAAAAGCCGTAGCCAGGCAGCGACGGAATCACTATGTCGAAAGCGTCCTCCACTTTTCCGCCATGTGCAGTCGGATTCGTGAGCGGAGCTATAATCTTCAGTTGCTCGATGATTGATCCGGGCCACCCATGCGTGACGATGACCGGCAAGGCGTTCTTCTCTTTAGAACGAACATGAATGAAATGAATGTCGAGCCCATCAATCTCCGTCACGAAGTGCGGTACAGCTTTCAGTTTGGTCTCGCCCTTGCGCCAGTCGTAGTCTGTTCCCCAATAGCGTGCGAGCTTTTGCATCGTTGTGAGCTGCACACCTTGCGATGCATCGTTGACCAATTCCCGCTCGGGCCACTTGGTCACGTTGACGCGCCGGCGCAGATCGGTAAGTTCGGCGTCTTGAAAACTGAATTGAAACGGGCGAATAGCAGTCTTGTCAGCAACCTGCTCGGTGGTTGGTTGTGTAGCCCTGGTTTGTATCATGGCATTCTCCTTTTTAGTAGTTTTGGATTTCGAATCTGCAAATGCCTCGGTGAGCGCACTTGGGCTGAACGCGACTGCAAGACCGAACATTGAACTCTTGAGAAATTGACGGCGCGATCTGTCGTCTGGCTCTTTCATCAGGTGCTCCATTCGAGTAGTTCTGGCGCTCACTTCACCAGCGTGATGCGGTTTCCCTTATTCGACGGCGTACGACGCATTTGAGTCGCATGGCGTATTCCGTACTAAATACTGACTATTGCCTGTCTTCGATTCATTCGGGTGTGATAACGGATGCGAGTAGACCACGAGCGTAAAGCTGCGTCTATTAGACGAAGGTATCGGTCGATACTTTAGTATTAGTCGGTATGATAAGTGGCGTTAGGACTTCCGTTTTTATCAACCTATGGACATTCGCGCGTAGGTGGCGCATCATACGCTCACATTTCATCAAGGATGGGTTCGAGTGTGTCGACAAGGCTGTTCACGTCGGCAGTTCGGATTAACGTCGCTACCACCTGCAACGGTTGGCCCAGATAGGAATCGATTCAACAACCGTCCGGCAGAGCGAGCAATTCGAGCTTCGGGCCAACGCCTGCGCACAGTGAACGGTCTCTTAAAGACTCCTCCTCTTATCGTCTGCCGCGAAGAAAGGGCCACCATGGAGGATGACCTGAGCCGTGTTCTGAATGCGCTTCCCGGGCTGGTGTGGACGTCACTCCCTGACGGGCAGATAGACTTCGTTAATCAACGCTGGTGCGAATACACCGGACTTAGAGTTGACGAAGCTTGTGGCTTCGGATGGCAGACTGCAATCCACCAGGAAGACCTACCTGAGTTGCTCCCACGTTGGCAATCCATTTTGGCTTCCGGCGAGTCCGGCGAGATGGAAGCGCGCCTCAGGCGCTTCGATGGGGATTATCGCCGGTTCCACATCTCGGTCAATCCGTTGCGCGATATGGCGGGAGAAATCGTCAGATGGTATGGAGTGAGCACGGACATTGAGGAGCACAGGCGGGCTGAAGAAGCACTGCGTGTGCGCGAGCTCAGTTTTCGCTTGATAGTTGACAGCATTCCGGCCCCTGTCGCGGTCACGACACCCACAGGTGAAGTCGAGGCACTCAATCAACCAACCCTAGAATATTTCGGCAAGACGTACGAGGAGTTAAAAGGCTGGAAGAGCTCCGACGTCGTTCATCCGGATGACCTTCAGCGCACGGTGGCCGCGCAGGTTGAGGCGCATGAAACGGGCCGTGCCTATAACGTCGAGAGCCGTCACCGCCGCGCCGATGGCGTCTACCGCTGGTTCAACGTCCTCGGCTTGCCCTTGCGAGATACTGAGGGGCACATCCTCCGCTGGTTCATCCTGCAAATCGATATTGATGACCGGAAGCGGGCCGAGGCGCTGCTCGCCGGGGAGAAACGGCTCCTGGAAATGGTAGCCGGGGGGAACACGCTCACCTCAATTCTGGATGCCTTGTGCCGGCTTGTGGAAGAGACCGTCAGTGGATACATCTGCGGGATTTTGTTGCTGGATACAAGTGGCACCTCGTTGGAACTCGCAATGGCACCCAGCCTGCCACCCAGCTACAACGAGGCGATCCTGAGCTGGCCGGTCAATCTCGATTCGGGTCCGTGCGGCAGGGCGGCGGGCCTGAAGGAGCAGGTCATCGTCGCCGACGTCGCTTCGGACTTACAGTGGGATGCGTATGGTTGGCGGTCTCTGGCACTGTCCTACGGGCTGAGGGCGTGCTGGTCGACGCCAATCCTATCATCGGAAAATGCTGCATTGGGAACCTTTGCTCTGTATTCGCGCGAACCCGGCGGGCCTACCCCGCAGCTTCAGAATGTCATAGGACAGATGACGCATCTGGCGGCAGTGGCGATTGAGCGTCAGCGCGCCGTAGAGCAACTGGAGGCCGACCAGGAACTCTTGGACCTGGCGCAGAAGGCGGCCCGCGCTATGGCTTTCGACTGGCACATCCGGCAAGATGTCAACGTCTGGTCATCCGAACAGGAGTCCCTGTACGGCTTGCAGCCCGGCAGCTTCGACGGGAGGTATCAGAGCTGGAAGAAGCTGGTCTACGCGCCGGACTGGCCCGTCCTTATCAAAGCCATCCATCACGCCCATGAAACCGGAGAAGTGGCGGTAGAGTTTCGCGTCCAATGGCCCGACGGTAGTCTCCATTGGCTTGCGACGAATGGTCAGATGTTTTTCGATGAGCAGGGTAACCCATTTCGCATGGTCGGCTTCACATCCGATGTCACGACCCGAAAACTTGCTGAGGAAGACTTGCGTCGCAGCGAGGCGTTCCTCGCCGAAGCCCAGCACCTGAGTTCAATCGGTAGCTTTTCCTGGCGTGTTGAAACAGACGAAATTACGTGGTCAGAGCAGCTCTATCGCATCTACGAGCTTGACCAGGCTGTGCCCGTGACGCTCGAACTGATCCGTGCTCGAGTCCATCCGGAAGACCTCACCTTGTACGAGAAAATGGTCGGACAGGCACGAAACGGCGGCGACGACTTTGAATGGCAGTACCGCTTGATGATGCCTGACCACTCGATCAAGTATCTGCATGCGGTCGCTCATGCGACCCGTGACCAGGATGGTGAACTGGAGTACATCGCGGCGGTTCAGGACGTAACGGAACGCCGGCTCTCGGAAGAGGCGCTCGGGAGGCTTCGGTCGGAACTCGCGCATGTGGCAAGGGTAGCCACGCTGGGAGCCTTGACGGCGTCCATCGCGCACGAAGTCAACCAGCCGCTCTCGGGCATCATCACCAATGCCAGCACCTGCATGCGGATGCTGAACGCCGAGCAGCCAAACCTCGACGGGGCGCGCGAAACCACGCGGCGCACGATTCGCGACGGCAATCGCGCCTCTGAGGTGATCACACGATTACGGGCGCTCTTTAGCAAGAAAGACTCCGCGACCGAGTCGGTGGACCTGAACGAGGCAGCACGAGAGGTGATCGCGCTTTCGTTAAGCGAGCTTCAGAGAGGCCGGATAATTCTGCGGACGGAACTATTGGATGATCTTCCGCCCGTAACGGGCGACCGCGTTCAGCTTCAGCAGGTCATTCTGAACCTGGTTCGGAATGCTACAGACGCGATGAGTGCCGTGGGCGACCGTCCGAGGGACTTACTAATCAGAACCGAATGCGATGATGCAGACCGCGTGCGCCTCTCAGTGCAAGACGCGGGGGTGGGTTTCGAGCCTCAAGCTGCGGACAGGATGTTCCAGGCATTCTACACAACAAAGGATGATGGCATGGGGATCGGTCTCTCCGTCAGTCGCTCAATCATCGAGAGTCATCATGGACGACTATGGGCAACGTCGAATGATGGTCTAGGTGCCACATTTTCATTTTCTATTCCTTGCGGGCCGATGGTTTGACGGACGCCGACAGCCGCCTCAATCTGGCGTGTACGGTTGCGGACAAGAGCGTGATACCAACACCTAAGTATAATAGACAACCCCCAAGGGAGTGGCGCATCCTCCAGTCATGGAGCGATCTCAGGAAAAAAGTTCCATCGAACATTTACTTGTGTCGATCGTTGATGACGACGAATCCGTGCGCGAGTCGCTACCCGACTTGCTGAGAGAATTCGGTTTTGCGGCTCGCGCATTCTCTTCGGCGGAAGAGTTCCTCGCGTCTAATTTCATAGAGCAGACCAGGTGCCTGCTTCTCGACATTACCATGCCGGGGATGAGTGGCCCCGACCTTCAGCAGGAATTGAAGAGGCGCCGGCAGGAGATTCCGATCGTCTTCATCACCGCTCAAAGAGATGAGACTGTCCGCTCGCGACTAATCGAACATGGTGCGGTGGAGTGCCTGTTCAAGCCGTTCAGCGAGACGGCGCTGCACGAGGCGCTTACCACGGCGCTTCGAGTGGTCTGATCTATTTCGTCGTCGGTAACATAGGGTTTACACGGATTCGGTAAGGTCTCTGAACTATGTCGGACGATACGCCAATCGTCTTCGTCGTTGACGACGACATCTCCGTGCGCGAATCGCTTGAGTTACTGATCAGTTTCGCAGGCTGGCAACCGGAACTCTTCGCCTCCGCAGAAGAATTCCTCGCCCATCCACGAATTTCAGTTCCGAACTGCCTGATACTTGACGTTTCTCTTCCTGATCTCGATGGTCTGGAGTTGCAGAAGCTCATCGCCAGCGATCGGACGGACATGCCGATCATCTTCATCACTGGTCACGGCGACATTCCGATGACGGTTCAGGCGATGAAGGCAGGGGCTGTCGAGTTCCTGACGAAGCCGTTCGACGACGAGGTGCTCTTGAGCGCCATCCAGCACGGCCTTGAGCGCAGCCGCGCTGCGCTTGGTAAAGAGGTGGAGATACAGGCACTACGCGACTGTTATGCTTCTCTTACCCCTCGCGAACGTGAGGTTATGGCGTTGGTGGTCGCGGGCCTCCTGAATAAACAGGTCGGCTCCAAGCTCGGGATTAGCGAGATTACGGTGAAGGCACACCGAGGCAAGGTGATGCAAAAGATGCAGGCCGACTCTCTCGCCGACCTGGTGAAGATGGCCGTGAGACTCCGCCTCGCACCCGCGAGGAATCCGTGGCAGAAGCAATGAGTACTCAACTCTCAGATTGTATAGCGGGAAATGAAGTACTTATATGGGTAGTGCTGTAAAAAGTATCTGACTACACAAGTCATGGAGGTGCGACCACAAGCTCCGCCTCTATTAATTGTGATCAAAATATTTCTCGCAACTCTACCGGAAGCATTCTGTCTTAATCGCCTTCAGGAAAATTTTCTAAGCTTCAAAAGAACGACTTTATGAATGACGAACATGAGATCATTAGACTCGCACGGCCAGTTGATGAAAGTGACCATACACTGGGCCTTAAGTCAGCCGCCGCCACCCTCGTCGAATACGGCGATTACGAGTGCCCCTACTGTCGGCAGTTGCACCCTCTCATACAGGAGATTTTGAATCGCACCGAAGGGCTGTCTCTGGTCTACCGACACTTCCCCATCAATAACCTGCACCCGCACGCGGCAAGGGCGTCCGAAGCAACCGAAGCGGCCAGTGCGCAGGGCCGTTTCTGGGAGATGCACAACGCGCTGTTTGAACAGGAACAGACTCTCGACGATAAACGCCTCTCGCGCCTGGCTCGGAAGGTCGGGCTCGACATGGAGAGATACGAAAGAGAGATGGGTAAGGGCGATTACAGAGGCAAGGTGGAAGAAGATTTCAAGGCAGCGCTTTACCAAGAGGGGGTGACAGGCACTCCGACTCTGTACTTAAACGGCCTTCGTCTGAGCAGGATACACAGCATTGAGGAACTGCTTTCGGCAGTCATTGAGGCGGGAGCGTCTCTTCAAGCCGACTCTCATGAACAGAATAACTGGCTCGGGCGCTTGCGGAATTTCCGTCTGGGAATGACTAGACTATAAATGTAGTATCCTTCAGGTAAGCCGCGCACGATGGAGTTCTATATCGGTTTATAATCGAACGAGAGAATTGTCCTGATAATGTTAGAGGTTACGCAGTTGAAAGAAAATGTAGTAGAAAAAGGGCCTGAATCCGCCCAAGTGTTCTGACGATGACTACATTAACTTTGTCATTGCCACGCCGCGCTCGGTGAGTGCGACTGAAGCAGCTAAAGTACAAGGCGAC
>DASWQH010000015.1:0-8986 GCA_036403815.1 Pyrinomonadaceae bacterium | reverse complement strand
ATGTTTATAGAATGGGATGAGATAAATTGATCTAAGCTCCGCGAGGTGCGGCATGTGTCGCCTCTATTACATAAAGCTCCTACGGAGCTTGAGACCTGGTTGCTCAGATAAGCTATAAACATCCGGCTCCTACGGAGCTTTAGTCGCTTCAACTTGCGAATAGTTATAGACTGTCACGAAAACAAAAATCATCAAGGGGTAACTAGATGTCTGAACACAAGCACACGAACCGTCTCATCAACGAGACCAGCCCTTATCTTCTTCAACACGCGCACAATCCCGTTGACTGGTTTCCTTGGGGCGAAGAAGCTTTGGAGAGAGCGCGCACGGAAGGTAAGCCTATTCTGCTGAGCATAGGATATTCCGCTTGCCACTGGTGTCATGTGATGGAGCGCGAGTCTTTCGAGAATGAAGAGATAGCGCAACAGATGAACGATAATTTCATCAACATCAAGGTTGATAGAGAGGAACGCCCTGACCTGGATCAGATTTACATGAACGCGGTGCAGTTGATGACGCGTCACGGCGGGTGGCCTATGACGGTCTTCCTCACGCCCGATGGAGTTCCCTTCTACGGCGGCACATATTATCCGCCCGAAGACCGCTACAACATGCCCGGCTTCCCGCGCATCCTCACGGCCATCAGTGAAGCTTACAAGACGCGTCCAGACGAGGTGACGGAAACGGCAGTCTCCATGCTCGAAGAGCTGCGACGCATGGACATTGCGCGCTCTTCAAGCGAGACAATCTCGGTTGAGCTGCTGGAGCGCTCCTACGTCCGGCTTGCGCGCAGCTACGATAAAGCGTACGGCGGCTTCGGGAATGCGCCCAAGTTTCCCGCACCTATGAATCTTGAGTTCCTACTGCGCCACTTTCATCGCACGGGAGACGGGGCTGCCTTCGAGATGGTCGAGCAGACTGCGCGCCGCATGGCCGAAGGCGGCATGTACGATCAACTAGGCGGCGGCTTTCATCGCTACTCCACGGACGCAAAGTGGCTTGTGCCGCATTTTGAAAAGATGCTCTACGACAATGCGCTCCTCACGCGTCTTTACCTACACCTTTACCAGCAAACCGGAGAAGACTTTTATCGCCGCGTGGCACAGGAGACGCTTGATTACGTTCTGCGCGAAATGACGGACGAGAGCGGCGGATTCTACTCCACGCAGGATGCAGATTCGGAAGGCCACGAAGGAAAGTTTTTCGTCTGGACGCTCGCTGAAGTCAAAGAGATTCTGGGCGAAGAAGACGGAGCGCCCTTCTGCTCCTTTTATGACATCACGCCCGGCGGAAACTTTGAGGGCAAGAGTATCCCGAACATCAACGACTCTTTGGAAGAGGTCGCCAAAGGAGAGAATGTTACGGTCGAGCATCTGCGGGAAGTTCTTGAGCGCGGGCGCGAGAAGCTTTTCGAGGCGCGCGAGCAGAGAATCAAACCGGGACGCGATGAAAAAATCCTGACCGCCTGGAACGGCCTGATGCTCGCGAGCTTTGCCGAAGCCGGTGCCATCCTTGAGCACAAGGATTACATAGAAGTGGCGCGGCGCAATGCTCGGTTCGTTCTTGAGAATCTAAGGCGCGACGGGCTGTTGCTCAGAACTTACAAAGACGGGCAGGCCAAGCTGAACGGCTATCTTGACGACTACTCTTTCTTCGCAGATGGTTTGTTAATGCTCTATGAAGCGACGGGCGAGTTGGAATGGCTCGAAGGGGCGCAGAGCATTGTTGAGCGTATGAACGAAGAGTTCTGGGACGAAGAGCAGGGCGGGTTCTACTACACAGGCCGCAGTCACGAAGAGTTGATTGTGCGCTCGAAAGACTATTTTGATAACGCCACGCCTTCCGGTAACTCCGTTGCGGCAGATGTGCTGCTCAGGCTCGGCTTACTCACCGGGAACGAAGACTATCCCAGAAAGGCTGTCACTATCTTCCGCCTCCTGCGCGATACAATCGAGCGTTACCCATCAGCATTCGGGCGACTCCTGTGCGCGCTCGATTTTTATCTTTCGTCGCCGAAAGAGATTGCCATCATCGAAGGCAAGGACTCTACGGACACGCAAAGACTCCTGCGCGAAGTCTGGAAACGATACCTGCCGAACAAGGTCGTCGCACTTTCAGCAGAAGGCCACGCTCATGCGGCTGAACTCGTTCCACTCCTACGCGCGCGCACCGCATTAGATGGACGAGCCACAGCCTACGTCTGCGAGCATTACGCGTGTCAGAGACCTGTAACCACGCCGGAAGAACTTGCAGCGCAACTTGAAGCAGGCTCGGCAAGAGAGGCAAGCGGCGCTTAAGCTGAAAGATTTTTATAAGCTGCTTTAGAAATCAGATTCATCCCTTGTCCCGTAGGGACATTTGATAATAGCCCAGCCATTTATGGCTGGAAACAGCAGGCACAAGAAATATTGAGTCCCGTAGGGACAACTGAAAGATATATTCAGTCGTCCCTACGGGACTTTTTATCTTTAACTCACATCTATTCCCAGCACTGAAGTACTGGGCTATTATCAATCGTCCCTACGGGACTTTATAAACACCCTCTTAAGTTTCGTTTCTATCTTCACACGCCTGCTCTGCTTTTCGCAGGGCTTCCAGAAGTTCTTCGCCGAAGCGGGAGATTCTGGATGCGCCGAGGCCGTAGATAGCTTGTAGTGCGTCCAGGGTGGCGGGCTTCTCCATCGCCAGATGTTCAAGGGTGCGATCCTGACAGACCATGTAGGCCGCTACCATCTCTCTACCGGATTTTTCCAGTCGCCACTTTTTCAACTCCCGCAGGATGCTGTGCTCTTTATCTGTAAGGGGGCGCGCCATCGGTTGCGGAGCGCGTCGCCTGCGCTGTGGCGCTCCGGTCTTATCCTCAACAAGCTCAAGCGTGGCGAAGCGCATCGCCGCCTCCAGCTTTCCCTTCTCGGCCAGTATGCGCGAAAGCTCGTCGTACACCTCCAGGGCTATACGAGCATCCATCGCAGCGTAATCAAGCTGCGCGCGTGTCAGAGGCCGACGCCGCCAGTTGGATTTCTGGTATCGTTTATCAAGCTCTATACCGAAGAGATGTTCGGAGACTCCGGCCAAGCTGTAAGAAGGAAGGCGTAGCGCGGCGCGCGCCAGCCTCAGCGTATCAACGAATGCGGCGGGTCGCAGCCCTTCACCTTTGAGCATCCCCTCATCAAAACGCGCGTTGTGCGCAGCCATCTTTACTTCGGGCGATTCTATCAGCGGCCTTAAGACCTCTACGTCAACTTCCAGCAGGTCTATTACCAGAATTTCGCCAACGCGCGGCGCAAGCTGCACCAGCGAGATGCGCGAATGATTCTCTTTCGCGTCCCAGTAAGTCTCCGTGTCCAGACCTATGTCGCTCTCCCTTTGCAGCTCGTCGAGCGCAAGACGAGCCTCTGCCTCATCCTTGATGACGCGATAGGCTGACCTGGAAGCCTTGGGTTCCGCTTTTTCCTTATTGTCGGATGGCAATTCTGGTTGATGGGGTTAAAGCTAAAAAAAACGAAAGGCGCGCTGAAAGCTCAACGCGCCCTGAACTCGTTTTTGCTCGAAACGAACTACGGGCGTTTGGCGTTGGCGTTGCCAGCATTCTTGTTGCCAGCCATGCCTGCGTTCGCGTTGCCCTTGCCCATGTTGGCATTGCTCATGTTGCCCGAGCTGCTCATGTTGGCATTGCTAGTCGAGCTAGTATTACTGGAGGTCGAGCCAGTGTTCGTTGAAGTGGATCCTGTGTTGGTCGTGGTGGTGGCGGTGTTGGTGGTGGTATTAGTGTTCGTCATATTCGTGTTATCTGCACCGCCACAAGCCGTCCAGAAGGCGGCAGTAGCCAGCAAGGCAAGAAAAGCTAAGGTTCTTCGCATCGAATTTATCTCCTGTAACCCAGAGGGGTAATTTTGTTAAGGAACTTGTGCGGAATGATTTGAATCCACAAGTGCGTTTTTAACGCTTCCGTACCAGTTCGGTTAAAGTCCGAGCCGCCGCTAGCCTTTATCATCTGTCGCCACAGCTATCCGACAGAAAAATCACGCGTGCAGGGCATGTTAAACTTTCAAGCGATTATTTGCCCGGCGTCTGGGAACAAACGCTCGTACGCACAGGCTAAAACTTTCTAAAGCGCGCCGCTTTCTTTTGCAGAAGACTTCCTGTCCTTTGCCACACGCCTTATCTGGAAACTTTCTAGTCCAGACTGCTTCACCTGATAGCATCTGCCTTGAGGCTGACCGGAGCAGTCTTGACCGCCTGGAAGAATATTGCCCATGCCATGAGCCTGCGGGTATTACGTCAGTTTACGGCGCGCGCAGTGTAGCATTAGAACGGCTAGAAATACACGAATTTTTTCGACTTCGCAAGGTCTCAGCCACTAAATCTCTGAGATATTTTGCACCGCCCCGCATCTAGACAGCCACAAGGGTGATCTAATTTACGGGTCAGCAGTGCCGGTTACAGATGAAGCGGAAGCAAATTATCAGACTCCAGAAAGCATACCTGTTATCACGCGCGCTACCGGCTGCGGGCTTCCACTGAGGGCGCACACAGGCTCAAAGCCATCCTTTCGTTGATTCAATCGTCCCTGCCGTCCCTTTCATGAGGAGGTTGAAAGGTGGCTGAAAAGCAGCTTATCGCGTCAATAATAAACCGCGCGAGAATACCACAAAACGGCGGCTTTGGAATAGAGCTAAATTCCCTCAACGTCAACAAAAAGCTTGACTTTGAGGGAGGCAGACATGTATTGTAAGTCCATTGCCAAACATGTTTGGCAATGGACTTACAACAGCCAACCGCCCATCTGTTCTCAAGCGACGCAGACCTTGCAAAGCTCCTGTTAGAAACCAGCTCGAAAATTGATCGGCGTTCAGATTTCAGTTCACTCTGACCCACTCCCCAAATAGATTTCGGCTTATCGCCGCCTTAAAGGATCATCCACAGCCAATGCCAAAAGGAAACTGGAAGAGTCTAGCATTTCTGGGAGCCGTTGCTCTGCTGGCCGGAATCATCTTCCTCTACGCTCTCATCTCGCTCTCTGGCCTTCCCCTCAAAGGCTGGACTGGATTGCTGCCGCTGGCAGGACTTCTGTTGCTGACCGTAGCAGCCAGCCATTTAACTGTCTCTGTCATGAGCGCCGACGGAGTGCGGCAGAGCACGAAATCGGTCGCCGATGCATTTATCTTTCTGGCGGCCATGATGTATGCAGCAGGCTCTAAGGGGACGGTTGCCCCGGCGGTGGTGCTGGCCGCGACCATAGGGCTTATCTCTTCCTGGCGCGAGTCGGACAGGCGTCTCACGGTTTTCACAACTGCGGCGAGCATCGTTTCTACATTCGTGGCGGCATCGCTCTACGGGATGCTGATTAACCTGATAGTACACAACAGCGGCACGCAAACTCTAACGCTGAGCATCCTGCTTTGGCCTGTCTGCGCGCTTGCGCTCACGCAATATTTTCTGAGCACGATTGGCGTGGCGGCCTTTGCCGCTTTCGATTCCGGTAAACCCTTGATGCTCTCCAGAGAGAGCCTGGTCTGGACTTCGATTACGCAGGTTGCAGGTGCAGCAAGCGCAGGGCTGTTCTACGCGGCGCTTGAAACTGCAAGCTTCATTCATCTATTCGTAGGGGCGCTGATAACAGGTCTGGTTTATCTGCTTTATCGCTTTGACGAGCGGCGCGTTGAAGAGGTTCGTCGCGCCGAAGCAGACAAGATGCTGCACATACAAGAGATGGCTGACCTTCACATGAATACCATCGAATCGCTAGCCATAGCGATTGATGCCAAAGATCAGACCACACACGGGCACGTTCGCCGCACGCAGATTTATGCTATGGAGATGGGCAAGCTGCTTAATGTCAGCCAGCCTGAGACGCAGGCGCTGCTTGCAGGCGCGCTCCTGCACGACATAGGCAAGCTCGCCGTGCCGGAATACATTTTGAACAAACCGGGCAAGCTCACAGAATCCGAGTTTGCCAAGATGAAGATTCATCCAACCGTCGGTGCGGAGATTCTCAGGCGCGTGAATTTCCCTTACCCGGTCGAAGACATAGTGCGTTATCACCACGAGAAGTGGGACGGCACGGGCTATCCGAAGGGCTTGAAGGCCGAGAACATTCCGCTGGTGGCGCGCATCATTTCGGTCGTAGATTTCTATGATGCGACGCGCTGTGACCGCCCCTATCGCGTCGGCATGAAGCGAGAGGATTCGCTTGCGCTTCTTAATAAGATGGCCGGGACATCCTTCGACCCGCGCATCGTTCGTATATTCACGCAGCACGTAGAAGAGTTTGACCATCTCATCGCCGCTCAGGATATTCAGGAGCAAGTCCAATCAGAATCGTTCGAGTCTCAGAACAACGCGCGCCCGGATACAGGGCTTGCGGCTGAAACTATGGGAGCGCCGGACGGGTCTTCAGGCTTCCGCTCAATTACACAGGCGCAGCGCGAGGTCTTTGCGCTTCATGAAATTGCTCAGACCATAGGCTCGTCTCTGAATCTGAATGATACGGTCACGCTCGTTTCAAGTAAGCTTCGCGCCATCGTTCCCTTCGACACGTGCATCATCTACATCGTTGACGAAAAGAGCGGTAAAGCGGTCGCGGTTCACGTCGCAGGAGATTACGCGGATACCCTCTTGCGTCGCCGCATCAACGTCGGCGATGGAATCACAGGTTGGGTCATCGCCAACGCTCGCACCATGTGCAACACTTCGCCGGAGCTTGATCTGGTCGGCGTGCCGGAAGAGATTGCCAAAACAGTTCGCGGCGTTCTGGTCTCTCCGCTCGTGAGAGAAGACGGGGCGTTCGGTGCAATCACTCTCTATTCAAAATCCATCGCCTCTTACTCCACAGAGCACGTACGCCTGCTTGAATCCGTTTCGCTCCACGCGTCGTCGGCTCTCAATAATGCGATTACTTTCGAGAAGACACGCGAGAGCGCTTTGACAGACCCGCTGACGGAGCTTCCCAACGCACGCTCCTTCTACATGTCTCTGGAGCAGCGCGTCGCCGAATGCCAGCGCCTCAACCGCGAGCCTATCGCTATCCTGTCTATGGACTTGGACGACTTCAAGAAGGTCAACGACAGTTACGGCCACGCGGTCGGGGATCGCATGCTGGCGAGTGTCGCTGAAGTCATCAGAAAACAGTTGAGGCAGATGGACATGCTTGCGCGTTATGCCGGGGATGAGTTCGTGGCGATTATGCCTATGGCATCGGGTGATACAGCCGCCCTTGTGGCCGAGCGCATACGCGTGGCGGTCGAATCACATGAATTTACGGTTCGCACGGGGCGAACGGCTCGCGTCGGCTTGAGCATAGGCATCGCCTGCTTTCCGAAAGACGGCGAGACAGCCGAAGAGCTTTTGACCGCCGCCGACCGACACATGCAGCGCGACAAGCACTCGCGCAAGCTCGCGCCCGCGCTGGCTGCAAATTCAAGGATAGCTTCAATTGATATGCTGACCTGAAGCTCACCAGAGACAATCTCTATCAATAAAGACGCACGCGGCTCGAAAGCAGAGTTCGCGTGCGTCTTCTCTTTATCCGGAGCCTCTCGCTTTTGCACGCAGCTTCGCATCTCGCGTATAATCAGCTTCGCACGCAATAAGCTTTAAGTTCGTAGAATCCGGGGCATCCCTTCATGGGCGTTTCCCGCCTGTGGGAGACGTACTCTTTCCAGATGCCTTTCGTGCGGGCGAAGAGACACACTAGATGAGCAAACAAGCCAAACCGACACCATCACGCGCTCAAGCCGAGGACGCTAACGCAGCGGGCGTTCTAGACCGCGAGACCGCAGACGAGGTCAACCCGGCGGAGCTTGAGCAGGAGCACAACAGGCGTAAAGAAGAACAGAAGCATCGCATCGAAGCTATGGATCGTGAGCTTCTGCTGAATCTTCTGTATCAAATGATCTTGATACGACGCTTCGAGGAGAAGTGCGCGGAAAGCTACAGCCTCGGCAAGATAGGCGGCTTCTGCCATCTGTACATAGGACAGGAGGCGGTAGCGGTCGGCGCTATCTCCGCCATACGCAAAGACGACTATGTGCTGACGAGCTACCGAGAGCACGGTCAGGCCATCGCCAAGGGCATCTCTCCCGAAGAGATTATGGCCGAGCTTTACGGCAAAGCTGGCGGATGTTCTTCGGGCAAGGGCGGCTCCATGCACCTGTTCGACCGGGACGTAAATTTTCTGGGCGGCCATGCCATCGTTGGCGGCCAGATTCCACTGGCTACCGGAGTTGCTTTCGCCGCCAAGTATCAGGGGACGGATAGAGTCTCGCTCTGCTTCTTCGGCGAAGCGGCGGTCAACCAGGGAGCATTTCACGAATCGCTCAATCTGGCTCAGCTATGGAAGATTCCATGCATCTACATCTGCGAAAACAACCAGTACGGCATGGGCACATCCCTGAAGCGCGCCATGTCTTTGCAGGATGTTTCGCAGAAGGCTTGCGCCTACGAGATGGTCTCCGAATTCGTTGACGGCATGGACGTGCTAGCGGTTCGTGATGCAACTTTGCGCGCGGTCGAGCGCGGTCGCAGTCAACAGCTTCCGACGCTTCTTGAAGTTCGCACCTATCGCTTCATGGGGCATTCTATGTCCGATCCGGGCAACTACCGCACGCGCGCCGAGATAGAAAAATATCAGGAACGCGACCCGGTCAAGCTCTTTACAGCCACCCTCAAAGAGCAAAGCATCGTTGACGATGCAGGGGTTCAGGAGATGGAAAAGCGCGTCCGCGAAGTGATAGAGCGCTCCGTGCGCTTCGCAGAAGAAAGCCCTGAACCCGATCCCAAAGAGCTTTACACACACATCTATAAAGATTAATGCAGAAGGCAGAATGCAAAGTGATGAATGATAAGCTGGACTTTATCCATTTACGCTGCATAGCACAGCGTATCCGTCAGGCGCTCTAGTAATGAGCGCGGGACTTTTATCATGTCGGCTTTCTTACCCGACATGGAAAAATAGGCATGGCTCCACAAGTAACGCCGCACCATC
>DASWQH010000014.1:0-148738 GCA_036403815.1 Pyrinomonadaceae bacterium | reverse complement strand
ATGATTTTCTTTTACCGTCACCCGGCACCTGACACCCGACACCTATCTTTATGGTATGTCGTTACGTACAAAGAGAGTGAGCATGATGCCGGAGCGCAGTGGGTAGGAGCCTATTTGACGATAGCGCGAGCCGAGGGCTGCCTGGCATTGTGGAAGCTGGTTGCCGTTGCAGACGACAAGCTGTTCTGTGTGCGTGCCGACGCTGCCCGGATAGGCAACCGATTTGAAGTCGCGCAAATACCAGGGCATAGGCCAGTAATCAGGCGAGGCAATAGAGATGGTGGTCTGCCCTTTCGTTCCGGCGCGTTGAGCGGCACCGTTGATCTCTTTGATGAGCGTCAGATAGCCGCGCTGCGTGTGAGCATAGACATATGGATACTGCTCGTCGTCGTAGTGATAGAAGTTGAGCACGACCGTTTGATACGCGCCGAAGGCGACGATTATCAAAGCCAGCCCCAGCGCGAAGCTGCGCGCCAGCGCATTATCCTCCCGTTGGTAGAGCGTGTTGACGGCATAGCCGCCCGTAATCGCCAGAGGCGGGATGAAGCTGAGTATGAGCCACGGCGTTTTGTAGGGCACGAGCGAATAGGCCGCGATGATGCCAATCGCCCAGAGTGCGGCAAAGACAGCAAAGCGATTGGTGGCGCGCGATGCCGCGACGAAGATGCCTGCAACCCCCAGCAGTAACAGCAGTGCTTCCTCCTGCCACAGCCATATCAAATATGTATTCCAGGGCTTGGCGTGAAACTCGCTTGTGCCTGTGCGCATCCAGATTTTGAAGGTGGCGAGCGAATCGTTGACGCCCTTCGCGTAGGTGAAGAAGGATGAATAGAAGAGTATGTGAACGAATATAAAAATCGTTACGGCAGCCGCCGCGAGCAAGGCGAGTTTGTTCGGCTCACCGAAGCGTGCCAGGGTTGCGTTCAATCCGCTTTTCGGTTCCTGCCGAGCATATACGCTTTGCTTCCGCTTCTTTTTGCTTAACCTTTGCGCGCCGCGTGTGCCCATCCTGCGCTGGTAAACGGCTGTCGAGACGAGCGCGATGACGAAGACGCCTGCGGTAATCATCGCCGTCTCCTTCGTCGCAAAGAGCATGGCGGCTAAGGTCGCAAGCAGCATCAGGTAGACGGAATTCAAAGTCTCGTAGTAGCGCAGGGCTGCGACCACCATCGCAACCGAGAAGAAGACGAACAGCGATTCGTGTATGAAGTAGCGAGAGTAAAAGACAGCGCAGGGCGAGACGGCGACAAGCGCGGCGGCTGTGAGCGCCCCGATTGTGCCTATATAGCGCCGTAGCGTCAGCATGAGCCAGACGGTTGCGACCCCGAAGGCGGCTGGCACAAGGCGGACTGCAAAATCGTTGAGGCCGAAGAGCAGCGAAGAGAGCAGCGCGAAGTAATACAGCGTCGGCCCGTGATAATTTTCCGGGTTGTACTGGTAAACATGATTGCGAAAGAGACTGATTAGAAAGAAACCGTTGACGCCCTCGTCATGATGAAAGGGCTTGAGGTCATACCCATAAAGCCGCAGGAAAGCGGAGACGGCAAGAATCACTGCGCTGGCGATTAACCACACATTTTCAGGGAACTCCCCCGTACGTTTTTCCTCCGGTTGAATTACTGTCGCAGCTTTTTCTCTGCTCGTGCGCGGGGCGTTCGGGGCAGTAAGCGGCTGCGATGTGGCAAGCGCCTCTTTGTCTCTGGCGGCCTGCGATTTTTTCTTTGACTTCTTTCCTGATTTTGATTGCCTTGCCGGTTGAGTTCGCTTCAGAGGCTTGTCGGTTTCACGTATCGTTTCCCTGACCGTCTCATTATCTTCGGGCGGCGCAGAGCTGACCCATGTAGCCTGCGGGTCGTAAGCGTCAGCCAGGGGCATGCCGTCTTCCAGGCAGAATTTCAACGTATCGTCGTTATACGTGCGGGCGCATGAAGGGCACTGTTTCATTCCCGGCTCATTATCCCTTTCCTATTCAAGCGTTCCAAAGGAAACAACTGTTACGGCGCTGTGATTTTGTAAAGCGTGTATCCGCCTACTTCAACAACCTTCGTGTAGCGTTCGAAGAATGCCTTGTTGACCGGCATCATATTGCGCTCAAGCGGCCCTGTGACAGCATATTCAACGCCGTACTGTGTAAGCAAATTGTCCGCGCCGGGTGTACCCGCATAGATGCGCTTGATGTCTGTTTCGCGCGGCGCGAACTCAAGCCCATGCGTCCAGATGTGGCCGGGATAACCCAGCAGCGAGCGCCTGCCCGTCAATAATACCGGATGATTAAAGGTCGGCGCGTTCATTATCAAAGCACGCGTTGGCGTCTTCTGCTTTATCATCTCTGCAAAGCGTATCCCGTCCGCGTCAAACTCGCCGTGCTCAGTAGTCCGCGAGATGACACGCGACACGTCCAGCGCACCGGCCAGAGTAAGCGATACGAAGAGGATGATGGAAGCGACGCGCAGTGCAGCGCTCTTGCGCCACAGCTCTACCAGCAGAAGCGCTACGAGCGGCGCGCTTGCGACGTACCAGTAGAAGATGACCTTGTTGTTGTCCCAGACCCAGGGCGCAAGGCGTATCAGATTCGGGATAACGAAGAAGAGCGTGAACGGCAGATAGAAGAGTAGTACACGGCGCGGAATAAGAGGGTGCTGCCCGCGCCGCCAGCAGATAGCCGCGATGACGAGCGGGATGAAAAGTCCGGTGTTCTTGAACCAGAACCAGAAGAAGTTCTCTTCGCCCTTGTCCCAACCGAACTGCCAGCCAAGAAAGCTGCGAAAGCTCGTAGAGCTTCCGCTTGCAGACCACCACATCTCAGGCACGGCGATGACAAACGCCGCCGCGAAAAAGAGCGCCCACTCGCGCCAACGCTCACGAAAGATAACGGCCAGCCCCGCGCCCGCCAGCATACAAACGCCGAAACTATGTGCATGCACCAGCACCAGCGAGCCAGCTATGGAGCCTGCCGCGATCATCCGCCTTGAGGAAGGCAACATTAAAAAGGCAAAATTAAAAAATGAAGCGGGCACTGAAGCAGGCGCTTCGGCCTTCGTCTTTCTGGCTTTCGCGCTCTTACTCTTGCCTTTTGAATTTTTAATTTTGCCTTCTTCTTTGCCTTCTTCGCTGTTTTGAAGCGCAGCCCACCATTGTGTGAAAACGATGATGGCGAGCGGGAGTCCTAAGAGGATGCTGCGTTGCGGAATCAGGAGCGAGGTGAGAGGGTTGCCCCAACGCCAGCCGCCCGCAGGCATAATCGTGTAATCGTGCGTCAGATTGCCCAGGAGTTGGAAGATGCCCTGCCCTCCCTGCCTGGCTTCATCAAACAGCATCCACCAGCCAAGCCCGCCGCCGAGCAGCACCAGAACAGGCGTGAGCATTGCAGCCGCGCGGTCACGCGTTAGCAGCCGCGCCCAGCGATGAAGCACTCCGACTAGCGAGACAGACAGCACGAAGTTTTCCAGAAAGAGCGCCTCGCGCAAACTGGCACCGGCGCGCACAAAGCAGGCCGCTATGAAATCGGCCATGAAAGGATACGTGAACTTGACGCCCGCAAACTCCGGGTCTTGCGGCGGAAAGTTGTCACCGTAGACGAAGCTTGTGATGACGCCCAGATGAAAAGGAAGGTCGCCGTAGTTATTCGTCACGCCCGTCGCAAAGCCGCCATTCGTCTCTATCATCACACGGTCAAAGAGAAGCCAGAGCGCGACTGCTGCCACCGCGTAGAATAGAAATACTCCAGCCAGCTCACGCCCCGGATGAAGAATAGAGCGCCGCGCCGTTTCCCAATCTTCACGGACACGCGCTCTTTGAGTTGCATCCCGCAGCACAAGGAGCGGCGCTGCGACTACCACTGTCGCCAGCAGGAGTGCAAGCGGCGTCAATCCCCCAAGAGACGCGAAGATAAAGCCTGCGAGTCCGAGCGCCGCAAAGCCAGTGCATGCACCCATGCACACGCGCGCGAAAAGCGACGCATCCCTGTCATAAAGATAAGTAGCCAGCGTCCCACACGCGATTGCTATGAGCGCCAGCAAAAGAGCCATCAGCATCGTAAAGAATATTAGGGGCAAAAGCTGAAATGGGCAAAAGGCGAAAGAGCAATGCAGAAGTCAGAATGCAGGATGATGAATAAAAAAACGGTTCTCTTCATTCATCATTCTGCATTCTGACTTCTGCATTGTTCTATAATCATCTACCATGAACATTCAAGAGATCGGTACTATCAAATCGCCTGTCGTAGAGGAGCGAGACGAGGGCTGGGGCAATGTGATAGCTGAGATTCACTTGAACCCGACTTATGTTTCCGGCCTGCGCGGGATAGAAGCGTTTTCGCATCTAGTCATCATCTTCTTCATGCATCAATCTTCCTTCGACCCGGCCACTGACTTAGTGCGCCGACCGCGTGGGCGTCTTGATATGCCGTTGGTCGGCATCTTCGCCCAGAGAGCCAAGCACAGACCTGCCCCAATCGGCATCACCACCGTAGAGTTAATCGGCATTAAAGGAAATGTGCTGAGAGTAAAAGGACTCGACGCCATAGATGGAACGCCGGTGCTCGACATCAAGCCTTACTTCAAAGCTTTCGACCACATAGAAGATGCCGTTATGCCTGCGTGGACTGTTGAACTGATGCGTGGCTATTTCTAAATATCAAATCTTTACGACAATTTGCATTAGAGTAAATCCGTGTGTCTTGGAGACCGTATAAATTTGCACAGGAACAATTCCCATTCGACTAACAACAAAATGATTGGGAATTGACGTAATTCCTACTTGAATCGAAGCAAGACTAATGGATATTGGGGCTGTAGCAGTGGAATTCGGGGTAAGTCTAATGGGAATTGTCCCGATTTCAATAGGAATTGAAGCAGTTCCCACTTGAATTAGTCCGGTTCCAAAGGGAATTACTCCAATTCCCACAGGAATTACTCTGATTCCTATGGGAATTGCTCCGATTCCTTTGGGAATTACTCTAAATCCCGTTCGCATCGCCCGCTCGTCGGATTGCATAACTGCAATAATTCCTTAGTTTAGGCGGCAAAGCGGTACTCTTCAGGGTTTATAGCCTGAAGTTACGCAAAACAAGGCTTCCTGAAAAATTTGTTGCGCAATAGAGCCGGGAGGCGTAATCTTCGTGCCGGTTTTCCTTGCGCCTCAGAGCACTCTAGCTTTTCCATCAACCCTTTTTTGCCTTTCCTCAAGGAGGTACGTCATGGCAAAAGTCAAACTCAACATCAAGGGATTATCTATTCCTGAAAAGATCGCGCGTGCGCGGCAGATTATCGCCGCAATGACCGGCAACCCTAACTTCCTTTCACCGCAGCCGCCCCTCGTACAGGTAGCTTCAATTATAGACGAACTGGAAACGGCCTATGATGCCGCGCAGGCTGCGCGACAGGAGGCGAAAGCCCGCACCACCGCCCTGAACAACAAAGAAGGGACGACTGAGCGCACGCTCTCGCAACTGGCCGGTCACGTAGAGAGCGTCAGCGGCGACAACGATTCAAAGATTCAAAGCGCGGGCATGGACGTGCGCTCCGCACCCACGCCCTCCGGTACGCTTCCCGCACCCGAAGGACTCAACGCCACACAGGGCGACCACGACGGCGAGATAGATTTAGCTTGGGACAAGGTCGAGCGCGCACGCTCCTACGTCATAGAGCAAAGCGCAGACCCACCCACCGCCACCTCCTGGTCACACGCCGCCGTCTCCACCAAATCCCAAGCCACCATAGAGGGCTTACAGAGCGGCACCAAGTACTGGTTCCGCGTCGCCGCCGTCAGCCCCCAGGGCCAAAGCGGCTGGAGCAACCCCGCAACAAAAATCGCACCTTAAGGGTTGCTCTGAAAAGTTCTTGAGATAACGGGCGAGTGCGTACTGGATTGAATGTATGGAAAGAAGAACTCACCGCAGAGACGCAGAGGACGCGGAGGACGCGCAGAGAGTTGAATCAAACCTCTGCGCCCCCTCTGCGCTCTCTGCGTCTCTGCGGTGAACGCCGTTCTCCTTACACTCAACTCGCCACCAAATTTGAATCACCCATCGGCGCACGGAAACTAGACAGGAGAACTATGCCTATCAAAGCCGCAGCCAGTTTGAAACTGCTTTCCTCTACCAAATCAATCAATTATATTCTCTCTCGAAAACTCAAACCCAGTGTTAGCTCAATAGCATCATGAAGAGAACCATTTCACACCTCAGCCTTCTGCTTTTAGCGCTGCTCCTGCCGACAGTCTGTTCAACGAATGCCTTCGGGCAAGTCGCTATTCCACTCTCTGAAATAAATAAAGAGTTCAACATAGATGATGATAATCGAAGCTTGAAGATTTTTAATGACAGGGTATTTATTGGTACCGGAGGAGGCTTATTCATCCTAAATAAAGATGGAACTCAATATGAGATAGAGAGAAACATTGCAGGGGAAATTTCCGATATTAAAGATGTTGATGGACAGATATTTATTGGTGCGTCAGAAAGAGGAGAAAAAACAGGTACGTTATGGATTATTGACAAGAACAAAGACAACGTTGAGAGGGTTGAAGCTATTGACGGATATGTAAGTGCAATAGAAGCGCTGGAAGAACAAGTGTTTGTCGGCACAACGAAGGGATTATTTACTATAAATAAAGATACGCATCATGCCAAGCAAGTTAATGATATTACAGGAGAGGTTAGTCAAATCAGAATAATGGACAAACAAGTGTTTGTTAGCACCTCAAGTGGAAATGGTCAAGGAACGTTATGGATTATCAGCAAAGACGTAAAGAACGTTAAAGAGGTCAAAGGTATTAGAGGGACAGGGGAAATTAAAATAAGCGAGGTGGTCGGAGAACTGGTATTTGCTGGCAAATCAGCATATGAGGGTAGAGGCTGGCCGGCGTTGTATACAGTGAGCAAAGATGGGAATGTTGAGCCGGTCAAAGATATTAAAGGAATAGTTAATCGGATTGAAATCGTAGGAGAAAATATTTTTGTTGTTTCAGTTTCACCGCCTGTACCAGGTGTTGTTTCAGGTTCACAGCCTAGAGCAGGAGAGCTATGGATTGTAAGCAAAGATGGAAAGAATGTTGAGAAAGTCAAAGATATTCAAGGAAGAGCTAGAACAATCAAAGTAGTTGGAGAGCTAGTCTTTGTTGACGGTGAGGGAATAATGGGTGGAGGAGAGCTATGGATTGTAAGCAAAGATGGAAAGAATGTTGAGAAAGTCAAAGATATTCAAGGAAGAGTTAGTACAGTTGAAGAAGTTAAAGGGCAGATATTAGTTGGCACATCAAGGAATGAATCCATATCGGGGGGAGAATTATGGATTATAGGTAAAGATAGAAAGCAGATATATAGCAGCCTGAATTTTAGAGGAGCTAATAGCCAAATTGAGAAGATCGGTGAATATGTTTGGATTCGCACGAACAAAGAGCTTTACATAATATACCCTGATGTAGAAATAAAAGCAGAATTAGTCGCAAGCAGTTGGCTGCCGTTTTTCCTAGATACTATTTTGCCTCCCAATTTAATATCTTTAGGAGAACATGAAATCAGGGCTTACTACGTTGATGAAAATGGGAAAGACCCTTTCAAGGGAACTGTTACCGGGAAATTCCGATTCATAGAAGATGAAAACGGCACTAAACCGGCAGAGACCAGTTTTTCCCAACAAGGCGGTTTCAGGTATAGGATTGCCTTAGGAAAGAATGAAGTTAATTATTGGACAATAGATTTTTGGGGCAATACCCTTACTCCAAAACCAAAAGTCTATTATGGAATCCCAAGTCAATATTCCCTCGCAGCCACGCTTCTCATTTTTTCAGTCGTTTTTGTTTTAGGGTGCTTCTTTCTTGCGCCAAAAGTCGGATTTGCTCATTCCGCGATAATGAACCCGTGGCTGCGAAAATACTTTTCGCTAGGGAGCGTGCCGCTCTTGCTTTCGGTCTTTCCCGCGTTGCGTCGTCATATCTTGAGAAGATATTCCGATGCGGTTAACAGGGATAAGGAATTTACAGAATGGAAAAAGCGTTTAGTCTATCCCGATGACGAGTTTCTGCCCGAAGTTTTCGGGGAGAAGTTGGAAGATAAGAGAAGATTGTTGCTCATGGGGCAGTCGGGCATAGGCAAGACTTCGTTCTTCAAGTTTCTGACGGCTTATTACGTCTCGAAGTATAAGCCGAAGTATCCTGAGAAAGTTTTTCCGGTCTATATTTCGTTGACGAACTACGGCGGCAATTCTCTGGAAGAGCTTGTCTACACGCAACTCTTTTCTTACGGCAAAATTACTGATAAAGAGCTTGCACCGATGTTTCTGGAACAGGGCGGGCTGCTTATCTTTCTCGACGGAGTCAACGAGGTTCAGAATGTATCGGACAGGCAGAAGCTCAGTGAGTTTGTCGAAAAGTTTTGGACGAGCAATTACATCTGTCTTAGCTCTCAGCAGAGCTATCCCGAAATCGAGAACATCCCGAAAGTAGAATTGAAGGCTTTCATCCCCGAAAAGGTTAGAGAGTTTATCAGGCGGAGAGTCAATGACAAGGAGACAGCCGAACGTGTGATTAAGACGCTCAGGGATGAAGACTATCAGCTTTACGGCGTCCCGCTGGATCTTGAATTTGCCGTCGAAATACTCAACGGCGGCGAAAAGTCTTTGCCGAAATCCAGAACCGAGCTATACAAAATCACGCTCAGCTCTATCTTTGCAAAATGGAAAGAGAGCGGCAATGTGGATGAGGAAGATTATCTTTGCGAGCACGCATACACAATGCTCGTCCAGCGCGACCTGGCTTTTGATTCGGCTGACAACCCTAAGTTCAAAGAGATTGCCGAAGACCTTTTTAAGCAAAAATTCTTGGTCAAGCGAGAGAGAAGCTATAACTTCCGTCACGACCTGATTCGCGCTTATCTGGCATCGGAGTTTTTCTATCCGCGCTGGAAAAATTTATTCAAAGAGCTTAACGGAAAGCCGATTGACAGTAATTGGCTGGAAATGCTCAAGTTCTCCTGCGAACAGATTAGCGATCCGGCTGAGGTAGAAAGGCTGGTTTATGAAGTGCTGGAAAAGAGCGTTAGAAAAGATTTGGTGAAGAGTTTGTTCAAATGGCTCAAAGACAATCATCCGGGTAAGTGCAGCTCATGGGAAAAAGATTTCTATGCTAAATACGGGGAATCAGACTTCAAGTAATTAAAATGTTGACGCTCAAGATTTGGATTGCAATATTGCTCTCATCATCTATGCCATTCTTGGCAGTCCTCTGGCTGTGGAAGCGTAGAGAGGAGAGTCGGCTTGACTGGCTGCTGGCATTATCCGTCGCTGGCGCTTTAGTGCTGGCATGTTTTATAGCAACCCCCTGGGCTATGACAAGCGACTATCTTCGTTTCCTTCTCCCGGTATTCTTTCTGCTGGCTATCTACTTCTCCTTCCGCAAGCTCAAGGCAGCTTCCTCATCTGAGTTTTCAAATAGAAGGCTGCGCACAGTCTTAAAGTTAGCTATGCTCCTTCTGTTATTGCCTCTTGATGTAGTCGCCATCAGCAGCTATTTCTACGGGGTGGCTCCTGTGGAATTGAGGTTTCCTTTGCAGCGCGGCGTCTATTATGTGATTCAGGGCGGCAACAGCCGACTTACCAGTCCCTTTCACAAAGGCGGCAGCGATATTCGTGAAGCGTATGCTCTGGACATTGTAAAGCTGAACTGGAGCGGGAACAGGGCGACGGGCGTTTACCCCGGAAGTTTGAATTCCTACGCCATCTATAACGAGATGGTCTATAGCCCATGTGACGGCGAAGTGATTGAGATGGTTGATTGGATACTGGATAACGCAATCGGCGACGAGGGACACATGCCAAGCAATCGCATTGTCATTCGCTGCAAAGGCGTGAGAATTACATTAGCCCACATGGAGCGGGGCAGCTTCCTTGTGCAAACGGGGCAGATGGTTCGTGAAGGACAACCGCTCGCCAGGGTCGGCAACGCAGGACATACGAGCGAGCCGCATCTTCACATAGACGTTGTCAGAGATATTGTTAACACTTTGGAGCCGGTTCCCGTCTCATTCGATGGGAGAATACTTTCACTCAATAGCATCGTGTGGAAGTAGAAGCCTTTGTTCTTTGCAGTTTTTACCGCTAACGCTTCGTATTTCCAATTTCAGCAATATGTTTTTTTGTAGGGCGCTAAAATAGCGTTGAAACTGCTTGCCCTGCGGCGCGTATAGGTTTATCTTTACAGGCATCGCATCGGCTCTCCCCTCCTGTAACTGGCTGGCTTCAACTCGAAAGCATCTCTTCGAGTTGCGTGGACATCTTATTTTGTCTCTCCACCCGTGCTCAGGAGCGTCCATCCTGAAATACCTGACAGGAGCTTAAAAATTATGAGAAAGTTCGCCGTCCTGCTTTTGCTCCTAGCGCTGTTGCTATCTTCCATGCAGGCAGTTTTTGCTCAAACCACACGGCCACGCCGCGTAGGGCAAAATGCGCCGCCGCCGCCGAGCACCACGACTCAAAAGACTTCCGAGCCTGCGCAATCCAATACGGATCGCCGCCCGCCGGTTCTGAGCGGAGCAAACAACACAGGCAGCGCCACGCAAACTGACCCGAATGCAAAGCAGACGCCCGCGAAAGACGAACCGATAGAGCTTGGCGAGGGCGACATCCTGCGCGTCAACACGACGCTTGTGACCGTTCCCGTGAGCGTGCTGGACAGGGACGGCAAGTACGTACCCAACCTGCGCAAAGAGAATTTCCGAATCTATGAAGAGGGCGAGGAGCAGGAAGTGGCGTACTTCGCTTCGGTCGAAAAGCCCTTCACCGTGGCGCTCGTGATTGATACTTCCGGTTCGACGCTGAACAGGCTGGAAGAGATACACGATGCGGCCATAGCTTTCGTCAACCAGCTCCGGCCAGACGATACAGTCATGGTCGTTTCCTTCAACGACCGCGTGCGGCTGCTCTGCGAGCCGACCACCGACCGCTACGCTATACAGAGCGCTATACGTATGGCCGAGCCGGGCGACGGCACCAAGCTTTACGACGCCGTTGATTTCGTCATCAACCAGCGCTTCAATCGCATCAAGGGACGCAAAGCGATAGTGCTCTTCACGGACGGCGTTGACACGACCAGCCGTCGCGCCACCTACGAGAGCACCACACAAGATGCTGAAGAGCTGGACGCTCTTATCTATCCGATTCTGTACGACACCTACCAGGATACGGTTGGACGACTCGGCGGCGGCGGTATGGGAGGAAGAAGGCGCGGAGGCGTTTCCATCGCCGACATTCTCGGCGGCATCCTGAGCGGCGGCAACGTGGGCATAGGGAGCGGCGGCGGCGGTGGTGGTGGTGGCGGCGCTAATTGCAGAGGGTGTACGCGCGAAGAATATGAACGCGGCGCAGCTTACCTGCGCGAGCTGGCGCAAAGAACAGGCACGCGCGTCGAAGAGGCCGGAGACGGTCGTAATCTCTCGCAGGCTTTTTCCATCATTGCCGAAGAACTGCGCCGCCAGTACAGCATCGGCTACTATCCGAAGAGTTCGGCACAGGCCGGGCAGCGCAGGCGTATCAACGTGCGCGTCAACCAGCCCAACATGGCCGTGCGTGCTAGAGAGAGTTATATTATAAGCGGCCAGACATCCTCAGACTCCTACCAGCAGCAGCAACAACCTGAACTGAAAAATCGTCAATCGTCTTCGACGCAACCATAAAAGCAGGAAAGAGACTAGAGGTCAGAGGTTAGAGGCTAGTAATTGATTTTCTTTTACTAACCTCTAACCTCTGACCTCTAGTCTCTTTTCTTTTCAGGCTAACGTTCCGTCTTTGACGGTGGCGTTTTTGGGGACGAGGATGATGCGGTCGCGTATGTAGTAGCTGCCGTCGGGGCCGTCCGCGTTCTCGACGCCGCTTTCGTTGACGAGGCGGACGTTCGCGCCGATGCGAGCGTTTTTGTCTATGATGGCGCGGCGGATGACGGTGTTGCTGCCGATGCCTATGTGCGGAATCCCCTGTGCGATTTCGTCGCGCATCTCGTCAATTGACTGGTAGTAATCTGCGCCCATCAGGATTGAGGATTCTATCTGCGCGCCGCGATCTATGCGGCTGCGCAAGCCCACGACCGAGCTTTTGATGGTCGCGCCGTTGATGATGCAGCCTTCAGTGACGATGGAATCCGTGACATCACAGCTATGCATCTTGGAGGGCGGAAGATACCGTGCGCGCGTATAGATGGGGGCATCGGCGTCGAAGAAGTTGAACTGCGGTATGGGCGAAGTCATGTTCATGTTCGCTTCGTAGAAAGCGGCGATAGTTCCTATGTCCTCCCAGTAGCCATCGAACATGTAGCCCTGCACGTGCCCCATCTGTATCGCGGTGGGAATAATCTCGCGCCCGAAATCCATCGCGGCCTTGTCTTTCGCCAGAAACTCCACGAGCCGGTCGTACTTGAAGACGTAGATTCCCATCGAAGCAAGGAAGGGTCGCACACGCGCATCTTCTGCACTCAAGCCGAGCGCCGTCGTATCCACCTGCATCTCATCGAGCGCTTCGCCCTTGGGCTTTTCGCTGAACTCTACTATGCGCCCCGTTGCATCCGTCTTCAACAGCCCGAAATCTGAGGCCGTGTCGCGGCGACAGGGAATGACGGAAACGGTCACGTCCGCGTTCGTCTCGTAATGGCGAGCCAGAAATGTTCTGTAGTCCATGCGATACAGGTGATCGCCCGAAAGTATCACCAGCGTATCAATGCCCCAGTCGTTGATATGCGGCAAGACCTGTCGGACTGCGTCTGCTGTCCCCTGAAACCACTGCGGGCTTTCGGGCGTCAATTCGGCGGCCAGTATCTCTACGAAGGCGTCTGCGAACTGCGAGAAGCGGTAGGTGCGAGCGATGTGGCGATTCAAAGAGGCAGAGTTGTATTGCGTCAGCACGAAGATTTTAGTGATGTCCGAGTTGATGCAATTAGAGACCGGAATATCAATCAGGCGGTACTTGCCGCCCAGTGGGACAGCCGGTTTCGACCGCTCTTTGGTCAAAGGAAACAGGCGCGTGCCCGCGCCTCCGCCCAGAATAACCGCCAGCACATTACGTTTGGCTGCCATCGTTACTTCACCCTGCTCGTCGAATTTTTATTTAGAGAACGCCCTGAGCATAGTCGTAAAGGCCATGCGTTTCAAGCGTAAGCAGGGGAAGTCGGCAGATTCAAGCACTAATCAATTTCGGTTGAGCGGTCGTGATTAAAGGACTAGAATGCAGCCGGAGACTATCATTATGGATAAAACCACAGCTTTTGAGCCAACTGATGCCGAGCCTGAAGACCTTAAATCGGCGGTTGGCGAATGCATCAAAGAAATTGATCGAGTCAGGACACAGATGGAGAGCGACCAGGAAGAGATAGAGCGTCTTAAGTCTGAAACAAGAGAAATCCTTTCACGACTGAAAGCTGCATAGAGCCATGTGGAAGCAGATTCTAGACATGGCAAAGAGGCTCTTGCTGTTGGCGCAGGACATACAGCAAAACAGGGATGAGATTAAAGAACTGCGGCAGGAAGTCCGAGATTTAACCAGAGCGGTGGAACGCCTCGCTTATGAGATACATCGGGTAAGCGAAAAGGACGACAATGAGCGCGAGAAGATGCTGCTCAGGTTAGAAAATGAATTGTTGCGGTTTGAGCGCCGTTTACCGGCAGAGCGCGCTAACGAAGAATCAAAAGAGTAAGAGCCAAAACTCTTTGCCTCACACAAAATTCAATCAACAAGCTCACCGGGGGCTTCTTTTAGGGATAAGCTCTAAATTTTTCCTCTATCTTCCATGCCAACCGAAACGCGCGGGCGCGGGT
Organism: Pyrinomonadaceae bacterium; assembly: GCA_036403815.1. GTDB lineage: Bacteria > Acidobacteriota > Blastocatellia > Pyrinomonadales > Pyrinomonadaceae > JACVRN01. The sequence goes on along the minus strand of DASWQH010000014.1, from coordinate 134,943 downwards.
CTATGGTGGTGACCTTTGGAACGAAAGGCTACTTTTCTGGTGATTGACGGCGAAGGCGATCTTATAGAAAGAGCACGGCAGGGCGACCGCGAAGCCTTTACCGTACTGGCGCGCAGGTTTGAGCGGCGCGTCTATTCGCTAGCCCTCTTTTACACGCGCAACCAGTCTGACGCGGAAGACCTTGCGCAGGAAGTCTGGCTGAAGGTTTATAGACACCTTCAGAGCTTTCGCGGCGAATCAAGCTTCTACACCTGGCTGCGCCAGATAACTGTCAACACCTTTCTCAATCACCGTCGCTCGGCCATGCGTCATGTGGGAGGCGAATCGCAGCCGCTGCGCCTGGTCGAGATAGAAACGGTTGATTACGAAGATGCCCTGCGGCTGGCGCGAAGCCGCAACATGGAAGATGACCTTCAACAGAAGATGATGGTCGAGCGCGTCGAAGCGGCGCTCTCGGAGCTAACGCCGCAGCAGCGCTTGATCTTCATCCTCAAACACAACGAAGGGATGACGTACGAGGAAATCTCCGCGAGCCTGAATTGTTCTACGGGGACTATCAAGAAATCGCTGTTTCGCGCGGTGCAAAAGCTGCGCCAGCATCTTGGTCTGAGCATTGAATCGAGAAATTACCTTAAGTGCGCCGCGGGCGGAAAATAGGAGTCTGGAGTTTTAAGAAGCCATGCACGATTGCCGCAAGACGAAAGAAGCTTTGATTGATCTGGTGTTCAATGAAATGGATGCCGAAGGCGAGCTGCACATTCTGGAAGAGATGGAAGCGTGCAGAGGTTGCCGCGCCGAATACCACTCGATGCAGGAAGCGTTGAGCAATTTTGACGAGGCAGCGCCCGCCATGCTTCCCGCCCCGGAGTTCTGGGCAGAGCATCACGCGCGCATCGAAGAACGCCTGAGCCAGTCGGCGGGCGCTAACCTCTCGATTCCCTTCTGGCGTCGCGCCTTTCGCACCTCTTTTTCCGTTCCGGTTCCCGCAGCCATCGCCGCCGCGCTTCTTTTAGCAGCGACCTCCGTGATGGCAGTCCGCTCTTTTATCTTTACGGGTGAGCTTAAACGCACCGCCGCCGAAGCCACTGCGGCAACGGTGCAGATTGTCGAAGTACCTGTCGAGAAGCGCGTCGTCGAAGAAAGGGTCGTGACGCGCACGGTTTATGTCAACAAGCGCGCTGGCCGCGAGCGTCAGAACACGCCTTCGCTTCAAACACTGCCGGACATGACCGCGAGCAAAGCCAGAGATGAAGGCACTAATGCTCCGCGTGCAACCTTGAACGGCTTTCAGCCGCCCTCGGATGTGAAGCTCACAGTCATCAAGGGGAGTTTCAACGATGACAAGTAGAGTTCTTCTCCTCTTCATCCTTGCACTTCTTTTACCGGCGCTCGTGGCGGCGCAGGAGAAGAAGGTGCAGCAACTGGTCGTGCCGCTTGAGAGCGCGGGCTATGTTGCATTCAAGACGGAAGCTATCACACCGGACACGCAGAATGCGTCCGCGCCCGACGCTATAGATTTGCAATCGGTCGTCAAGGCGCAGGTGCTCGTGGACGAAAATCACGTAGTCCATCGCGTGCTGGTGGATGGAAACGGCGCTCTCATCTTCGGTTACGATCTCATCATAGAGCCTCTAATCAATTCGCGGCAGTTCAAGGTTTCCGTACGCCCGCTCGACCCAGAATTTGAAAAGCAGATGCGAGCGCGCCAGACAACGCGCACCGGGCGCACAACGATTCAGATGAACGCCTCTACGCTGCCGCGCTCGACCGAAGCGCAGATTATTGACGACGGCGACGGCTTTGCTCTAGACCTTCTGATTAATCCGCAGACGGGTGTGAAGATAGTTGACGTGGTCAAGGCTTCGTTCGATCAATCGCGCCTGTGGGAAGTGCCGAAGGTGCCCCCGGCGCGTGACTTCACCCTGGACAGCGTGGAGATGGCCGTCACGGATTACAAGCTTTATCTGAACGGGCGGCGTGTCGGAGGCGGACGACCCTCGCAGGGCTTCAACGGCGCGCTCATATGGTTCTACGTACCCGACAAGGGACGCTTTATCTTCTCGCTTACTCCGCGCGCGGGCTACGACTTCGAGAAGGTCGCGCAGATAGAGGACAACAAGATTACCTTCACCGTCGGCGATGATGTTTACGAGTGGGTTTCGAGCACGCCGATTGTCGGCTCAGGCGGCAAATGGAACCTGTGGGTGCTGCGCGACAAAAGATATATGCCTTCGGTCTTCTACGTGCCGAAGGAAGAGAGCGAGACCAGCACAGAGACGGCAACGGTCGTGTTTTCGCCAACGCAGGATGTGGTCATCACGAGTCTGGACAGATCCAGGAACAATAGCGTTCGGCCTCCAAGTCGTGAGATGGCCGTGATGCCGGACAGGGCTAAGGGCGAGAAGATACCGCTGCCGCGCGCACGCGTCGAAGTCGGCGCAGCCGACCGCATCGAAAACCTCTGGCCGAAATAGCCGGGCGGGAAAAGATTTTTTGATGTAAGCCGCAGACAGCCTGGAGAGAACTTTATGAGAAGAGGGATGAAGAAGTCGCTGATTGCATCGGTCGTCATCTTGTCAGTTGCGCGTATGGCTCTGGCAGACCTGCGGGTGGTGACACGCTACAGCCAGAGCAATTCCAGCCCTCAAGAGCACACGACCTACTTCAAAGGGGTGCGCCAGCGCGAAGAGTTCAAGTCGGTCGGCAAGGACGGCAAGGCTTTCGAGACCGCTTACATATACCAGTGCGACCTGAAGCGCTTTCTCTGGATTGACTACGTCAACCGTAGATACTTTGACGAGCCGTACACGAGCCTTGAAGAAGTATGGGCTGAATATTACCGTAGATTGCAAGACCCGAAGACGAAGCCCAAAGAGCCTGCGAAGTACAAGGGCGTTTGGACTGAGACGGTGACGGTCGTTGACACGGGCGAGCGCCGCGAGATGTTCGGCTACACGGCGCGACACATCAAGACAATGAGCGTGTCGGAAGCCAGCCCGCAGGGCTGCGATCAAACACGGCTGCGGCAGGAGACGGACGGCTGGTACATAGACCTGCTTTACGGCACGGAATGCTCTTCGGATATTTCCGGCCAGTTGAATGTCAGCTTCGTGGTTCCAGGCAGCTACAATAGCTGCTCAAAATTTTATGAGAAGCGCAACTACAGGTTCGAGCGCAAGCAAGTGGGCAAGGCGCGCTTCGGCTTCCCCGTCGCGCTCACCATACGCGCTTACAGCAACGATGGCCGCACCTTCATGGAAACAAAACGCGAGGTGACCGAGATTACTAAAGTCGAGCTTGACCAGGCGCTGTTTGAGTTGCCAGACGGCTACGCGAGGTTCGAGCCGCAGCCCCTTAAGAGGTCTATACTGGAGCGAGCTTTATCACTATTTCGATAGCAACCGAATCAGCCAGAATGCCGCACAGGTTAAGCGGCTAGAAACTCTCCCGAACCGTAGAGAGCCGTAAGCGATACTTCTCTGACGGCACGCGTTCATTATGCGCGTGTCCCATACAGAGCTGAGGGTCTAGGTGTGCCTGAAAGGTCATGGCTCGAAAATTTACCAGAGGTGAGGAAGAAGCTTCATCTTCATAAGGAGACCATATGAAAAAGCGTTTGCTCTTAATTGCGCTTGCAGTCCTATCATTCTCTTTCTATCAACAGGATGCACGCGCGCAAAGTGAGCCTGAGAAGTCAAAGGCCACGCGCTTCGAGGTCGGCGCGCAGTTCGCTTCCATCACCTTCTCGCCTGACTACACGCAAGCGGGATTCGGAGGCCGCTTCACCTACAACTTAAACGACAACATCGCGCTCGAAGCCGAGCTGAACTATTTCCCGAACGACAACGGCATCATCAACAACAGCAGAAACAACGGGCGCGTGACCGAAGGATTATTCGGCGTCAAGATTGGCAAACGCTTCAAGAACGTAGGCATCTTCGGCAAAGCTAGGCCGGGCTTCCTGAGCTTTTCGCGCGGCTTCGGCGACGTAGTCATCACGGGGCCGCCTCCGGCGGGGAGCATCTTTCCCCAATCCGATTTTCGCCCGCGCAGGCTCACGCATCCGGCCCTTGATCTGGGCGGCGTGCTTGAACTCTATGTTTCGCGCCGCCTCGTCACGCGCTTTGACGCGGGAGTCATCATAGCCCGCGTAGGACAGACAACCTTTCAAGGTTTCGCAGCAGGCCCGGGCAACACAGTGATAGTCGCCCCCATAACTATTTCCGGCTTCACCGGGACAGGATTTCAGTTCAGCGCCGGAATAGGCTACCGATTCTGAAAAGCAAGAATGAATGCAAAATGCAGAGCGATGAATTAAAGATTGATTCTTATCATTCATCATTCTGCACTCTGACTTCTGCATTGCTTTTCAGCCGTCGTCCGGCGATTGGCCGCGAGCGGTCTGGTGGGGAAGGAGCAAGCGTGGGATTAGCGAGACTCCGCATGAAAGGGAGGCTTGAAGAGACGGCAAAGGGAGCGCCCGTACTCTTCCGAACCCCTCAAGCGGAACGCGCAACGGTCACGCTCTGCTCTCACCCCACAGCCCGCCACAAAGGCCAATCGCCGGACGACTACTTTTAAGGGACGGAAGGAATGCGATTATGTCCCGGCAAACGAATAATAGTTTGTAGAGGTGATATGAAAAAAGCCCTCGGAGCCTTTCTTCTAATAATCGCATCCTGTGCAGCGGCCTTAGCGCAAGACAAAACAATAGATGAGCTGCGGCGCATGTTCGATTATGACCGGAAGATGCCTTTGGACATAAAGGAAGTCGGCCACTTCAACCGGGACGGCGTTCGCATACGCGATATTACCTATGCCAGCCCGAAATCGGGTCGCGTCACGGCTTACCTGGTCGAGCCTGTGGGTAGGGGACGCTTTGCAGGCATAGTCTTCGGTCACTGGGGCTACGGGACGCGAACGGAGTTTCTTCCGGAAGCAATACTCTATGCTAGAGCGGGTATGGTTTCCCTTCTGGTGGATGATTTGGAAGTTCGTCCAGCGCCCTGGCGTCGAAGCTCGCCCGGCAAGGAGCCGGAAGCCGTGCGCGATAATTTTATTCAGACGGTGGTTGATTTACAGCGCGGAATTGATCTGCTCATCGCGCGCTCTGATGTTGACCCGAACCGCATAGCCTACGTCGGCCACAGCTCCGGCGCTCACTGGGGCGCTATAATCTCTGCAATTGATAGACGCATTAAGACAGCCGTGTTAATGGCAGGTGTACCGACCGAAGCGACGATTTATCTGGAGAGTGATGACCCGGACAATGTGGAGTTTCGTAAAACGACGCCTAAAGAGGAGATTGATAATTACATACGAACTGTAAGCGTGCTGGATGCCATACGCTTCGTGCCTTACGCCGCGCCGACGCCGCTGCTGTTTCAGTTCGCGCGCTTTGAGCGATACTTTAATGAAGCAGCAATGCTGAAATACGCGCGGGCGGCGAGCGAGCCTAAATTAGTGAAGTGGTATGACACAGGCCACGAGCTAAACGACATTCAAGCGCTAAAAGATCGTGCCGCCTGGCTGCAAAGGCAAATTGGGACTAAAAGAATGCTAACGGTGCGTTCTATCGAATGACTTAAGCCTGTTGCCGGATTTAACCAGGTTCTTTTCTTCTCGGCTGAGTTTGATGTCAATTGCCTTCTGACTAATCTTAACTTCAAAATCCTTACCAAAGCGTCGCAAGAGCGCTGGATGAGATACTTGATTATAACCCCTGGCATATTCGGCCATTTCACCTGACCAGATTATATCTATTTGTTCTATACCGTAATCTCTCCATTGAATCTCTTTATAAATGTCTCTCAGCTCGTTATCTAAATAATAGATGAAAGAATAAATCTTAAACTTACCATTCTGAAGATCTCGGTTTGCTGCTAACCTACCGAACCTGTTTAGCTCAAGGCTTCTCTCGACACCTACGCCAGGAATAACAGCACCTACATGTGCGTTCTTTTGAACGCTGCGATCAAAACTTCTTTGCCATCTGGCAGATATGAGAGAGCCAACAATAAATGTGGCAGTCGCCACAGCTATCCAGACTGTTAATCGTTTCATAAAGCTCTCTTCATGAAGTATCAGCTTAACTACTTGTTAACAATTAATACGCGCTCGCAGTTGCAGTTGGTTTTGCGCCTGCCGCTTCCTGTGCGATTTTGACGCCGACGCTCGCGCCGATGCGTGTGGCTCCGGCTTCGACCATCGCTCGCGCATCTTCTAAACCCTTCACGCCGCCGGATGCTTTGACGCCGAGGTCTGGGCCTACGACCTGACGCATCAGCGCTATGTCGGCGACGGTTGCGCCGCCCTTGGCGAATCCGGTAGAGGTCTTAACAAAATCCGCCCCGGCATTTTTAGCAGCGATGCAGGCGCGCACCTTTTCTTCATCCGTCAGCAGCGCCGTCTCTATAATCACTTTACAGGTGACTTCGTATTCGTGAGCGGCTTCGACCACAGAGCGTATGTCGTGCTCTACGGCGCAGTCGTCGCCGCTCTTAAGCGCGCCTATGTTGATGACCATGTCCACTTCGCGCGCCCCGTCATAGATTGCGCGCCGCGCTTCGTAGGCTTTCACATCTGGCAAGGTTGCGCCGAGCGGAAAACCTATGACGGTGCAGACGGGAACACCCGTGCCGCGCAGGTGACAGGCAGAAGAGCGCACCCACGTAGGATTCACGCAAACGGAGGCGAAATGAAAGCGCGCTGCCTCTTCACACAAACGGCGAATGTCTTCTTCCGTGGCTTCGGGTTTGAGCAGCGTGTGGTCAATCAAACTCGCCCAATCACGCGCCGAAGCCGTCTGCCCCAACACCAGGCCGATGCGCGCCGCGCCCGCGTCCACAATCCTGTGCATACGCTCCGGACAGCGATTAAAGCACTCGTTCGCGCAGCCACAATAAGCAGCCTGCCCGTCCGCATCGCCATTCAATCGCGCGACAATCACGTCCGTAATCTGCTCTACAAGACTCTCAAGCTCGCCATTCTGTGAATATGCCATTGTCTAAAAACTCCTTATGAGTAGAGCTAGCGGATTAGCTCTGCGCATTATTAACAACTGTATTGCCGCTCGACCGCGACTATCTTTGCTACACGCTTGCGGTGGCGGTCTTCGCTGATTTCGGTTGAGAGCCAAGCCTGTACTATCTCGCGCATCTCGGCGCTCGTGATGGTTTTGCTGCCCAATGTGAGGACATTGGCGTCGTTGTGCTCGCGCGAGTTTTTCGCCACCGCCACGGAGTAGCAGGCTGCGGCGCGCACGCCCGGCACCTTGTTGGCCGTCATGGCGGAGCCAACGCCCGCGCCGTCTATGATAATGCCTACATCGACCTGACCATCCGACACGGCACGAGCCACCGCATGAGCGAAGTCCGGGTAATCAACCGCGTCTTCGGAGTTCGTGCCGAAGTCATGCACGCGATGTCCCAGTTCCGAGAGGAAGGTCTTCAACTCCTCTTTCATGGGAAACCCGCCGTGGTCTGCGCCGACCGCTATCATCTTCTTTTCGCGCGAACCCCTACGCGAAGTGCGCCGCACAAGCTCTATGCGCCGCTCGCGCACGATGTCTGCGGCCAGAGGCGTCAGGCGAGCGCCCTCTGCTACGCGCAGACGCGCTCCTTCTTCAAGCCCGCGCACATCGTCTTCGGTAATCACCATCTTCGACGACTCGTCGCGTGCAAACTCCGGCGTGCCCTTTGAAGAAGTTTCTTCGGGCACGATGTTGACGAACCGGCTCTGCGTCGCAGTCGGGGTTTCCGTGCGGGTGGAAGATGAAGCGGAAGCTGTTGGCGGCGCGCTCCCCTCTTCAGCAGGCAGCGCATTGGCTAACACATCACGAACCAGAGCGCGCACGCGGTCACGAGTTGAATCATCAGTTGCCATACAAGAAGCTCTCAGCTATCGGCTATCAGCTATCAGCAATTCTCTCATCTGAATTTGAAATCTGAAATCGTAGATTAAAACTCAAAAGCTGAACGCTGACTGCTGAGAGCTGATGGCTCTTTTAAGCCAGCGATGCGTCGCGTAAATCCAGGAGTCTTCCGGCGGAGGCCGTGACGCGGTTGGCCTTGACGGTGAAATCTACGCGGCCCATGTAGATGCCGCTCTTGCCGACCTGAAAGATGACCGTGTCTTTTCCTGAAGGCTGGCGGGCGAGCACGGGCTTCTGCATGAAAGTGTGCGTGTGGCCGCTGGCTATAAAGTCTATGCCGTCAACCTGCGCGACTATCTGAGTGTCGCCCAGCTCGCTGCCTTTCGGATTCGGATAGTAGCCTAAGTGCGAGAGACAGATGACCATCGAGCACTTCTCCTGCCCACGAAGCACCTGCACAGCACCCTTCGCCATCCTGAGCGGGTCGAGATACTTCATGCCCGCGAAGCTTTCGGGCGGATTCAAGCCTTCGAGCTTGATGCCGAGGCCGAAGACTCCGACGCGCACATCTTCAAACTGCCGCACGACATACGGCTTCACAAATTTCTCCATGGCCGTGCCGCGCAGGTCGTAGTTGGTCGAAACAATGTCGAACTTGGCGTAGGGCATAACTTTCACAAGTCCCTCTATGCCGTTGTCGAAATCATGATTGCCAAGCACTATCACGTCGAAGCCGACCGCCGACATCGCCTTGAATTCAACTTCGCCGCCGTAGAGATTGAAGTAGGGCGTGCCCTGAAAAGCATCGCCCGCGAAGACTACGAGCGTGTTCGGATTCTCCTTGCGCACGCGCTTAACGAGCGTCGCCATGCGAGCTATCCCGCCCTTGCCCGCGTTGCGGTCGTTGGCTGGCAGCGGATCAATCTGCGAGTGCAGGTCGTTCGTGTTGAGAATGGTGATGAGCGTCTCGCCATCTTTCGCTTCCAGGAGCGGCTCCGCCATCTCAGCCCAGGAGCGCGCAGGCGCGAGAAGTGAAAAAGCTTCGGTCGTCGGAAGCAGTCTTGACATGGCGAGCGGGAGAGTAGCGCCTGCCAGTGTCGCGCCTAAGAATTTACGTCGCGTAATCATTGCTGGTCTTCCTCCGCGACCGGTTTGCTTCGGTCGTACTTGAATCGCCCGTCCAGATTAGCCCTGACCTCTCGCCCGGCAGCCGTCTCGGCCTTCACATATTCGAGCACCGCGTCGCGCATGGTGACGCCGAGCGGGCGCATGTTCTTGCCTTCCTGAAGCACGCTGTAATCGCCGCCGCGCTTGACCAGATAATCAATCGTGACGATGGTGTAAACGGCTTTCGGGTCAATGTCACGTTCCGCGTCGCGGCTGCCCAGCTTGATGCTGACAATCTCGTTCTGTTTCTTCTCAGCGTTGTTGCGGTAAACGATGCGCGCGCCCGATTGCGCGTTGCGCCGCTGCACGTTCACGTCCATAAAGCGACGAAGCTGCTCGCCCGTCAGATCAAGCGTGACGAGCGCGTTCTCAAACGGCAGCAGCTCGTAGATGTCTGTCGTGCTCAGGTCTCCAGCCGTAATCGCATTCTTGCGCAGGCCGCTGGCGTTGATGACCGCTAGCAGTACGGGCTTCCCCAGCTTTTTCTCTGCGACAGCGCGCAGGGCGTCGGCTACGAAATTGCCGAGCGAGCCGCCGCCCATCCCTCCCTTTTTCAGGTCGCCCGCAAGCTTGCCAATCGGCGCGTTCAGCAGGTCAACCTTGGTCTTGTAGGGCGCGAGCATCTTTTGAACTTCGGGGTCTTCCTTGACGCTATCGTCAATCAGATTTTCCGAAGCGCGACCACGAATATCGAGCGGCTGAGTGGCTGCGCCGGTTTGCGCCTGCGTCTTTGCGCCGGTGGCTGGAGCGGTAGAAGCAGCGGGCTTCGCCTGACTGCCTTGCGGCTGTTGCGCGTGCGCGTTATCCGCGTACGGCAGATAAAAGCAGAGCGCAACCAGCGCAGCCGTTGTTAAGCGAATCACCTGTCTTATCATTTTCCCCTCTCAAATAAAAGCAGTGACAAGTGACGAGAAAAGCAGTTTTCAGTTTTTAGTTTTCAGTTTTCAGAAGAAGAGCTAGTTGCTTTTACTGAAAACTGAAAACTAAAAACTGTTCCGCTCACTTGTCCCTGCTTTTCAAAGTTTTGCTCTTTCGCATTGACCTCTAAGGAGAGCTTCAATAGTATGTCGCACCACAGGCTTTTGTTGCAATGGCGCGCCCCTAGTTTCCGGGCGCGCGGGCTATATCGAATTTATTCCTCTGCACGAAGAGCTGTCGTGGATCGTCCAGCCGTGCAGAGGTAGTATGAACTTTAACTTCTGGAGGCAATTCTTTTGGCTACTTCAACCGTACAGACCATTTCCGAATTCTCTCATCCGAACCTTGAGCCGCTTTTCAGCGCCGAGCAGATTCAAACGCGCATCTCGGAACTCGGCGCGGACATTGCGCGCGACTACGCCGGGCGAAACCCTTTGATGATTGGAGTCCTCAAGGGCGCGTGCATCTTTATCAGCGACCTGATGCGCGCAACAGACTTGAAGCTCGGCATAGAGTTCATGGGCATCTCAAGCTACGGGGCGGCCACGCGCACCTCCGGCGAAGTGCGTATCACGAAAGACCTGGACGTTCCGATTGAAGGACGTGATATTCTCGTCGTCGAAGACATAGTCGATACTGGAATCACGCTCTCTTACCTGATGGCGAACCTACGCTCTCGCGGCGCGCAATCGGTCAAGCTGGCTGCGCTTCTGGATAAACACGAGCGGCGCGAGCGCGAAGTCGCAATCGATTATCTTGGATTCAGGATTCCTGACGCATTCGTCGTCGGCTACGGTCTGGATTTCGCAGAACGCTACAGGAATCTGCCTTACATAGCTATCCTGAGAAACCCGGAAGAAGTTATATAAGGGAGCGACGAGAGCAAGCACAAAAGCTTTTGAGTCCCGTAGGGACTATCGAAAGTAGCCCAGCACTTCAGTGCTGGGAGAGAGTTGGAATTAGAAAGAGTGAGTCCCGTAGGGACGGCTGAACATCTCTTTCAGCCGTCCCTACGGGACTCAACTTTATTTTCCTGCTTTTGACCCAGCCATAAATGGCTGGGCTATTTTCAATAGTCCCTATGGGACTTAAAAGCGCTAGTCTAAATACTCAGGCAATCTCTCGCAGAAAACTTTCTCCGGCAGTCAGCTTCAATCCAAAATTCTCTGCAATCGTCTGGCCTATATCTGAAAGAGAGCCGCGTGTTCCAAGGTTGACGCCTGCGCGTGCCTGCGTGCCGTAAACCATCAATGGCGCGTACTCTCGCGTGTGATCCGAGCCGGGGCGCGTCGGGTCGTTGCCGTGATCGGCTGTGATGATGAACACGTCGCCTTCCTTCATCGCGCCCTCGATTTCCGGCAGACGCGAATCGAAATGCTCCAGCGCGCGCGCGTAACCCTCTGTATCGCGCCGGTGGCCGTAGAGCATGTCGAAATCTACAAGGTTCGAGAAGATAAGCCCGCGCGTGTCGCCCCCCAGAGCGCGAATGGTCTGGTCAATTGACTGATCGTTGTTCTTGGCCGAGAGGTCTTCGGTCACGCCGACAGCGTCGTAGATGGAAGAGACTTTCCCGATGCAAACCACGTCAAGATCTGCTTCGGAAAGGGTGACGAGCAGGTTTTCACGCGGCGGCGGCACGGCGTAATCGTGGCGGTTCTCTGTGCGGCGGAAAGCGCCCGGCTCCCCTTCAAACGGGCGCGCGATAACGCGTCCCACTTCGTCCTCGCCTCTAAGGATGTTGCGCGCCGTCTCGCATATTTCGTAGAGTCGCGGGACGGGGATTATCTTTTCATGCGCTGCAATCTGAAAGACGGAGTCGGCTGAAGTGTATACGATAGGCTTGCCTGTCCTGACATGCTCCGCGCCAAGCTCCTTGATAATTTCCGTACCTGAAGCGGGCACGTTTCCAAGGATGCCGGGCACGCCCGTCTCCCGTACGAACTCGTCAATTATTCGCGTGGGAAAGCCTTTCGGATAGGTAGGGAAAGCTCGCTCCAAGATGATACCTGCCATCTCCCAGTGGCCTGTGGTCGTGTCCTTGCCGTTCGAGCGCAGCGCGCAGCGACCGAAGGAGCCGCGCGGGTTGTCTGCTGGTGGCACGTTGCTCAAGGGGCGAACGTTTCCTAAGCCAAGCCGCTGCAAGTTCGGCAAGTGAACAGCGCGCGATTCCAAGATGTGGCCGAGCGTATCCGAGCCTGCATCGCCCCACTCGGCGGCATCCGGCATCTCGCCCATCCCCAGGCTGTCCAGCACAATCAGTACGAAGCGATTAAATGGTCTATTCTCATTCATAGAGAAAAATCATCCTCACGGTTTAAGAATTATACAGAGAGCAAGCCCGCGCCCCCACATCATCTTGCACTTTCTTTGATTTGATAACTATCTTAACATGCTTCGGCGATGACCGCTCAAGGTTCAAAAGATAGCTGGCGAGACTAAGAGATTCTTTCAAAGCCGTTGTGACGGGCGAAGATTGTAGGGGCAGGGCTTGTCCCTGCCCGTCGCACCGTACGGTGCGAAAACGATTAACAGTCATTCAAGATTGAAGGAATGTTGCTATTAATAATCGCTCTAGCGAGCGATATGGGCAGAGGACTTGTCCCTGCCCCTACGGCTCTTTCAATTCTCCTTAAGAAATATTATGGATATACGAAACATCAGCGCGGATGAGGCTCAACCCTTGAGGGCTGCCATTCTCAGGCCGGGCGTGCCGTTTGAGGCATCCGTCTACCCGCTCGATTATGACGAGGAATCTCTGCACATGGGCGCTTTCGAGGGCGGAGAGCTTGTCACGGTGGCTTCTATCTTTCACGAGCCGCCGCCGGGCGAAGATAATCCGCAGGCGTGGCGGCTGCGCGGTATGGGGACGCGGCCTGAGATGCAGCGGCGCGGCTACGGGCGCGCGGTGCTCTTGAAGTGCATAGCGCATATAGCCAGACAGGGCGGCACGCTTCTATGGTGCAACGCGCGCAGCGATGCTGTAGACTTTTATCGCACTCTACAGTTTGAAACCGTCGGCGTAGAGGAAAAAACCGCTCGCGGGACAAGCTACTTCAGAATGAAGCGTGCTGTATCGCCGCTTGATCTTCAACCAGACCAGAAATAATCCGAAATGACTTTCATCAGAGCTTCTATCATCATCACCTGCATCTTCGCCTGCGCCGCAATCTCACACGCGCAGGCGGATACAAAGTGCATGCTCACGCCCGTACAATTATCCCAGGCACAAGAGCTAAAAGGACTGTGGCCGGGCATGACCGTTGAGCAAGTGAAGGCCATTGTGCCGTCCCTTGAGATGGGAAAGCCGGATGAGTTCGGTCTTTCCAAGACAAGCTTTTCGCCGGACTTCAATCCGAAGATGGACAAGGCGGCCTTTCAAGGCGTCAGAACAATCTCGCTGGATTTTCTGGACGGTCGCCTCTTCTCAATCTGGATCGGCTACAACGAAACGTTCAAGTGGAAGACCGTAGACGATGTTGTTCGAGCGATTACGCAGTCGTTTAAGTTTTCCGGCGCGTGGGTGACAAAGGGGCGCAGCCGACAATTGACGTGCGGCGATTTTCAGTTAACCATCTCGCCGGTCGCCGGAAGCCCGACCTTACGCATCACTGACGAGACGGCACTTGAGACATGGGAGAAACGCAGAACAGCGAAGGCAGAAATGGAGCCTTAGCCATTCGAACTTCTGTTAAGGAGAGCAGAGCATATGAGCATGCGTGTGATGGCGGTACTATTCCTGACCGCCGCGATTGTCTCGACAGCTCTTACAGTCCGGACGCCGGGCGCATACGCGCAGGAAGATTACGAATACTCCAAAGACACTTCTAAATACAGAATCCCCGCGGCACGCGCCAAGGGCATCATAGAAGCACGCGCCAGAGAGGTGCTGCTTGCCATCAAGAATCAGGACATGCAGAAGCTTTCCGAATTCGTTCATCCTCAAAAGGGCTTGCGACTCTCTGCCTACTCATGGGTTGACCGTGACGACAGGCGGCTGAGCCGTCAGCAGGTACGGAATCTCTACAGGAACAACCGCCCTTCGGTCTGGTTCAAGGCAGACGAATCGGGCAAGCCCATGCGTATGACTGCCAGAGAATATTTCAGCAAGTACGTCTACGAGCAGGACTATCTGAAGGCGAGCCGGGTAAGCTACAACACGCAGCACAAGCGAAGCAACACGATACCGAATGTGCTGGATTTTTATCCTCACGCGATTGTCATCGAATACTACGAGCCGAACTCCGACCCGAACGAGAGAGGCTGGGACACGCTCTGGCTCGTCTTCGAGAAGATGGGCAGCCAGTGGTATCTCGTCGGGATAGTTAAAGACTCTCCGACCATCTGAGAGAGGTTTATGAGATGCGAAAACTTGCCACGATTTTAATGACCGCGATTCTTCTCTCGGCGCTTTTTACGCAAAGAGTGACCGCACAGGATGCTTCCGGCAACATTCCCCAGTATGCCCTCTCGTCAGCCGAGGCAAAAAAAATCGTGGAAGTGCGCGCCAGACAGGTCATGCTCGCCCTCAAGAATCGAGATATGCAGAGGCTATCGACATTCGTACATCCTCGAAAGGGCGTGCGCTTTTCGCCTTACGTGTATGTTGATAAGAAAAATGCGATAGTGTTGAGCCGCCAGCGAGTCGTCAGCCTTTACAGGAGCAACCGAAGACTTGTATGGGGCGAGCAGGACGGCTCAGGCGATCCCATACGCATGACCTTCCGACAGTACTTCAACAGGTTCGTCTACCGGCTGGACTTGCTGACAAACAAAGAGGTCGGATACAACCCGCCGGACAGGGGAGGCCCCGGAACAGATATAAATAATGTGTTGGAGAATTACCCGCGCGCCATCCTCGTCAGATACGCACACGATGGCATCACAGCCCCACAGGGGGGCGGGATGGACTGGCAGCAGTTGTGGCTCGTCTTCGAGAAGATGGGCAATGAGTGGTATCTGGTCGGCATAGTTAATAACGAGTGGACGATATGAGCAGGAATGAGGGCGGAGGGATGAAAAGGAACTGAAGTGACAGATTCAACTGAATGCTTCACTCTATTCTTATTCGTCCCTCTGCCCTCATCCCTCATCCCTGCTATTCCAGTTGGTAGGTCGCAACGCTCGTGGGCGTTTCAAAGCAGCGCACCTTGAAGATTTCGACGCGCTCGTCTTTGATGTGCGAGCTGATTCGCTCCAATATGAATCGCGCCAGATTCTCAGCCGAAGGGTTCAGCTCTTCGTCAAAGGGCGGCAGCTCGTTGATATTCTTGTGGTCTAGAAACTGTACTATCTCGTCCGCCGCCGTTTTCAATTCAACGAAGTCAACCAGCAGACCTATGTGGTTAAGCTCGCGCCCGCGTGCGTAGATTTCTATTTTGTAGTTGTGCCCGTGAAGGTTCTCGCATTTCCCACGGTAGCCGCGCAACTGGTGGGCGCTCGAAAAGTTGCGCTCGATCATCACTTCAAACATTCCGCTCATAATTTATAAGTCTAAAGTCCCAAGTCCCAAATTCCAAGCCCACAGCGTTAGGATGTAAATTCCACTTGGGACTTGGGACTTGGGGCTTGGGACTCGTCGTCAAACACACGCGAGACATCTTCTATGTCGGACGTGACGCGGCATGGCGGCAGGCTTTCCAGAAAGAGACGCCCGTAGGCTTTTGTACGCAGGCGCGGGTCTAGCACGGCGAGCACGCCCCTGTCGGTCGCGCTGCGTATCAAGCGCCCAAGCCCCTGCTTCAGGCTGATAATCGCCTGCGGCACGCTGTACTCGTAAAAGCTAGTCCCGCCCTGCTCGTCTATAAAACGCTGGCGCGCGGCCACCACCGGGTCGGACGGCACAGCAAAGGGCAGCTTATCGATGATGACGCACGAAAGCTGTTCGCCGCGCACATCCACCCCCTGCCAGAAGCTGGCCGTAGCAAAGAGCACGGCATTGGGCGTCTGGCGAAATTTTTCCAGCAAGCCAGCCTTCGACGCGCTTCCCTGTAGGAAGCAGGGGTAATCAACCGCGCGCGAGACCCGTTCGTAAAGCGCGTTCATGCCCGCAAAGCTGGTCGAGAGCACGAAGGCTCGCCCCCTTGAGGCGTTCAGAATCTTGACGACTTCCGCCGCGGCCTCGTCATTCCACTGCGGCGAGCGCGGGTCTGGAAGCCTGCGCGGCAGATACAGCACCGCCTGATTCTCAAAATCGTAGCCCGACGGCGCGACGAGTTCTTCAGTCTCCGTCAGACCCAGCCGCTCGCGTATGAAAGAGAAACTGCCTGCGCTGGAGAGCGTCGCGGAAGTTAAGACTGCGGTCTCCACGCGCTCGAAGAGCTTGTCCTGTAGAAGCCCCGAAACATCTATCGGCGATGCGCGAAGGAAAGCGCCGCGCCCCCTGCGCTCAAGCCAGTAGACGAAATGATTGTCATCGCCCGCGATGATGAACTGTAGATCAAAGCGAAGCTGGCGAATGCGCCTGACCAGGTTTTCAACTTCGGGCGGGGCATCCCTGAGCGCATCGAGCGTGGTCTCCATTCTCTGCAACGCTCCGTCCAATCCCAGATAAGCATCGCCGAGCGCAGTCGCTTCCACCTCGCCCGCGCGATTCTTTCTGGCGAACGTACCCGGCAGCAGAGGAAATCTTCCGCCCTCGTCACCGCGCCCTTCTCGAAAACCCATCCAGAAATTTTCGGCAAAGCGCATGACGCGGCCTGCGGTCTTCGTCAACTCCCGATTCGCCTCGACGCTCGTGATGGGCAGAAGTTGAAGATCGCGCACGAGGTCTTCGATTTGATAACTGGAGGCTTGCGCGCCGAAATATTCCGCCGCCACGTCTTCAATCAGGTGCGCTTCGTCAAAGATGACCGCCGAATAGTCCGGCAACACCTGCCCGTATTCGCCTCCGCGAAGCGCCAGGTCTGCGAAGAAGAGATGATGATTGACTATGACTATGTCCGCGTCCGCCGCGCGCTGGCGCATACGCGTGATGAAGCACGGGTCGTACTCAGGACACTTCTGTCCCAGACAGGTTTCGCTTCGCGCGTCTATGTGACGCCAGAAGGATAGATTTTCAGGCAGCTCTGTGAGTTCCGCGCGGTCGCCCGTCTGCGAGTCCCTTGTCCAGCGCTTCACCTCGTCGAAATAATCAAGCTCGTCTAAGCCTTCGAGCACGGGAGAGTTTTCAGCGCGCTTGATGCGTTGCAGGCAGGCGTAATTGCCGCGCCCCTTCATAGTGCTGGCAGTGAACTTTTTGGGCAGCACCCGTTGCAGGAACGGAATGTCCTTCTCCATCAACTGCTCTTGCAGATTCTTCGTGCCCGTGGAGATGATGACACGCTGGCCGCGCGAGACCGCCGCCGCGATTGCCGGGACAAGATACGCCAGAGTCTTGCCCGTCCCCGTTCCCGCTTCGACAATCAGATGCCGCTTCTCGTGAAAAGCGCGCAGCACCGCCTCGGCCATAGCAATCTGGCCGGGACGGTATTCGTACTCAGGATGTGCGCGGGCAATCAAACCGCCGCGCCCGAAAATCTCTTCCATGTAAATTATGGAGTCGGCTACAAGGAAAGCCAACTCATTAGTAGAAGCCAACTCAATTTTTCTTCAGGTAGGTGTAGCTCAAGCAACGCTCCGTTTGAACGAGCACGCCGTTCTTTTTCACCATGACTTCGACAAAGGGGCGGCTTTCCACGATGCTTACATTCAGGACGTAAGCGTACTCCGCCTTCTGAAAGGTGAAGGTTTCAATCCCTTTGCTTTTATCAATGCTGAGCGCGCCTCCTCTCAACATCACGGAAGGCTTGTCAGAAGCCTGCTCGTAATTGTAGCTCTGATATTCGAGCTTACCCTTTTCGCTCTCCGTCACATAGATGCTTCTGCGGTCTGTGACGACGGCGAGGCGAATTCTTTCAAACCAGCGACAATCCTGTTCAATTTCATTCGGGTTGCTCTCCTTTTTAGAAGAGATTGCCAGCCCGAACTGCGCAGTCCAGAACGCTTCATCATCCCTATAGTTAGACTCTCGCACGACGACCTTTTTATCCTGCGCGGTGAAGGTGAAGTAGCACTTCATCATCCCGCAATCCGGTTCCTCTGTTTGCTTGAGGGTCAGGAAGGCTTTCTGCGCCGGTTGCCGTTTCGAAAAACTCTCATAGCTTCCTTCCCGGAATATTGCGACCTCCCCGGATGCGTCACACTGAAACCAGCCCGGCACCCACTTTGTGCCGTTGTAGTAAAAATTATACTCCTTGAGTTCTGCTGCCACGACGCTACGCACTCTCGTAGACGATGCGTTTACATCGCCAACGGCGACCGCTTGAGCCGTCTTCATAAACATCTCTGATTTCCATTTATCACCGACCGGCAGAACAAGCAGCAGGAGGCAACAAATCGGCAGCATCACTTTAGCTGATCTTTTCATCTTGGCCTTTCAATGAGGAGGTGCCCGCATTCATATTCAACACGGGAATCATGCTGGACAGGCGTGGGGTAATTTCCACGAAGCTTTTATACTCCAGATTACTAATCCGCTCCCATCGCTTCCTGCTCCGGCCTCTGCCTGAGGCGATGCGGATAGAGCGGGAATTGCGATGTCAGTTCAGAGACATCCTGCTTGACCTTGCGCCGTACCTCTTCGGATTGCGGGTCGTGAAGAATTTCTGCTATGAGCTGCCCGACCTTGTTCATCTCTTCTTCGCCCATGCCGCGCGTCGTCAAAGCCGGAGTGCCAAGGCGTATGCCGGAAGTAACGAACGGCTTGTTGGTATCAAAGGGAATCGTGTTCTTGTTGACGGTGATGTGCGCTGCATCGAGCGCCTTTTCGGCGTCCTTGCCCGTGATGCCTTTGCCTTCCATGAAGACATCGACCAGCAGCAGGTGATTGTCCGTGCCGCCGGAGACGATGCGTAAGCCCTGCGCCTGTAATGCTGCCGCGAGCGCTTTGGCGTTGACCAGAACCCTACGCTGGTAGTCTTTAAAATCTTCGCGCAGGGCTTCGCCGAAGGCGACCGCCTTGGCCGCTATGATGTGAACGAGCGGGCCGCCCTGCACGCCAGGGAAGAGCTTCTTATTAACTTCGACGGCGTGCTCTTCTTTGCAGAGGATAAGGCCGCCGCGCGGGCCTCTCAAGGTCTTGTGCGTGGTGGTCGTGACGTAATCCGCATGCGGCACTGGTGACGGATGAAGTCCTGCGGCGATGGGGCCTGCGATGTGCGCTATGTCCGCGAACATGCGCGCGCCTACGGCCTTGGCAATCTCGCCTATGCGTGCGAAATCAATCGTGCGCGGGTAGGCCGAAGCACCGCAGACTATAAGTTTCGGTCTGTGCTCTTCGGCTATGCGTTGCAGCTCGTCGTAATCAATCTGCTCGGTCTCGCGCGAGACGCCGTAGTCCGCTACCTTGTAGCTGATGCCGGAAAAATTCAGCGGATGGCCGTGCGTCAGATGGCCTCCGTGCGAGAGGTTCATGCCCAGAATCTGATCGCCATAAGAAATCGCAGCCATGTAGACGGCCATGTTGGCCTGTGCGCCCGAATGCGGTTGGACGTTGGCATGGTCTGCGCCGAACAACTCTTTGGCGCGGTCAATGGCCGCCTGCTCGACTACATCTGCAAACTCGCACCCGCCATAATAGCGCTTCTTCGGATACCCTTCGGCGTACTTGTTCGTAAAGACAGACCCCATCGCTTCCAGCACGGCCTCGCTCACAAAATTCTCCGAAGCGATAAGCTCAAGCCCTTCCGATTGACGGCGAACCTCATCATCAATCGCACGGCCAATCAAAGGGTCAACTTCAGAAAGCGACGCATTGAGAAGTCTATTCATCTCTCCCCCAAAAGAAGTCCTGAGAGTCTTGGGAGTCTGGAGAGTCCTGAGAGTCAAAAGAAAATCATCTAGTTGACTCTCTAGACTCTCTGGACTCTCCAGACTCTCCAGACTGTTTTTCCATCTGTTCTATCTTTTCCACGCGAGCGGCGTGGCGGCCTCCGGCCTCGAACTTCGTCTCGAACCACGCGCGAACGATTAGTGGAATCTCTTCGGGCGGGGTGGTGCGTGCGCCCAAGGCGAGCACGTTGGCGTCGTTGTGCCTGCGAGCGAGCCGCGCAACCTCTTCCGACCACGCGACGGCAGCACGCACGCCCGCCACCTTGTTGGCAGAGATAGCCATGCCCGTCCCAGACCCGCAGACGAGAATACCCTGCTCTGCATCCCCGCGCGCGACAGCTTCGGCGACCCTTCTGGCATAGTCCGGATAATCCACGGAATCTTCGGAGACGGTGCCCAGGTCTTCGACCTCCAGACCCAGCTCAAGAAGCAATGGCTTGAGCTTCTCCTTCTCCCTGTAGCCCGCATGGTCGCTGGCAAGAGCAATCTTCATCCGCTTTTGTGCTCCGGCATAAAGTGTATGAGCGTGATTCAAATTTCGATGGTACATCACGGCTTTAGAGCGCGCAACCAGAGACTTATAAAAATAGTACTGAGTGATGAGTACTGAGTAAGAGAGTGTTTGAAAAGCAGCATCCGTTTAAGTCCCGTAGGGACTTTGAACACAGTTTCTCAGAAGAAAGCTCGTTAGCCCAGTACTCATCACTCAGTACTCAATACTGTTTTTGCCTTGCTTGGTTTGCCATCAAGACTAACGTTGCGCGAGAATGAGCAGAGAGCTTACGTTGGAAGGAGTTACTAACAGAACCCCTCATGCGCTGGTCAGAATCTTTCATACCGACACTTCGTGAAGTCCCTGCGGATGCAGAGGTCGTCTCGCACCGTCTTCTACTGCGCGCAGGGCTGGTGCGACAGCTAGCCGCAGGCATCTACTCCTATCTGCCGCTCGCGCAGCGCGTCGTCCTGAAGATAGAGCAAATCCTGCGCGAAGAGATGAATCGCATAGGAGGCCAGGAGTTTTATCTTCCCGCCCTGAACCCGCGCGAAATCTGGGAAGAGACGGGACGCTGGGCTGTGATGGGCGACAACATGTTTCGCCTGCGCGACCGCAAGGGGGCAGACCTGTGCCTCGGCATGACACATGAAGAGGTGTTCACGGCGATTGCCAGAAATGAGCTTCGCTCTTACAAACAGTTGCCGCAAATCTGGTATCAGATTCAGGTGAAGTTCCGCGACGAGCCGCGACCTAAATCGGGCTTGCTGCGCGTGCGCCAGTTCATCATGAAGGACGCTTACTCGTTCGACATAAATCAGGAGGGGCTTGATCGCTCATTCCAGAACCAGCGCGATGCTTACAAACGTATCTTCGACCGCTGCGGCTTGAAGTACACCATAGTCCAGGCATCTTCGGGCGCGATGGGAGGCTCCGCTTCGAGCGAGTTCATGGTCAAGACGGACGCGGGCGAAGACATGATTGCGACCTGCTCGCTTTGCGACTACGCGGCGAATCTTGAGAAGGCCACGTCGCGCCTGCCGTTGGTGAAAGACGGCATAGGTCTCAACGAACCTGTGGAGTTTCCCACGCCCGGAGTGCGTACCATCGAAGACCTTGCGAAGTTTCACGGCGGCGCGACAGCAGACCAGCAGATAAAGACGCTCGTTTATGTCGTGGACATGAATATAGGGAACATGTTCGTGCTGGCGCTCCTGCGCGGCGACCACCAGTTGCACGAAACGAAGCTCTCGGATGCTCTTCATGGCGCGGACGTGCGTCCCGCTCACCCGGAAGAGATTTTCAAGCTGCTGGGCGCAAACGCAGGAAGCCTCGGCGGCGTTGGGGCAAAGCAGAAGGCGCGTGAAAATGGTCAGGAGATTCGCATTCTGGCCGACAGCGGCTTGCGCGGGCGACGCAACATGACCACGGGTGCAAACCTTGATGACCACCACTTGAGAGGCGTTTCACTCTCGCGCGACATTGCGGTTGACCAATGGGTTGACCTGCGCGTGGTTGCGTCGGGCGAAGGCTGCCCGCAGTGCGCGGAGGGCGTGCTCGAAGTCTCTAAGGCTCTTGAGATTGGACACATCTTCAAGCTCGGCACGAAATACTCGGAGGCTATGGGAGCGCGCGTGCTCAACCAGGAAGGTAAAGAAGTCCCGGTCGTCATGGGCAGCTACGGCATAGGCGTGGAGCGGATTTTAGCCTCGGCGATTGAGCTTCATCATGACGAGGACGGCATCATCTGGCCGAAGACGATTGCGCCGTTTGATTGCGTTGTGACGGTGACGAACGTCAAGCAGGCTGACATGCGCGAGGCTGGCGAGTGGCTATACAAATCTTTACAGGTTGCCGGACTGGACGTTCTTCTGGACGACCGCGACGAGCGTGCGGGCGTTAAGTTCAAAGACGCGGATTTAATCGGCATCCCTTACCGCGTCGTCGTCGGCAAGAAGATTACGGACAACATGGTCGAGCTTTTCGACAGGCGCACGAAGAAGTCCGAGGATGTCAAAGTGAGCGAGATTGTCAGCCGCATTCAGAGCCTCGCGCTCGCTGGCTTATAAGGAACTTCGGCGATTATCCGACGTGTCAAATGCTATGAAGACGACGATTTTCTTGCTGTTCCTGCTGCTCTCTTTTCCGGCTCGGAGTCCAGGCCAGACTTACGACCTTCCGGCGGGCGCTTTTGTGGTCGAAACGCGCCCCATTAAATCAAAGGCGCATCCGAATCGTGCGCTCGTCCTGTGGATGATTGAGCCTAAGAAGAATCCCCGCGACACGCCGGATGAGCCGTATACCTGCCCCGAACAGACACGCGGCAGCTACTATAGCGGCCCGACCCGCATCTCTCTGGTGGATACAAAGACGCGCAAGGTCATCAACACCATCGAGCTAGTGGAGGATTACGAAGGCGAAGCAGGCGAGGATTCGTTCGATATTCCGTATAAAATTCATGACGGCTACTACCGGGTCGCAGGCGTCGCGAAAGGGCAGGAGGGCGTGCCTGTTATTATGTGGCTCAGGGATTATAATAATGATGGCCGCGCGCAAGAGTTCGCACTGTTCGATGCGCAAGCCTGCATGGGTCTGGCTACAACGCTCGTCGGATACAGCGAATCAAAGGATAGGGTTATACAGTATCCTGTGAAGGTGGAAGTTTTTGAGGGCGCGAAACGCTCTCAGACAACAACCTACTGGCCTGATTACCTTTTCGGTCAGAAGCCGCGTAGACCGCGCTACTGGAAATACGAGATTGATTATAGAGGCCGTGGCGGCTCGCTCGACAAGTGGGAGGTTCGCTATAACAGACGGACGGAAACGTTCGAGGGGAAGTTGATCTCCATCCCTGGCGATTAAGAATTAAGGTGCGACCTGTTTTCGGATTCCTGAGTAATGATGAAGTGTATTAAGCTTCCGGCATTGATTCTCAGCCTGGCGGTTTACGCGGCGGTCGCGTATGCGCAGGGCGAGACTTTGCCCGATCTGGTCAGGCGCATCAAGCCCTCCGCGGTCGCCATCGAAACCTTTAACAGTCGCGGAGAAAAACTGGCACGCGCCAGCGGCTTCTTCATAGCCTCCGACCGCATCATTACCAATCGTCACGTCATAGAGGGCGCGTATCGCGCCGAGATTCATTTAGCGAATGGGAACATCTATCCGGTGCGCGGCGTGCTTGCCGTGGACGGCGAGGGCGACATAGCGCTCCTGCAAGCGGATGTGCCGCCCGGACTGGTCAGGCCGCTTGAAGTCGTGCGCACCACGCCACAGGAGGGCGAGTCGGTCGTCGTCATAGGCAACCCGTTCGGCCTGGAAGGCTCTGTCTCCAACGGCATCGTCTCAGCCGTACGCGACATTCCGAACTTCGGTCGCATCATCCAAATCACCGCGCCGATTTCTCCAGGCTCATCGGGCAGCCCCGTCGTCAACATGCTTGGACAGGTCATAGGCGTCGCCACACTTCAGGTCTCTGAAGGACAGAGCCTCAACTTCGCCATTCCGTCAGACCGCATCGCACAACTACGCGCCTCTCAACTGACGACGCTTGCAGACACAGTCGCCGGAACGCGCCGTAACAAACGCGCCAGCGCCGAACGCTTCTACGTGCAGGGACTTGGTTTTCTGGCACGCGACGATTACACGCGCGCTCTGCCCTACTTTGAAAAAGCTTCTGATGCAGACCCGGATTACGCGGAGGCATGGTATCAAACAGGCTTCTGCTACGGGATGCTGGGACGCCACGCCGACAGCTTGCGGGCTTCAAAGCAGGTGATACGCTTGAGGCCGGAATGGCCTGCCACCTATAGCAACATGGGCGCGAGCTACTTCGCGCTCGGACAATTCAAGGAAGCAGTTGATTCTTACCGGCAGGCGATTCGGCTTGAGCCTTACAATGCCGACACGCAGTATGCTCTAGGCTTGGCTTACGGGAAACTGAATCAGACGCAGGACGAGATTCAGGCTTTTCGTCGCACAGTAAGTCTGCGGCCTGACCACGCCAATGCTTACGAGAGACTGGCGCTCGCCTACTTTCGCATGAAGCGTTACGGTGAAGCGCTCGGAGCTTTCGAGCAACTGAAGGTATTGAGGCCGACGGACGCCAAAGTCTACAACTATTTGGGCGAAACCTACCTGGAATTGAACCGCACTAACGATGCCGTGGAGATTCTCAGTCAAGCCACCAACATCGACCCGGACATGGGACGCGCTCGTTATAACCTGGGGCGCGCTTACATCAAGCTGGGAGACCGCGACTCGGCCATAGCGCAATACAACATACTCAAAACCGTCGAATCCGACTGGGCAGACAAACTCTACAACGTCATCAATCCTTGATGTAATTCCAATATGCGATCATAAAGCTCCGTAGGAGCTAAATGTCTATAGCTTATTGCGGTATGCATTTATCAAGCTCCGTAGGAGCGGCATGTTCCATCCAAATAAGACATGCCGCTCCTACGGAGCTTGGCTCAAATTGTTGCCTGCTATCTATAAACATTTAGCTCCTACGGAGCTATAACATCTGTATGCTCTTTTCTCGCGCCTTACTTTATCACTTCGCTGACGAGCGCCGTGAGCGCGTTGTCCTGAAGAGTCAGGTTGTTTTGCAGGTCGCCGTGTGTGTCGCAGGAGAAGACGGCGTAGGTTAAGGGAAGACCTGAGTTGAAGAGCGAGCTTGCACGGCGGCGCGAGGCCAGGGCTTCGGCCAGAAGAGAGCGTCGTGTCACACGACCGTCGCCGGGCAGGTACATCGCCACCGTCACTTCTTTCTTCGTCACGCTTCGTCCGGCGCTTGTGCTAAACGAGCGCGGCTCTGTCAGAGTAATCCAGCGATTACGTTTCTCGTCGCGCAAGATGACGACAGCGTCCAGCGTCTCTTCGCAATCTCCGCCAAAGGCATAAAGAGCGACGGGCGTCATGCCGTCAACTTCCGCATCAAGAGCTTCGTGAAAACGGCGCGCACGATTAAGCACCGCACGAAAGTATCCTTCCAAATCCTCGACCGAAGCGCGCTTCGAGCGTGCATACTTCTCATCGTCGCTCGTAAACCGCTTGCGGAAATCTTTGTCGGCATACGGAGACCAGTTGTAGCGCCGCCATACTTCAGGGTCGTAAATATCAATCTTCAGCGGTTGCAGATTCTCATCCAGAAAGCGCGCGGACTCGCCGTGCGGAAGGAGTTGAAAAATGGAGGGCGCGGTCATAGCCGCTTCGCGAGAGAGAGTATTTAAGAGATATACGCGGCGGCGCAAGCCTTCGGTCAGCGAGTAGCCTTCGAGCAACGTGGCGAAGGCATCGGCTGAGCCTTCGTTGGGCGTGCCGAACATGAAAATCTTGCTGATGGAGGATGCGCCCGCCCATGTAGGACGCAACGCCGTGCCGTCAGAAGGCAAATCCGCATCGCCGTATCCGGCAGCGTAACGCGCGATAAGCCCGCCCATCGAATGCGCTACGATGTTGAAGCGAAGGTCTGGACGACCGAGCCTGCGTTTTAATTCCTCTATACGACGAATCAGCAGTCGCGCAGACTCTACGTTGTCTCGCCGCCAGTCGTAAGCGAAGACATAGAAGGTGTCGCGGTCGCCGTCCGCAGGCGGACTGTCCCACTCGCCTTCCCTGTACCCGCCATACTTCTTCAAAGCTCCGAGTAGCTCGTGATAGATGTAGACTTCCGGCACAAGCCGCGAGAGCCTGAGCGTAGTGACTATCTTCTTCGGGACGAGCTTATCGCGGCTGGTCGCAAGGTCTGCCACAAGCGGAAGCTCCAGCCCGTCATTCGACGAGCGGAAAATCGAAGGCCAGACCTTTTCACCGGTCTCCGCATTTTCAAGCTCTGTTCCCAGAATGCCCGGAATGACTATGACGGGTCGCTTGCCCGTTTGCTGGCGCGCGGCCATGAAGATGCGCTCAAGGTTCGGCGTGCGATGCGCTCCGCATCCCGAAAGAAAAGGCGCGAGGGCTGTAAAGAGCAGAACGAAAAGTAGTAGAAAGACGCGCGGACGCCCTTGGAGCGCAGGAGTGCGGCTATATAAAAGCCGGGATCTATTATTCATACTGCTTCCGTCTCCGCGTCCGTGCGCTCATGCATCTCTTCCGATTTCTCTTCCCACCTGCGATTAATCAGACTGGCGACGAAGCCTGCGCCGAAGCCATTGTCGATGTTGACGACCGTGACGTTCGATGAACAGGAGTTGAGCATCCCCAGAAGCGCCGCCACACCGCCGAACGATGCGCCGTAGCCTATGCTGGTCGGAACGGCTACCACAGGCACGCTGACGAGTCCGCCGACGACAGAAGGCAGCGCGCCTTCCATCCCGGCGGCGACTATCAGGACGCGCGCTCGCCTCAACAGCTCACGCTCGGCCAGTATGCGATGAATCCCGGCCACGCCTGCATCCCAGATTCTATGCACGCGATTACCCATAGCCTCTGCGGTCAGGGCAGCTTCCTCCGCCACGGGGATGTCGCTGGTGCCTGCTGTGACGATGGCAATGGGGCCTGTGCCCCGCTCCGTACGGTCACGCCGGATGCGTATGAGCCGCGCAGATTCGTGCCACTCTGCATCCGTCACAATGTTGCGCACCTCGCCGAACGTGTCCGCGTCCGTGCGCGTCACTAAAACATTCGGCGAGCGACGCACAAGACGCTCAACTATGCCCAGGACTTGCTCACGCGTCTTGCCCGCGCCGAAGACCACTTCGGGAAACCCCTGTCGCTCAGCCCGCGCATAATCCACGCGCGCATAACCTACATCCTCATAATGCAGGTCGCCTATGAGCCGCGCAGCTTCCCTTTCATCCAGCTCGCCGCCCTTGTATGCACGTAAAAGCTTTTCTATCTCCTTCAAATCCATCCGCCGCGAGTTCCACTACAAAATAGATTGAGAGCGCTTCAGGCATTCTAGCATCTAAGCCGACACCTGCCGAACATGCACGCTTGCGCACTGGCACATCCAGCCCTTAAGATTAATGAACAGTTTTCAGTTTTGAGTTTTCAGTTTTCAGCAGAAGAGCCAGTTGTTTTAACTGAAAACTCAAAACTCAAAACTCAAAACTGTTCATACTCATGACTCGTTAATGGTTTGTTTAGTTGGCAGAGTGCAAGGTGCGCGGGCGTTAAAATGGCGATTTGCAAAATCTTTGAAGATAAAACCTCTGCTTTTCATCAACAAAAGGATTGGCCTCGCTTTTGCCTTTCATTTCATCGAACGTTATCCTTCGAAGGGGCTGGCTTTTCTTCCTGATGCAAACAGTCGCACGAAACATACGCACGGCGCTGGAGATGATTAAGATCGAGCACACGCTCTTTGCGTTGCCGTTCGCATTTCTGGGGGCAGTGCTGGCCGCGCGCGGGATTCCAACCTTGCGACAGATAGTGTGGATAGCGCTGGCGATGGTGGGAGCGCGCTCGTGCGCTATGGCTTTCAACCGCATCGCCGACCGCGAGATTGACGCGCGCAACCCGCGCACGAGCACGCGTGCGATTCCGGCAGGCGCTCTCTCCCTGAGCTTCGCCTGGGGCTTCACGATTGCCTCTGCGGCTCTCTTCCTGCTGGCGTCCGCGATGCTCAATCGTCTGACGCTTCTGCTTTCGCCCGTGGCGCTCGCAAGTGTAATTCTTTACTCGTACTCGAAACGCTGGACTTCGCTTTCGCACGTGGTACTCGGCTGGTGTCTTTCGATTGCGCCGACGGGCGCATGGATTGCCGTTCGCGGCGCGATTGACGAGCCTGCCCCGCTGCTTTTATCGACGGTCGTGCTGTTGTGGACGGCGGGCTTCGACGTGCTCTATGCATGTCAGGATTACGAGTTCGACCGGCGCGAGGGCTTGCACTCGATTCCGCGCAAGGTAGGGATTGCGCGTGCGCTCTGGATTTCACGCTTGCTTCATGCGGGAGCTTTCGGGGCGCTGCTGGCGTTATATTTTACGACACAACTGGGCGCGCTCGCCCTTGCAGGTGTCATAGCAACGGGCGC
The DNA here is from genome assembly GCA_036403815.1 of Pyrinomonadaceae bacterium. Lineage (GTDB taxonomy): Bacteria > Acidobacteriota > Blastocatellia > Pyrinomonadales > Pyrinomonadaceae > JACVRN01. The sequence goes on along the minus strand of DASWQH010000014.1, from coordinate 106,646 downwards.
GCTACTCATTTACCAGCACACGCTCGTGCGCGCAGACGATCTCAGCCGCCTCAACGCGGCCTTCTTTACGACGAACGCTTTCGTCAGCGTGATTCTGCTTGCGACCTTCGGGAGCGCTGTCTGGATTCGACTCTGAGGCTTCGGGTCAAGAAAGGTTTTCTCTTTATGAGCACAATGCTATCGGTTATAGGGGCAGAGCCGTTTGAGATTGAATTCGGCTCGTTCCTCAAGCAGATGAGCGATGAGGAGTTCTTCGACTTCTGCCAGCGCAACCGCGACTGGCGCATCGAGCGCACCAAAGAAGGAGACATCATCATCATGCCCCCTACCGGAACAAAGTCTGGTGGAAGAAACTTTGAATTAACAGTTAGCTTTGGCATCTGGGCCAGACAAGACGGAACGGGCAAGGGTTTTGACTCTTCAACAGGTTTTACGCTGCCGAACGGTGCGACGCGCTCACCCGATCTTGCATGGGTGCGCAAAGATCGATGGGAAGCGCTGAGCGAGCAAGAGCAGAAAAAATTCTCACCGCTGTGTCCCGATTTCGTCGTGGAGTTGCGCTCAGCTACAGACTCGCTCAGCAGGCTACAGGCTAAGATGGATGAATATATGGAAAATGGCGCTGAGCTGGGCTGGCTGATTGATCCTTCGGAGCGTAAAGTTTACATTTATCGAAAGCTTTCGGATATAGAGATTATGGATGACCCGCAAATAATTTCAGGCGAACCCACCCTGCGCGGCTTCGCGCTTGATGTGCGCGCGCTTTGGGATTAAGGCTATTTTGAAGACTATGAACTTTTCACACGACCCTGAATTAACTGCCATCGCCGACAAAGTCGAGCGCAAAGAGCGCCTGACTTTTGAGGACGGTCTTAAGCTCTACGCGACCACAGACCTTCCGGCGCTCTCGAAGCTGGCCGATACGGTCAGGCGCAGGCTTCATGGACGCACGACGTACTTCAACGTCAATCGTCATTTTAACCCGACGAACGTCTGCTACGTTGATTGCAAATTCTGCGGCTTCTATCGCAAGCCGACGGCGGTTGATGCCTACACGCATAACATCGAAGAGTCTTTGCGGATTGCGGGCGAAGCTGTCAGAGAAGGAGCGACGGAGCTTCACATCGTCGGCGGGCTGAACACTAAATTGCCCTGGAGCTATTATACAGATTTGCTTTCGGCCTTGAAGCGCGAGTACCCGCGGCTTCATCTGAAAGCCTTTACGATGGTCGAGCTTGACCACTTCGCGCGCTTCTACAAGATGGCTGACGAGGATGTTATAGAACAGTTGAAAGAGACTGGCATGGATTCGTGCCCGGGCGGCGGAGCGGAAATCTTTCGCGAGCCGACGCGCTCCATGCTCTGCGCTCACAAGTGCGACGCAGAGCGCTGGCTGGAGCTATCCGGCAAAGTCCACGCCGCAGGACTCAAGACCAACGCGACTATGCTCTACGGCCACATTGAAAGTGTGGAAGACCGCGTTGACCATTTTCTACGATTAAGAGAGCAGCAGGATAAGTCCGGCGGCTTCCAGTGCTTTATCCCGCTCGCCTTCTATCCGGAAAACACACAGCTAGCGCATCTGCCGGGGCCTTCAGGCGTGGACAGCTTGAAAACCATAGCGGTCTCGCGTCTCATGCTGGACAACTTCCCGCACATCAAAGCCTACTGGGTGATGCTGGGCAAGCGACTCTCGCAGGTTGCGCTACACTACGGCGCAAACGATCTGGACGGCACAATCACGGAAGGCGGCGAGCTTTCGGAAAGCTACTCGGTCGAGGCGAATCAGGAAGTCAAGATGTCGAAGCCGGAAATCATCGCGCTCATCGAAGAGGCTGGCTTTGAAGCAATCGAGCGCGACACGGTTTATAACAGAATAGAGCGAGAAACCACCGCAGCCTGAGCCACACGAAAGCGGAACATTAAGAGCGGAGGCTTTCCTACTTTATGATTACTGCAACAGAAACACGAACCATCACAGTCGCGCATTCGCCGGATTCGGACGATGCATTTATGTTCTATGGGCTGGCGACCAACAAGCTGGACACGGGCGATTTGCGCTTCACGCACGTACTGAAAGACATTCAGACCTTGAACGAAGAGGCTATGCGCGGGACTTTCGATGTTACGGCCATCAGCTTTCATGCCTACGCCTACATCTCGGACAAATACGCGCTCCTGCCGCACGGCGCATCCATAGGCGACAACTACGGCCCCATAGTCGTCTCGCGCGAGCCAATCAGTGCAGAAGATTTGTCCGGCATCAAGGTCGCCGTTCCGGGCGAGTTGACGAGCGCATTTCTGGCGCTCAGGATTTTCAACCCTTCATTTGAATACGAAGTTGTTCCCTTTGACGAGATCATAGCGGCGGTGCAGGAGGGGCGCTGCGATGCGGGGCTTCTGATACACGAAGGCCAGCTCTTTTATCAGAAGCTGGGGCTTCATAAGGTGATTGACCTGGGCGAGTGGTGGCATGAGCGTACGGGATTGCCGCTGCCTATGGGCGGCAACGTCATACGGCGCGAGCTTGGAGAGGATTTAATGCGCAAGGTCTCGCGTTGTTTGCGCGAGAGCATACGCTATTCGCTTGAGCATCGTCAGGAAGCTCTAGCCTACGCGATGCAGTTTGCGCGCGACATGGATACGGAACTCGCAGACCGCTTCGTAGGGATGTGGGTCAACGAACTGACGCTCGATTACACGGAGCGCGGGCGCGAGGCAGTGAAACTCTTACTCTTGGAAGGCTACGAGCGCGGCATCATCCCACGCCGCGTCGAAGTCGAATTCATAGATTAGAAGATTGTTAAAGTTTAAGAACCAATGGGTGACGCCCGGCCTTTGGTGGGAGATCAGGCGTCCCAAGCATTCGGCAGAAATATTATTTGCAGAAGTTAATATCCCAGATCAATTATATACCGGTGAGCACACCTAAAACCCCAATTATGCTCCCGATAATCATCAGAATTATGCCTGCTATACCGTAAAATTTCAGGACAGAAGGATAATGAAGCTTTTCCCCTAATAGCCTGAAATAGCCCACAGCAGTCCATTCGCTTATAGTATTCGTAAAGAAAAATAGAGCCATACCTATAAGAACAAATAGAAACCCCACTGTGGTTAAGATTCGCATCTAAGCCTCTCTATAAGATGTTCGGTATACCATAGTAGCGATTACTATTAATACAGTACCTCATTGAACCGATTCCAATTCTGTCTAAGAATAAGCCCAATGCCTACTAAAGGGCACATGGATTCCCTGGAGGAGAATTATCATAAGGCAGCTTTGGGCCGAAACGTGCGCACACGCCAACTGCTCCCAGCCAGGGATCCATAATTATCATATAGTTTACTCTAAGAAACTTCCAACAAGGATTCTCAGGTAGCTTAAGATTCACTGACTCTAAATCTTTTCTAATCTTAAAATAGTGTGCGAGCGTTTGCGTCTTTGTCTTGGAACCTAGACTAGCAGAAACACCTTTAAGCTCGTATGTCTGTTGTCCTCTTGAGGGTTTATAACAGTATTCCTCCTCTCCATAAGGGCATATTTTATAGCCACAAGTATTTGGGCTTATCTGTCCCACGTCATAGTAATCAAGGCTATTTACATCTCCTGTTTCAAAAGTACGATCCATGAACGTATTTCTTGAAAGGCCGCACCTGTAAAATGGGGTATAAGGATATTGAGGGCGAATACGAATATTCACGCCCATTATCGGAAGCCTATAGCCTGGCTCTCCCGCGAAACCGCCCTCAAACTCACAAAGCGATGAATGATAAGCTCTGAGGGAGAAAATACCAGTATCATTCCAATCCCACGGTAATCTCACCTCGGCCCGCGCTGCTATATCACCATCTGCAACACCTGCTATGGTTCGCCCACTTGGACTTGTAAGAGTAGTTTCTACTTCTACTGCATCGTCATTTGTATAGTCATTCTCTGTAACCCCGGCACCAACGACGTATACAATACCGTCTTCCGCTTGAGTATCATCAATCCACACAGTTGAATAATCGGTTTGACTAAAAGCTGGTCTTATCGCGCCGATAGTTAGAAACAGCAGGATAGCGAATATCCGAAATCCCACCTTGTTTGTTCCTCTTTGCCGTTTCTGCGCTAACCCGGCACCTTTTATCGGTGTTATGATTACCTCCATTGCATAAAGAATTTATCTATCGCAAAGGGTTACCGACTTATTGTTAATTAGAAGAAAGCCTCAACTTAGCGTTGAGCTTGACGCGTTCCTTGACATGCTGCCGCACTTTTTTCATTCCGCTTTCGCTTAACCGGGCCGGCAATAAAGCTATGGTTTCATCAATGATTCTTTCCTTCTGCTTTTGCAACTTCTTCAATTGATTTTTGAATTTTTCTTTGGTCACTGCATTTTGCTCTAGTCTGTTTTTGTCTCTGATTTCTTTTGCCATCTCATCCAACACGGTAACACGCTGCTGAAACTCTTCTGCTAGTGTAATGAGAGCATCAATATCGGTCTCTTGTGTCCCAAGTGATGGATTCTGTCCACAGCAAGGTTTACCAATCCCTAGCTGCCGGATGTAAGCGCGAATTCGGCCTTTCTCTTCCTCTGTTTGGCGATTAGCAATAAGACGCAGCAGTAAAGCATATGCAACGCGGTCGGGAATCATCCCAGGATTTTTTGCGCCATCAATAATATCTGGCGCATCCTGCTGCGCAGGGATAGTCTTAGAATTTACGGCGCTTCTCTTATTCTTTGACGCTCCAATAACCATCCCAACAGCTCCAAGAATGATTGTAAGCAGTATTATGGCAAGGCGATTCACGTAAGGTCTCCTTATCGCATCAAATTTAACTTTTCAGAGAATGTACTAAGTTGTGAAATTTCCCGGTGACGCCCGGTCTATGGTGGGAGATCAGGCGTCACCGTTTTTCTTTGCCCTGTAGCCTCTCTCAGCTTGCGGCGGCAAAGGTGCCGGGGTGTTTGTTGATAATCTCGTCCGCCGCTAGGGCGCGTATGACGGTTTCGGCGCGGAGGCTGATGTGTCCGAGCGCGTCGGCCAGCCCCCATTCGATGATGTAGCCGCGCGCCATCATGGCAAGGGGTTGGCGCGTGGCGACCATTATTCGACAGTTGACGGGACGCGGGTAAGGGTCGCCCAAGGGGGTGTAGCGTCCCGCCTCTATGATGCTACAGAGGACGTGGCGTGCCGCGGCGGGCAGCTTTTCTATGTTCTTCAGAAAAAGCGTGCCCGTGCTGGCAGCCGCAATCAACCCTGTCTTGAAAGGGAGCGCGACGCCGCCCGCCGTCCCGCCCAGTAGGACTGACGTGCGGTCGCCGCGCGTGTCATCGGCAAGCTGGATGCCATCAAGCTCCTCCCACGGGCCTGCCCCGCCTTCTATCCCGTGCAGCAACATAGCCGCTCTACGTTGCGATTGCGCTCGTGCGCTGTAGAGATTCACGGGAAGGCGGGAGACCGCCAGCCGCCGATATGAGGAACGTAATCGTGATGTATCGGTTCTCCAATCAGCCAGTGCTTCCACTTTGTCTCTCATCGGTTCTCCTCTTGTACAGAGCGAACATCAGAAGCGAGGGAACTGACTTTCGTCTTTCATTGCGAATTCGACTAAATAATCACGTCCAGATAGATAAGAAATGTTGCCATAATGCCGGGTGATTCTGCGACGCCCTTGATACCAGGAGACTCAGCCGTTCCATCTGCTGACACCGTCGTACCACCGCTCGCCTCGTCTCTGGCGATTGTCGTCTCGGTGGTCGTCGTGCTCCTGATGCCCGGCGATTCTGCTGTCCCATCGGCGAAGGTGGCTGGCGTGCCCAGGCCAATCACCAAAGCCATTAATGTAATTACAAAAAACTTCTTCATGCTGCCCATTATTTTCTCTATTCCCCTCTCATTTCCTTTTTATGTATTCCGGTAAATCTAAATCAAGCGACCGACGTGTGAAGGCGCGTCCGTCTCGCTCTCTCTATAACAAGGCTTGTGCCAGAGCAGGCTGGAAGGCTCTTGTAGACACAAAGGCCAGTAAAACAGGGCTTTCCGCGCAAATTGGTCAGGAAGCTGAAAACTGGGAATCGACAGGTTTTTTGCGGCGCAGGCTCTTGAATGTGGGTGTGCAGAGAGAGATTAAGTTATCTGCTTATGAAGTGTTAGAGGCTGTGAAAGAGATTTTACGTGAAGGTGCAAAAAATTTTGCGCTATCTTCGTCATGCATCGTCTTCGTCCGCGCCGTCCAGTGCCGGATGCTCTATATCAAAGCGGCGAAGCTTGTAGGTGAAGGTCTGACGACGCAAGCCCAGCAACTCTGCGGCACGCGTAGAGTTGCCGCTCTGGCGCGCCAGGGCTTCCGTCAAAAGCTGGCGCTCTACATCCATCATAATCTCTTTGAAGTTGATGGGCTTCGAGAAATCCAACTGGAAGCGCACGGGCGAAGTCGCAGAGGCAGCGCGCAAAATCTCCGGTGAGAGCAAGTCAGTCCCTACCGATTGTCCATCTTCGGCGAAAACAACAATGCGCTCGATCTCGCTGCGTAGCTGTCTGACGTTGCCCGGCCACTGGTAGCGCGCCAGATAGATCATGGCTTCGGGAGTGATGCCCACAAGCTGCCGGTTGTGGCGACGACAGGCGTCCTCGAAATAAAAGGAGGCCAGCAGCGGAATATCTTCCGGGCGCTCGCGAAGCGGCGGCACTTTGATGACGAACGTGTTGAGGCGATAGAAGAGGTCTTCGCGGAAGCGTCCCTCGCGCACGTCTTCTTCAAGGTCGCGGTTGGTGGCGGCAATCACCCGCACGTTAACTTTTCTGGGCGCTTCGCCCAAAGGCATAATCTCGCCGCCCTGTAGAAATCTCAAGAGCTTGGGTTGGGCATCCAGCGCCAGATCGCCTATCTCGTCCAGAAAGAGCGTGCCGCCTTCGGCTGCGCGAATGATGCCGCGCTGGTCGTTGACGGCTCCCGTGAACGTCCCGCGCTTGTGGCCGAAGAGCTGGCTTTCGACCAGCTCCCTCGGCGCAGCCGAGCAGTTAAAGGGCAGGAAGATTTTGTCACGCCGCTGGCTCTCTTCATGAAGCGAGCGCGCAATCAGCTCTTTGCCCGTGCCCGATTCGCCCAGCACAAGCACTGTCGCTTCAGAATCTTTGAGCCGCTCCATACGCGCCAGCACATCACGCATGGCAAAGCTGGTGGCGATGATATTGGGGAAGAGACCCGAAGCCAGAGGCAAAACGGTCGCGGCATTCAAGGGACGCACGCGCCGTATGTCCGTCCTCAGATCGAGCATCTGCAAGGCCAGGCGCGCAACCCCTACGAGCGCGTCTAAGGTTTCGGCTCGGCGTTCGCTAAGAGGCGCAGGTTGTCTGAGGTAAAGCACGAAAGCTCCTCCGTTGCGACGGGGCGCAAGCGTGCGGCAAAGATCGTCTGCGATGGTAGTGGAAGAGGAAGCGCCGCCCTCGCGCGCGGGCGACGCATCGGCGTGCGTGCCGCCGGAAGGCTTATCTTTTGCTTCAAGATGACGCGCGGTTGCCGTAACCGCTTCGGCACGCGCCTTCTCATCCAGATCAATGGTCGCCTGCGCGTAAAGATGGCCGTCGTCATCGGCCACGAAGACGGCTGCGCCGCGTGCGGCGAGCGCGTTCTTGGCCGCAAACATCAGTTCGCGCAAAAGACGCTCACGGCCTGATGCCGCATCCAGAATCTGCATGATGAGCGGCGCAACGTCCGGCGGAATCAGATTAATCGAAGGCGACGGAGCAATCTGCCACGCATCCATGCGCTCGGCTGAATGTCGCGCCTCTTCCTCTGCACGCTCGGCGTCAAGGCTTGCGCCAACCGCTTGAAACTGTTGCGCGGCCTCTGTAAATCGCTGGTGCGCCGTCGGATACTCGCCGCGCCGCGCCAGACTCTCGCCGTGCTCGAAGATTGTCAGGGCAGCCTGATAGGCCGCGTTCATAGAGCGGAAGGCCTCTTCCGTCTGGCGGAAAAGACGCTCGCCGCGCGACGGGTCGCGCCGACGCGAGATGAAGTTGGCTGTGTTGCGTTGCAGCACAGCGTCCAAATAAGGATACGGCAGGTTCTCAAGCTCCTCCTGCGCGATTCTCATCCAGTCTTCGGCAGGCATCCACTTGTCGCTGCGACGATACCCTTCGACCATCAGCAGAGCCGCTTCCGATGAGAACCTTTCGTCATTAATCTCACGCGCCAGATCACGCGCCTTGCGCGCGTAGGTCAGAGCCAGATGCGTGTTTCGCGCACCCAGCCAGAGCCTTGCCAGCGAAAGCAGAGCGGCGGCCTCGTCCTTCTTGCTTCCGACCTCTGTTGAAAGCTCAAGCGCGGCGCGCAGCAGCTCGTTCGCCTCATGCACGCGTCCCTGATGGCCGCGCAGGGTGCCAAGGGTCTCCGTGTAACGGCCTTCGCCCAGACGGTCTTGCGAGGCACGCGCAATTCCAAGCGCTCGCTGCACGAAGCTTTCCGACTTAGCCCATTCGCCTGTGTGCAGCGCGGACAGTGCCATGTTGTTGTGAATCATGCCGAGCAGAAGATCGTTGTGATGCCCTGTGAGATGCTCTAGAGCGCGATGCGCGGCGTTGGCAGCCTCGTAGAAGTTGCCCTGATAGTGATGCATCACGCAGAGGTTATTCTGTAGGCGTGCGCGCGTGACATCATCCGTAGTGTTGCGCAGGAGGCGTAGTGCGCGCCGGTAACACATTCCTGCTTCATCCAGATCGCCTTCGTGGCGCGCGACTATGCCCAGATTCATGTAGGTGATGGCGAGCGCACGGTCAACGCGGGCGCGTCGTCCCCACTCTATGCTCAGCTCATAGTGCTCGCGCGCCAGATGAATCTCGTCGAGCGCCCAATAGGTGCGCCCCAGACAGTGATGCGCGCGCGCCAGATTGGCTACGTCGCCGGTCGGCTCCAGACATTCGCGCGAGCGATTCAGGAGCGTGACGGAGCGTGGAAAATCGTTATGCCAGTAAGCGTGCGAGCCGAAGGCCAGAAGGATGATGCCGCGCAGGTGAGCAGGATATAGATCAAGCGCGTGTATGTTATAGACGGAAAGAATCTCGCCCGCTTCCGCGTACTGCCCAAGTCCTTCGTAAACTTCCGTTAGAAGCGTGCGCGCCAGAACCTGTCGCTCGCTCGCAGGCCCGTCCAAACTCTCCTTGATTAAATCCAGAAGAAGTTTTTGAGCGCCGAGCAGGTCGCCACGCTCGACCGAGCGCGTGGCAAGGACGAGTGTGTCCGTCGTGGCCGTCTGATTAGTTAAAATACGGGCCATAAAGTTAGCGAGGACTTGGAACTAATTTTCGTTCGAAAGGTTACGGATGATACAAAAAGCTGTCTGCAAGTATAGCATAACTTCCGCCCTGCATTCTCACGGAAAAGCTTCCTGAAAAGTGGACGTGTACCCCACGGTTCTGGCAGAATACAGCCGGAATAAAAACTCTGTCGCGGTTTGCCCGTGCTCTAAACTTCCAGCGGGATGCGCTCACCCCGGCCCGGCAGAAACATCTTACAAAAAGAGATTTTCAAACTACCATGAAACCCTTACTCCTCTCTACGCTCGCAGCGCTTGTGCTTTGCTTTCTCTCGAATGCGCCCTTCACAAAAATTTCGGCTCAGACACAGACTGCCAACGGCTCGGACGTTGAACGCATCCTGGCCGCGTTCAAGGCAAAAGAGGCTGCGTTTCGCAGTGTACTTAATGGCTACGGCCTCAAGCGCGACGCCGTGATTCAAAGTATTGGCATGGGCGGGCAGGTCACAGGCGAATACCATCGCGTCTCTTATCTGACCTTCGACTCGCAGGGCAACCAGCGAGAGAAGATCATCACCTTTCCCATGCCGACCCTCAAGCTAGACCCCATAGACTTTGAAGACCTCAATACGATAGAGATTTTTGCGGTCGAGGCCGGAAAGATTGACCGCTACCAGTTCACCTACGTCGGGCGCGAGCACGTTGACGAAATAGACACTTATGTCTTCGATGTTCAGCCGAAGATCATGCCAGACCCTAAGAAGTCAACCGAGCGATTCTTTCAGGGGCGCATCTGGATAGACGACCACGACATGCAATTGGTTAAAGCCAAAGGCAAGGGGGTGCCTGAAGGCAAGCAACGCTTTCCCACCTTCGAGACCTACCGCGAGCAGATGGATGGGGGCTACTGGTTTCCGTCGCTCACCTATGCTGATGATAATCTGGTCTTATCGAGCGGACGAGTCACGCGCATACGCATGCGCATACGCTTCACGAATTACGCGCACCCGCCGATTGACGAGATGCTTCCCAAAGCGGATACGCTCGCCCCGTCCCCGCCTCCACTGAAGAAGCCATAGAGCGCATTTTAGCCCCTGCAAGGGGCGGAAGATTGTAGCCCACGGCGCGAGCCGTGGGGATGATGCGGCAATAAAATTGTGAAGCCCCGGCAGGGTCGAAAGAAATCCATGCTTGAGAATCTGCGCGCCCCTGCCGGGGCTTTTTCATCTTTCTTCTGCTCAATTCCCATGACTTACGTCATGGACTAAATTCTTTCGCCCCTACCGGGGCTTTTCATAAAGCTCTTCGGCAATGCGCGAATGAGCCTTTTCGATTAACTGCTCTACGTCCTCATCGGTCGAGAGTCCGTTGGTCGGAATCGGCTCCATAATCACCATCTCGATTGTGCCGGGGCGCGCAACGCCGGTTCCCTTGCCCATCAGCACATCCGTATTCTTCATAGCCACCGGCACGACCGGAACGCCCGCGTCCTTAGCCATGTAGAACGCGCCCTTCTTGAAAGGCAGGAACTTGCCGGGGCGTGCGCGCGTGCCTTCTGCAAAGACGGCGAAGGAGACGCCGGAGCGCAGGCGCTCGGTTGCCGCCTGTACGGTCACCAGGGCGCGCTGGCGGTTGCTGCGGTCAATCGCCATGATATTCACGTAGCCCATGCCGTAGCCCAGGATGGGCACTTTCAACAACTCTTTCTTGGCAAGCAGACCTATGCGCCGCCGCAGGTAGTAGAAAGCAGTCGCCGTATCCAAGTAGGAGCGGTGATTGATGACAAAGACGTAAGATTGTTTCGGGTCAAGATGCTCGCGCCCGCGCACCCTTACCTTCGCACCGCTTAAGCGCAGCCACTGGCGAGCGCCCCATCTAGCCCAAGGGTAAACCCATTCTTTATGCCTTGCCAGCCACGATACGAAAAGCACCGGCGGGCCTAAGATAAGCAGCAGCATGGCGGCTACAAACAGCGACCACCAGTAGAGAAGCCGTCCCGCAAGACTGGGACGTGTACCTGTGCTAGACTCGGCCTCGCGCACATGAGCGTGCGCATCACCGTTTTCCACTAAATCACTCGAAGGATTTTCAGAATGCATCGCCATTCTTACGCTCTATTTGTCTCTCTAGTCTTCAGTATCATCCTGCTTTCTCATACGCCTGCTCAAGCACAATCGTCAATCGCGTACACGACGAACGCGACCATCGGCACAATCCCTTCGCCTCAAAGCGTGCTCGGCTTTACGCCAGGCAGTGACCGCACCATTGCGGACTGGAAACAGATAACAGACTACTTCGCGCGTCTTGACCAATCAAGCGACCGCCTGCTCGTTCGCAATCTGGGCGTGAGCACAGGGGGTCGCCCCCTCTTCGTGGCCTTTATCAGCGCGCCAGAGAATATACGCGATTTGGATAAATATAAAGAGATTCAGGGCAAGCTCGCAGACCCGCGCACTATTCAGACCGAGACGGAGCGCGAACACCTCATACAGAACGGCAGGACGGTCGTCGCCATCTCCTGCTCGATTCACTCGGACGAGATAGTGGCTTCGCAGATGTCCATGCAGTTGGCCTACGAGTTTGCTACTGCTGAAGACCCTGAGACGCGCGAGATTCTACAGAACACAATTTTGCTTCTCATCCCCTCGCCAAACCCTGATGGCATTCAACTGGTCGCAGACTGGTATCGACGCACTCTACTGACTCCCTACGAAGGCAAATCGCCGCCGGAACTCTATCACCCCTACGCAGGCCATGATAATAACCGGGACTGGTTCATGCTCAACCTGCGCGAGACACAACTGCTCACGCGTTTCTTCTGGAAAGAGTGGTTCCCGGAAATCATCTACGACGTGCATCAACAGGGCATTGCGGCCTCGCGCCTCTTCGTTCCGCCCTTTTATGATCCGCCCAATCCTATTATAGCCCCTGTGCTCCTGCGTCAAGTCGGACTGCTCGGCCTCAAGATAGCCGCAGACCTGCAAGCAAGCGGCGTTCAGGGGGTGATTACCAACGCGGCCTATGATACTTGGTGGCACGGAGGCTTTCGCACAGCGCCCTATTATCACAACTCCATAGGCATACTCTCCGAAGCCGCGAGCGCGCGATTGATGTCGCCCATCACAATCACGCGCGAGCAGCTACAGCGCTCGACCTCAAGAGGGATGCCGTCTGCCCTGCAAGCGGCGACGAACTTTCCAGCCCCTTGGCCGGGCGGCCTCTGGCGGCCTGCCGACATCATGCGTATGGAGATGACGGCCAGCCGCTCCTTGCTTTCGATGGCTGCGAAGTACCGCGCAGATTACCTGCGCAACTTCTACAAGCTCAACTTTGAAAACACAACGTCGCCGCTCGCAGAGAGCGAACCCGTTGCTTACCTGATTCCAGCCGGGCAGGGGCGCGATGAAAACGTCTCGCGTATGGTCTCAACGCTCGTCGCGCAGGGCGTGGAAGTTCATCGTTTGGACAAAGAGCTGCACGCGGCCTTCGGTCTTCAGATGCTCAAGCGCGTGGGTGCTGCGGATAAACCGGATGCAGCCTTCGAGATTGCAATCGCTGAGAAGCAAGCTCTACAGGAAGTCCCAGCCGGAAGCTATCTCATCTACCTGCAACAGCCCGCGCGAGCAAACATACGCGCGCTCTTCGAGCCGCAAGCCTATCCTGATCGCCGCTCCGGGCGCGGCGAGGTCGAGCGTCCCTATGATGTAGCGGGCTGGACGCTGCCCCTTCAAATGAATGTAGAAGCTTACGCCGTCACGGAGATTAGAGAAGCTAAAACGGAGCGACGATTATCGGTCGTGCGCGACGAAGCGTCGGTGCGCCGCGATCTTGGTCTGGCGCTTCAAAGCGGCGCACGCTCTCCCATAGCCAATCCGATTACACGCCCCACGAGGCTTGCGCTCTATCGTGGCTGGACTGCCAACATGGACGAGGGCTGGACTCGTTATGTCTTCGACGCCTTCAACGTCCCTTACGAAATCCTGCGCGACGCGGATGTTCGACGAGGGGGTTTGCGTACACGCTACGATGTAATAATTCTACCGTCCCAGCGGGCGAAGGATATTGTAGAAGGCCACGCGCCTGGAAGCTATCCGGCTGAGTACACGGACGGCATCACGCGCGCGGGCGTAGAAAACCTGCGCAGCTTCGTCAACGATGGCGGCACGCTCATCTGCTTCGACGCTTCATCCGAGCTTGCCATCAAAGAATTCAATCTCCCCCTGCGCAACGTCCTCGAAGGCGTGCCGTCAGCAGACTTTTATTGTCCCGGCTCTATACTGCGACTCGACGTTGACACCTCGAACCCAATCTCGCGCGGGCTGTATAGCAAGGTTGATGCTTACTTCATCAACAGCTCCGCCTTTGAAATCAACAACGCGGAACGCCTCACCTCTTTAGCAAGCGACCGCACGCAGGAGGAGCGCGTGCATGTCATCGCACGCTATAGCGAAAACGACCTCTTGCGCTCCGGGTGGCTACTGGGCGGCAATCGCATCGCAGGCCGCATCGCGCTCGCAGAAGTCACCTTGGGACGAGGCCGCGTCATCCTCTTCGCCTTCCGCCCACAGCACCGCGCACAAACCTGGGGAACCTTCCCCTTCATCTTTAACGCCATTATGGCGGGCAAATCATGAGCGAAAGTGGCGTATAATGTCTGAGTGAAAAGTATTGTGAGGCTACCTTCATAGCAGGATGGTGCATCTCAACTTCCGGTGTTAGCGGGCTGACCAGTAAGAAGGAGTATCCCATGAAGACAGGAGCTAAAACTCAGTATGCGAAGCTTTTGATAATCATATTTCTGGCAGGGATGTGGGCTTGCGCCTCCCTCTCTCCTCAAAAGCTCAAGCTCGCAGCTTCAAGTCCAGCCATCATACAACCTACGGGTGCTGAAATTATCGAAGGTTACAGGCAATGGACGCGTGTCAATCCTGAACCCGCCATCTTCCACGCTCAGATTGCGGCTCTGTGCGCCGCTCCAACAGCCGCGCGAAACAACATGGAAGCTGGTAATCCTCATCTGGACAAATTCATCACCGTCTATGTCAATGACATAGGCAAGCGCGCGATGATGGAAGAGAAGTCCCCAAGATTCCCGCAGGGTTCTGTTATCGTCAAAGAAAAATTGATGACTAAAGAGAGCACGTCGCCTGAACTATTGACGGTCATGATAAAGCGGGAGGCAGGCTTTAATCCTGATAACGGCGATTGGGAATACATGTCTTTGAATGGCACGGGCAAAGAAGTGCAGGCACGCGGGCGACTGGAAAGCTGCCAAGCCTGTCACATGATGGTCAAGGATACGGACTACGTCTCTCGCAATTATCTTCCCATTGAAGTTCGGGCAAAGTTGAAATAAAGGAATCATCGTCTAACAAGTAGTTATAGCTACATCCAATAAGACCTTGCGTAGCTTTCGCAGCGCAGCAGCACTAATTTTTGCCTTTCCCTTTTGACTTCCTCTTATCCTGCAAAATTTTCAAAGCGCATCCGAACGGCTTTGCACAAAATTAACATCCTACACAAAAATTATACAAAGGGGTCTTTCCATGGCTTTGCACAAATATTCATGCAAGATGAATAAATGCGTCTGAATGATGTAGTTCTTCTGAATAAATGTGCAAGGCTGTTATCTTTTGGCAAATCTTAAAATAAGCAATAGCTAATTCAAATCTTTAGGCTCCTCAGCTCTTATGTCGCCACCAAGAATCATCCCGTTTAAATTTCCCAGATTGCTTATTATTCCCAGCAAAGCCCCGAACATGGAGTCATTTTCCGGTATGGATAGATTACCAATCTGTTGATTTTTGGCCGGCTCATCTTGAGCATAAGGATCCTCTGCCCTGTAAAGATGTGCCACTGCTATTAAAACGGCTGAACAGAATTCGTCCAAAGCGTCACGGTCTTCATCGTCGTCTGTTTCATCATCCTCATCATAACGGCTCTGCCATTCCTTTATCTTAGCCTTCCTGATGAGGCTAACAACTGCTTGTGTATATAAATCTTGTTCAGAAAGGCCGCCGAACTTACCTTCAATTGTAATCTTCAGTCCAAGATGCTTAACAGTAATTTCCGCCATTCTCCTATCTCCTTAAACGGCTTTGCCTACAAAATACCGTTTGCCTATAAAATCTGATGTTTGCCTATAAATTCTTGCCTTCAAATCTTACTCAATGTTTCAAATGAGTATTCTTTGTAATGTGTAATGAGGATATTTATTGACAATCCATCTGGTGATAAATAAGCATGACCATAACGCTCAACTTTAAGGTCAGGTGCCCAAGGATGGTGGTGTCTGAAGCGATTCCACATAGCGCAAGCCTAGCAGATTTTTTTGCAGCCTGCCGAATTTTTGTGCAGAAACCCGACTTGCACAAAAATAGCCCTTTTCGAGCCAATTCTTGTGCAAAGCAGGCGGTACTGACATGGGTCGCACTCAATTGCAAGCCGCTATATTGTTTCCGTTAATCAGGCTGAATACTGTTTTTCCGCTCGTCGGCTCGTGCGAACTGGCAGAGACGGGCGGAAACTTTTATGATGGTTGGACGTGGCGCTTTCGCTTATGGCTCTTACAAATCAGAAAGGGGACGCCCTTATTTACCTGTGGCTAAGCTCTCTTGAACCATCATGGAATATAAATTTCAGGTCAACCTCGGCGGCATCATTGATCTGCTTTCCAATCACATCTACAGCAGCCCGCAGGTTTTCATACGCGAACTTCTACAGAACGCCGTTGATGCTATCACGGCGCGTCTGCACGTAGAGCCGCATTACACGGGTCGCGTGTGGATTGAATTGCCCGCACAGGATGGCGAGCTGCCGACGCTCTTCTTCCGGGATAACGGCATCGGTCTGACGGAAGAAGAGATTCATAGCTTCCTGGCTACCATCGGCCAGACCTCCAAGCGCGACGAGTTGTCGGATGGGCGTTCCGACTACATAGGCCAGTTCGGCATAGGTCTGCTTTCATGCTTCGTCGTGAGCGACGAGATAGTCGTGCTGACGCGTTCCGCCACGAGCGGGAATCGAACAACGGAATGGCGCGGGTATTCCGACGGGACATATTCCGTGCGAAGCGTAGAGCACGAGATAGAGGCCGGAACGGAGGTGCGCCTGCGCTGCAAGCCCGGAAGCGAAGAGTATTTCAAGCCCGAAGCGATAGCCCGGCTCGCGCATCATTATGGAAGCCTGCTGCCCTACCCTATAAAGCTCACGACTGCCGCTGGCTCGTCGCTCGTCAACGAAGAAGAGCCGCCTTGGAAGCAGGAGTTCGCTTCGGCAGAGCTTGAGCGCGACGCTTATCTGGATTACGGGCGCAAGACCTTCGGGACGGATTTTCTGGATTACGTCCCTCTGCGCTCGGCGGTCGGCGATGTGAGAGGCGTGGCCTTCGTGCTGCCGCACGCCATGAGCCTCGCGGCCAGAAAGACGCACCGTGTTTATCTCAAGAACATGTTGTTGTCCGAAGAATCGGAAGGCTTGCTACCCGAATGGGCATTCTTCGTCAAGTGCGTGGTTAACGCCAACGATCTCAGGCCGACGGCCTCGCGCGAATCCTTCTACGAAGACGAAGCGCTTCAGACCACACGAGATGCCCTGGGGCGCTGCCTGCGAAACTATCTGGTGGAGATGGCCGAACGCTCTCCGCAGCGATTGAAGACGCTCATAGGTCTTCATTACATCTCTATTAAGGCGCTGGCCGCAGAGGACGAAGAATTCTTTCGCATCTTCGTCAACTGGCTGCCGTTTGAGACGAACATGGGGACGATGACGCTGACGGAGTATCGCAAAGAGCATGAGACGATTCGCTATACGCCCGACATGGATCAGTTCCGGCAGATTGCGCGCGTTGCCGCCTCGCAAGCCCTTTGCATCATCAACGTCGCATACGCTTACGACCTTCCGCTGCTTATAAAATTTCAGGAGATATTTCCGGAAGCCTCTTTCCAGAAGGTTGACGCTGGTAATCTCTCGCACAACTTCGAGTTCCTGACGCTGGACGAACAGGACGATGTGGCCGAATTCCTGAGCCGAGCCGAAAAAGTGTTGCTCTCCTTCAACTGCTCGGTCGAGGTGCGAAAGTTTTCGCCGGTAGATTTGCCCGCGCTTTACACTGCAAACTCCGAGGCCAATTTTCGCCGCTCCATAGAGCTGAGCAAAGAGGTGACGAATGCTTTCTGGTCTTCCGTGCTAGACCGCCTGGACGATAGCGCGACGAATGAAACGGACGGGCATCTATGCTTTAACTATCGCAATCCTCTCTTCTACAAAGTCTCGCGTATGCAGGACGAGCGGCTCTTGCGACTTTCCATACAGGTGCTCTACGTGCAGTCGCTCCTCTTAGGCCATCGTCCTCTGACTTCCAAAGAGATGAAGCTGCTGAACGAGGGGCTGCTCGGTCTGGTCGAATGGGGAGCGGACATCATCGTAGAGGGAGGCGTGCAATGAGCGTCGAGCATGATTTAGACATCGCCGCAAGGGTCAAAGATTTGATGGAAAGGTCGCTCAATCTGCCGGAGGGCGACGAGAAGATCATGATGCTCGAAGAAGCCGTGCGTCTGGCGGACACTGTAAGCGACCTCAAGCTTCAGTATCAGGCGCGCGAGTCTTTTATAGAAGCGGCCTACTTCGGCGGAGTGCCGGAAAAAGCTCTTGTCGCCTATGCATGGTGTCTGGCGCAATTTGATCGCAACCCGGAGCAGTTCTGGGAGTGGAGAATCCTGTGGCGCTACAAGTGGATGGTCAACGTCATCTGCGATTTTCCGCAAATCTCCAAAGAACAGATTTACGAGATGCTGGACGACATGGAGCGCCGCTTTCGAGAGTCCGGGCACGGCCTGCGCGCCGTCTATAAATACCGTTACCGGACTGAGAGATTCTTCGGCAACCGTAGAGAGGCGATACGGCTTTACCGCCTGTCGGAACAGACAGTGAAAGATGATTTGAGCGACTGCGCGGCATGTGAGACGGACGAGCGAGTCACCTTCAGTCTCTACTGCGGACAGGACGAGCGCGCATTGCGTCTGGCCGAATCGCTCATTTATGGCCGCGAAAAGTGCAGGTCTGTTCCGCAAAGAACCTATTCCAAGCTACTGCTGCCGCTTCTACGCCTGGGCAGACGCGAAGAGGCATGGCAATACTACATGCGCGGCTATCCCATGATTGCTAACGACCGTGGAATGCTCGATTACCTTTCCGAGCATTTCGTCTTTCTCTCGCTCTACGGCGATTTGAATGGCGCGGCGCGCCTGCTGGAGAAGCATTACACTTGGACGGAAGAGAACACGAACGCTTACGAGCGCTTCATGTTTTATCGCGCGGCATGGCTCTTTCTTGATAAAGCTCTGGAAGCCGGAAAGGATACTCTGAAGCTGCAAATGCCGCGTTCTTTTCCTTTGTACGACGCGGGGCAGCAGTATGAGACTGTGCGCCTGAAAGAATGGTTCGAGGCACGCGCACGCGAGCTGGCCGCAAAGTTCGACCAACGCGGCGGGAATGATTACTTTACCAGCAAGCTTTTAGACATAGAGGCGATCAAAGAGTTGAAGCACGGTGTCTAGCGACGCACTCATAAGACAAAGCTATGGAAGAGAGAACGAACCTAGAAGCAGGGTTCGCCAACATTGAGAACACGCGATTCTATTTCGAGATGGCAGGCGAAGGATGCCCGCTCGTGCTGGTACACGCGGGGATAGCGGACGGGCGAATGTGGGACGAGCAGTTCAGAGCATTCGCGCGCCACTTTCGCGTCCTACGCTACGACAGGCGCGGCTTTGGCCGGACAGAGATGAGCGGCGGGCAGTATTCACATCACGTAGACCTGTACGAGCTACTGCGGTTTCTGGGCATCGAGAAGGCGATTCTGGTGGGCTGCTCTCAGGGCGGAAAGACCGTGATGGATTTTACGCTTGAGCACCCGTCTATGACGATGGCTCTGGTACTGGTCGCTTCTGCTTTGGGCGGGTTTGAGTTTGCGTATGAACAGCCGAAGCAATGGGAAGAGCTGGTGCAGGCAGACGAAGCGGGCGATGTTGAGCGCGTGAACGAGCTTGAGCTGCAAATCTGGGTTGACGGCCCTCGCCGCGAGCCGCATCAGGTTGATGCCATCTTGCGCGAGCGCGTGCGAGAGATGAACCGCATAGCGCTTTCCGCACCGCAAAATACGGGCATCGAACAGCCGCTTGAGCCTCCGGCAATCAAGCGATTGAGTGAGATAAATGCGCCTACTCTGGTCATCACCGGCAATCTGGATACGCCTAAGACTCTGGCGGCTGCACGCGTGCTGGCCGAAGAAGTAAAAGGCTCGCAGAGTGTCATTATAGAAGGCACCGCACATCTTCCCAACATGGAACGCCCGGAAGAGTTCAATCATCACGTGTTGTCATTTCTTAAAGATAGTTCCCTGAGCTAATAAATTATTGAGGCGCGCGCTTCAGCGCAACTGATGATAAACTCTATGACACCGGAATCAAATCCTGTAGAGGTGAGAGACTAGAGGTGACATCACTGGACGCAGATACGCTAAAGGGTATAGCCAGAGAGGCGGCGAAAGAGCTGGGGCTGCCCTGCGAAGTCGAGAGCGCTTCGCAGCTCATGGGTTCGACCATCTGGTACATTCGCTTCAATGACGGCCACGCCCCCTTCTTCAACGACTTTCGCGAATACGTGGGCGCGCCCTACGACGAAGCTTTGATTAAAGAGAGAATCAAAAACTATCTCATGAGCCAGCACGCGCCCGAAGGGGTTAGCTAATGGACGCGGAGACCATCAAGCGCGAAGCGAGCGAGGCTCTTTTAGACCTTCAGTTGGACTCGACCGTCACCAACATAGCGCAGGACGACAAGAACTGGTGCATACAGTTCGCGGGCGACTACGGGCAGCTCTGCGATTCGTTTCAGAATCAGTTCGAGCATGACAACAGCCCGCGCGTGGTGCGCGAAAAGATTAAGAAGCACCTGCTCGCGCAGATCACGCAGTTGCGCAATAAAGGCGGACGCAGGACGACCAGAAAGAGTTTTGACGAACAGGATGAGCGCAACGTGACGGAGATGTTCCAGGAAGCGCTTACAGAGACGACGCGCGCTATAGGCGAAGCGATTGAACGCACGCTGGGAGTCACGGGCAGGGGCATCAAAGCGGCTGGCGACGTGGCCGAAACGATAGGCGCTCGAACCGCAGAAATAATCCGGCCAGCCAGCTCAGTTGAACCCGCGCGGCCTCAAACCAGGCGCAAGCCCGCGCAGAAAAGCGCTCCGGGACAGGTCGCTGGAAAAGCTAAACGTGGCGAGGCGACGAAAAAGGCTGCGGCAAAAACTAAACGTGCGAGTGGAACGAAGAAAGCGGGCGCTAAGAAGAGCAGCCGGAAAAGATAAAAATCGACGATAGAAAACGTGAGTTCGACATAAGAATGAAGAAAGACAGCCCCTGAAAGGGGTGACAGAATTTAGCCCACGGCGTGAGCCGTGGGAATTGAGTAGCGATAAAAGTTAAAAGCCCCTGAACGGGGCGAAAGAAATCCAGTCTTGAGAATCTTTCGCCCCTTTCAGGGGCTAATAGCAGATAGCAGTAGAAAAAGAGGTCAGTACCGCCTGCGTGAGCGGGCGGGTTCTGGCGCAGCTTGAGACCCGCCCGCTCACACAGGCGGTACTGACCTGCATGACCTCACGTCCTCTCTTTTTATTGCAACTTGGTATAAGAAGATAGTTTGCTTATCTCGACCTCCCGTTAGAAAATTAAAGAGGCCGCGCGAGTAAGCTTTTTCATCTCACTCGCGCGGCCTCTCTCTTCTTTACAAGCTGCCGGTCTTTACATGGTGTTGGCCGGATTCAGCGTCGGCATGTTGTTGGATTCTGCTCTGTCTCTGTTGGAACGCGTGCGCTGGCGCTGTAGGAGCTTATCCATCTGCATCAACTGCCTTGCCTTAATCTGCACGTTCTCGTTTTCCTGCACGAAGGAAGCCATAGTCGCTTTCGATGCGTTGTCTGCTACCTTCTCAGTGTCGCGTGCATGCAGCCCAGCAGACTTCAATACCTTCTGCTCTTCTTCAGTGAACACTATGGGGCGCACCGTATACACAGCGGCTACCTCTTCGTCACTGACAGGAGCCGGTTCAACCGTTTGAGGAGCGTCCGGGTTTACGGCTTGCGCGCCCGCACGCCTGGCCTCTCTCTTTGCACGCAACTGCGCCGGAGCTTCGTTCGACCGGGAATTACGCGCCACTTCAACCGGCTGCGCAATCGCGCGCTGAAGCGGGCAGGTATCCTTTGTCTCCGGCTGGCGTGTACCGGCAGATAACCCGGTCGAGCCTTTTGTTTGAGCGCCGTTTGCCTCTGGTATCTGGTAGCTCAAAAAGACACTCCAGAACTCGTTCTCGGCTCGCTCGTGCGCGGCGTTTACCAGGCGGTGTGCATCTTGCAGAGCCTGCGGCGCGGCTGCCAGAGCGATGATTGCTATGAACAATACGTTAAGACGCCTGTTTTTCATCTCGGTTCACCTGCCGCCCTCTGGCGGCTAGAATGTTGCTTTTTGACTTTGGCGTGTGGCCGGGGCTTTCTCTTGTACTGCTCTTTCCCCAAAAACCTTCTGCTCGCATCGGTCGGTTCATTGGTCAGGGCTTTCTAAACCTTCAGGTTTTCCCTGCTCTACTTGTATAAACACCGCTTGCCGCCGATTTGTGGCAGAAAATTTTTCTGCCTGTAATTACCTATAAGACGCCTGAAAGTTCCAAATCATTAACGACAACCGGCTCATTAAAGTTTTAATTTTACCCCAGGTCTTGGCCGGGCGTTGTAAAATGAATGTAAAAGCTATTACTTTAGGGGAGAATCAAGCAATCCGCAGCCCTTAAAGCTCGTGTAAAAAAAAGTGTGTGTTACGAAAAGGAAGTCTGGAGAGACACGCTGAAATGAATCGCAGACGCTTTCTTAAATCGAGCGCGCTGGGCGGCGCGCTGGCCTTCGTGAGTCCCCTTTTATCCGGAGCGGCTGAGTCCGGCCTCGTCTCTTCTCAAACGCAGGCGCGTGCATTTGAGCTGGACGAAGCAGGCATCAGCGAGCTTCAGGCTGGAATGCAACAGGGTCGCTGGACGGCGCGCAGACTCGTGGAAAAATATCTGGCGCGCATAGAAGAGATTGACCGGCGCGGCCCCGCGCTTAATTCCGTCATAGAGCTTAACCCGGACGCGCTCGCAATTGCCGACGCACTCGACCGCGAGCGCAAACAGAAGGGAGCGCGCAGCCCTCTTCACGGCATTCCCGTTCTCATCAAAGACAACATAGACACAGCCGACCGCATGATGACCACGGCAGGTTCGCTCGCTCTCGTCGGAGCAAAGCCTTTGCGCGATGCGTTTGTGGCAGAGCGACTACGAGCGAGCGGCGCTGTTCTCTTAGGCAAGACGAATTTGAGCGAGTGGGCTAACTTCCGCTCGACACATTCGACGAGCGGCTGGAGCGGGCGCGGAGGCCAGACGAGACTTCCGTACGCGCTCGACCGTAATCCTTGCGGCTCAAGCTCCGGCTCCGGCGTGGCCGTTGCCGCAAACCTTTGCGCCGTCGCGGTCGGCACGGAGACAGACGGCTCAATCGTCTGTCCTTCATCTGCAAACTCAATCGTCGGCATCAAGCCCACGCTCGGTTTAATCAGCCGCACGGGCATCATTCCCATCGCGCACAGCCAGGATACAGCAGGGCCTATGGCGCGCACCGTTCGGGATGCCGTCACCCTGCTGGCTGCTCTGGCGGGTGTTGACCCGCGCGACGAAGCTACGACCGCCGGTCGCGTAAAAGCTCTGGCCGATTACACAAAATTTTTAGACCCCAACGGCCTCAGAGGAGCGCGCATCGGCGTCGCACGAAAATTCTTCGGCTTCAACGACCGCGTGGATAAGTTAATGAGCGAAGCCATAGAGGTGATGAAGCGTGCAGGCGCAATCATCATCGATCCGGCAGACATTGCGACGACAGGCAAGTTTGATGATACGGAGCTGGAAGTGCTGCTCTATGAATTCAAAGCTGACCTGAATAAATATCTGGCGGGGCTTGGCGCGAGCGCTCCGGTTCATTCCTTGAAGGAGATTATAGACTTCAACGAGCGCGAGTCGCAGCGCGAGATGCCGTTTTTCGGCCAGGAGCTTTTCATCAGGGCGGAGGCCAAGGGGGCGCTCACAAGCAAGGAGTATCGCGCGGCGCTCGCCAAAAATCTGCGTCTTTCCCGGACGGAAGGGATTGATGCGTTGATGAACAAGCACCGGCTGGATGCAATCATAGGGCCGACGGGCGGGCCGCCGTGGACTACAGATTTAATCAACGGCGACCATTTCTCCGGTGCCAGTTCTACGCCCGCCGCAGTCGCCGGATACCCCAACATCAACGTCCCGGCGGGCTACATACATGGCCTGCCCGTCGGCATCTCCTTTTTCGGACGCGCTTGGAGCGAACCCACGCTCATCAAACTGGCTTACGCTTTCGAGCAAGCGACCAAACACCGCACCGCGCCAAAATTCTTCGAGCGCGCGAATTTAAGCTGATAGAGAATTCGCGCTTGTCTCTTCTTAATTATCGAAATTTAGTTGCTGCTTGCGTATAATTGAACCCATGAAGATTAAAGTCATTGTTCACGAAGCGGAAGAAGGCGGTTACTGGGCTGAAGTGCCGTCCATTCCCGGATGCGCCACTCAGGGCGAGACCTTTGAAGAACTGCTTCAGAATCTATATGAGGCAGTCGAGGGCTGTTTGTCCGTTGACGTGTCTCCCGCACAAGTAAATGGAAATGATCGTGTGCTGGAGATTGCCGTATGAGGTCTGTCTCCGGCAAAGAATTCGCCAAAATTCTTGAGAGACATGGCTGGACATTGTTGAGAGTTCAGGGTAGCCATCACATTTATGGAAAAGTAGGAAGCGATGTACGGCTTTCAGTTCCTATTCAAGGAAACCAGACGCTGAAAACAGGACTGCTAAGGCACTTTATGAAAATGGGCGGTCTTACTGAAACTGACCTTTAATCTCCCGCTGAATCTAACAAAACACACATGAATTTCGACACTATCTGGAACGACGCAGCCGCGTTGTGTTAGAGACAACTGCGTGTCTGTGTCGCCGTGCAAATTTTGCGGGCGCTACTGTTTCGTACCAGTCCGGCTGGTTGTCTACGAATAGCTTTGCGCGCGGAATGTTTATGAAGTCGCGTGCCCACTCGTCTCTCTCAACCGGCCTGAAGTCTTCCGTCAGAATAGCAGGCGCTCCGTCTATGGGAACTTTGCGCGTGGAGAGTTTTTCATAATCATGCGTACGCCCGCGCACCCTTGTCAGGTAATCACGGAAATGCACGGGCTGGATTCGTAAAGCTTCGACCCAGTAATAAACCCTGCCGAAGTAGGCTGCGTGCAGCCACCGCTCCCAGGGGCGCGGGTTGTATAGCTCGGCTTTCAAATTCTCTCTATAAATAGGAAGCCACAGGGCATAGATGCCGCGTCGCGCGTACTCCTCTGTGCGGCGTCGGATTCTCTCTAATGTGAGGTTGCTGGCCTGAACTTCTATCGCCACCGCGACCTTGTTGATGTAAGCGCTCACATCCGGACGCACCGCGCCGAGGTCTCTTTCCATCTCGCACTTCTTAACAAGCGGGTGTTTGATGAGCGCTTCATAGATGGAAATCTTGCAGCGACGATGCTCTTCCGATTCTCCTGTGCCGTACTCGCACGTGACGGGCGGCTTGTGCGCGAAGTGTGGCGCGATGATGCCGCCCCGCCTGAGCGTCACAACTTCAGCGCAGCATGGGCAGAGAAAAGGACGCTCCGTTCTATCCACTTCCCAGGCACCAACCTTCCGTCCGTCCAGTTGTCTGATTGCCGTTAGCATGCACTTTTAACTAAAGAAGATGTGTTCGAAGTCCCGTAGGGACTTATGGTAATAGCCCAGCACTTCAGTGCTGGGCATAAGATGTAGAAAATATTTCTTGAGTCCCGTAGGGACGGCTGAAATCTTTCTTTTGAATAATTCAGCCGTCCCTACGGGACTCAACTTTCTTTTCTTACTCTCTGTTCCCAGCCATAAATGGCCGGGCTATTATCAATCGTCCCTGACGGGACTTACGCAATAGCCTACGAAGAGAGGCTTCAGTGCGGGGTTATTCCCTTTTCGCAACCAACTCATCAAGCATCAGCTCGATTGCCACAGGGTCTAAGTTTCTTTTGAAGATGATGGTGTTCGCAGGAATCTTTGATAGGGGATCGCGGCTGCCGCGCAGCTCGTCCCATGCGGCCAGTATAAAATTCTCGAAGCGCGCGTGCGCGAACTCTTTCAGGCGATTGGTCAGATGGCGCGGCGTCCAGAATCCAAGGACTTCAAGATAAAAGGTGTGGCCTTGCGGGTGCTTCAAAACAAAATCCGGGATGAAGGCGCTTTCGCCCAGAGGGATTACTTCGCGGCTCGCTTCCATTGTCCACTCTGTCTCAAACTTCTCCCACTTCGCGGCGAACCTTTCCCTGACCGGATTTTCGTCTGTGAGTCCTTCCAGGTAATGAGACTGGAGCCGCTTCTGGCTGCTGGATAATTCAAAGAAGGCGTGCTCTTTCCCCGGCTTGCCCGAAGCTATCTCTGCGCGCATCTCCCAGCCCTTGCACAGCAGGAGCGCGGGCAGAAACACGGCCATCTGTATGCCGTACTTCTGCGAGCGATGAAACATAGAGACAGGCCCGTCGAGCCGCAGTTGATAACCCGTCTTCGCATCGCCCTTGATGGTATGAATCAAACGATACGCCTTGATGGCGGAAAACAGCTCTCGGTAATCCTCTCGACGCTGGGCTTCTACATCAAGTCGCATCTCCACGCAGTGATAAAGCAGCGCCTGCGCCTGTGCCAGATTGTAAACATCCAGAAGGGCTTCAGGCGTTAAGGGTTGAAACTCCGTGAGCTTCTGATTTTCCGGCAGGTCTGCGTAAAGGCCGCTCAGGAGAACGTCTGGCGCTGCGCCCAATTCAAGCGCGACTTCGCGCAAGATTTCTTCTCGCGCCGTCTCGTCGTCTGTCACAGGATGGCTAGAGCGTGTACGTGTGAAGAGCGCGCGACGGATTTCCGCAGGGTCAACGGGCGAAGCCGTCTCGAACTCGCAGCGATCCATCAGGAGCTTGATAAACCCGCGCAGGATTTTGTAGTCCGTGCCTGTGCCTACGTACTCCTCAAGCGCGTGGTCTAATTCCTTTCTTGCTCGACCCTCGTGCTCGCTGAAGATGCGTATCAACGCGTCCGAGTCTTGAAGATAATCTTCGTCGCCTCTATCTATATATCTAGGCCCGCAACGCCCGCCGCGCTGCCAGCTCTGCGCTAGATCAGCCGTCAACATAATAAATGCAAGTCAGAAATCAGAGTGCAGAATGATGAATGATAAGATAACTCAAGTTGAATGGTCTTTCTTTCGTTCATCATTCTGCACTCTGCCTTCTGCATCTCTTTATAAGTTCCGTCCCCATAACTCCGGCGTCTGTCCGCTCATGGCCGCGCGAAACTGCCCCGCATCCGTGCGGCGGCGGCTGATGTTCTCTTCCGTCGTCTCGCTCGTCACGACTTCGTAGAGAATCGCTTCCTTGCCCGGCTGTTTGCGTAGGATGCGCCCCAATCTCTGAATGTGCTCGCGCGAAGAGCCGGAGCCGGAGAGCACTATGGCGACGGAAGCTTCAGGGATATTGACGCCCTCGTTCAAAACTTTAGAGGTCGCAAGCGCCAGCACGTCCCCACGATTGAAAGCTTCCAGCCACTCTCTACGCTCCTTGATTCCAGTCTGGTGCGTGATGGCCGGAACCCAGAATTTTTCTGAAATCTGGTAGACCATCTCGTTCTCCGCCGTGAAGATCAGCGCGCGGTCTTTGCTGTGACGGCGCAGCAAATCCCCCAGCACACGCAGCTTCGACTCCGTGCCGAGCGCAATCCGCTTCTGCTCACGATAGGCCATCATGGCGCGTCGCCCCTCCGAGCTTCGCGCGCTCTGCGCTATGAAAATCTGCCACCCGTGCAGGCTGCTCAAAGAGATGTTCTTATCACTCAGAAACTTTCTGAAGATGGCGCGCTCCGATTCATAACGCTCACGCTCCTCCGGGCTAAGCTTCACCTCCACACGCACAAGCTGGTAGTCCGCCAGATACTCTCCCGCCAACTCATGCGCCTCGCGCCTGTAAACCGTAGGGCCTATCAAATGCACAAGCTCGTCTTCGCTCCCGTCCGCACGCTCAGGCGTCGCCGTCAATCCAAGACGAAACGGCGCAATCGCCATCTCCGACGCATAACGATGAACGCTCGCCGGAAGATGATGGCACTCGTCGAAGATAATAAAGCCGAACTGGTTCCCCAGCCGCTCCATAAAGCGAAACGCTGAAGCATACGTCGTCACCGTCAACGCGCCTATCTCGTAATAGCCCCCGCCGATTAATCCCACCTCCGCCTGAAAACACGAAAGCAGAATGTCGTACCACTGGTTCATCAAATCAATCGTTGGCACCACCACGAGCGTCGAGCGCTGCACCTGCGCAATAGCCATCTGCGCCACAAGGCTCTTGCCCGCCCCCGTCGGCAGCACCACCACCCCGCAACGCCCGGCCTTCCGCCACTCCTCTATAGCCTCCTCCTGATACGGCCTCGGCTCAAACAACAGCTTGGTCGGAAAATCAAACTCATGATAGCCCCGCGCCCTGTCTTCAAACTCCACGCCCCCTCTGACAAGCTCCCTCACAACCTGCCTGTAGCCCCACGCCGGAGCCCTCCACCTCAACACCCTCTCATCCCACCGAAACGCCGCAGGCACAGCAAACTCACGCCCCGCCCCATCGAGCAGCAACGTCCCTGCCTCAAATCTCAATGTCAATTGTGCGATATTCATCAGGATTGAGATTACAACAAAAAGCGTTTAGCCTTGCAAAGCTGTATCGCTGTCTATGCTTTCTTCTTACTATCCCAAAACCCACCAGCGAAACCTGTATCATCTGCAACCAGAAGAGGGTTTGTGTGTTCGTATTTTCTTCCATCTAAATCCTTGTATGAGATTTGCACATTGAATCTAACCTCGCCTCTCCATGCTGATTTAGAATTTCCACTCAACCATCCAAAAGTATTCGAGACTGACTTCCCATTGCCCAGAATAGGGATAATGGCTCTTTCGGAAAAGCAACGTGTAATATGCTTCCTCCAAATCTCATCTACCTGCTCAGCTAGAAGCTCCTCAAGCTCTTCGTTATCCACTGTCAGTCTTATATTCTTTGCTGGCCTACTACCCGTATTTTCGACAACTAAATTAAGCGGTGTTCCTTCTTCTCCTCCGTTAGCAGCCGTCACACGCACTGTGACAATTGGCCTATTTGACTCCCGCCAAGATTTTACCGAGAAATAAAAAGAAATTACTGAAACAATAAGAGCCGGTAGGCTAAACAATAATGAACCGATGTCCATAGCTTTCTTTCTGCTTCAAGAATTGGTGCATAACTATATTAATGCTTGACGCGATAGGACACGTACACGCAGCCGTTTTTGAAGGGCTTGCAATCGAGCAGTTCCAGATTAATCTGGTGATTCATCTCGTGAAAGAGCGGAATCCCCTGCCCCAGTAGAACCGGGTGAATGTTAAAGCCGATTTCGTCAATCAAGTCGGCCTCGAACAGGGATTTCGCCAGCAGGCCGCCGCCCATCACGCAGATGTCTTTGCCTTCCCGCGTTTTCAACTCACGCACAAACTCCGCCGCATCAGTCGATATTATTTCGACCGATTTATCTCTGGCCTTCTTCAACGTGCGCGAAAAGACGTAAGACTTAATGCCGAGGTAAGGATTGCTCTTGCCTTTGCTGAGCTTGAGCCCGACCTCATAAGTTTTGCGCCCCATGACAATCGTATCAATCGTCTTCCAGTAATCCGCCATGACGGCGTAAGCCTCTTTGCTCCCCATGAGCCAGTCAACGGAGTCGTCAAGGCGTGCGAAATAATTGTCCAGACTATTCGCGCCGCCGAATGTAACTTTTCGCATCTTCGCGCTCCCAACATTCAAGGGCGAGGGATTTCAAGCTCTCCGTTAGAAACAAACGCTTACACTTCTGCGAGTGTGATTGGCCGGGGCTGTTTTCCATCAATATCTGCGAAGCCATATTCCTGACCCAAGCTGGCCGCCACAAACACCTGCCCGGATTTCTGCATAATGTTTGAGTCAGAAGCTAAAGCCGCAACGGCGCGGCCAATAAACTGCGGCGATTCAGAATTACTCAGGTCTAAGAAAGCAGCCGCTTCCATCACCTTCTCGGTTCTCACAAGACCCGGATACAGCGATACGACTGCGACATTGTGCTGTCGCAGCTCATCTGCCATGTCTGTAGTCATCTTATCGGTAGCGGCTTTTGACACGCCATAAGCCACGTTGCCTATGTGTTTCTGAGCAGCCCAGAAAGAGATGTTGACTATCAAGCCGCCACGCTGCTCGACCATTACGGGAGCGGCCAGAGCGCTGGCAACATAAGCGGCGCGGACGCCTGCCGCAAACATGGCATCCCAGCGCCAGAGGGGCTGTTTCCAAAAGGGCACCATCCACGTAAACTCACCGTTCTCGACCATGTTCTCGTAGCCGCCCCAAACATTATTTACCAGAATATCTAAGCGGTCTTGCTCGTCGGCAATCCGTTGAAATACCGCTTCAACTTCCGAGTCAAGCGTATGGTCACAGCGAACAGGGATGATGCGCCCGCCCGCTGCAAATGTTTCCTGAGTAATAGTCCGCCCCGTCGCATAAACTGCAACTCCGGCTTCAGCCAATTCCAGCGCTACGCCTTTGCCTACACCGCGAGTAGCGCCGGTTACAAGAGCGACCTTTCCGTTCAGATTCTTCATAAGCTTATTTGCGGAGCAACGCGGCGACTGCCTGTATCTATGCCGCTTGCTGCTTGGCAATTCGGCTGTTCAGGAAGGAAAGCACTTCGCGTTTCTGTTTGGGCGCGAGGCTGTCAATCTTCCCTGTGCCGAATTTCTTCTGAATCCAGTCCTCAAGCTGCTCTTCCGTTTTTCCTAGCACACGGCAGGCGGCTAGAATCGCGGGGCGAAGGTCTGGGTCTTCGTCTACGGCGACGGGGCGGGAGGGGGAGAAGCGGCTTTCATCCGGCGTTGCTCGCTCGGCGCTCTTCGTGAACGAGGCTTCTCTTGAATCAGAGGGCGGGGCGGTGTTGGTCGGGATGGGCATCATGTCCTCCACGTCCTGTGTGAAGAACTCGGAGGCGTTGACGGCGAGCAAAGTCGCTGCAACCAGGGCGCGTTTTTGACTCATCTTCTGGATGGTGTTGACCTGATCTGCAATGTCCGGGTTGAAGATGCGCCCCGTCTGCTGGCTCTCAATCGCGGCGTCGCCCGTGTTGAACTTAGCGCCGCAGCCGCCCTTCTTCTTGAAACAAATCCATCCTCCTCCGTACTCCTCGCGCCCCTTGATGATGGCGGCTTGCGAGCAGGAGGGGCAGAGGCGCTGCGACTCCCTGTAGCGATACTTCGTCTCGCGCGAGTTGCAGGAAGCATCGGCCTCTGCTACCAGAAGGTCGCCGCGATAAAGCTGGCAGCGGTAGAGGTAGTAGAAGAAAGGCTCGCCGTCATGCTGCGCGCCCGTCCAGTCTTCTATGCGCTCTATGACCTGAAAGCGCGTAGAGAGGCCGAAGAAGGTGGTCAGCTTTTCGGCTCCCGGCTTCAGAAGCGTCAGCTTCTCCGTCCCCGGAATCGTGCCGTAGTCCACATCGCGGCGCAGCACGCGGCTGACAAACTCCGTGATGGTGTTGTAGCGCTCCACCGCCAGCTCGATTGACATCGCTGGCATGAACTGCGATTGATCCAGGGTCGCAAGCGCGCCCGTCACATCGGGCGTCTCTGAAGCTTTATCAGTCATTGACTCTCCATGAAACCTTGTGCCGAATACAGTCAAAAGAAAGGAGACGAACCACGAAATAACACGAACTCGCACTAAAGCAGTTCGTGTCGCTTAGTGTGATGCGCGTGGTTCATTGTCTCTCTTCTTTTATGCTGCATTGCGGTATCAGATTTGGAATGAACATTATTTGGCGCAGATTCTACGCGTTAAAACGGAATCTCGTCTTCGTCAATCTCGGCCTGCCCCTGTGGTGCGCGATTGCCTGCGGTGATGCGTGCGCCAGCGCCCGGCCCTCCTGCTGCCGCTCCAGCGCGTACGGGTATGCCTTCGCTGCCAGCACTGCTCGCAGAGTCTATGAAATGAACGTCCGTGCCGTTGACCTCCAAGGTGTAACGCTGCTTGCCATCTTTGTCTTGCCACTCCTCTATGTGCAGTCGTCCCTCTACGTAAACGCTTCGCCCCTTCGTCAGATACTTCGAGACGGTCTCGGCCTGCTTGCCCCAGACCGTGACGCGGAACCAGGTAGTAAAGTCCTGCTGCATTCCGTTCTTGTCCTTGCGCTTCTCATTGGTCGCCATCGTGAAAGAGCAGACGGCTGTGCCCTGCGGCGTGTAGCGCAACTCCGGGTCGCGCCCCAGGTTGCCGACAATAGTAATCTTGTTGAATGACATGATGTTTTCCTCGCTTCAGTTTTTCTTCAAGCGCAACTCAAGTTAATCAGTAACTCTTTAGCGGCTCGCATCGCGCCCCGCTTGTTGCAAGCGTGAAACATCGTACCACAGGCAAAGGTCATTGTACATAAGCAATTAGAAAGGCCAAACGTTAGGCAGAAGCTGGAGGCGGAAGTTTTGCTCTTTGCCGTTTCTTCAAGTAAGTTTGTTGCTGACTATGCAGGTAACTTTTCTAGGGACAAGCGCGGGGGTGCCTACAAGGCAAAGGAATGTTTCGGCGGTCGCTTTAAGGCTGACGGAGCGGGGCGAGGTGTGGCTCTTCGACTGCGGCGAGGGGACACAGCAGCAGGTGCTTCGCAGTGACCTGAAGCTGAGCCAGATTGCGCGCATCTTCATCACGCACATGCACGGCGACCATTTCTTCGGGCTGCCGGGGCTTCTGGCAACATGCGGCATGGCAGGACACGTAGAGCGCATGGATGTTTACGGCCCGACGGAGACAGAGGCTTTCGTGGGCGAGAGCTTTCGCCTCTCCGAAGGGCGCTTTGGTTATGCTCTGGGCATTCACACGGTCGAAGAAGGTCTGGTCTATGAAGACGAGGATTACGTAGTCACCTGCCGCCAGCTCAAGCATCGCATCCCTGCTTTCGGTTATAGAGTAGAGGAGCGCGACCGCCCCGGCACGTTTGAGGTAGAGAAGGCACGAGAGCTTGGCATCCCCTCCGGCCCGGTTTACGGCAGACTGAAGAATGGCGAGATGGTGACGCTGCCCGACGGGCGCACGTTCGACGGGCGGGATTTCTGCGGGCTGCCTAAGCCCGGGCGCTCCTTTGTTTATTGCACGGACACCATCTACTGCAAGAGCGCAGTGGAGCTGGCGCGCGATGCAGACCTGCTTATACACGAAGCGACCTACGCCGTCGCGGATGAAGATTTGGCGCACCGCAGTCTTCATTCCACGACCGAGATGGCCGCGCGCGTAGCGAAAGAAGCTGGAGTCAGGCAGCTCATAATTACACACTTCAGCCCCCGCTACGCTCCCGGCGCACAGGTTGAACCCGAAGAGCTTTTAAGAGAAGCACGCGCCACCTTTCCCAACACCTTGATGTCCCGCGATTTTTTCGCCTTCGAGATACCAAGAAGGACAGTGACAAGTGCCAAGTAGCAAGCAGTTTTGAGTTTTCAGTTTTCAGAAGAAGAGCCACTCGCTTTTACTGAAAACTCAAAACTGAAAACTATTCTTGTCACTTGTCACTGCTTTCAGAGAGTGTATACGAGCTTAATTGTCTTGAAGAGAGAATCACATCAAGGTCGCAGGCCGAAGAAGCCGGAGAAGGGTTTCGGCGGCGAGGGGGAACGCTATGCTGATTATGATGCCTTCTCATGGTTCTATGAGCGTTACTGGTGCGAGGAAGTTCCGCCTGCGATTTTCAACGTCATAGAGCGGCTGCTGTTGCCTGAGCTTGCTTCAAAGAGCCGCATTCTAGACCTGTGCTGCGGGACGGGATACACGGTCGCGCGGCTTGAAAAAAAGGGCTATCGCGTGACTGGGCTTGACGGCTCCGAGCAGATGCTTCGATTCGCAAAGCTTCACGCGCCGCGCTCGCGCTTTGTGCTGGCCGATGCGCGCAACTTTAATCTTCCGCAAAACTTTGACTCGGTCGTCTCCACCTTCGACAGCCTTAATCACCTGATGACGCTCGATGATTTGGAAGCCGTCATGAAGAATGTGCATCAGGCGCTCGTACACGCAGGCATTTTTCTCTTCGACATGAATATGGAGCGCGGATTTATCAACCACTGGGCGGATTATTTCTCCATCGTCGAAAAGGATGAGACGTGCGTCCTGCGCGGGCAATATGACAGGGCAGGAAAGACAGGCCGCTACGACATCACTATGTTTCGCCGCCAAGGCGAAGCGTGGCAGCGCGCGGATGCGTCGATTACAGAGAAGTGTTATTCGATGAAAGAGATTAAGGGAGCGCTCCGCCGCGCAGGCTTCAAACAGTTGTCCGTCTTCGACGCAGAGCGCGACCTGGGGTTAGCAGACCACACCGGAAGAAAGTTCTTCCTCGCACGCAAGGAGTCGTGAGAAAAGTTTAGCCAAACGTAAGTGTAAGGATTTAAGTCCCGTAGGGACATTTGAGAATAGCCCAGCCATTTATGGCTGGGAATATACGATATAGATAGAAGTAGAGTCCCGTAGGGACGACTAAACATTGCTCTAACATTTATTCAGCCGTCCCTACGGGACTCTACAAATTATCTTCCTACTTGTTCCCAGCACTAAAGTGCTGGGCTACTTTCGGTCGCCCCTTTCAGGGGCTGAACAGCATTAGCTCGCAGGTATTCGGATTCATACGCAGCTTGCTTTAAGACAACTCTTCCAGAAGGGCGCGTGCTTCTTTCAAGTCCGTCGTGTCGAAGCCCTCTGTGAACCAGTTGTAGATTTGTGAAAGCATCTCGCGCGCCTCTTCGCGTTTGCCGTTCTGTTGCCAGAGACGGCAGAGGCTCGTCGTAGCTCTCAATTCCCATGACCTGGCCTTCTGCTCCTGTGCGACGCGTATGGCTTCGAGGAAGCATTCTTCAGCCTCCTTGATGAGCCGCCCTTTGTTGCCTGAATCCGCTGTGACTTTTATCTGCACCGATTCATCAAACAGCCCTGCCTTCTTCAGCAACAACTGGCCTTTGATAAGATGAATCATGGTCTCTTTAGCCCGCTCGTTGCTTCGTTCGACGACCTCAAGCGCTTCGCGTATGGTCGCAAGTGCTTCGTCCACGCGCCCGTACATCCCTAAGACTTCGGCCAGCATAGAGAGAAAGTTCGGGCGCGCCAGCTCCGCCCCCATCGCTCGCTGGCGGTCTATACTTTCGCGCGCCTGCCGTATGCCTTTGTCTCCCTGATTCAGGTACGCGACCGACAGGCCGTGATGAGCGCTCGACCAGGCTAAGGTCTGCGGCAGCTCGTGTTCGAGCGAGACGGCCATAGATGCTTCCGACTGCCTGCGGCTCTCTTCAAACTCGCGCCGCATGTAATGCACGAACGACATCATAAAGAGCGCAAGCGCGAGCGTCTGCGGGTGATTCAGCCTGCGTGCCAGTGCAAGCGCTTCTTCAGCTTTGCGTAGAGCGCGATCCGGATAGCCAAGACTCCACAGCACCCAGCCGCTAAAACTTAAGCAGGTCATGGCCGGGTCGTGTCCGGTGAAGGCCAGACGCGGCTGCCCTTCCTCCTTATAGAGCGCGCTTCCCTTCTCCAACTGTTCAAGCGCTTCTTCAAACTTTCCAAGGTGGGTCAAAGACGCGCCGAGCATCGCGTGAGCTTCGACCTTGAGCGCCGGGTCGTCGCAGGATTCGGCAAGGCTCACGACCTGTTCGGCAAACTCGCACGCTTTGCTTATCTCTTCGCGCACCATGTAGAAGAGCCACAGCCCGGACAGAACCGGCAGCAGCTCAGAATCAACCTTCAACTGCTTGCACAAATCGTGTGCGCGCGTGTAGTTCTCTTCGACTTCCGGCATGGAGTAGCCGCGCGTAGCCATCAGCGGCACGCCCATCGTAACGTGAAAGAGAAGCTCCTGCCGCGCACGCTCAGGCGTGTCGGGCAGAAGCCTCGCAAGGTCTAGGCCGCGACGAGCCAGCGTGACGACTTCGTGATTGGCGAAGACCGTGGCGGCCTGCTGTGCCGCGACTAGAAAGTATTGAGCCGCGCGCTCGAAATCGCGTCCCGCTTCATAGAGCACGGCAAGGCGCGAGGCGACCGCCGATTCCTGATCCCGGAAATGCGTGCGCAAGGCTTCGGCCACGCTGGCGCTGAGACTGGCGCGGCGCGTAGGCATTAGCGTCCCGTAAAGAGCGTTCTGGTAAAGGACGTGAACGAAACGATAGCGAAACGTGAGCGTGCGATCCGGAAGCTCCTTTTCGCCTATGGGTCGCACGAAGTAATGGATGCGGTTCAAAACTTCTAGCCGTTCTTCGGCATCCGCCGGATCAATCTTGAGCGCCTCGGCCACGACCATCGAATCGAACTCGTAGCCCTGCACGCTCGCAGCTACCAGCAGCCGCACATCTTCCTGATCGAGCTGGTCAATCTTTCGCTGAATCATGCTGCGTACGGATTGCGGCAGCTCTCTGTCCATATCCGGCAGACTCTGCGCAAGCTGCCAGACGCCTTCCGATTCGGCAATCACGTTGCGGTCGCGCAGGTATCTGACCATGTCAACCATGAAGAGCGGGCTGCCTTCCGTCTTTGAGTGTACGAGGTCGGGCAGCTTTTTAGGGAAATGGTTTTCAGGGAACTCCAGATTGAGATAGCTCTCCACGTCATAGCTAGTCAAAAACTGTAGCATTATCTGATGGCACAGACCGCGCGCCTGTAGGTCTCGCTTTAATTGCAGGAACGGGTGCTTGGCTAAGAGCAAGTCTGACGAGCGATAGGTCGTTAAGATTAGTAGACGAAGCCCTGCGAACTTGCTCGCTAAATAAGCCAGCATGTCAACGGTCGAAACGTCCGCCCAGTGCAGGTCGTCTATGAAGAGCAGAAGCGGCTTGATCTGCGAAATCTCCTGAAGGAATGCGGATAGCTCGCGCTTCATGCGCTCCTGCGAAGCAGACTTGATGTCGGTCTTCACTTCGCCAGATGCGTCGTCCTGCGAGAGCGGCGCGACATGCGCGTACCACGTCGGCGCGACCAGCTTCATGATGCGCGCCGCGTGCTCGCCCGCTTCCGCTCGCAGTAGATAATCGAGCGCTTCAAGGAAGGGCATGTAGGCTTCCGCCCCGGCCAGACGCTCGGAGCATCGCCCGCGCGCGATGGTCGAAGGCTCGCCGCTTAAATTCAGATCGATTAAAAAATCTTCGACCAGCGTCGTCTTGCCTATCCCCGGCTCTCCCGTCACGCAGACTAACAAGCCCTGACCGCTCAAGGTTCTATCAAAGCAGGTGCGTAGCTCCGCGCGCTCGTCTTCGCGCCCGACCGTAGAGCGCCGGATTGTCATGGACGGCGAGCGCTTCTCGAAAGAGACAGGCCGCTTGCCTGTCAGACTGCCCAGCACTTCATCGACCGCAGAGGCGGTGGGGCGCAGGCGCTCGTCCTTCTCAAGCATCCCTAAGATAAGTGCCTCGAACGAAGCGCCGATTTCAGGGTTGATGCGCGAAGGCTGTAGCGGCTGCTGCGTGAGGATGGCGTTCATAGCGCCTATCTGTGAATCGGCCATGAAGGGATGATGCCCCGTTGCCAGCTCGTAAAAGACTATGCCCAGAGAAAAGATGTCCGTGGGTGTTCCGGTAGTCTCGCCGCGCGCCTGCTCCGGCGACATGTAACGCATCGTGCCGATAATCATGCCGGGGCTGGTGATGGCTTCAAGTTTCCTGCTGTTGTGTTGCGCGTTCGTATCGTAGATCAGCGTTTCATCCGAATACTGCGCCGCACCTCTGGGCGTCAGACGGGCTAGACCGAAGTCCAGAACTTTGACGATGCCGTCGGGTCGCACCATGATGTTTTCCGGCTTGATGTCGCGGTGGACTACGCCCGCTTCATGAGCGACACACAGGGCGAGCGACATCTGGCTGGCAAGCTGCAACACGGAATCCAGCGGCGGCCTGCTGCGAGAGGTGAGGGTGCGCAAGGTCTGGCCTTCTATATGCTCTATGGCTATGAAGCGCCCAAGGTCGGATTCGCCTATCTCGAAGATGGTGACGATGTTCGGATGATTCAGGGCGGAGATGGCACGCGCTTCCTGCTCGAAGCGTCGCAGGCGGTCAGTGTCTTCCGTCATCGTGGCGGGAAGAATCTTGAGCGCGACCTTGCGATTCAATCGCATGTCCTGAGCCAGATAAACCTCGCCCATCCCGCCTGAGCCGATGGTGCCTATAATCTTATAATGCCCGACGCTCGCGCCCAGCAGCGACTGATGCTGCCTCACCTCCTCTGCGCGCTTACGTATCTTGAACGGTGGCTCTTCTATAAAACCGCTCGCCTTTTCATAAGAGGCCAGCAGTCGCTCGACCTCTGTGCGCAGCGACCCATCCTCGGCGCAGGCTCGCGCCAGATACTCATCCCGCTCCGTGCCCACATGCTCCAGAGCGGAATTAAAAATCTCCTCTACCTGTCTCCAACGTTCGGGGGTCATAAAAAAAACAGTTTTCAGTTTTCAGTTTTCAGTTTCCAGTCAAAGCAATCTGTCTTCTTCTGAAAGCTGAAAACCGAAAACTGGAAACTGAAAACTGTGCTTTTCACTTGTCACCTGTCACTTCGTTATAGAGCCATGCCTTTGCCATGCGCCACTGGCGTATGACGGTTGCGGTGCCGATGCCAAGGGCTTCGGCGGTCTCTTCTATGGAGAGGCCGCCGAAGAATCTTAGCTCGACGATGCGGCTCTTCTGCGGGTCAAGCTGCTCAAGAGCCTTCAATGCGTCGTCGAGCGCGAGCATGCTGTCCAGTTGCTCGTCCGAAATCTCAAGCACGTCGTCAAGGGAAACTTTGATGCCTCCGCTACCACGCTTTGCCGTCTGTTGAGCGCGTGCGTGATCCACAAGGATGCGCCGCATCATCTGTGCTGCGACGCCGAAAAAGTGTGCGCGGTTCTGCCACTCAACGTTTCTTTGATCCACCAGCCGCAGGTACGCTTCGTGTACGAGCGCCGTGGCTTGCAGCGTATGGTCAGTGCGCTCTCGCCTTAGATAGCGGTCGGCTATCCCGCGAAGCTCGTTGTAGACGAGCGGCAGGAGTTGGTCGAGCGCAGCGCGATTCCCGAGCGCTGATTCCTTTAGTAGCTGTGTAACCTCCGGCTTTTGGGGCGTCATACTGAGAACGTCCAGACACGGACAGTCAGGTAGGGTTATTCCCTTCGTTTCACGCCGAGCATAATTTTTGTACACCTCGAAAGTCAAACTGACAGAAGCAAAAGGAGAAGTGAAACAGCGAAGAAGAGGCTAGAGGTTGTCGAAAGCATAGGTTGAGGATAGAGAAACGACTCAACCAGTCTGCGCGAGCAGACGACAGAGTAAAGCCCCTGACGAACGCCGCAGGCGGAGTCAGGGGAGAGCAACAGAATAATTATCAGAGTCTGCGTGAGCAGACGACAGAAGACGAGGGGCTGATTGTGCCTGAATATCTGTCGCTCGCTAACGCGGGCTTGGAATCGAGGGGCGGCCAGGCTCCCACAGGCTGACGCCTGTGGCTTTATTCTTCCGTCTGCTCGCGCAGACTAATTGACGCATCATCTCAAAATAGCTTTATTGCATAACATGAATTTGTAACCGTCTTTTGACTAACCTCCGACCTCTAACTCCTTCTTCGCTTTTTCTTTCAATTTTTTTTCGTGCCCGTGATTCAGTTTGATTTCCGATTACGCGTTTACAGTTGAAAGGCAAATTTAGAGGAGACAAGAGAATGATGGCGAGCAGGATGACGATTATACGAAACGTATCAACGGCGCTGGCGCTTCTGCTTTTAATCATCGGTTTAGCTTTCACGCAGGGCGCGGTGCTTGGAGCGGGCAAAGAGAAGGGGCGACGCTCCCATGTTCCGGCGAAAGGCAAGGCGGGGACGTTCGTCGGAGCAACCAGGCCGCTGGGCAGCGGCACTGTGCGTTCCTGGGTAACTCTGGATGAAGCGGGCAAGCCCTCGGCGGTGGGCTTGACCATCAGCGAGTCGGCCTTTAAGACTGCGCCAATGGAGTTACCCAGGGGGCAGGAGAGCGTTGAGATTAACCTTCCTCTGCCCAAAGAAGCTGCGGCCACGGCCTTCGATCACATAGGCTTTGACTGGAATCCTATGGGTCATCCGCCCGCCAACATCTACACTGTCCCGCACTTCGACATACATTTTTACACCATCTCTGTTGAAGAGAAGCAGCGGATTACGGCACAGGGCGAAGACCTACAGAAGTGCTACCAGAAGCCCGCCGCCGAATATGTTCCGGCTGGCTATATATTGCCGCCCGACACGGCTGTCCCGCGCATGGGCGCGCACTGGATTGACACGACCTCGAACGAGCTTAAAGGACAGCCCTTTACCAGAACCTTCCTCTACGGAAACTATGACGGCAAGCTCATCTTCTTCGAGCCGATGATTGCCAAAGCGCTCTTCGAGACGAAGACTAACCTGACGGAATACATTAAGCTGCCGCAGAAGTACGCCAGGCCGGGCTACTATCCGACCAAGTACAGCATACGCTACGACGCGGACAGGAAAGAGTATACGGTGGCGCTCGAAGGCATGGCTTTAAGGTAAGAGAGATTAAGAACCAAAACCTACAGATACAAAGGAACAAGTAAGCGATGAGTGCAAACGCGCAGGTAGATATTAACGGGCAAGCGGTAATGAAGATGATAGAGATGATGTCTGGCTTCTGGGTCTCGCGCGTCATCTACATCGCGGCCAAGCTGGGGCTTGCGGATGAGCTGAAGGACAATCGGAAGACAGCCGCAGAGCTTGCGGAAAGCACGAACACACACGCGCCATCGCTCTACAGGGTCATGCGAGCGCTTGCAGGCGTTGGGCTTCTGGTTGAAGACGACGAGAAGCGTTTCTCTCTGACGCCGCTCGGCGCAACGCTTCGCTCGGATGCTCCCGTCTCGCTTCGCGCTCTGGCAACAAGCGAGCTGGGTGAGATTCATTATCCGTCGTGGGGCGCGCTGCTTCACACGGTGCAGACGGGGGAGACGGCTTTCGACCATGTCTTCGGCATGAACTGCTGGGAGTACTTTGCTAAAAATCCCGAAAACGCGAAAATCTTTAACCAGTCCATGACCGAGCTGACACGCATGGTCGAAGCGGCAATCACTGAAGGCTATGACTTCTCTTCTTTCAACAAGATAGTTGATCTGGGCGGCGGCCACGGCAGCCTGCTCGCT
This sequence comes from Pyrinomonadaceae bacterium, assembly GCA_036403815.1. Taxonomy (GTDB): domain Bacteria; phylum Acidobacteriota; class Blastocatellia; order Pyrinomonadales; family Pyrinomonadaceae; genus JACVRN01. The sequence goes on along the minus strand of DASWQH010000014.1, from coordinate 66,006 downwards.
TCGATTCTGAAGAAGAATCCGAGCCTGAACGGTCTCCTCTTCGATGCCCCGCAGGTCATAGAAGGCGCGAAGCAGCGTATGAAGGACGAGGGCTTGACCGAACGCTGCGAAGTCAATGGCGGCAACTTTTTCGAAGCTGTCCCGGCGGGTGGCGATGTCTACATCATGAAGCATATCATTCATGACTGGGCAGACAGAGAATCGCTCGTCATACTGAAACACATACGCAGTGTGATTCCGGAGAACGGTAAGCTCATCCTGTTTGAGCAGGTAGTACCCGAAGGCAACGAACCGCACCTGAGCAAGTTCGCAGACCTCGTGATGATGGTCATGAACGGCGGGCGCGAGCGCACAAGCGAAGAATGGCGCGCGCTCTTTGAAGCCGGTGGCTTCAAGCTGGCACGCATCATCCAGACCGAATCGCCTGTCAGCATCATCGAAGGCATACCGGCATAAAAGCAGTGACGAGTAGCAAGCAGTTTTCAGTTTTCAGTTTTCAGTTTTCAGTAAAAGCGAATGGCTCTTCTTCTGAAAACTGAAAACTAAAAACTGAAGACTATTCTTGTCACCTGTCACTCGTCACTGCTTTTAGCAGAGGATTAAATGTTATGGCAGCGGATAAGAGAGATGTTGGGAAAGAGGGCGCGTGGCTTCTGCCGGGCGAGGGGCGACAGATTTCAATCGGGCCGAACCGCATCACGTACCTGCTCGAAGGCCATCAGACAGGAGGCCGATTCTCTCTGATTCACTATGAGGTCGGGCCTAGCTTCGTAGCTCCAACGGCTTTGCATTATCATACCAGGGAGGACTGGTCGGGTTATGTCGTAGAAGGCACGCTCGGTTTCCAGCTAGGAGAGCGAACCGTAATCTTAACGGCTGGCTCGTCTCTACGTATTCCAAAGGGGCTGCCGTTTAAGTGGTGGAACAACGAGGACAAGCCCGCGAGGTTTCTGGCTTACTATTTCCCTGCCGGGTTCGAGCAGTATTTCGCAGACCTTGAGGAAGCTATCAAGGACTTTCCTCCCGGCCCGCTCGATATGGCTAAGGCCATGCCACGCCTTGTTCCACTCTGGGATAAGTACGGCATTGGAACAGTCCGTTCAGAAGATAAGTGACGGACGCGCACTACGTTTAACTTCGTCCCTTGACTCTCCCCCGGCTATACGTCCCCGCCAGCATTCAAAGCCTGTAAGTAGACTCTATGGGCTTCGTAGGCTGGTGGGGACGTATAGCTTTCAGCGGCTCGCCCCATTTCCGCAAAACAATTTCCGTCCCGCTCTGATTGGATTCCACCCGGCTTCTCGCGTTAATAAATAGAGAGGCTGAATTTACAGCCTTTCAGAGGGGGTTCGCTCTTAAATGCTTGCCGTCCGGTAGCTTTTCGGACATAGAGCGTGCGGGCGAAAATTGCACACACAAAGGGGGCAAAGCCACTGCCCGCAAAGCACAACTTATGGCATCAATTAATTTAGAACCGAATCAAACGGGCGCACCCAAGGTACATGCTAACGCCGAAGAGACGGCGGATTACGTGACTCCGCTCATGGCTGCGCCGCGCACCGCAATGATGCGTATGATTCACGGTTTCATGCTCTCGCAGGCCATCTACGTCGCCGCCAAGCTGGGGCTGGCAGACCTGCTTCAAGAAGGCACGCGCTCCTCAGAAGAGCTTGCGTGCTCAACCTCCATGCACGCACCTTCTCTCTACAGAGTTTTAAGAACGCTCGCGGCGGTCGGAGTCTTTGAGGAAACAGAGCCGAATGTTTTCGGCCTGACGCCTATGGGCGAGACTTTACGCACGGATGCGGAAGGCTCTTTGCGACCATTAGCGGTCTGCATGGGCGGTCAGTGTAACTGGCAGGCGTGGGGCGATATTCTGCACAGCATGAAAACCGGCGAGTCCGCCTTCGAGCACGTCTTTGGCACAAGCTTCTTCCAGCATCTTGATCGTCATCCTGACAATGCAAGGATGTTCCTTGATGCCATGAACTGCTGCGCCTCTCTCTACAACGAAGCGATTGTGGCAGGCTATGATTTCTCGCGCTTCGGAAAAGTAATTGATGTCGGCGGAGGCCAGGGCAGGCTGGTCACAGAGATTCTTAAAGCTAATCCATCAACGCGCGGAGTCCTCTTCGACACGCCGAATCAAACGCCCGGAGCACAACGCCTCTTCGAGCAGGAAGAGATTGCAGATCGGTGCGAAACCATCACGGGCGATTTTCTGGAATCCGTGCCCGAAGGCGGCGACGCCTACCTACTCAAGCACATCATACATGACTGGGATGACCAGAGAGCGATTGAGATTCTCAAGAACTGCCGTCGCTCCATGTCCGTGGATGCAAGGCTATTGCTCATAGAAGAGATAGTCACACAGGACAGCGAATTTGCGCCCGCAAAGGTGATAGACATTCAACAACTCCTCATGCCGGGCGGACGCGAGCGCACACGCGAAGAATACAAAGAGCTTTTAGAAGCGGCGGGCTTTGAATTAACCACTATCATCCAGACACAATCTTCCCTGAGCATCATCGAAAGTAAACCTGTCTAGGCTTTTGTCACGGCGAGTACGGGTTCAAAGCGAGTGCGCTGAAGCCGTTTAAGAGTCCCGTAGGGACGAAACGATAATAGCCCAGCCATAAATGGCTGGGAAAGAAGAGCAAGAAAAGAAATTGAGTCCCGTAGGGACGACTGAACATGCGCTTCAGTCGTCCCTACGGGACTCAACTCTTTAGCTCACATCTATTTCCAGCGCTAAAGCACTGGGCTATTACCAATCGTCCCTACGGGACTCAGGGAATCAGCTTTTCCAAAACAGCTTCTAAGATTATAGCTCTAAGAAGTAAGCCTGGTCACTGCGTATAGACCTGTGCTGCTTCTCGTAAGGTTGGAAGCCGAAGCGTGTATAGAGCTTGACGGCTTTCTCCAGACGGCTGGATGTTTCCAGCGTCATCTTTTTGAAACCACGCTCGCGCGCACGGTTCACCGCGCGCTCAAGTATATAAAGACCCAGCCCGCGCCCGCGTACCTGTGGTGCGAAATACATCTTTCTCAGCTCGCAGGTTTCCGCGTCCATAGGATAAAGTCCAACCGTCCCGACTAAGTTTCCCGCAACGTCTTCGATGACCTCGAAAGTACCGCCGATTTTCAGGTAATTTTCTTCTATATCTTTGAGGTCGGCATCAGTCCATTCCGGGTCGGGCGGCAGGCCGTGCTCTCTGAGCGCATCGTAGACCAGCGCCGTAATCTTCTCTATATCACGGTTGGTCGCCGCGCGAATTGTCACGTCCGAAAATCTTTGTTCCATAGAGCCTACCCTTTCGCGGCTTCGCCTCCCTCCGGCCCGTAGAAAACGACCCATGCCGCCAGATCATCCGTGAAAGCTTCAAAGCGATGCTCTCTGCCAGCCGGAACGAAGAGAAGGTCGCCGCGCTTGAACCAGTGCCGTACATGACCGTTTAAGAAGACGCCGCTTCCCTGCGCGATGATGTACAGCTCGTCGCGCGTGTGTGGCTGTTGCGGGTCTGTTTCGCGCGGCGCGTAAATCTCTACCAGCAGACTTCCATGCTCAAGCACGGAGACAAACCTTTCACCGGCAGCACCCGGCAGGCGTGCCAGCGCCTCTTCGACAGTCACTCTGCATTTTTCTGCGGGAATCCCGCTGTCTTCTCTATCGCTCTTGCTCATTTTTAAATCGCCGGATGTTTTCAGCTCCGTAGGAGCTAAATGTTTATAGCTTATCGTTTCCAAAAAGAATTAAGCTCCGTTAGGAGCGGAATGTTTATTTAAGGCAGGACATTAAGCTCCTAACGGAGCTTGGCCTGCTATTTGATTGAGGCACTATAAACATCTAGCTCCTACGGAGCTTTTCTACTTCGCTAAGACGCCAGCACGCTCTTTGCCACGCTCTCTTCTTTTTCGGCTTCAGATAGAATTTTGAGATACGCTTTAACCGCGTTCGATAATCCCAGCTCAAGCGCGTCGCTGATGAGCGCGTGGCCTATGGAGACTTCCATGACGTTCGGGATAGTGCAGAACAGACCAAGGTTCTGTAGATTCAGATCATGCCCTGCGTTGACCCCCAGCCAAATGCTTTGCGCCTTCTCTGCTGCATAACGAAACGCTTCCAGGGTGTGTTCGACATCACGCCCGCTTGCAAAGCTTTCGGCATAAGGCTCCGTGTAAAGCTCCACGCGGTCTGCGCCGACCGTGCGTGCCAGGCCGATTTGATCCGGATCGGTCTCCATGAAAAGACTCGTGCGGATTCCCTCTTGCTTGAGCCGGTCGATGATTGGCCGCAATCGCCCGGCCTCGGCTCCCTTCAAGTCCCAGCCGTGATCCGAGGTGAAAGCTTCTGGGCTGTCCGGCACGAGCGTGCATTGTGTAGGCTTAACTTTCAGCACCAGCTCCATGAATTCCGGAAAAGGATTGCCTTCTATGTTGAATTCCACTTTGGGCGTACCCTTCAAAGCTTCCGCAAGCTCGAAGACATCCTGCCGCCTGATGTGTCGCTCATCCGGGCGAGGATGAACCGTAATTCCGTGCGCGCCCGCTTCTATACAAATCTCAGCCGCGCGCAGGACGCTGGGGATGCCTATAGTTCGTGCGTTCCTTAGAAGCGCGACCTTGTTCAGATTAACGCTCAGCTTCGTACACATCACGCGGCCTCCAATGCCTGCTTGAAGTCCTTGATTAAATCGCGCTCGTCTTCAAGCCCGACCGAAAGACGGAAAAGACTTTCGCTGATGCCGGTCGAGCGACGCTGCTCAGGCGTTAGCTGATGACTCCACATCGCCGCAGGTCTGACGATGAGCGTTTCGACTCCGCCCAGGCTTCCAGTGTATGTGGGCAGCTTCAATCTGTTGATGAAAGCTTCAGCCGCTTCCGCTCCGCCTTGAAGCTCAAAGCTCAGCATCCCAGTGAACCCGCTCATCTGCTGTCGCGCGAGCTGGTGTTGCGGGTGTGATTCCAATCCCGGATAGTTGACGCGCGCGACCTTCGGCTGTGATTCCAGAAACTGCGCGAGCGCCATAGCATTCTGATTGTGACGCTCGACCCGAACCCCAAGCGTGCGTATGCCGCGCATCAACAGCCAAGCGTCGAACGGCGAAAGCACAGAGCCGAAGACGACCCCAAGCTTCCACGCCTGCTTGATGAACGCTTCAGAAGAAACCAGCGCGCCCGCAGTCAAATCGTGATGGCCTCCAAGGTATTTCGTCGCGCTGTGAATCACCACATCTATGCCGTGTTCAAGAGGCCGCTGGTTGACCGGCGTCGCAAACGTGTTGTCAATCACGGTAGTGATGCCGCGACTCTTCGCAAGCTTTGCCACAGCCTTCAAGTCAGTCAGGCGCAGGAGCGGATTGCTCGGAGACTCCAGATAGATGAGCCGCGTATTAGGCCGCAACGCCGCTTCAAACTCTTCCGTTTTGGTCTGATCTACAAACGTAGTCTCTACCTGCCAGCGCGGCGCGAAGTCTCTCAAGAGGGCGCGTGCTCCTGCATAAAGATCGCTTTGCGCGACGACATGATCGCCGCTCTTGATTAGACTCATCACGGCGAGCGTGATTGCTCCCATGCCTGAGCCTGTCACCAGCGCCGCTTCGCCGCCTTCGAGCGCGGCAAGCGTGTGCTCTACCCGCTCGTGCGTAGGGTTACCGTAACGCGTATAAAACTCCGAAGGGTGCGACGAGGCGGCTATCTCGGCATACGCTTCGGGCGAATCGGCAACGAAACTGGTCGTCTGCCAGATGGGAGCACTCAGCGCGTGCGTCTTGTTCAAATGGGTCGCCCCGTGAAGCACGCGCGTCTGCAAGCCTTCGAATTCATCCTTTTCCACTTTGAATATCTCCTGTCTCTACGAAACTTCCAAAACAAGAATTGTAGCGATACAATTTGACAAATCCGCTAGAATTGTGTCGAATATACGCCGCTACAATTTTCCAGTCAACGAGAATCTTCTATGTGGAATCCAGACATTACGAAACAGAACGGGGCGCGCTATCTGGCGATTGCTGACCGCATTGCCGAAGACATAGAGCACGGCCAGCTTCGACCCGGCGAGCAGATGCCCACGCACAGGCAGTTGGCCTCGCGCCTTGGCGTCACGGTCGGCACAATCACGCGCGCCTATGCGGAGGCACAGCGGCGAGGACTTCTGATTGGCGAGACGGGGCGCGGCACCTTTGTTCGTGAAGACCTCTTCGCGGACGCTTTCCCTCCCCCCACAGCGTCTCATGATGATTCGATCATAGACTTGAGCCTGAACATTCCCCCTCCATCCGCAGGCGACCAGTTGGGACAATCACTGTCTGCGACGCTTGTGAATCTATCAAACCGCTCAAACCTCTCCAGCCTGCTAGGCTATCATTCGCCGATTGGCGCAGAGCGCCACAGGGCAGCCGGAGCCGCATGGGTCTCGCGCTCAGGCTTGAAGGCTGAAGCCGACCGGGTGCTTATCACAAGCGGCGCGCTTCATGCCATGACGGTGGTCTTCGCTACGCTCACCAAACCCGGCGATACAGTCTTCACAGAGAGCCTGACCTATCCGGGCATGAAGAACCTTGCGCATCTGCTTCACCTGCGGCTTCAGGGATTGGCTGTGGACGAACACGGAATCATCCCGGAAGCCTTTGAGCGCGCGTGCCGCAGCGGTGGGGTGCGAGTGCTGTATACGATTCCGACCATACACAATCCACTTGGAACGGTGATGCCGGAAGAGCGCAGGCGCGAGATTGCGCGCATCGCAGAAGAGCACGACATCTCTATTGTCGAAGACGACGTTCACAGCTTTATACTTGAGCGACCGCCGCTTCCCCTTTCGGCCTTTGCGCCGGAGCGCAGCTACTACATACTGACGACATCTAAATCAATCGCGGGCGGGATGCGCATAGGCTACCTGCTTGCGCCGTTGCGTATGGTGGAGCGGCTGGCGACCAGTTTGCGCGCGACCGTCTGGATGGCAGCGCCTCTGATGGCAGAGATAGTTTCAGAGTGGATCAGGGACGGCACAGCCGAGCGGCTAGTAGAGCAGAAGCGCAAGGAAGCGGAAGAGCGACAGTTGATAGCACATCGCATTCTGCACGGGCTTCGCTTCAGAGCGCACCCCTTAAGTTTTCACATCTGGCTGGAATTGCCTGAGCCTTGGCGCAGCGACGAATTCATGGCGCAGGCCAGAAGGCGCGGCGTTCTGGTCACGCCGCCAGAAGCGTTTGTGCCTGCACGCGAAGAAGCGCCGCACGCCGTGCGCGTCTGTCTGGGCGCGGCGCGCACACGCGCACAACTCGAAAAAGGATTGAAGACTATACGCGAGCTTTGCAGGAGCGCGCCTAAGCCGGGTCTCTCAATTATCTGAATCATGGAAATTAAAACAATCGAACCCTTCCTGGATTACTTTGAAAGAATTCGCGAGCGCACGCTCAGGGTTGTGCGAAGCATTCCGCCTGATAGGATTGATTGGACATATAAGGAAGGCAAGTTCACGTTCGGTGACATCATACGCCATCTGGCGTGCATAGAGCGCTACATGTACGCCGAAAATGTTCAGCTTCGTCCGAGCCGCTATCCGGGTCACGGGCGGGAGCTGGCAGACGGTTATGGCGAGGTGCTTGAGTTCATGAACGTCATGCACCTTGAAGCGATGGAAATTTTCCGCTCCTTAAGCGATGATGACCTCAAGCGAAAGTGCATGACACCGGGCGGCGCTGAAATCGCCACATGGAAGTGGCTGCGCGCGATGGTCGAGCACGAGATTCATCACAGAGGACAGCTTTATCTCTACCTTGGCCTGCTCGATGTGCCGACGCCTCCGATTTACGGGCTGACCTCCGAAGAGGTTAAGGCCAGAAGCGAGAAGCTGGTTTAGCCATGAAGTCATTTGAAGCACAGACTACGCGCTTTGAGGCGCGTGTGCGCGAAAGCTTCGCGCGGCAGGGATTGATGATGACAATCGGCGCACACCTTCTAAGGGTTGCGCCCGGTGAAGTTGTGATAGAGCTTCTTTTTCGTGATGACCTGACCCAACAGCACGGCTATCTTCATGCAGGCATCGTCACGAGCATCGCAGACACTGCCTGCGGCTACGCCTCCCTGAGCCTCATGCCGGAAGAAGCGGATGTGCTCTCGGTCGAATACAAGATTAATCTTCTCTCTCCCGCGCGCGGTGAAAAATTTATAGCACGCGGGCGAGTCAAAAGAGCAGGACGAAACTTGACCGTCTGCGAAGCAGAAGTTTTCGCCATTAGTGGAGATGACGAGAAACCGATTGCGGTCATGCTTGCTACTATGATGACAATGTTAAAGTACTGAGAGGTTGTTTGAAGAATCGGCTTTCTCTTGAGTCCCGTAGGGACGACTTGAAAATAGCCCAGCACTTTAGTGCTGGGTCAAAGCGAGAAACAAGCTATAAGTCCCGTAGGGACGACTGAACATCTCTTTCAGCCGTCCCTACGGGACTCGATTATCTTCTTCATAACCTATCCCCAGCACTCGAAGTGCTGGGCTATTTTCAAATGTCCCTACGGGACAGAAGATGAACCTGGTTTTTCGAACAGCTTCTGAGTACTGAGTAAAAGCTTTCTTCTTACTCAGTACTCATCACTCAGTACTGAGTTAAAACTGATGCCGTTCAAACAGCCATTTAATCAGCCGCCGCCGGAACTCGGCAATCAATACGAGGATGATCGTGTGCTGCGTTCCTTCCTGCGTCGTGCGCTGCCGCCGGAAGTTCTGAGTGAAATCGAGCCGGGGCTGGTAGAGATGGGCAAACTCTCTGGCGGAGAGCTTTACAGGATGCAGCTTGCAGACCGCCTCAACGAGCCTGTCTTGACGCAGTGGGACGCGTGGGGCGAGCGCGTTGATAGGATAGAGGTCTCGCCGCTGTGGAAGGTAGCTGCGCGCATGGCGGCTGAACACGGTGTTGTCGCCACGGCTTACGAGCGCAAGCATGGCCGCTTCTCGCGCACGCATCAGGCCGCGCTCGCCTATCTCTTCACGCCTTCGACAGACATCTACAGTTGCCCGTTGGCGATGACGGACGGCGCGGCTCAGACACTTATGCGCTCAGGCAACGGCGCGCTCATCGAACGTATTGTCCCGCATCTGATCGCGCGCGAGCCTGAAGATTTCTGGACGAGCGGGCAGTGGATGACGGAAAGCACTGGCGGCTCGGACGTTGGATTGTCCGAGACGATTGCGCGCCGCAATGCTGAGGGCGTGTGGCGGCTCTACGGGCGCAAGTGGTTTACTTCCGCGACCACTTCGGAAGTGGCGCTGACGCTGGCGCGCCCCACAGGCAACGAAGCGGGCGGGCAGGGGCTTGCGCTCTTTCTGGTAGAGACGCGCGACGAGCGCGGGCGATTGAGAAACATTCAGATTAACCGTCTTAAAGATAAACTCGGCACGCGTAAAGTGCCGACTGCCGAACTCACGCTCGATGGAACGCCAGCAGAGCTTGTTAAGGGTACGACCGACGGTGTGCGCAACATCGCGCCGATGCTTAACATCACCAGGTTGTGGAATGGTATCTCGGCCTGCGCGTTGATGCGGCGCGGGCTTGCCTTAGCACGCAGCTACGCGCGCAAGCGCAAAGCCTTCGGCGCTCATCTCTCGTTGAAGCCTCTGCATGTGGACACGCTCGCAGGGCTTCAAGCAGAGATGGAGGCCGCGTTTCATCTAGCCTTTTTCGTGGCCGAGTTGGTGGGCATGGATGAAGCGGGCGAGATAACGGATGAGCAGAGGGAGCTTCTACGTTTTCTGACTCCGCTCATGAAGCTCACTACCGCCAGACAGGCGGTTGCGGTGGCAAGCGAAGTGCTCGAAGCCTTCGGCGGCGCGGGCTATGTGGAAGACACAGGGCTGCCAGTCTTGCTGCGTGATGCGCAGGTGCTATCCATCTGGGAGGGCACCACGAACGTGCTCTCGCTCGATGCGCTTCGTAGCCTGACACGAAACGACGGCGCGCTCGCCGCGCTGAAAAGAGAGGTCACACGTAGCCTTGAGGCCGTGCGTGACCCGAAGCTTTCAGACGCAAGACACATTTGCCGTGAAGCGATTGAGCATGCTGAAGACTGGTTGACGAACGCCATGAAGGACGGACAGCCATCATTGGAAGCGGGCGCACGGCGCTTTGCCATGACCGTTGGCCGCACGTTTTCGCTGGCGCTTCTGGCACAACACGCGCAGTGGTCGCTGGACGAAGAAAAGGATGCTCGCGCGACCGCCTCGGCACGCTGTTTCGCTCAGGCGGGTATTGATCTCATCAAGCCGTTTGAGCTTCAGGATGCGCGCCTTCTCATGGAAGACGAATGAAAATTTGGAAGCCCTCGAAAGAAGAGATCGCGGCGGCGCAGGGCAAGACCGTGCCCGATGTTATTGCCGTAGACTTGCGCGTGCTTTTCTGCGGCATCAATCCGGGGCTGTACAGCGGGGCGACGGGCGTACACTTCGCTCGCCCCGGAAACCGCTTCTGGCCTGCGCTCTATGCGGGCGGCTTTACAGACCGCTTGCTTTCGCCCTTTGAAGAAAGAGAGCTTCTCAAGGGCGGCTACGGGATTACGAACGTGGTGCGGAGAGCGACTGCCGCAGCGAGCGAGTTATCGAACGAAGAGCTTATCAAAGGCGGGCGCGAGTTGGAGAAGAAGGTGCGGCGCTACCGTCCCAAGTGTCTGGCCGTACTCGGCATCACCGTCTACAGGACGGCGTTTGCCCGCCCCCTGGCGAAACTCGGTCGGCAGGATGAGACCATAGGCGAGACTGCAATCTGGGTGCTCCCGAACCCGAGCGGCCTCAACGCTCATTATCAACCGAAGAATTTGGCTAGACTATTTGGTGAATTAAGAGAAGCTGTAGAGAAAAAAGAGATGTCTTAAGTCAGTACCGCCTGCGGTAGCGGGCGGGTAATAGCGATGCCAACGACCCGCCCGCTACCGCAGGCGGTACTGACCTGTCCTTAGCTTTACACACCCCTACTCAGTCAGTGCTTTATCTTTCCCTCCGTTTGATTGCAGAGGCAACAACAATGCGGCGAGGGCTATGCCCGCTCCGGCGATGATTGCGCCTGTGACGAACGGGTGCAGCGATGCCTTCGTGTAGATGCTGCGCTCGAAGATGGGCACTTTGTATTCGCCTCGCTCTTTTAGCTCGCCTGATGCTTTGTAAAGACCGCTATCATCTGGAGAGTGCGACGGCGGCTCTGCGGATTTCTGCATCTCAAACATAGACCATTCCATGACCTTGTCGGTCACGCGCGGCGCGTAGTGGCCGGACATGGAGATGGCTTTTCCGCCGCCGCCTGCGAAAACGTCCCGCTCCTGATGCTCTGCGCAATAGAGAATGGCTTCGGCCACGACTTCAGGCGCGTACACGGGCGGTGGCACCGTAGGCTCTCTCTCCATGTAGTTCCTGGCGTGCTCTGTATAGGGCGTTGCAATCGCGCCCGGCTTGATGAGCGTGACGGAGACGGGCGCGCCTTCGGCTTCCAGCTCCATGCGCAGCGCGTCTGTGAAGCCTTTAACCGCGTGCTTGGATGCAGAATAGATTCCCTGAACCGGGATGGCGCGGTCGGAGAGCGTGCTGCCGACGTTAATGATTGCGCCGCCGCGTGTCCTGAGTCGCTCTGCGGCAACCAGGGAGCCATAGACCACTCCCCAGAAGTTCGTAGCGAACAGTCGCTGCATGTCCTCAAGGCTGACATCGAGCAGGTTGCCGTAGATAGAGACGCCTGCGTTATTAACCCAGGTGTCGAAACCTCCGAAACGCTCCTGTGCCTTTTCACCTATGCTGCGCACGTCCTCTTCGCTGCCGACATCCGCCACGACGTATGTGGCTTCGCCGCCGCCTGAGTTAATCTCCTCGGCCAGTTGCCGCAGGGCTTCTTCGCTTCGTGCGGCGAGGACGAGCCGCGCCCCGCGCTTTGCAGCCATGCGCGCTGTCACTAAGCCTATGCCGCTCGAAGCTCCAGTGATGACTATGACCTGTGCGCTCAGATTTTTGAGTTGTACGTTCATGCAGTTTTCCTCCCCTTACGGACGCGCACGCCAGCGAGCGCGCATCGCTCAACCAGTACATGAAGACCGGAAGATTGATTATCCAACTCAACTTAACGAAAGTTATACGGGGGCGTAGCAAAATGATTTTGAAGACGAGAATCAGGCGGGGGAAGCTCGCTCGCGCGAGCCAGCAGGTTTTCCAAAAGCTCTTTCGACTAACGTCTTCCGAGCACTCTATGCTCAACCATCAGGCAGCGATCCTGCACGACGCGGATTCCGGCTTGAGCTAAAGCTTCCGCCACCTCGTCGTGGCGAATGCCGGATTGCATCCAGACCGCTTTGGGCTTCTTGGCGAGCAGGTCGTCCAGGTGCCCCGGAACATCCTGCGGGCGGCGAAAAACATCAACCAGATCAATCTCGCCGGGCACATCCACGAGCTTACGATAAACCTTCTGCCCCAGTATCTCTGTGGCTTCGGGGTAATAAACCGGAACGGGTATGATGTCGAAGCCCGCCTGTGCCATGTACTGCGGAACGTAAAAGGCTGGCTGGAAGGATTGCGCTTCCGTTTTGATGCCGAGCACGGCTATGCGCCGTGTCTCCATCAACAAGCTCCTGATGCCTTCCGCATCGTCTACCAGGTTGGTTCGCCAGTTCATCTTCTCTTCCCCTATTCGATTCCAAATGATAACTGTAGGGGCAGGGACAAGTCCTCTGCCCGTATCGTGCGCGAAGCACGATAGCCGACAAATGCATTCATCCAATATTGAGTAAATGCAAAACGTTGTCGCACCTTACGGTGCGGCGGGCAGGGACTAGCCCTGCCCCTACAGTATTGAAATGCGTGCTAACTCTTAATTTAATCCCGGCGCGGGCGCTTTGCAAAGCTCAGAGCTTCATTTTCAGGATGATGGTTTCGCGCAGTTTGTCTTCCGGTGCGAGCTTGCCGACCTTGTCCACAGCCCCCCACTGGCTGTCCGCAACGTAGTAGAAATTATCTTTCACTATTACTCCGAGCGTCGGCTCGTCAAACAGCGGATTGTTTGCCTCTATGACTTCGAGTCCTTCTACTCGCTTCAAATCGTGGCTCAACGAAATACGAACGACGCGGTGCGGACGGGTTCCGTTCTGAATGGCGATGAGGCTCCCCTTGTAAAAGTAGAGGCCGTCTATTCCGAGCAGCGCCACATTCGGCGCGCCGGAAAGAGGTGTAAGCCGCTTGCTCTTCAACTCGTAAATGAAAAGCCCTTTTGAATAATCGGCCAGAAAGAGAATGCTCTCGTCGGCGTTGAAAGCCAGCCCCTGCGGAGAGACAAACGGCACGCCTTCCAACAAAGGCTCAAGCTGCGCACTGCCCTCTCTTAGAACATATAGGGCGGGCGTCAGGCTGTCTGTGACGAACACATCTCCGCTAGAGCTGATGAGCAGGTCGCCGAGCCAGTGTGGCCTGGGGTTGTTCGGCAAGGTGTATTTCCTGATTAGCTTTCCTGTCTTCAGGTCAAATTTCAGAATGCCCGATTGGCCGTCCTCTTCCTTACGGTAATTGGTCATCTGCGGAACGGCGGCGGTCGCAACCCACAGATGCCTGCGCTTCGCATCCACCTTCATCCCCATAGCGCTCCACAAGCCATCGCGTTCGGTAGCAAACTCTTTCGCCGCGCCGTCTCTGCCAATCTTAAAAATCTTTCGCGCGCGGACGCTGCTCACATAGAAAATATCCTCCGCCGAATCATAAGCAACGCCTTCCGTGATGAGTCCCTTTTCATGAATCGTGAAAGCAGTGGAGCTGCGACCAATGGGAGCTTTATTGGTCTCAAAGCGCTTCAGAAGCTCTTTGAACTCCTGTGTGTTCCTGATTGAATTGAAATCATCGCCCGATTCAGGCTGGTAGATTAGCCCCATCTCGGCCACTCGCTTGAGTCCGGCCAGAGCCTCCAGACCGTTGCCATTGAGCGCATAAGCGCCAGCCAGATTGTAAAGTAGCGTCGGATTGCCGGGTCGCAATTCGACGGCCAGACGCATGTTCTCTAAGTAAGCTGCGTAGTTCTTTTCCTCGTAAGCCTTCCTGGCCTGCTGAGCATAGTAGCGCACGTCCCTTTGCGTTTCCTGCCCGCTTGAAAGAGCCTGCATGAAGAAGGCGCTGGCGAGAATGACAAGGGCGAGCGCAACCCCGTAGCGTCTGGACATTCTATATCCTCTGTTGGCTTTAATTTATAAGAGCTATGGCTGAAAGGTCGAAACGTTCGCGATGTGTATCCACTTAGAGCCTTGCTTCTCGTAAGTAGACATCCAAGCGCAGACAAACTCCTCCGCGCTCTTTTCTCCATTCTCGTTTGTCTGCGTGTACTTGCCCTTCAAGCGCACAATCATCCATGCCATCTTGCCGTCCGGCGAGATGCGTATGACGGGCGGCATCAGGTCGTCCCACTCTGTAAACTCCGCGCCAGCGAAATATTTTTCGAAGCGCCGCAGGCTCTCCGCACGCGTCCGAGTCTCCACGCGCCCGTCGCGCACGTTGATTGTTTCAGTGGCAAAGGAAGAGACGAGCGCGCCCGCGTCCCTCTTAAAATGCGCCTCACGAGCCAGCTTGTGCAGCTTTAATAGCTCCGCCCGCTCTTTTTCAAGATCAACCGGGGACGTGGCCGCGCCGGAAAGAAAGAGGCTGGCGAGAAATACAGGGATTAGAAGAAAGCTCTGCATCATTCTCCTCCTGGAAGAAGCTCTGATTGAGAAAAGATTAAGTTAAGGCTTCTTACTTGCTCTTCGTCTTCAGATACTTTTCAGGAAGCGGATTGTCCGTGCGTTCGCCTTCCCAGTAGACGCTTACGATCCACCAGCGCTTGCCGTCGTTCATCAACTGTATGCTGTTGATGCCGCGCATGAAGGGCTTCGCATCATCCGCCATGTGCCTGGATTCATACGTGCTGAAGACATGCGCTATCTGGCCGAACTGCTCTACGACGCGCGAGGCTTCGCGCTCGAAAAAGCCGTTCGTCTCAAGATAATTCCCGGAAGACTTGATGTAGCCTTCGACATCCATGAGGCGGTATCCGAAGCCGCCCTCTTTCTTAGGGCTGACGGCCATCAACCTCCCTTCAGGGATAAAAAGCGAGCGCATGCGATTCCAGTCGCGCTTCTTCCCCGCCGGGCCGGAGATAACGTCATAGAGCGCAGCCACAATTGCATCCATCGAAGCCACATCTTCAGGCCGCGCCTGCGGCGTCGCTGTCGGATTTTCCGTCTTCTGTTGCGATTCCTGACCGCTCATACTTGAAGCTCCGTGCGAATTTACGCCGAAGGCTGCGCTGTTCAGACTTAACAGTAATGCGCCTGACGTTAGCAGCGAGCTTGAGATTCGTCTGATTCTTCTTGCATTGAACATTGATGCCGATACCTTTTCTTTCAGTTGGACGAGCGCCATCAGATTAGGCACGTTTTATCAAGCTGTAAAGAAGCAACACGCATAGAGACAAAATTTTCCTGCGGCGCTTTACGAAAATTCGTACATTCACACTTCTTTTGAAATTTTTCAGGCGCGCAAAGATAGTTGCGACGGCTATTGATGGTTCCGCCTCTCTGTTAACGGCTGGGAATCATTGCTCGTCATAGAGATGTTTGCGCCCTGCCCCTGTTAGGTGAGAGCGATTTCGCGGAACATTAACCGGGAATCTGCGTTTAGAAGAAGTGACTCCCTAAAACTTGTGGTGTGCGCCGATTGATAAGCTGAATGCAGTAAATAGCTTTGCGTGTACTTCGATTCTGATTTTCAACTTGTAAGAAAAGCAACCGTATTCCGAAAAGTTACATCTAGCTGGTTGATTTACGAACTTCCAGAAGGGCTTCCCCAGGCTCAAATGCGTCAAAGCTTCGTTCGTGAATATCTGCCCCATCTAATCACAGGCGCTCTCCTTTTAGGTGTGCTGTCTGCGCTCTATACTGTCCCGCAAATCGCCGACCCCAACTTCAACGCTCGTGTCGCCGGGCCTACCTTTACCAAAGACCATCCCATCATCATCTTTGACGAAGGCCATCAGAATTTCCACACCACAACGGGTCGCTACAAGCCGTTCGCAGACCTTCTCTCAAACGACGGCTACCAGATAATTCCCAGCAGAGACAGGTTTCAGAAAGAGATGCTGGTCGGCGGCCAGATACTTGTGATAGCCAACGCGCAGGGTGCGAATGATCGAGGCGACGCGCCAGCCTTTACAGACGACGAATGCGATGCGGTGCGTGATTGGGTCAACACGGGCGGCTCGCTCCTGCTCATCACGGACTTATACCCGACCGGGTCGGCGGCAGAAAACCTGGCGCTTCGCTTCGGCGTAGAGATGAGCAAGGGCTTCACAGAAGACCCCATCAATCACGTGTCTAAAAACCCTGGGTCGCTTATCTTCACGCGCGAGCGGGGTCTAATCGGCCAGCATCCTATTACCGAAGGGCGCGGGCTACAGGAGCGTATCAACAAGGTCATCACCTATGCCGGGCAGTCTCTGAAAGGCCCGCAGGGGAGCGCGCCGATTCTGAAGCTCTCCGACACGGCGGTTGACAGAGTGCCGGAGCTGGTCGAGACTCCCAACCCGGACGGGCCTCCGCAGAAGACCGTTCAATACAGCGACCCCGTTCCGGCGGTAGGCCGCACGCAGGGCGTGGCCTTCAAGTACGGCAAGGGTCGCGTGGTCGTCCTCGGCGAAGCCGGTGTGCTTTCGGCTCAACTTCAAAAAGACGGGGTCTTCGGCATGAACGATCCGCGCGCAGACAATCGCCAGCTTACGCTGAACATCATGCACTGGCTTTCAGGAGTCATAGAGCCTGCGGCACATTAGCACCAACCTGAACCGATGGTTTGCATCATGGATAAAATCAATCTTAATGAGAAGCTGGAGTCTTTCAGCGCTCACTGGCAACCCAAGATTGTCGGAGAGTTGAATGGGCAGTACATCAAGCTGGTCAAGTTTCAAGGGCCGTTCGTCTGGCATCATCACGAGACGGAAGACGAGATGTTCATGGTCGTGCGCGGGCGCTTTCGCATGGAGTTCCGAGACCGCGACGTGTGGATTGAAGAGGGAGAATTCATCATCGTCCCGCGCGCCGTAGAGCACCGCCCCGTAGCAGACGAAGAGGCGCACGTTCTCCTGTTCGAGCCTGCCTCGACCCTCAATACAGGGAATACCGAAAACGAAATGACGGTCAAAGAGCTGGAGAGGATTTAACCTCGATATAAATGCGACCTGTTTCCAGCCCCTGAAAGGGGCGGAATAATTTAGCCCACGGCGTCAGCCGTGGGAGCAAGAGCAGCAAATAAAAGTGAGAAGCCCCTGAAAGGGGCGAAAGATTCTCAACGCGGAATTTCTTTCGCCCCTGCCGGGGCTTCTATTTTTTTTACTGACTGCATTCCCATGACTTACGTCATGGACTAAAATCTTCCGCCCCTTTCAGGGGCTTTATAACTGGACAAGCCCTTTGCCGCAGTGTAAAAGAGTTAGTTTCACATTAGGGCAAAATTCGTTTCTGTAAGGGGTTTCAGTCTTTATGCTTCGCGCAGGTATCGTCGGGCTTCCCAATGTAGGCAAGTCCACACTCTTTAACGCGCTCACAGCGCAATCGGCGGCGCTTGCTGCCAACTATCCTTTCGCCACCATCGAGCCGAACATAGGCGTCGTGCCCGTGCCCGACGAGCGTCTTGAGCCGCTGGCAGCGCTCGTCAAAACAAAAACAATCGTTCCCGCGACTGTCGAGTTCGTGGACATCGCAGGGCTTGTGCGCGGGGCAAGCAAAGGCGAAGGACTGGGCAACCAGTTCCTCGCCAACATCCGCGAGACCGATACGGTCGTGCAGGTCGTGCGCTGTTTCGAGAGCGAAGAGATAGTGCATGTAGAAGGCTCTGTTGACCCGCGCCGCGACATCGAGACGATTCAAATCGAGCTGGCACTTGCAGACCTCTCAAGCGTCGAGCGCCGACGCGAGCGCGCACAGAAGATAGCCAAGAGCGGCGACAAACAGGCGCGCGCAGAACTGGAAGTTTTAGACAAGCTTCAGCCCGTGCTCGAAGAAGGCAAGCCCGCGCGCATCGTCGAGTTGACCAAAGAAGAGCGCGCCGTAGCCCGCTCATTCTTTCTCTTGACGACGAAGCCGACCATCTATGCCGCTAATGTTGACGAGCCGACGATGGCCGCTCCTGACGAGAATCCACACGTCCGCACGGTGCGCGAGATTGCCGCGAGCGAGGGCGCGGAATGCATCATCATCTGCGCCCAACTGGAAGCGGAACTGGTTGATCTGCCGCCGGATGAAAGACGCGATTACATGGACGCGCTCGGCGTAGAGGGAAGCGGCGTCGATAGTTTAATCAAGGGCGCATATCACCTGCTGGGTCTCATGTCGTTTTTGACTGCGGGCGAAAAGGAGGTGCGCGCGTGGACTATCCCTGTCGGCACTCGCGCTCCGCAGGCCGCAGGCGTTATACACTCGGACATCGAGCGCGGCTTCATACGTGCCGAAGTTATCAGCTATGATGCGCTCATGCGCGCAGGCTCCCTTGCGGCGGCACGCGAACAGGGACTGCTCAGACTCGAAGGCAAAGAGTACGTCATGCAGGAAGGCGACGTAGTTAACTTCCGCTTTAACGTCTGAAGCGCACCGAAATCTCCAGCTCTATTCTGTTTTCTCCGATGCTCTAAACTCCCGATTCTAAGGCAGAAATTTCTCTATTGCCTTCTCAGCCATTATCTCCTGCATTGATCGTCTTCTGCATCACATTTCGAGGGCGGCCAACATAACAGAAGAGGGATGACCTAAAGCCTCGCCCTATTATCTATGTACAGGTTTGGGTTAAAGCCGAAGACCTATGAGGCTGTATAAGAAAACGTTCTGTAAGGTGCAAGTTAACTTTTACGCTAGTTCAGATATTCAATGATTAAAATCTACCCGTCGCCAATTTTTAAAACCCCCTCCTCCACTCGGCAAGCTACTATCTGTTATCATAACGTCTCCTGCTGTGAAATCTAGAATCTCGGTTGCGTGATTATAAAAAGGGGTTCCGGCTGTGGTAATTAAGCGATACTTTATTTCGTATGGAGTTATACTCTGTACATTACTACTTTGATCCTCAAAGAGGACAATA
The DNA here is from genome assembly GCA_036403815.1 of Pyrinomonadaceae bacterium. Taxonomy (GTDB): domain Bacteria; phylum Acidobacteriota; class Blastocatellia; order Pyrinomonadales; family Pyrinomonadaceae; genus JACVRN01. The sequence goes on along the minus strand of DASWQH010000014.1, from coordinate 46,899 downwards.
AGATTTCCTCCCGTGGTTACACGACTTGACTCTACTTTAATACCTTTATAATCGGAATTCTCAATAACCGCCCTGCTTTTTTTTAAATGTTCGTAATCTTGTGAGGGATTAAGAGGCAAAGAAGGGAATATATTGAAATAGCTATGTGCTCCCGGTATAGTCAAATCAAATACATCTTCTACTTCTTGTGTTAACTCAATTTCCCAGAGTATAAATGATTGTTCAAAAGGTGGGAGCACACCGATTAAATGAGATAAATCGATTCCCTTAACAACTTCCCTATGGAAATAAAACATCTTTTCAGCCAAGCATGTCTCTAGGTCATCAGCTAAATAAACAGTTACCGCACCAGGAAAATTGTACCTAGCACCATGGAGGCTTTTAACTGCACCTCGGCCATTTACGATACGCCTATAAAACATCGGACCCGATGTTTTATAGGCGACCGAAGTAATACGATAATAAGTCTGGCCTGAGAGTACTGTTGTGGTTAATCCTGAATTTACAGGCATTTGTTTGGGGCTAAATTATCAAAATGTGCTAGCGTATCTTAGGCCCTGTACCCAAGAGGTAACTTCCCCAATCCCAGCTATTCCGTTACTCTCTAGATATGACTTAAGAGATGTACCAACCCACGGAGGCGTAAAGGGTGTTGGAGTTGGTCCTATATTGTCATCGTTCTCAAACTCAAGCATTGTTTGCACAAGATCTCGCCTAAAGTTCAGAAAAGATAGTATATGGGTCATGGCAACCCAGAACTCCCTTAAGCACTTTCTTTGATATGTAGTAAGAACTTGGTCTCTGGCCTTCCATTCACGAAATATTTTCTCGTGGACTCCCAGTAAATTAGAAAAGAACTGGTCAGACAAGCCAAATTGCTCTTGCACCCACACCATCTTGTCTACTAATGCTTCTTCAGCGTCATTATTATAGAAAGTAGGAATGTCCATACTGCTTTGCAACATGATGGCGTGAGGTGACATTTTCTTAGACCCTCTCATGACTTCCCCCGTCGAAATTCCTGAAGGGGAGATTTTCTTTAGATGCCTTTTGCTACTCATTCGATACTCCTAGTTTGAAGCTAGAAATACCAATTTCAACCGAACACCCGAGGCCAACGACTGATAGAATCATTTGGACCTCCTATACAACATAAAAGACGCGTCAATGGACACTTTAGCTACGATCGGCCTTTAGCACGGATCGGCTAGTGTCTCCGTTTTACTGGAGCGTGTCTTAGCAACTTCGAGTACGCTTAATATACTACTAATGCTGCCTATACTCTAGTTACCATGTCAAAGTGAGCTGCTAACGCTCATGACTGAGAGAGAGACGCGGGGGTAGCAAACTTATTGCAACCCGAACGGGCAAGCGGTAAGATGAGTTAAACGACGTTTACCCCATCTTACAATACCATGCTTCTAAATTTAGAAGCAAGATACGTGCATAATTATGAGGGCGCTTTTTTACGCCCTTTTTTTAGGGAAGTCAATAAAAATGTGACGAAAGGGATCATTCTGCTAACCATTTTGTCACAATAAAAAGCCGTCTCGCCATTGTGGCGAGCGGCTCGAAAAAGGGCGGCGTCCAGAACGGGCGGCTCACGGATGCCATGCTTATCTTAAAGTTTTACTTTAAGTATGTCCAGACTTATTTTTTGGTATGACTGAAAATTTTAAGCAGAGTCCGCATTGATTGACTGCGTGGGACAATCGAGGGCATCATCAAAGGGAACCACGGTGGAATGTCTGCTGCATTACAATGTAGCTGAACCTGAATGCCAAAACGCAGTAATATTAAAGATAGCCGGAAAGCTGATATTCGGACTTAACAATCAAGTGAAGCCAGGGAGGTCTGATCGAAAATGCAACGAGATGACCAATCGGCAACTCCTCCGCCGCAGAAGCTCCAAGCGCAGGAGGAGCTTAATGTCAACGAGATGGGGCGTGAGGTTCGTGCCCGCCTCGTGGATGGGCTCCCGGAAATCCTCGCCGTGCTGGATTCCGAGGGGACGATCACCTTCGCGTACGGCTCTTTGGTCAGCCATGTGAAGATGAGCGCCGCCGACCTCATGGGTAAGAGCGCGTGGGAGTTCGTACACCCGGACGACCTTGGTGACGCGCTCAGCTCACTCGCCTACGCGCAGACCGCAGAGGGTAGGCCGGTGGGTCCGTTCCTGTTCCGCTACTTCGACCGCGACGGGAAAGTTCGCACAGCGGATGCCGTCGCCGTGAACCGGAGCGACGACCCGGCAGTGCGTGGGACGGTCATGCTCTTACGCGATGTCGTGGGAGAGCGGGCGGTCGAGCGTGCGTTGGAGTGCCTTGCCGAAGGCGAGGAGCTTGCGGTGATTGCCAGCCATCTGCTGCGCGCTGTCGAGGAGATGCCCATCACAGGCCCCGGCTGGCTGCTCCGCAGCGCACAGGCGAGTGCCGCGGGGGTGGACGCAGGACACTTGCGCCCGGAGGTCGTGGCGCTGTCGCCGGGTGCCGCGCCGCTCGGCGAGCTGGCGGCGCTCGTCGGTGATTGGGTGTTTGACCCGGCGGCAGAGACGCCCGTAGTAGACCCAGACCTCTCCACTGTCTCGGACGCCCTTCGCAGCGCGCTCCATGCGCTCGGCATACGATCATTGATGGCTATGCCGGTGCGCACGCCGGGCGCGACGAGACCTGATCTATGGCTGGTCGCAGGCAACCGGCGGCAGGCTCCGGCGACTGCGAACGAGTTGCGCACGATTCGCCGGTACGCTTCGGTGCTCTCGGTGGCGTTCGAGCGCCTACGCCTACAGGCCGATCTACGCCATGCCGCAGTCCACGACGGGCTTACAGGACTCCCTAACCGGGCGGCGTTCATGGCGCGACTGGCCGAAGCGCGTGAGGGGAGCTACGCGCTCCTCTTTCTAGACCTCAACGGCTTCAAGCCGATCAACGACCGCCTTGGGCACAGTGCAGGCGACGCTGTGCTCGTCGAGATCGGCAGACGTATAGCGGGATGCGTCCACGCGGACGACCTCCTCGCACGTCTAGGCGGCGACGAGTTCGCCGTCCTCCTGCATGAGAGCGCGCCGGAACGCGCCGCCACACTGGCCGAAGCGATTGTGCAATCGGTCGCTCGCCCCCTCGAAGTCGCGCACGAGAATGTGTCGCTTGGCGTCAGCATCGGGATCGCAACCGGCTCTGCACACGAGTTGGAGGGTCTGCTGGAGCACGCCGACAGCGCCATGTACCAGGCCAGGCCGAAGGCGGCCAGGGCGCATGGCGGGTCGCAGTGCATGGCGAGCGCCGCATCGCAGACCGTAGATCATCCGGTAGACGTTGAGCTGGTTCAACGTCTGAATCGCAGAGAGTGTTCAGGCTCCCTTTTTCCTATCTATTACAAGCCTAAGACAAAAAGAAAGGTGCCGAGCCGCAAAGCCCTGCACCTTTTCTAAAGTAGAGCGGTGTGTGCTCTTAGAAATCCACGCGTGCGCCTAGCTGAACGGTAAACGGAATGCCGACGGGCGGGCCGAAGCCGGGGCCGAAGAGAGAAACCGGTTGCCGGAAGGTGCTGCGCGAAGTAGCTGTGCTGAGACCGAGCCTATCCGGGAAGGATAGATTCTCTACATTAAAGATGTTGAAGAAATTGATATAGCCCCTGAGCTTGAACTGTTCACCGAGGCGGAAGACTTTCTGTACTCGCAGGTCAACGTTGAAGTAGCGACCGCTGCGTTCGTCTATCACATTGCCGTTCGCATCGGTGATGAACCCGCTGCGAGAGTTATTAACCTGTATCTGTGTGCAGCCGAGCGGGTTCAGAATTCTCAGTGCCGCAGAATTTCCGCGAGCGGCGAAGACAGCCGCCGGGTCTGCCCCGATGCAGATACGGTCTACGGTCGAGCGCCCATCGCCGTCAATGTCGATGCCTGTGTTAAGCGAGTAGGGACGCGCGCTGGCGTATTGCACGATGGGCGCAAGCTGGAAACCGTAAGGCAGATCGAAGACGCCGCTGATGACGATGCGGTGGCGCTCGTCAATGCGCGTCGAACCGAACTCTTCCGGCCTGAACTGCTGTTCCGGGGTAATCGCTATGCCGTTACCGCTGTAGGAAGAGAGCGGCTGGCCGCCCCATGACCTGGAACTTGACAGCACGTAGCTGGCGGAGAAGAGCGTGCGGCGCGTGCGCCGTTTGATTGTCGTCGTCCAGCTATCGAACATCGAGCGATTGGTCGCGCTGAACATGTTTATCTGTTCCAGACGACCTGCGCCGAGTCCTGCGGCGGCGAATGCCGGATCAAAGTAGCGCGTGTTCGCTCCGCGCACGCAGAGCGGCGATGCAGGATTAGAGCCGGGAAAGGCCGGGTTACAGATGTTGCTGATACGCGGGTTGATGTTATACACGCGCGGCTCGTGCAGGCCGAGCGTGTGTACGTAGTCGCTGGAGAGCACGTAGTTGCTACCGATCTGTGTCTCAACGCCGATGGAGAATTTCTGCACGTAAGGGTCTTTCATCGTCGGGTCGTTGATGCGGCCAAAAGCGCCGACCTCCAGATTGGTATTACCCCCGCCGCCCGCAGTCGGCAGCGCGTCAACGCCGAAGCGGAAGGTCGCAAGCTGGCCGACGCCTACATCCGTGTTCACCAGATCGAGCAGCGTCTGGTAGATGGTGGCGTGCGACTGTTGCAGCGAGAAGAGCGTCAGATTCTGGAAGACCTGATCGTAGAAGATACCGTAACCGCCACGAATCACAGTCCGCCCGCGACCCGTCAGGTCATAGGCGAAGCCGAAGCGCGGCTGAAATTCCGCCCAACTGGGAGTCGTGCGCGTCAGGTCAGACTGCGTGATTGCACGTGCGCGCGGCTCATTAAGCCCGCTAAGAATCCTCATCGTACGGTTGTTCGTCTGGTCAATGAGGAGATTGATATTGGCATCCCAGCGCAAGCCCAGATTAAGAGTCAGTCGCGGTGTAATTTTGTAGTCGTCCTGAAAATAGAAGGCCAACTGGTGCAGGGTCGGCTGGTCGGTTGCGCCTTCCCCGCCGCTGAATGCTATTTCGGAGACAGCGCCCGGCGTCGCAAACCCTTGCGGGTATCTTCCGTTCAGATTGTTCCTGATGGTGAGCGGGTCGTCGAAGAAGAATATCTGGTAGCCATTAGCCCCGAACAGGAAGAAGCCGCCCAGCTTAGTGTTGATATAGTTCACACCGAACTTCAAGCTGTGATTCCCTGTGAGCCAGGAGAAGTCATCGCGGAACTGTAGTTTCCGCTCCCTGGTCTCCTGCGGCACATTGACGTTAGCCCCTGACTGCACCGATGGGAATTGCAGGTTCGGCTGATCCGTCACGCCTAGGATAGCATTCTTGAAGTTCTGGAACTGGAACGAGAACTGGTTAAGCCGCCGTGAGTTGAAAGCATAGGTGTGATTGACTACGAAGCTGTTCAGACTGTTGTTGTTCGTATTGCCGCCAAGGATGTCTGCCGGTTGCGTCGTATCAAACTGATCGTTCGGCGAATCGTTCTTCTGGTACGAGTAGCGATAGAACATGGACTGTTTGTCGCTAATGCGATTGTCAATCTTAATCGTCAGGAGCGTGTCATTGTAAGGCGTAGGGATGGTCGCCGAAGCGGTGACGCCGGGAATGGCTGCTATCTGAGCCACCTGATTTGTTGTGAGCGATAAATTTTGCCGCTCGCGGAAGCGCTCAATCGCGCCGAAGAAGAAAAGCTTGTCTTTGATGATGCGGCCTCCGAAAGAGCCGCCGAACTCTTCACGATCATACTTCGCTTTCGTCAGGTCGTCGCGCTTCTCGAAGAAATCCCTGGCGCGCAAGGATTGGTTGCGGAAGTTGAAGAAGGCCGAGCCGCTGAACTTATTCGAGCCGGATTTGGTGATGACGTTGACCACGCCGCCCACGCTTCGACCGCTCTCCGCCGTCCAGCGATGCTGCAAGACCTGAAACTCCTGTATTGATTCGTAAGCGAAGTTCTGCAAGAGGCTGCCGACAACGTTGTCTTTGTTATCGCCGCCGTCCACATTCACGTCTATCTGTCGCCCGTCACCGCCGCTAAAGGCTATGTTGCCGACGCGTGTCTTCGTGGGATCGAAATTGCCTACGGGACGCGCTTCCGGCGCGATGATTGAGAGGTTGGCGAAAGTGCGATTCAGTAGCGGAAGGTTCTGAACTTCGAGCGGAGTAATGTTTCTGGCAAGCTGAGAATCAGAGGTTTGAACCGCCAGCACATCGGTCGTGGAGATGTTGACAATCTCTGTAATCTGGCCGGGCTTGACTTCTATGTTCAGCGTCTGCTTCGAGCCGACGTTAACCTCCAGCGCCTGCATCTGCGCTTTGCTGAAATTTGGAGCCTCGACCGTAATGTCGTAATTGCCTGGCGGCAATTGCGTGATGGTGAAATCACCATCACTATTGGTCGTCGTCGTGCGCGAAACATTGGTGGCCGTGTTGCTTACCGTCACGGTCGCGCCGGTGACCACGCGTCCCTGCGTGTCTGAGACGCGCCCTGTGATGTCGCCCGTTGTGACCTGGGCGCGTGCAGGTAAGGTCATCACAAAACTTATCAGGATAACTACCGAAAGCGAGATAAGAATTCTTACTAACCGATTCATGGGGCTGGCCTCCTCACGAAAGTTATAGGTGCTGTTATAATTCTGCTGATCGTTGCGCCCTGGGATTGTTGTCACTGCTTGTATGCCCTTCCAGCCTAAAAGTCAATACAAAATTATGCAAACAATTCAATATTTAGAACCCGCTGCCCCTGGCTCATAGCTAAGAACAACCCGCTATTGATCGAATGTGTATTTCAAGGTCTCTGCCCGCGCCGTATCAAGCATTGAAATGAGGTGGGAGCTGGGGGCGCAGTGATTATGGTAGCAACGATATGTAATGCATACGTCGGCTTTGCTAAATCCCGCTTATCAGCAAACCTTTATATTTATTCATTTAGGAACCTGCGTGATAAACTGCGATTGCGCTTCAACGTCTGAAGCACATCCTGTGCGATTAAGCTTGTGTTGGAAGGCAATCTGTTATTATCGTAGCAGCGTACAGAACAAGGAGAACGACGGGCTTTGATTGAGGGAGACGGTTAAATGGGAATCTAAATAACTGAGGCAGGGAGAAGGAGAATCATGCAGATGAGATTTACTTTAGTAGCCGTAGTATCCATCTTCGCCGTGTTGCTTATAACAACCCACACCACAGCCAACTCTAACCTGACAACAGTACCACGGGCATTCGTGGCAACAATCCAGGGAGCTTATACTCCGCCGCCAGCCAGTGCTGAACGCAAAGCCATCCTTGACGCTTATCGTGCCAAATGGAAGCAGAGCAGCGGAATTACGAATACGGATGTGGTCTTTGTAGTCAGCTATCTTAAAGTACACAACAGCTGGGCGTGGCTCGATGTCAGGCCACAGTCTTCGGATGGCAGCCAGCAATATGAAGGCGAGCAGGGATTGCTGCGTAAGAAGAGTGGTACGTGGAGAGTTTTGGAGCGTACGGCTGGCTATGATACAGAATATTTCAGGAAGCTGAAGAAAAAATACCCATCCGTTCCGACTGACATCTTTCCTGAGCCTTAAATGAGATTGTGATGCTCTTCGGCCTTAAAGGTGTGAGGCCCGGCATACGATTCAACGTCTAAGATATTTTCTTTGTAAACGCTGACAGTTAAGTTCCCCAATAGAAAGGAAGCAAGCGATGAATACTCTTGCCCTACTGGCAACCTTCTTGCAGCAATCCTCCGATGACGGCTCCGGTGCTGGCGGGATTGTCGTGATGATCTTCGTTATCATCCTCTGCCTACTGTTTTTAGCCGTGTACATCGCCAGCATCGTGTGGGTTTATCGTGATGCAGAGCGACACGGCAAGAGCGGGGTTCTGGTGGCGCTGCTGGTCGCTCTCATCTCCTGGCCGATTGGTCTGGTCGTGTGGCTGATAGTAAGAAAGAACATCTAAGCGAACAGTGAAAGCTCTAATGCTCAGAATCATCTTCGGCATCTCTTTATGGAGCCGCCGTATGGACTTGTGCTTTCCAGGTTTCAAGGCGAAAGCTCACGCCTTAACTCAATCTCAGGTGCTTGAAGAATGACATTGCCCGCACGGCGGCTCGCACAGAAGCTTTCGGGCAACTACAAAAGATTGCTCTTGGTGCTGGCCGCCATCATCCTGCTCTATGCTTTTTACATTGCCGGAATCAGAAAGAATCCGCCCGGTTTTTATCTGGATGAATCGAGCATAGCCTATAACGCCTACCTGATGGGGCGCACGGGCGTGAGCGAATCGGGCGTGGCGTGGCCGCTCTACATACGCTCTTACACCGGCCTGTTCAGCGTCTATGCGAATCCCATCTATATCTATCTGCTCGCCGCCGTCTACGTCTTTTCACCTCCGAGCATCCTCGCGGCCAGACTTCTGAGCGCGACCCTAGGCTTCGTCGCGGCTCTCTGCCTGGGGTTTCTGGCGTGGCGTATATCCAGGCGGCGCACAATCGGCTTCATCGTCATGCTCTTTGCCATGCTTACGCCGTGGCTCTTCGAGATTAGCCGACTGGTATTTGAAGTGGCGCTCTATCCTTTAACACTCGCGCTCTTTCTTCTGGCGCTTTATAGAGCGCAGGAGAAAGAGCGCTGGTCTTGGATGGATTGCGCTCTCGTAGCCGCCAGCCTCGGGCTTGTGACCTACACCTACACCATCGGCAGGCTCTTTGCTCCGCTGCTGGCGCTTGGCCTGCTCATCTTCGCCAGAAACAGGGAGCGCCTGATTGATGTCTTCAAAACGTGGCTGCTGTTCGGCATCACTCTTCTGCCGCTGCTCATCTTCAACAGGCGACATCCAGGCGTGCTCACAGAGAGGTTTTATCTGATCTCCTACATCAAGCCGAAAAGCACTTGGAGCGAAATCATACCGGAGTTTATCAGCCACTACTTTGATAACCTGAGCCTGTCGAGCCTGCTCCTTATCGGCGACACGAATCCGCGCCACCACGTCGCGGGCATGGGAAGCTTTCTCGCACCCGTGTTTATTCTGGCTAGCTTCGGTATCTATCTGGTTCTTAAATATCACTGGCGGGAATCATGGTGGAGATTCATACTTTACGGCCTGGTCATCTCTCCTATCTCTGCGTCGCTGACGCTCGACCAGTTTCACACGCTGCGAATGATTCCCTATCCAGTCTTCCTTCTGGTGCTGACGGTTCCGGCTTTACAGAGGTTGCTGGAAGGTAAAGCGCCCGTCAACGCTTCACCAAAGACGACAAAGAAGAAGAAGAGGAAGACAGAGCAAAGGCCGGAGCCGAAGGAGACTGCATTTTCATTCTTCGCGCATCGCAAAGCTTTAACCGTTCTGCTTGCGCTCACGTTGTTGCAGGGTCTCTATTTTCAGTATCAGTTTCACAGGGACGGGACAAACCGGGGCGCAGTCTTCGATGAAGGCTATCTAGAGCTTTACCAGCAGGCACTCAGTCAGCCTGCGCGCCCCATCTATCTGTTTGACGGTATGTGGGGGCCTGCATACATTCACGCCTTCTGGTATGCGACGATTGACGGGCGAGGGACATCCGACTTCGTCCATCTGGATTACGGCCAGCGTCCGCCTTCAGGCGCGCTCGTCATCAGTTCCGAGGACAAATGCACGAACTGCCAGATCATCCTGCGACGCGAGCAGTACTTGCTTTACAGAGCGTTCTAACCCGCGAAGCGAGCCTTCAGGAATTCGGATTTGATTCAAAAAATCGGCTACCGGGAACTCAGGTAAAAAGGAACGACCACGATGCTTTCAAATTTGAAAGCATCGTGGTCGTTCCTCTTGGTCAGTACCTGGTCAGGCTCTCTCTAGCAGCTATCTTTTCAGCGAAGCATCGCGCGGATGCCTACTAACACTAAATAGATGATGGCAACCACTATAGCCAGCTTGATGAGACCGACGGCAAGGCCAAAGACCATGCCGACGATGCCTAAAGTGATTCCGGCGGCGGCCAGCAAGAGTGGCACGCCCACAATCAGTATAAAAAGCCCCAGGAGTATAAAGCCTGCGATTTTTAAAAAGTCGTTTTTTTCTTTCATCCCTGCACCTCGAAATTTTCGTCTACTGCGGCGCGGCTCTCTTCAAAAATAGGCTTGAACCGCGCCTGCCCTGATATACGCAGAAAGCTAAGAGTGCGTTCCAACTAAGATGCGCCTCTCAAGTTCTAAGACAGCGCGCCCGGAGTGACGCATCCAGCACACTTTATGCTAAGCTTTTCTTGAAAGACTCTAACCCCCAGTGTAACAGATAAAGAGCCATTATTCAGGTCTCTTTTTGTAAGAGCATGAGAAGTGGAAGCTATGCCGCGTCGCACGACCAGAAATCTTTTCGCAGAGACGGAAGCTCAGGCTGATGTGTACGAAAATGCTTTCGCGCCGCTGGCCGAGAGAATGAGGCCGCGCACCCTGGAGGAGTTTGTCGGCCAGCATCACCTGGTCGGCGAGGGGCGCGTGCTTCGTCGTTTGATAGAAGGCCGTGGCGCTCTGCCTTCACTTATCCTGTGGGGTGCGCCGGGAACAGGCAAGACTACGCTGGCACGGCTTCTGGCAGAGAAGAGCGGCGCGCGCTTTGTGGCTCTTTCGGCGGTCTTCTCCGGCGTCAAGGACGTGCGCGCCAGCATCGCCGAAGCGCGCGAGCTGAAGCGCGACGGCCTGCGCACGATTCTCTTCATAGACGAGATTCACCGCTTCAACAAAGCGCAGCAGGACGCGCTTCTCCCTTCGGTTGAAGACGGAACCATCACGCTCATAGGAGCTACGACAGAGAACCCTTCCTTTGAAGTCACGGGCGCGCTTCTCTCACGCACTAAGGTTCTAACCCTTCATCCGCTCACGGAAGATGAAGTGGAGACTATCCTGCGACGTGCCTTGACGGAACCTGAGCGGGGCTTGGGTCATTTGCGGCCTGAAATTCCTGACGAGATTATTAAACGATTGGCACATTCGGCGGGCGGCGATGCGCGCGTCGCTCTGGCGGCGGTCGAAGCTGCGGTCGAATCAACCGAGCCGGATAAAGAGGGCGTGCGGCATATCGACAATGAGACGGTCATGGAGGCTATGGGGCGCGCTCGCTATGCTTACGATAAAGGCGGCGAGGAGCACTACAATCTGGCTTCGGCTCTTATCAAGTCCCTGCGTAACTCCGATGTCAACGCGGCGCTCTACTGGCTTGCGCGGCTTATAGAAGGCGGGGCTGACCCTATCTTCATAGCGCGCCGTCTCTGCATACTGGCTTCGGAAGACATAGGGCTTGCAGACCCGCAGGCGATAGTCCAGGCGGCGTCCGCCGCCACTATCACGCAGCTCATAGGCTTGCCCGAAGCTCTCTACCCGCTCTCGCAGGCGACCATCTATCTGGCGCGAGCGCCGAAGTCTAACGCCGTCAAGCGCGCCTTTCATGCCGCCCTTGAAGACGCAGCCGAGACGGCGCGCGAGCCTGTCCCGCTTCACCTTCGCAATGCCATCACCCCCTTGATGCGCCGCGTGGGCTACGGCAGCGGCTATCGCTACGTACATAGCGATCCGGGCGCTAAAGAAGAGATGGCCTGCCTGCCTGAGCCTTTAATCGGTCATGTGTATTATGATGAAGAAGCGGCTGACGAAGACGGGAATCATGAATGCTGATACAAGACAGAAAGCGGAAAAGGAAGATGAATCACGAATCAACGCGAAACAGTTTGAGCGCTCTTCTTGCAGCTTCTTCTTCATGTCGTTTAGTGTGACTTAGTGGCTCGTAGTTCTTGTATGCGGTTACTGTTTCGTCTTATTTCAAATCGAAGGTGAGTCTTAAAGTTGAGCGCTAATAAATCAGATAAAGAGATGGCATTCTTGCAGGAGCTGTACGTCGCAACCGACTGGGGCGAGCGTTTCGCGGAACTGGTTGACGAGCACGTAAAGCTGCCCAAAAAGGGTCGCATACTCTATGTAGCTTCGGGCACGGGCGGGCACGCGATGGCTATGCTTGAGCGCGCCGGAGATGATGTGACGCTTGTTTGCGTGGACGAGAGCGAAGAGTGTCTGGAACTGGCGCGCGCCAAGGCTGCGGTCATCAGCGCCGAGCCGGAATTTTATAGAACGCAACTGGAGTCGCTTCAGTTTGAGGACGAGCAGTTCGATCTTGTCATCTGCGATGCATCGCTCATCGCGCCTGAGCGCCTGCCCGAAATCATTTCGGAGATGGTGCGCGTCTGCAAACCCGACGGCACAGTCGCCCTGACGCTGGCGACAACCTCCAGCTTCGGAGAGTTCTTCTCAGTCTACTGGGAGGCGCTACGCAGCTCTAATCTAGAGGAGCACGGGCATGATGTGGAGGAGCTTATCAAGGAACTGCCGACCATCTCGGATATTGAAGCGCTGGCTCAACGTGAAGGACTGGAAGCAGTGACTACCTGGACGACCGTGGAGGAGTTCAACTACGAATCTGGAGAGGAATTTTTGAACGCCCCGCTCATCTCAGATTTCCTCTTGAAGAACTGGCTCGGCTCACTCTCCGTCGAAGACCGCGAGCGCGTCACCAAAGAGATCGAGCGCATCATTGACGAAGAGCGACAGGACATGGACTTTATCCTCACGCTCAAAGCCACGCTCATCGTCGGGAGAAAATAAGGGGCATTGTTAACCAAACCATCGAATCGACCAATAAATCCTCATTTCCGCCAGTAAATATCCGTTGACATTATTAGGGTGCGGGCGTATATAACAACTCGTTGTTCTTTAGCTTTGCGTTAAGCAAGAGCCTCTCTCCTCTGAGACTTGCCCTTGCCTACTCCCTTTATCCATCTCAAATATGGAGGACATTTAGGATGAATTACAAACGATTCTCTTTACGAATCATGTTCATCATAATAGGTTGTGCTCTTGCATTCCCCCTCACCCTTGCATTGAGCACGCGAACTTCTGGCACTGCACAGGAAGAAGACAAAGTAGTTGAGAAAAGGGATGATTTTAATCCGCCAGTCAAAATAAAGCTCGTCAAGTCACGCATCGGTACTATCGAAACAGATAAGAAGATAGATACAGCCGACAATGAGTGGCTCAGAAGATTAACAATTCGTGTGCGTAACTTATCAGATAAGACCGTCACGCATGTTCTTGTTCGTCTTCAATTTATTCGTCCGAAGGATCAGGCACAGGAGAGAGATTTAATAATTCCACTTGAGTATGGCCCTAGCCCTCTCCGCTCATCACAACAGGACGTTCCCGCAGAACCTATCCTACCTGGAAAGACCGCAGATATTACTTTGTCCGACAGCGAGTACGACTCGCTGTTGCCGTTGCTCTATGAACTCAATTATCCAGTTACGATTAAGAGAGTCAGGGTATTTATTGGAGCGATTGGTTTCAGTGACAGCACAATCTGGCAAGGAGGCAGAATATTTAAGCGTGATGCCAATGACCCGCAGAAGTGGATTCCGCTAGACAAATCTCAATCTAAAGGTCAGGCAGGAGCGAGGGCTGATCCTTTTCTCTTTATCAAAGACTTCAACACCGCACATGGCATTCGTATGCAATTTGACACTTGCGGTGTCGCTTCCTCATATTCCTACAAGAGATGCGGCGATGCTGGAACTCCTGATTGTACCTAAACAGAACTGTATTAGTGGGTGACCCTGCCGATTCAAAGATACTAGAAACTTCAGAGTCGTGTGTAAATAGGGCGAGCTTACCGAGGATATTTTGTAAGACTGTTAAATCGACCGATGCAACCGATTGTTCGGCTCCAAGCCCTACTCCGATGCCCGATTCAACGCCAAGGCCACTTCCTAGAATTTTTGGCGGCACTGGTGGATGTAGCGCCGAGGACGTGACCGAATGTAATCTATTGAAGGGCGAGTTATTACAAGACTGCACATGCCTTATACCACTTGGCGGGATTGCTACTCCAATTGTAATTGATATTCATGGTAATGGTTTTAATCTGACGGACAATCAAAGCGGTGTAGGTTTCGACATAAACGGTGACGGTATTATTGAACATCTCTCATGGACAGCAGCAAATTCAGATGACGCATGGTTGTCTTTGGATCGTAACGGCAATGGCACAATAGATAGCGGACAGGAGTTATTTGGCAATTTCACGCGACAGTCCGAACCGCCAGCAGATATTTTACTCAATGGTTTTAATGCGCTTGCCAGATATGATAAGCCAGAGAATGGCGGAAACGATGATGGTATGATTAGTAATAAAGATGTCATCTTCTCCAGCCTTCTTTTGTGGCAAGATTCAAATCACAATGGCATCTCGGAACTGGATGAACTGCACGCTCTACCGGAACTAGGAGTATATTCAATTTCACTTGATTACAAAGAAGCAAAGAAAATTGACCAGTACAGCAATCAGTTCCGTTATCGCGCTAAAGTCAGGGACGCAAAGGGAGCACAGGTTGGCAGGTGGGCTTGGGATGTATTTCTTACTATTCGTTAGTCCGCAGCGAAGCCGCTTGAAATGATAGCCGCCTGGACGTCTCGATAAACATACGGGCGGCTATCAATTTTACTTTTGCCTTTTTCAGCTTTTCGGCTCGTTGGAGGTTTCGGTGGCGCGGAGGCTGCTGGCGCGGCGGCGTGCTTCCTCGAAGAGTTCTTCGTCGTTCACGGCTGAAAGCTGCGATGGGGGCGCGGCGATTTCGGCTCGTTTGCGTGCGGCCTCGCGGCGCTCTTCTTCCGCATCATCCTGACCCTCCCGAAAGGCGCGCTTGCTCTGTCCAAGGGCTTTGGCAAGCTGCGGCAGACGACTCGCGCCGAAGAGCAGAAAGACGATGGCGAGAATAATTAGAAGCTCCTGATAACCCAGTCCTATTGCTAGTACATTCATAACTAAAATCCTTTTGTGGCGTGGCTCATAAGCGTGAATAGAAAGCGTGGCTTCTCTCCGGTTACTCTGCGCCGTTCGATTCGTAGAAGAGATACTTGCGCCATGTCTCGTCCGCGCGACCTATGTAGCGCATGATCTGGCGATTGACGTGCAGCGAAAACCCGCGCGGGCGTCTCAAGAGATGCATCTTTGCTTCTTCCGGCGTCCGGTTGCCTTTCAGGTGATTGCAGCGCTTGCAGCACGCCACCAGATTATCCCACGTCGAATCGCCCCCGCGCGAGCGCGGATGCACATGATCCAGCGTCAGTTCCGATGGCGAAAACTGTCTGCCACAATACTGGCACGTATAGTGGTCGCGCAGGAGTATGTTCTTGCGCGACAGAGACCTCCGCTCAAACGGGATGTGTATGTACTCGATGAGACGTATGACCGATGGCGCATGGATGGAGAGCCTGGCCGAGTGAATCATGTGACCGTTGTGCTCTTCGACGCGCGCTACGCCTTTGAAAATCATGACAACCGCGCGCCGCTCGGTGCAAACGTTGATCGGCTCGAAAGATGCATTCAGGACTAGGACTCGTCCGGTCATACTACTGAGTGATATTAGCGGAGCGTACACGCGAGTGTCAAAATAAATGGCGTGCGTACACTCCTCGAAAGATTTCCATTGGATGAGACCGATGGCGCTAAAGGTAGCTTTCTAACTGGCTCAACTCACGCCCGCGTAAGTTGAGCGCCTATATGCCTGTGAGCTATACCAGATTGAACTGTAACTGTGCAATTCTGAATCAGAGCTATACGAGCATGAATAATAGCTGGAAGAGCTTGCATTAGCTCTATACAATGCTGAATTGTCCCAGTTTAGCATTGTATAGAGCTAATTCAAGCTTGCATTCCTTTAATTCAAGCTTGCATAGAAGCAATTCAATCTTGAATTGCTCCGAGACAGACGTGCATAGAGGTAATTCATACTTGAATTGTCCCCATTCAAACTTGTACAGGGCTAATTCGGACTTGTAAAGAGGCAATTCAGTCTTGAATTGCTCTAAGTCGGATGTGTATAGAGATAATTCAGACTTGAATAACAGTTATTCAAGTCTGAACCGTCTTCCCCTTTATTGCTATAAGGGTAATATTTCTAAGATTTAGAGCTTCAAAAGCTACATCTCACTCAAGCCCGACCCTCTGCACCAGGTCTATGAAGCGCGGGTCTGAGCGAAGCACGTCAAGACGCGGCTCTACCTTGAGCCAGGTCATCCACTGGTTACGCTCCTCATAAGCTTTCTCAAGCCATTCAAACGCCTGATCCTTCTCGCCCAACCCGGCGTAGATTATAGCCAGATCGAACGGCGAGATATAGCGCTCCGTTGATCGCTCCTTCAGCTCGTCAAGGACTTGATAAGCCTCATCCCTCTGGCCTGAGACGGCGTAAATATGTCCAAGCCCGCCGAGCACCCAGGGGCTATCGCCGAAAAGGTTCAGCGCCTTTTTGGATTCGGCAATCGCTTCCCCGTACATCCCCTTTTGTTCGTAGACGAGCGCCAGAGCATAATGCGCCAGCCAGAAGTCCGGGTCTAGCTCTATGGTCTTTCGCCACTGCTCTATCGCACGGTCGTATTGGCGCGCGAAGAAAAAGGGCAGTCCTAAATCGGAATTGATAATGAGCGAGAGCGGATCAAGATGCTCAGCCTGCTTCAATTGTTCCAGACCTTCATCGAATCGCCCGATGGTCGCTAAATATTCACCGTACCACTGGTGAGCCGTAGCGTAGTTCGGGTTAAGAGCGATGGCTCGCTTGTATTCCCTTTCGGCGATTGACCAGACCCATTCGTAATTCTCCGCGACGAAGGCACGCGAGTTATGAGCCTCCGCCAGATTGCCGTCTATTTGAAGCGCCCTCTCCGCAGCTTCCTTTGCTTTCGGCATGGCCTCGCCCGGCGAGAGCCAGCCGAACCGGCTCAAGCTATTATAGCAATCGGCCAACCCTGTAAAGGCGAGCGCATACCTGGAATCTTTTTCAATCGCCTGCTGGAAATACTCTATCCCTTTTTTCAAGCTCTCACGCGTACGCTTATTCCAGTGGAAGCGCCCCTTCAGATAGAGCTTGTAAGCTTCTGCGTTATCGGTATGGCGCTTCGCTAACTGCTTCTTCTCTTTGCCGGTCAATCGCACACGCAGCTTGTCGGAAATTTCTCTGGCAATCTCTGCCTGCACTTCGAAGATGTCCGACAGCTTGCGATTGTAGTGTTCGCCCCAGAGCTGCGCGTCGTTCGCGACATCAATCAACTCCGTCCCTATCATCAACGTATCTCCGAGGTAGCGAACACGTCCCGTAAGCACCGCGCGCACGGATAGCTGCTCCCCGACTTCCTTTGCATCAACTTCCTGTCCCTTGTAACGGAAGACGGTCGAGCGTGCCACGACTCGCACCTTCGGCAACTGGGAAAGCGCGTTGATGATGCTCTCTGTGATGCCGTCCGAGAGATAGTCCATGTTTGCATCACCGCTCGCGTTGACGAGCGGCAGCACCGCCAGAGAATCTATAGCCTTGCTTGCGCGCGGCCTGCGAGATGTGGCTTTCGCGTTTACAACTCTGGCCTCTACATCCCGCCCAAGGCTCTTCAGATCGTTCAGCAGGTCGCGCGCCGTCTGGTAACGCCGCTCCTTATCCTTCTCTATACACTTGCGCACGATTCTCTCAAGCTCAGCGGAGAGGTCGTAGTTGAAGCGCGCCATCGCTTCGGGCTGCGAGTGCAGGATTCTGTCAATCGTTTCGCCTATGCTTGAGCCTGTGAAGGGCGCACGCCCGGTAGCCATTGCGTAGAGCACCGAGCCGAGGCTGAAGATGTCCGAGCGACGGTCAACCTCGCGCCCCAGAGCTTGCTCCGGCGACATATATTGAACCGTGCCCATGACCACGCCCGGACTTGTTTTCACCTGCGTGGCTATGTCGCTTGAGATGCTCTCGTCAGCAGGCCGCAGGACTTTCGCCAGTCCGAAGTCTAGTATCTTCACCTGCCCGCGCACCGTGAGCATGATGTTCGACGGCTTGATGTCGCGGTGGATGATGCCTTTCGAGTGAGCCTCGTCCAGGCAATCGGCCACCTGCATGCCTATGTCCGCAATCTCTTCCGGCCTGAGCTGCCCGCTAATTATCCTTGCGCCTAGAGTCTCGCCCTGCACGTACTCCATAGCTATAAAGGCCGTGTCTTCAGCCTCGCCGATTTCGTAGATGTGTGCAGCGTTCGGGTGGTTGAGGGCTGACGCCGCGCGAGCCTCTTGAAGGAAGCGGCGCATACGCTCCGGGTTGGCAGCAAAATCCGGCGGCAGAATCTTGAGCGCGACCGTGCGGTCAAGCTGAGTATCCTGCGCCAGATAGACTTCGCCCATTCCGCCCGTGCCAAGCTCCGTGCGAACGGTGTAGCGTCCCATTCGTGTGCCTGCGGCGACCACCATTAAAGACAGTGAGAAGAACAGTTTTCAGTTTCGAGTTTTCAGTTTTCAGTAAAAGCGACTGGCTCTTCTTCTGAAAACTGAAAACTGAAAACTGTTCTAAAGCGCTTCACGAAAACGGTCTGTGGCATCAACTAAGGCGCTGACGATTCCCGGCTCGCCCGCCGAATGGCCTGCGTCTGGGACGACGCGCAGCTCGGCTTCCGGCCACGCGCGGTGCAACTCCCAAGCGCTCATCATAGGGCAGACCACATCATAACGACCCTGCACGATGACCGTCGGGATGTCTCGAATCTTTCCGACGTTCTCTATCAGGTAATTGTCGGTCTCGAAGAAGGCGTTGTTCATGAAGTAGTGGCATTCGATGCGCGCCAGAGAGAGAGCCTGCTGCGCTTCGCCGAATTTATGTATGAGGTCTGGATCAGGGAAAAGCTTAGACGTGCTTCCCTCCCAGATGCTCCATGCGCGTGCAGCCTCCAGGCGCACAGCCTCGTTATCGCTCGTCAGGCGACGATAGTAAGCACTCAGCATATCGCCGCGCTCCTCTTCAGGGATGACGTACACGTACTCTTCCCACACGTCCGGGAAGATGGCGCTCGCTCCCTCCTGATAGAACCAGCGAATCTCTTTGGGTCGGCAAAGGAAGATGCCGCGAAGCACAAGCTGCCGCACGCGCGCGGGATGCGTCTGCGCGTACGCGAGCGCGAGCGTGCTGCCCCACGAGCCGCCGAACACCTGCCAAGCTTCGATTCCCAGATGCTCGCGCAAGCGCTCTATGTCGGAGACCAGATGCCACGTCGTATTGTCTTCAAGATTAGCATGCGGCGTGCTATCACCTGAGCCGCGCTGGTCGAAGAGAACTATGCGATAAGCCTGCGGGTCAAAGTAGCGACGATAATCGGGTATCAGTCCTCCGCCGGGGCCGCCGTGTAGAAAAACCACCGGCTGCCCTTCAGGGTTTCCGCACTGTTCGTAGTAGAGCGTATGAATGTCTGAGACCGCCAGACGGCCACTGTCATAAGGTTCAATTGGATTATAAAGGGTTTTCATGGCCTACATCATACATAGGTTGGAATTTGTAGGCTAGTCATCCTAAATGCCGTACAAAACCGTCACAAAGGACGAGCTACGGTAAGCACATAAACACTCTTGGCACCAGCCGAAAGAAGAGCGGAGGCACAGGCTGAAACGGTCGCGCCTGTAGTAAATACGTCATCAACGAGCAAGATGGATTCGCCTTCCACGAGTCGCGGGCGGGCAACATGAAAAGCATCCTCAACACTTTCGCGCCGCGCACGCTCGTCCATTAAAGCGCGATGCCGCTCTGTATGAAGGCTGCGCGTCAAACTCAATTCATCAAGCGGCAGGCGTGCGCGTCTGGATAAAGCGCGCCCCAGCTCTGCGGCTTGATTGAAGCCACGCTCGCGTTCGCGCGTCCGGTGAAGCGGCACCGGAATAATAAGGGTCGCATCGAAAAGGGGCGGCTGAAGAGCAGCTTTACAGAGAAGCTGTGCCAGACGCTCCGCCACAAACGGCTCGCGTTTAAGAGCGAGCACAGAAGCGCGCAATGCTCCTTCATAAGCTCCTACGGCACGCGCCGCCGTGAAGCTTTCCCCTTCACAGCGACGACAGCGCACCTCTTCTTTTTTCTCTTCTGCCACCCTTCCTGTAGAGAGCGCCCCGCACTTCCAGCAGCTAACATCACAGGAAGAAAAGATGCGCGTCTCCGTCCAGCAACGAGCGCAGGCCACGCCGTCCGCTTGAGACTCCACGCTTGCGCCGCAGACCGCGCAGGCTTGCGGGTAAAGAAGCGCAAGCGTCGCGTCATAAAATGTCCCTGCAAGCTTAGCGAGCATCAATAACCTCAAAAACAGTCTGGAGAGTCTGGAGAGTCCAGAGAGTCTAGAGAGTCAAAAGAAAATCATTCCGGCTCTCTAGACTCTCTGGACTCTCTGGACTTGAAAAAGATGCGGCCTTCAGGCTTGAACCGGTTCAAGCCTGAAGGCCGCAGATTATGTCATGCCTCGAACTGTTTCTTCTACTCGTCTTCGTCCATCAGAAGACCGCGCTCCTGCAAGTCCTGGCAGCGCAGGCAATGACGCGCCCACGGCACTGCTTCCAGACGCCTCTCCTGCACAGGCTCGCCGCAATGAATGCACTTGCCGTATCCGCCATCTTCTATGCGCACTAACGCTTCATCTATTAACTCAAGCAAATGCCGGTCGTTGGCCGACATGGAAAATAATAGCTCTTTCGTATAAGCGTTGGCCGCCATATCCGCAGGGTCTTGCGTTGCTTCAGAATCGCGCTCGCGGCTGTACAGCTCGGCCTCCATGACCTGCCCTACAAGCCCCTCGCGGCGTCCCAGTAACTTGTCCCTGTAAGATTTGACTCTTCTTTTATCCATTTACGTTTCCTCTCTTGACCTCCGGTTCTGCAACTCGCGGACAGATTACTTCTGGTACGGTAAGCCGTGCATGATGGTGTACGCGCGGTAGACTTGCTCTACCAGAAGAACGCGCGCCATCTCATGCGTCAAGGTCAACCTTGATAAAGACCAGCAAACCCCGGCTCGCTCCATGACCTCCTGGGAAACTCCCCAGTGACCGCCGATGACAAACGCCACCTCTTTGACGCTTCCCACGCTCTGCCACTTCTCTATCTGCGCGGCCAGATCGGGCGAAGTCCACTCGCGCCCCGACATATCCAGCAGCACGACCAGCCCGTCCGAGTGTAGTCCGCCTAAGATGCGCCTGCCCTCGTCTTCGATGCCTGCATCTTTAGCTTGCGCGGCGCTCTCGCGCACCTCCACGACCTCGCATCGCGTAAAACGCTTGAGCCTTTTCAAATACTCTTCACAGAGCGCCCGCAGGTGCTCGTTCCTGGTTTTCCCTACCCAGATGAAGCGCAACCGCATAAGCTTATAGACGTAAGCGGCTAGAGATCGGTTTCAGCCTTTTCAATGGCCTCTGCTTTATATCGCGCAAGCTTCTCGTAAAGGTTCTTGCGGCTGATGCCGAGGATGCGCGCCGCTTCGGACTTATTGCCTCGAACCGCTTCGAGCGTTTCCGCTATGTAGTCAGCCTCAAGCTCCGCAAGAGTTCTCAAGCGTCGCCCCCTTCGCTGCCCTGTGGCCGAAGCGCGCAGGGCGTCCGGCAAATGCGCCGCTTCGACTCTCTCACCATCCGCGACAATCACCGCACGTTCGACCGTGTTAGCAAGCTCCCTCACGTTGCCAGGCCAGTCATAGGCTTCAAACAGTGCAAGAACTTCCGTTGAAAGCACGCGCGCGCGGCGGCCATGCTTCGCCGCATAATTTTTCAGGAAAGCCTCGGCCAGCTCAGCCGTCTCTTCCCGCCGCTCACGCAAAGGCGGCACATGTATTCGCACAACGTTCAGGCGATAGAAGAGGTCTTCGCGAAAAGCCCTGCGCCTCACGGCGTCGTCCAGATCAACATTTGTGAGTGCGATGAGCCGCGCATCCACGCGGATTGTGCGGCGTCCTCCCAATCGCTCGAACTCCCGCTGCTCTATCACACGCAGCAGCTTCGCCTGCGCATCCCATGTCAGGTGCGCAATCTCATCCAGCACGAGCGTCCCCTTGTGCGCGGCTTCGAGGCGTCCGGGTCTGGCTTCGGTCGCTCCCGTAAACGCGCCCCGCTCGTAGCCGAAAAGCTCTGCTTCAAGCAGCTCGCCCGGCAGCGCAGCGCAATCAATCTTGACGAAGGGTTGGCCGTCACGTCGCGAATGCTCGTGTATGAAGAGAGCTACGGCGTCTTTGCCTGCGCCGGATTCGCCGGTCACAAGCACGTTGGCATCCGTTGCAGCTACGCGTTCGGCCAGTCGTACGGCCTCGCGCATGAGTGTAGAGGATGCAACGATCTCTATCACTATTGCTCGCTTTTCAAAGAGCTGTCGTGGCCGCCCGTTACATCTTCCGGTAACGCCACGCGAACGGCGTCTCGCCACAATCTCTCAAGATCGTAAAACTGCCGGGCTTTGCTGTCGAAGACATGCACTACGAAGTCGCCGTAATCCACCAGCACCCACTCGCCCGTGTTGTATCCCTCCATACGAGCGGCGCGCGTTCCCTGCTTCTTCAACTGTTCGACGACTGCGTCGGCGATGGCCTGCACCTGCCGCGCGTTGGTGCCGGAAGTGATGATGAAGTAATCCGTAAAGCTGGCTATCTCGCGCAGGTCAAGCACCACGGGGTCAATCGCTTTCTTTTCGCTCGCCGCACTCAGAGCAATACAGATGCGCTCGTCCAGCTTTTCGGCGCATGTCTCGTCTGTCGCATCAACGCCCTGAGCCTTCTCGTTGCGCCCTTTAGCAGTCTGCTCCGGGTGCAAAGCCTTTTCCTTGATCGAAGAATTTTCTCTCATGCTTTATCTCTGTATAGCCTGTACTTTCCTATAAACTCCGCCACAGGCTGCGGAACTAACGTGCGCCACTCCTGTGTGTGGCCTGCGCCGACAAGTTGTCTGACCGTAGTGGCCGAAACGTCCATCTGAACAGCATCGGTCACATAAATCTTTTCTGTTTCGCTTTCCTCAACCGTGCGTGCGATGCTCTCTTCGCTTGCGCCTCTTAAATCAACTACGCGTGCTCTAATCTCAGGCGTGACGTGCGCCGCATCCAGGTCGTAACCGGGACGCGTCATGACTATGTGATTCGTAGCTTGCAGCACTCGCTCCCATTCGCGCCACGTCTCTATATCCGTCCACGAATCCGCGCCCATGATGAAGAAGAGCTGAACGTCCCGTCCGTATTTTTCTTTCATGCGCGCGAGCGTCTCCACCGTGTAGGGTTTTTCAGGAGCCTCAAGCTCAACCGTGGAGACAAGCATCTTTGCTTCTGCTTGCGTCGCGAGCGCGAGCATAGCGTAGCGTTGCAGTCCCGGAGAGACCTCTCTGTAGCGCTTGTGCGGCGCGACATGAGCCGGAATGAAAACTATCTCATCCAGCACGAAGAGTTTTAAAAGAGCACGCGCCACGCTCAGGTGGCCGATGTGAACCGGATCGAACGTCCCGCCGTAGAGAGCTATTCGCCGTCTAGCCTTCATTCATCAAGCCCGCTCGCCGCCCATTGAGATTGCAGTCTTGCGTTTCAGACGCACACACAATCAAGCTTCAAACAAATCTTACGCCCCGGTGTGCGCTTCCTCAGTCTCTTCTTCCGATGCGCTATTAATCTCGTCAAGCATGCGCGCCGCAGCCATCACAAGCTCGCGCACGCCCTCTTTTGTAGCAGACGAGATGGCGTAAAATGGTCGCCCGTCTTTTTCCGCTCGCGCACGCAAATTCTCCAGACGCTCCGGCTCATCAAGCGCATCAATCTTCGTTGCGACGACCAGTTGCGGACGCTCTGCCAGTTGCTCGTCATAAGCCTTTAACTCACGATTGATAGTCTCGTAGTCGCTCACAGTATCGCGCCCCGAAGCGGACGAGACATCAACCAGATGAAGCAGGAGCCTGGTTCTTTCTACGTGGCGCAGAAAACGGTCGCCCAATCCTGCGCCCTCATGCGCGCCTTCTATCAGGCCGGGGATGTCTGCGACGACCAGCGTGCGATATTCTCCCAAATCAACCACACCCAGATGCGGCTCTAAGGTTGTGAAAGGATAGTCTGCGATTTTAGGCTTGGCCGCAGAGATGGTTGAGATGAGAGTGGATTTACCCGCATTGGGAAAGCCCACGAGTCCTACATCGGCCAGTAGTTTCAGCTCAAGCTGAAGCTCGTGCTCTTCGCCGGGGCTTCCCTCCTGATGGTAGCGCGGGGCGCGGTTTGTTGAAGTGGCGAAATGAGAGTTGCCGAAGCCGCCGCGCCCTCCACGAGCCGCCAGCCAACGCTCGCCGCTGCGGGTAAAGTCATAAAGAAGCTCATTCGTCGCGGCATCATAAACCTGCGTGCCAACGGGAACGCGCACAACCCTGTCAATGCCTTCTCGTCCGGTGCGGTTCGAGCCTTCGCCATGACGACCACGGTCAGCTATGTGTTCCGGGTTGTAGCGAAGATGAAGCAGCGTGTTAAGCGACTCATCAGCTTCGAGCCAGACATCTCCACCGCGACCGCCGTCTCCGCCCGACGGGCCGCCGCGCGGGACAAATTTTTCACGGCGAAAGGCCGTCACGCCGTTACCGCCGTGTCCGCCCGCAATGCGAATCTTGGTGCGATCAATAAACAAGAAAAAGCATTCAGCTATCAGCAATCAGCTATCAGCAATAGCTTAAAGCCTGAAGCTGATTGCTAAGGGCTGAATGCTGATTGCTATTAAATCGAAATGCGCCGCCTGTGTCCGGTTGCGAGAGAAGCACTCGGGGCAGGCGACGCATCCTTGAGCCAGGCTTTTCAGAAAGCCTTATGCGGTTGCCGCCGGTGCTGTTTCAGCGGCGGCCATCTCCGGATAGACGCTGATAAACTTTCCTCCGCGTCCCTTGTCCTCGAACTTCACGACGCCGTCAATCAAAGCAAAGAGCGTGTCGTCTTTGCCGCGCCCGACGTTCTTGCCCGGTTTCCACTTCGTGCCGCGCTGGCGCGCAAGGATGTTGCCGCCCAGTACGCGCTCGCCGCCGAATTTCTTAAGCCCTAATCTCTGCGCGTTTGAATCGCGACCATTACGCGACGACCCAACGCCCTTCTTGTGTGCCATATCAAAACCCCCAATGCAGAAGTCAGAGTGCAGAATGATGAATGATAAGAAGCTGTCTTTAATTCATCACTCTGCATTCTGCATTCATCATTATCCTATAGAATCTATCTTCAACGTCGTGTAGTCCTGCCGGTGACCTTTGGTGCGCTTGTACTGCTTGCGGCGCTTCTTTTTGAAGACGATGATCTTCGTGTCGCGCCCGTGGTCAACGACTGTCGCAGCACAGCGAGCGCCGTCAACCATAGGCGTGCCGACCTTGGACTCGTCGCCACCGAGCAATAGAACGTCCAGCTCAAGGGTCGAGCCAACTTCTTTGTCCATCAAGGGGACACGCACCTGCTGTCCCTCTTCGACGCGGAACTGTTTACCGCCGCTTCTGATAATTGCGTAAGCCATAACTTCACTCCCTAGTCTCAAGGCGAGCGATACTCGCCACCAAAAAGTCTTTTATTATAAGGGCGATACCTTCAGGCGTCAACGCGCCAGCGCGGCGGTTTCGACGCGCCCTTTCAAGCCGTTACTGGAGAGGAAATCCTCCATGAATTTCGTTGAAAACTCGCCTGCGCGAAATTTCGCGTCGTCCATAATCTTCAGGTGAAGCGGGATAGTCGTCTTGATTCCTTCTACGACCATCCCTTCCAGAGCGCGCCGCATGCGCGCAATCGCCAGCTCACGCGTAGGCGCATGCACTATCACTTTAGCGATCATCGAATCGTAAAAAGGCGGCACGAAGTAGCCCGGATAAGCAGCCGTATCAACGCGCACGCCGGGGCCGCCCGGAAGATTGAACGCCGTAATCAGACCGGGCGAAGGCGCGAAGGTCTCAGGGTTCTCGGCGTTGACGCGGCATTCGATTGAATGCCCCCGTATGATTACGTCCGCTTGCGTGTAGCCAAGCGTCTCGCCTTCGGCGATGCATATCTGATTGCGCACGATGTCGGCCAGCGTGACCATCTCGGTCACCGGATGCTCTACCTGTATGCGCGTGTTCATCTCCATGAAGTAGAAACGCTTGTCTTCGTCGAGGAGAAATTCCATCGTGCCCGCGCTCGAATAGCCAATCTCCCTGCAAGCCTTAACGGCGGCAGCGCCCATCTCCGCACGAAGCTCAACTGAAAGCGCAGGAGAGGGAGCTTCTTCTAAAAGCTTCTGGTGGCGGCGCTGTATGGTGCATTCGCGCTCGCCCAAATGTATGCACTCGCCGTATTCGTCCGCCAAGACCTGAATCTCTATGTGACGCGGGCGCTCTATGTAGCGCTCTATGTAAACGTCGCCGTTCTTGAATGAAGCAGCAGCCTCGTTTGAAGCTGTCTCAAGCGCAGGGCCAAGCTCTTCTTCCGTGCGCACGATGCGCATACCGCGCCCGCCGCCTCCGGCAGATGCTTTGACGATTACGGGAAAGCCAATCTCGCGCGCTAACAGAAGCGCCTCTTCTTCTGACTCTAATGGCTCAGGGCTGCCTGGAAGAATGGGCAGACCGACCTTCTGCATGGCGCGGCGCGCTTCCACCTTGTCGCCCATCAGGCGAATCACATCGGGGCGCGGGCCTATGAATTTGATGTTGCACGCCTCGCAGATTTCCGCGAAGTAGTTGGATTCGGCCAGAAAGCCGTAGCCCGGATGAATCGCGTCAACGTTGGCGATTTCGGCGGCGGCGATGATGTTCGGGATATTGAGATAGCTTTGCGCGGACGGCGCAGAGCCGACGCAGAAGGATTCGTCTGCAAAGCGAACGTGCAGAGAATCACGGTCGGCCTCCGAGTGTATGGCGACCGTCTGAATCCCCATTTCCTTGCACGTCCAGATAATACGGCACGCAATCTCGCCGCGATTGGCGATCAGGATTTTTCTAAATTTGCGTGTGCCCATCATAAAAGTAAGCGGTGAGCAGTAAGCAGTGAGCGGTAAGAAGCATCTGACTGCTTACTGCTCACCGCTTACTGCTTACTGTTTTATACCGAAGAGCGGCTGGCCGTATTCGACGGGCTGGCCGTTCTCTACGTAAATCTTTACCACCTCGCCGGTCGTCTCGGCCAGAATCTCGTTCATAAGCTTCATGGCTTCGATGATGCAGACGACGGTATCAGGCTCGACGTGGCTGCCTATGCGCACGAAGGATTCGGACGTGGGCGAAGGCGAGCGATAGAAGGTGCCGACAATCGGAGAGGTAATGATGTGCAAACCTTCATCCGCAGAGGCAGCCGCTTCAGCCTCCGCGCCCGGATGCCTGGGTTGAGTCTGAGTCGCCGCGCTGTGCGCTGAAGAAGCGCTCGCGTTGGTCGCTTCCGCCGCAGTTGAAGCTTGCAGTGTAGACTGTGCGCCCGTTTCCGGCTGCGCAGCCGGTGCAGAGATAATCTGCGGGGCTAGCTCGCGGCGCAGGCGCACGTGAAAGCCTTCGCGCTCAAGCTCGAAATCCGTAAAGCCGTGCTCGGCTATGAGCTGCACAAGGTCGCGCAGCTCGTCCATGTTGATCGAAGGGTCTGGGCGACGCGACGACTGTCCGGTAGACGGCTGTTGCTGTCCGTGCTGGCCGCTGTGACGCCGCCGACGCCCGCGCTGCTCACGTCCACCACCCTGCCGTTCCTGTTTCGCTTCCTGCGGCTCTTCCTCCGGGGATGGTTGCTGCATGGTTGCTTGTTCGCTCATTCTCTCTTATAGACTCCTCTGCTCAGTCTCTAAAGCAAAGATTCTCTACGCGCGCGGCTTCCGTCTTGAAAATCAAGCAAAGGAAAAAGCCCCAATCGAGTTCGGGTTCATAAGCGACCGACTGTTCCATTGGGGCCAGTAACCGTTTAGCCTAAGTGGGCGCTCGCGCTCTGCCCATCAAAAAGAGTCAGGGACTTTTGCGCACGGTTAATGCGTTCTTAAACTACTTTGTGTCTTTCTCTTCAGCCGTGGACTCGGTCTTCTTTGAGCGGCTACCACCCTTGGGCTTGTCAGCTTCCGTTGCGTCGTCGCTTGTCTTCGCGGCAGCCCCACGCTTCTCAGTGGTCTCTTCCTTCTCGTAAGTGCGGTCAGCCTTGCGGCCTCCGCGACGACCACCCGATGCAGCCTTCGAATCAGACGCCTTCGCGGTCTTCTTCTTACTCGAAGCACGCTTATTCGCAGACTCAATCGCCTCAAGCTCGCGCGGGTTATCCACCAGCTCTATAATCGCCAGCTCCGCGTTATCGCCGTCACGCCGTCCCAGCTTGATGATGCGCGTGTAACCGCCCGGACGATCCTTGTAGCGCTCGCCCAACTCGTCAAAGAGCCGCTTCAAAGCCACAACACCGGCGGTGCGCGGCGCGCGTCCCTGCGTCGAACGACGCCCCGTAGAAGCTGCCTGCTGGCGATTGCCTGCATGGAAGAAGCCAGCGGCCTGACGACGCAGGTGAACCGCCTGCGATGTCGTGTCGTCGCCTTCCAAATTTTGCGCCTTGCGCGAAAGCGTGATGGCGCGCTCGACAAACGGGCGCAACTCTTTAGCCTTCGGCAGGGTCGTGACAATGCGCTCTTCGCGTGCCGTTATCAAAGAGGTCGCCAGATTGCGCAGCATCGACATGCGGTGCGCCGTCGTGCGTCCCAGTTTTCTATGTGCCTTGAGATGTCTCATAACTTTAGGTATCGGGTGTCAGGTGCCGGGTGTCTGTAAAACCGGTAGTTCTTTACCGGCACCCGACACCCGATACCCGTCACCTGTTCTTACTCTTCTTCGTCTATGTCGGCGTAGTCGCTCGTGTCGCCGTCGCGTCCGCCTGTGCCTGGAATCGGGTTGCCCTGTTCGTCGAACTCCATGCCGAAATCGAGTCCCATGCCGTTTAAGATTTCCTTGATCTCGTTCAGGGACTTCTTGCCGAAGTTCTTCGTGGCGAGCATCTCGCGCTCCGAGCGCTGAACCAAATCGCGTATGGTGCGAATGTCGGCGTTCTTCAGGCAGTTGTAAGAGCGAACCGATAGCTCCAGCTCGTCCACCGACTTATCAAGGACATCGTTGCGCGGCAGGGGCGGTCGCTCCAGATTCGCGTAAGCGAAGTCGTCCGTGTCTTCCTCGAAATTGATGAAGATGGACATGTGATCTTTGATGAGCTTGGCGGCGAGACCTATAGCGTCGTCGGGCTTGACCGAGCCGTCCGTCCAGACTTCGATTGACAGCTTGTCAAACTCCGTGTTCTGCCCCAAACGCGCAGCTTCGACCGTGTAGTTGACCTTCTTGACGGGCGTGTGAACCGAATCAATCGGGATGTAGCCCAAAGAGAGGTCTTCGTCAAAATTGCGGTCGGCAGAAACATAACCGCGCCCGCGCTTCAGGCGCATCTCTATGTGAAGAGAGCCGCCGTCGGAGACGGTCGCAATGTGAACGTTCGGGTCAAGCACCTCTACATCGGCGTCCGCTTCGATGTCACCGGAGGTAACTTCGCCCGCGCCGTCCTTGTGTATGTAGAGCGTCTTGGCTTCTCCGCCGTGAAGCTTGAAAGGAACCTGCTTCAGGTTGAGAATCACGTCCGTCGCATCTTCGACCACGCCCGCGATTGATGAGAACTCGTGCTCGACGCCCTCAATCTTAACGGCTGTGATGGCCGCGCCCTCGATTGATGAAAGCAGTGCGCGGCGCAAAGAGTTTCCGATGGTTGTGCCGAAGCCGCGCTCAAAGGGCTGCGCAGAAAAGCGACCATAGCGGTTCGTCAACGTCTCGGTGTCAGCCGCGAGGCGTCGCGGCATCTGAAAGCCTGTCCAGAGATTAGTTTGATCTATAGCCATAATTTCAATTTTCAGGAAAGAAGAAAGCCCCCAGCGCTCGCTGCTCGCGCTTACGGGATCAAGCGCTTGATGAAAAGCGCAAACAGACCACGCACGACGAGCGCGAGCGCTCAATATTACTTACTATAAAGCTCTACGATCAGTTGCTCGTTGATCGAGCGGTCAACGTCCGCACGCGTCGGCAAAGTCTCAACGCGCACACTCATGTCCGCACCGTCAGCCGGAGCAATCCAGGAGGGACGACCGCGTCCGGCAGCCGTCTGCCACGCGCCCTCTATGTGCGGATTGTTGCGGCTCGCTTCCTTGACGCTGATGACATCGCCCTGCTTGATCTGAAATGAAGGGATGTCAACTTTGCGTCCGTTGACTTCTATGTGTCCGTGGTTGACGAGCTGGCGCGCCTGTCGCCGCGAGGTGGAGAACCCGGCGCGATAGACCGCGTTATCAAGACGGCGTTCGAGCAGGAACAAGAGGTTCTCGCCCGTGATGCCTTTTTGTCGTGCGGCACGCTCGAAGTAGTTGCGGAACTGGCCTTCGAGGACAAAGTAGATGCGCTTGACCTTCTGCTTCTCGCGCAATTGCTGACCGTAGCCTACAAGCGCTTTGCCGCGACGCATGGAGTTGCCGTGCTGTCCCGGCGGCTGTGTACCGCGCTTTTCAATCGGGCACGAAGGCTTGTAACAACGGTCGCCCTTGAGAAAAAGTTTTGCTCCCTCGCGGCGGCACAAACGGCACACCGCGTCTCTATACCTAGCCACTTCTTTTTTCTGCCTCCAGTCTAACTTTCTAGACGGAAAAGTTTACAGGCGCTCTGCGGCTTGAACTGTGCCTTACTCGCCCTTCATCCTTTAGGTTAATAAAAACAATCAGCTATCAGCTTACAGCAGTCAGCTTAAGATTTATTAAAGCTGATAGCTGACTGCCTCTGTGCTGAATGCTGCTCTAAACTCTACGTCGCTTCGGCGGACGGCAGCCGTTGTGCGGGATGGGCGTCGTGTCGCGTATGACCGTGACGCGAATCCCCGCGGAGTTAATGGCGCGGATAGCAGATTCACGTCCGCCGCCCGGCCCCTTAACGCGCACTTCGCACTGCTGCATGCCCGCTTCTTTAGCCTTCTGCGCGGCCTCGTATGCGGCCTGCTGCGCGGCGAAGGGCGTTCCCTTTCGGGAGCCACGAAAGCCACGCGCGCCGGAACTACTCTGCGCAATCAGGTTCCCTTCCAGATCGGTAATCGAGATCATCGTGTTATTAAATGATGCCGCGATATGCACGATCCCGTTCGGGATATTCTTCTTCTCTTTCTTGCGAAAGACCTTCTTTTTTCCGCCTGCTTTTGCCATAAATAAGTTTTCAGCTATCAGCCGTCAGCGGTCAGCTAAAACATCCCGCATGACTTCGTTTATCCAAATCTCAACCGTCAACCGGATTCAAAGCTGATTGCTGATAGCTGACGGCTGAATGCTTTCCTACTTCTTGCCCGGTGCCTTCTTCTTGGCGATGGTGGCGCGGCGCGGCCCCTTACGGGTGCGCGCGTTGGTATGCGTGCGCTGCCCGCGCACAGGAAGACCGCGACGATGGCGAAGGCCACGGTAGCAGCCGATGTCCATCAGACGCTTGATGTCCATCTGGACACGCTTGCGAAGGTCGCCTTCGATCTCGCCCTGCGCGTCGAGGATGGAGCGTATGCGCCCAAGCTCATCTTCGGTCAAGTCACGCACACGCGCATCAAGGCTAACCTGCGCTTCCTTCAGGATAGAGGTCGCACGCGAGCGTCCAATGCCGTAAATGTATGTCAGACCGATCTCCGCACGCTTATGAGGCGGAAGATCTACACCAGCTACACGAGCCATTTATTACTCCATTTTAGATTTTGGATTTTGGATTTTTAAGCGGATTGAGTGAGATTAACAGCCTGTCTTTCAATCCGAAATCCAAAATCCAAAATTGATTTACCCTTGCCGTTGCTTGTGCTTCGGGTTCGTGCAGATCACCCTGACCACGCCCTTGCGGTGGATAATCTTGCAGTTATCACACATCTTTTTAACTGAAGCCCGTACTTTCATCTTTGCTGCCCTCGCCCTTAAAACCTCTTCGGTACACTCTTAAAACCCGCTTGAGCGCTTACTTGTAGCGGTAGGTAATCCGACCGCGATTCAAATCGTAAGGCGAAAGCTCTACAAGCACGCGGTCGCCCGGAAGAATGCGTATGAAGTGCTTGCGCATCTTGCCGGAAATGTGTGCGAGCACCTGATGCTTGCTCTCTTCCAACTCGACGCGGAACATAGCGTTCGGCAGGGTCTCTAAGACCGTCGCCATGACCTCAATCGCCTCTTCCTTAGCCATAGCCTCTCAGTATAGAATTTGCCTACACCGGCAAACCTCGAATATTACCACAGGCCATTCTGATTGCCAAGCCGAACGGGGCGCAGACTTTACGCCCCGGCGATTTCCATCACTTCTTCCGGTTTTTCTTCGGCCACACGCGTGAAAACCTGCGGCCCTTCCTCCGTAATTGCCACCGTATGCTCTACGTGCGCGCTCGGTTTTCCGTCCACGGTCACGACCGTCCAGCCGTCCATGAGCACACGGGTCAAGTGTGTCCCGATATTGACCATCGGCTCGATGGCGAAGACATAGCCGTTCTTGATCTTAGCGCCTTTGCCGGGCGTGCCGTAGTTGGGAATTTGCGGGTCTTCGTGCATGCGTCGCCCTATGCCGTGGCCTACGTAGTCGCGCACTATGGAATAGCCGTGCCCTTCGGCCAGACTTTGAACGGCGTTGCCTATGTCGCCCAGATGCTTCCCCTGATAGCACTGCTCTATGGCGCGCTCCAGGCATTCTTCCGTGACGCGTATAAGCTTTAAAAGCTTTTCGTCAACCTTCCCCACAGGCACGGTCGTCGCGGTGTCACCGACAAAGCCCTCCAGGGTTGCGCCGACATCAATCGAAAAGATGTCGCCATGCTTCAACTTATAGTTTGAGGGAAAGCCATGCACGATCTGCTCGTTAACGGAGGCGCAGATGGAGAAGGGATAGCCGTGATAGCCCTTGAAGGTCGGAAGCGCGCCCGCATCACGAATCATACGCTCCGCCGCACTATCAACATCGAGCGTCGTCATGCCCGGCTCTACCATACGGCGCAGCTCTCGAAGCACGCGCCCGACAAGCTGCCCCGCCGCGCGCATCTTCTCCAACTCTTTTCTGGACTTTCCGATAATCATAAAAGCCTTGAACCGTGACGGGTAACAGTTGGCGGGAGAAAACAAGCTCTCATCCTGTCACCTGTTACCTGTCACTATCTTTTCGATGTCTGCGTAAATCTCTTCCGGGTCGCGTGTGCCGTCAACTCTATGTAGTAGATTGTTGGCCGAGTAGTAATCAAGCAACGGGCGCGTCTGTTCCTCGTAAGTTTTCAGTCGCACCTGCGTCTTTTCCGGCGTGTCATCTGCGCGATGCGTCAACTGCGCTTCCGGGTGCAGGTCGCAGACATTGTCCTCTTTGGGCGGCTTGAGATAGACGTTGTAAATCTCGCCGCAGACGGGGCAAATCCTGCGTCCGGTGGTGCGCTTTTCCAGTACATCAAAGGGCACGTCAATCAGTATGGGAAGAATCCTCTTCCCTTGCTCGACCGCCAGCTTTTCCAGCATAGCGGCCTGCGCAGCCGTACGCGGAAAGCCGTCAAGGATGTAGCCATGCTTCGCGTCTTCGCGCCCCGTACGCTCACGCACCACCCGTATGGTCACATCGTCGGGCACGAGCTTTCCGGACTTCATAATCGCCTGCACTTCCTCTGCAAGCGGTGTGCGCTCTTCCTTGAGCGCGCGAAACATATCGCCGGTGGAAATCTGCGGCACACCCAGCCGCTCTTCCAATAACCGCGCCTGCGTCCCCTTACCAGCGCCCGGCGCTCCCATCAAGACGACAATCTTAGACATAAGGAAACAGGTGTCGGGTTTCGAGTATCAGGTGCCGGTAAAAGAAAGAACTGACACCCGGCACCCGACACCTGTCACCCGCTTTTAGGCTCTGCGCCCACGCATTCGTCCGGAGCGCGTGAAGCCTTCGTAATTGCGCATGACAAGCTGCGCTTCTATTTGCGCGACGGTGTCCATGGCGACGCCGACTAAGATAAGAAGGCTTGTGCCGCCGAAATAGAATTGATAGCCCATCCCTGTAGGAATCCAGCCCAGCCCCGGCGTGTTCGTAAAGAAGGCGTCGAGCGATGTGCCTATAAAGGGAAGGCGTCCGACCTTGAAGCCGCTCAGCATTATCTGCGGCAGGAAGGCGACCAGCGCCAGGTAGATTGCGCCGACGGTCGTCAAGCGCGTCATAATCGTGTTCAGGTATTCAGCCGTAGCTCTTCCGGGGCGAATGCCCGGCATGAAGCCTCCATGCTTGCGCAGGTTGTCCGCCACCTCTTCCACGTTAAAGACAATCGAGATGTAGAAGAACGTGAAGATGACGATGAGCGAGATGAAGACCAGCTCGTAATAGGGATCGCCGCCGTGGAACACTTGAAAGAAGCTGAAAATCTTAGCCCATGCCGAATCCGGTTTTGTAGGGTCGGGCGGGAACGCAGAGAAGAGCGTCTGCGGCATAGCCAGCACGGATGAGGCGAAGATTACAGGAATAACTCCGCCCATGTTGACCTTCAGAGGCATGGTGGTCTGCTGACCTCCGACCATCTGGCGGCCAACGTGTCGCTTGGCGTAGCTGACAGCTATCTTTCTACGCCCCGATTCGACGAAGACTATGAAGGCGATTAAAGCAACCAGGGCTATGACAAGCGCGATGACGCCTAGCGTTTGCAGGGTGTCGCCGCCACGGACGCGTTCAAAGACCTGTTCGACGCCGCGCGGAAGTCCTATGATGATGCCCGCGAAGATTAAAAGCGAGATGCCGTTGCCCACCCCGCGCTCTGTAATCTGCTCGCCGAGCCACATAACGAAAATCGTGCCCGTCGTCAGCGTCAGGGCAGTACCCAGCAGATGCCAGTCGAAGAGTCCCGGCAGGAAGCCGAACATGGGGCTTGGGCTTAGAACACCATTGGCCTGCAACCAGTGACCTACGAACGACGTTTGAATGAAGGCCAGTAGAACCGTCAGGTAGCGCGTGTACTGGTTAATCTTCGCGCGCCCCATCTCGCCCTCTTCCTGCATCTTCTTCAAGGCAGGATAAACCACCGTCATCAACTGCAAGATGATGGAGGCAGTGATGTAGGGTGTGACGCCGAGTGCGAAGACAGAGATGGTGCGAAAGTTTCCGCCCGAAAAGAGGTCTAGCACGCCGAGCAGAGTATTGCCGACTTCGTGCCAGACCGCTTCAAGACGCTCTTTGTTGACGCCCGGCGCAGTGACGTGCGCGCCTACGCGATAGATGGCGAGCAGCCCCAGCGTAAAAAAGATACGCTTGCGCAGGTCTGGAACCTGAAACATGTTGCGGACGGCGGCGAAAAACTTTTCCATGAGCTGTGACCTCTTTTAAAACTACTCTGGTTTTCCTGGCGATTATCTCTTTCGATGGCTGCTTCGCGCAAGGCGTCAGGAGACGCGCATGAAGCGAAACCACCGAGGCGCTTTTCTGAGGAGTCAAACTTCCTTTGCGACTCTTCAGAAGCCCGCGCTTCAGTGGTTCGATTTGATGTGCGTCTTCACGAGAGAGAAATTTTTCAGGCGGCGGGTTGTTCGCCCTCTTCTGCCTGCACGGCTTTGCGCTCAATCAGGGTCGCAGCGCCACCGGCTCGCTCAATCTTCTCGCGCGCGCTCTTTGTAAAACGGTGCGCAGAGATGCGCAGCGCCTTTGACAACTCGCCCGTGCCGAGCACGACGACATCGTGCTTTGCCTTCTTAATCAAACCGCGATCATGAAGAACTTCCGGCGTCACTTCATCATTGTCCTCGAAGGCACGGTCGATTGCCGCCAGACTCACCTCGATCCATTCTTTCTTAAAGATATTGGTAAAGCCGCGCTTGGGAAGACGACGATGGAGCGGCATCTGGCCGCCTTCAAATCCGACCTTCCCCGAATAGCCAGAGCGAGACTTCTGTCCCTTGTTACCGCGTCCTGCGGTTTTACCAAGGCCAGAGCCGGGGCCGCGCCCCAGCCGCTTCTTCTTGTGCGTCGAGCCTTCCGCCGCATGCAAATTATTAAGACCGATTGCCATTACTCACTCCGTTCGTAGTTTTAAGTTTTCGGTTTACAGTTTTCAGTAAAAGCTTTTCGTCGCTTTCTGAAAACTGAAAACTTAAAACTGAAAACTGTTATTCAATTATACGCAGCAGGTGCGGGACTTTCTCTACGAAGCCGCGCGTGGCGGGCGTGTCCGTGCGCTCCACAATCTGGTTGAGCTTGGTAAAGCCCAGACTGCGTACGATCTGCTTATGCGTCTTGGGCGCGGCGATGAAGCTGCGATAGTACTGTATGCGAATCGTCGCTCCGCCATTCTCGCCATTCGCCTGTTCATTATTCTCGTTTGCCATAAAACCTCTCATCAAGAGTCCCAGGTTCCAAGTCTCATGTCCCAAGTCAAAAACTCAAACCCTTAACCTGGGACTTTGGACTTGGGATTTGGAACTTAAAGCTCTTCAACCTGCTTGCCGCGCAGACGTGCCAGCTCCATAGGGTCTTTCATGCGAAGGAGCGCATCGAAGGTGGCGCGCACGACGTTGTGCGGGTTGGCAGAGCCTAAAACTTTGGTGCGCACGTCGCGCACGCCAACGGCCTGCATGACGGCGCGCACAGCGCCTCCGGCAATCACGCCCGTTCCTTCCGAAGCGGGTTTGACGAGCACGCGGCCTGCGCCGAACTCGCCTATGAGCTGGTGCGGCAGAGTGTTATTGATAAGCGGCACGCGAATCAGATTCTTCTTGGCCGCTTCAATGCCCTTCTTAATCGCCAGAGGGACTTCGCGCGCCTTGCCCGTGCCGAAGCCTACGTGGCCTGCCTCGTCGCCGACGACGACCAGTGCCGCGAAGCTCAGGTTCTTGCCGCCCTTGACCACTTTGGTCACGCGGTTAATCGAGATGACCTGATCCTTAAGATCAAGTCCCTGTGCGGAGATGCGTTGCTTGGGTTGTCTCATTCCTCTTCCCTGTTATTCCGGGCTTCCGCCCTCGGCCTCATCGCCGTTTGAAGCAGCAGCTTCAGCTTCCTCTTTATTCAATCCGGCTTCGCGCGCAGCATCCGTCAAAGCCTTGATGCGCCCGTGATAGACATAGCCGCCGCGATCAAAGACCACGCTGCTGATGCCCGCGCCTATAGCACGCTCTGC
Source organism: Pyrinomonadaceae bacterium (assembly GCA_036403815.1). GTDB lineage: Bacteria > Acidobacteriota > Blastocatellia > Pyrinomonadales > Pyrinomonadaceae > JACVRN01. Next base: position 9,954 of record DASWQH010000014.1, on the reverse strand, counting down.
GATGGCGCGTCCCACGCGGCGCGCAGCATCCACGTTGCCGCCCGTAGAACCTTTCAAGTCCTTCTCGGTGGTCGAAGCGGAAGCAAGCGTCTGCCCGCGCTCGTCGTCAATCACCTGCGCGTAGATATGATTCAGGCTGCGATAAATCGCCAGCCGCGGGCGCTCGGTCGAACCCCTCACCTTGCGACGAATCCGCCCATGAACCGCGCGTCTAACCTCTGCTCTATTCTTCTGTGCCATTATTAACTCCAATGCAGAAGTCAGAATGCAGAATGATGAATTAATTTTGCATTCTGCACTCTGACTTCATCATTTACTTCCCTGTCTTGCCCGGCTTGAGCTTTATGGGAACATTCGCGTAGCGCACGCCCTTGCCCTTGTAGGCGTCCGGCTTTCTAAGCTTGTGCATCTCTGCGGCGACCTGTCCGAGCTTCTGCTTGTCTATACTAGAGAGCGTGAGCGTCGTCTGATACTGCGGAATGCTGGCCTTGGTCGGGACGCGCTCGGCGCGGGCGTCAACGCCTTCGGGCAGCGGAAACTCAATCGGATGCGAAAAGCCAAGCGAGAAGACAATTCTTTTGCCCTGAATGTCTACCTTGTAGCCCACACCGACCACATCCATCTGCTTCGAGAACCCTTCGGTCACACCGACGACGGCATTATTAGCCAGAGCACGAGCCAGCCCATGCTTCGCGGCCAGATCATCCGACGCACGCGTGGCCTGCAACTGATCGCCTTCCTGTGTGAAACCTATCCCTTCGGGAATCGGCGTCCTCAAAGTTCCTTTCGGCCCTTTAACTTCCAGTTCCCGGTCATTAATCTTGACCGTAACGCCCTTCGGAACCGTGATAACTTTCTTTCCAATACGAGACATAACAAATAACCTTCGGTTATGGTGTCGGGTTTCGGGTGCCGGGTATCGGTAAGAAGTTGTCTTTTACCGGCACCTGACACCTGACACCCGGCACCTAGTAGATTTCTGCCAGCACTTCGCCGCCGATGTTCTCGCGGCGTGCGGTTTTGCCGCTCATCAATCCGCGCGAAGTCGAGACGATGTTGATGCCGTAGCCGCCGAGCACGCGCGGAATCTCGCCCGCGCCCATGTAGACACGGCGTCCAGGGCGCGACACCCTTTGCAGATACGTGATTGAAGATGTGCCGCGTGCATCGTAGCGCAGGAAGATACGAATCGTGCGCTTTGTTCCCTCGCCCTTGACGACGAAGTTGTTGATGTAGCCCTCTTCTTTGAGAATGCGGGCAATCTCCAGTTTCAATTTCGAGGCCGGAATATCCACGCGCGAGTGTTTGGCCGCAATCGCATTGCGGATGCGCGAGAGCATATCGGCTATTGGATCAGTCATGCTTTACTCCGTAAATCAGGTATCGGGTATCAGGTGCCGGGTGCCACCAGATGTCTTTACCGACACCCGGCACCTGATACCCATCCCCGCTTTTCTTACCAGCTAGATTTCACGACTCCGGGAATCTGCCCTTGCAGCGCCAGTTCACGGAAGCAGATGCGGCACAGGTTAAACTTGCGCAGGTATGCGCGAGGGCGTCCGCAACGCTTGCAGCGCGTGTAGGCGCGCGACGAGAACTTGGGTTTCCGGTTCGATTTAGCTATCAGCGATTTCTTTGCCATTAAAACCTCAGAGGTCAGAGGTCAGAGGTCAGAGGTTAGTTTTGGTCTTTACTGACCTCTAACCTCTAACCTCTAATCTCTCTTATTGTCTAAACGGCATGCCCAGGCTTTTAAGGAGCGCGCGGGCTTGCTCGTCGTTGCGCGCGGTGGTGACAATCGAGATATTCATGCCGCGCGTTTTATCCACTTTGTTGAAATCAATTTCGGGAAAAATCAGTTGCTCGCGAATGCCCAGCGTGTAGTTGCCGCGCCCGTCGAAAGCTTTGGGGCTGACGCCGCGAAAGTCGCGCACGCGCGGCAAAGCGACCGTAATCAGACGGTCAAGGAACTCGTACATGCGGTCGCCGCGCAGAGTCACCATGACGCCAATCGGCATCCCCTGCCGCAGCTTGAACGATGCTATGGACTTCTTCGCTTTGGTGATGACCGGCTTCTGTCCGGCAATCGAGCGTAACTCCTCCGATGCAGGGTCTAGAACTTTTGAATTGGCTACGGCTTCGCCCATGCCCATGTTAATGACTATCTTCTCAAGCTTGGGCACGGCCATAGGGTTCTCTATGCCGAACTCTTTCGATAGCGACGGCGCTATCTCTTTCTGGTAACGTTCTTTTAATCTTGCTGCCATTGGATTTTCTATCCTTCAACTTTAGCGCTGGGTCTCGCCTTTGGAAGATTTTGGATTTCAGATTGCCGATTTGCGATTTGAATTAAGAGGGTGCTCGAATTGAATGCTTTCTCTTCAATCGAAAATCGCAAATCTAAAATCCAAAATCTTCCCTGCGTTTCCAGCTCATCTACCCTTGCTTCCCGCTTTACTTTTCGAGCGACTGGCCGCTGCGCGCTGCCACGCGCGTCTTCGTGCCGTCCGCCTGCGTCTCATAGCGAACGCGCGTCGGCTTTCCCGAATCCGGGTCAATCAACTGCACCTTCGAGATGTCAAGATAAGCTTCCTTATCGATGATGCCGCCGCCGCGATTCAATCCGGGATTGGCTTTCTGGTGCTTCTTAATAATGCGTGCGCCTTCGACTTTGACCTTCCCCTTGGCGGGCAGGACTTCCAGCACGCGCCCGCGTTTTCCCTTATCGCGTCCCGACGTGACAACGACCTGATCGTTCTTTTTAATCTTGGCTCGTCTCTTGTTCATTAAATCACCTCCGGCGCGAGAGAAACGATCTTCATAAAGTTCCTGTCGCGCAGCTCGCGCGCTACAGGCCCGAAGACGCGCGTGCCGATGGGCGTCCCGTCATCCTTGATGAGCACCGCCGCATTTTGATCAAAACGAATATAGGTTCCGTCCTTGCGGCGCACCTCTTTGCGGGTGCGTACGATGACGGCGTTATGCACCGTCCCCTTCTTGACTGCGCCATCGGGCGAGGCCTCTTTAACCGTCACTTTAATCTTGTCGCCGAGGCTGGCGATTTTGCCGGTCGAGCCGCCGATGGGCATAATCATCTCCACGCGCCGCGCTCCCGAATTGTCCGCCACCTCCAACGAGGTCTGCATCTGAATTGCCATTAGCTCACTCCGTTCGCAGTTTTGAGTTTTAAGTTTTAAGTTTTCAGTAAAAGCACGCTCGCCACTTGCTGAAAACTGTAAACCGAAAACTGAAAACTATTTCGCTGCTTTCTGTACGATCTCTACGACGCGCCAGCGCTTCCTGGCCGAGAGCGGCCTGGTTTCGACGATGCGCACTTTGTCGCCGACCGCCGCGCCAATCTCGTCATGCGCCATGAACTTCGAGGTGCGGCGCACATAACGGCGATACTTAGTGTGCTTGACCTGCCGGTCAACACGCACGACGACCGTCTTCTCCATCTTGTCCGAAGCGACGATGCCGACCTTCTGCGCGCGATTGCCGCGCTTGCCTGCTTCCGAGCCGCTCGCGTTACCCGCCTGCGAGTCAACGCCCGGAGCCGTCTCGTGCGCCAGGGTCTCGCCCGAAATCACCGTCTCGGCGACCTCTGCATCGGTCGAAGTCGGCTGCACGTCCTGATCTTTTTCTTCTGCCATATCTTCCTCGTAAATCGTAAATCTCGAATCGTAAACGCGTCAGAACAGCTTTTCTCTATTCAAGCGTTTACGATTGGCGCTTTACGCTGCCTGTGTCTGCCGCTCGCGCGCCAGCGTTTGAATGCGCGCCAGTGACTTCTTCTCCTGTCGTATGCGCTTGACGGCGTCAACTTCTCCCAAAGCCAGCTTGAAGTTCAGACGAAAGAGCGACTCTTTCAAGCGATCAGCTTCCGCCTGCAAGTCTTCGTCCGACATATCACGCAGCTTCTCTAATTCTTCACGCTTCTTCATGCTTAAATCGCGCCTCCTTCTTGCTCTGCGCGCGTGACAAACCTGGTCTTGATGGGAAGCTTCTGCGCTGCAAGGCGCAGGGCCTCGCGCGCCGTCGTCTCGTCCACGCCCTCAATCTCGTAGAGAATTCTTCCGGGCTTGACGACCGCCACCCAGTATTCGGGCGCGCCCTTGCCCTTGCCCATACGCGTTTCCGCAGGCTTCTTGGTGATGGGCTTGTCCGGGAACATGCGTATCCAGATTTTACCGCCGCGCTTGATGTGGCGCGTCATGGCGATACGCGCGGCCTCTATCTGGCGATCCGTAATCCAAGCAGGCTCCAGAGCCTTCAATCCAAACTCACCGAAGCTGATGGCAGAGCCGCGCTGCGCCAGACCCGTCATGCGCCCCTTCATCTGCTTACGGTGCTTAACCTTCTTCGGCATCAACATAATGTTTCGCTCCGCTCAACAAGAGGTCAGAGGATAGAGTTCAGAGGTTAGTAAAGATTTGCTGCTTTATTACTAACCTCTAACCTCTGACATCTAATCTCTAATTCCTATCCCCGCGCGGGCGGCCTTCACCGCGACCACCCTCGCCGCGACCTTCACGGCCTTCGCGCTCGCGTCGTGTGCGTGGACGGCGTTCACGTCCGCCATCACCGCGCGGTTCATTGATCGGGTCGGTGCCGGTGCCGCGAGCCATCGCCGCCTTCGGGTCTAGAATCTCCCCACGGTAAATCCAGACCTTGACGCCGATGACGCCGAAGGTGGTGTGGGCTTCCGCAAGGCCGTAGTCAATATCCGCGCGCAACGTATGAAGCGGAAGCTGTCCCTGTAGATGCCACTCGCTTCTGGCGATTTCCGCGCCGTTCAAGCGCCCCGAAACTTTGACCTTGATGCCCTGCGCGCCGAATCTCAAAGACTCTTCGACCGTCTTTCGCATGGCGCGGCGAAAAGCTATGCGCTTCTCAAGCTGCGCCGCAATCTTCTCGGCCTGAAGCTGGGCGTTGAGTTCCGGCTTGTGAATCTCCTGAATGGAGATGAGAACTTCGCGTCCGGTCTTGACTGAGAGATCACCTTTGAGCTTGTCAATCTCTGCGCCCTTGCGACCGATGATGATGCCGGGGCGAGAGGTGTAGATGATGATCTTCAGACGATTGGCCGCGCGCTCCACGTCAACGTGCGAGACGCCTGCTCCGGCAAACCGCGCCTTCAAATCGCGCTTGAGCTTGAGGTCTTCCAAAAGGAACTCGCCGAACTGTCGCTTGGCGTACCAGTGCGAATGCCAGTCCTTGTTGTAGCCTAAGCGGAAGCCGTATGGATGAACTTTCTGACCCACTTAATTTATCTCCGTTTTCAGTTGCGCTTTTGAATTTCGCATCCGAAATTCAAAGCGCGTCTATTCTTCGGTTTCCATCTCCAGAGTCTCCGCTGCCGGGGCGCGCTCTTCCCTTACATCGGGCGCGCTCTCTGTGGCGGTCTCTTTCTTTGCGCTCTCCGCTTTTGGTGCGGTACGCTTAGCGCGCGGAGCGGCTGCCGCGCCGCCACGCTTACGACTCTTGCTCTCGGCTGGCTTAGCAGCCTTTGAATCATCCGCCTTGCCATTACCACTCGTCGCTTCCACACGCTCGTCCGTAGAGAGCAGGATAGTGACGTTGCAGAAGTGGCGCTGCTCGCGGTAGGCGCGTCCCTGCGGTGCTGGACGAACGCGGCGACGATGCTTGGTCGGCCCGCGATCCACAAACGCTACCTTGACCCACAAATCATCCGGGTCAATCGCTATGTTGGCCTTCTCCGCAGCCTCGCTCGCATTGGCGATGGCCGAGCGCACGCACTTTTCAATTCCATTCGCCGCACGCTTATTAGTAAATTGCAGAATCGCCAACGCCTCGTTGACGTTCTTGCCGCGAATCATATCAATGACCAGCCGCGCCTTCATCGCCGACCCGCGTAGATACTTTGCACTGGCTCTTGCTTCCATTTCTCGCTCCGCTCAAGTCCCAAATTCCAAGTCCCACGTCCCAAGTCAAATGCCCAGAGTCATGTTTTTGACTTGGGACATGGGACTTGGGTCTTGGAACTATTTCCTCACTACCTTCGCACTCTTCTCGGCCTTCGTGCCCGAATGTCCCTTGAAGGTGCGCGTCGGCGCAAACTCGCCGAGCTTGTGTCCCACCATGTTCTCCGTAACATAGACGGGCAAATGACGTTTGCCGTTATGCACGCCGAAGGTCAATCCGACCATATCGGGCGTGATTGTCGAACGACGCGACCACGTCTTGATGGCCGGAGGCCGTGCTGCGCCCGAGCGTATACGCTCGACTGCCTTCGACACTCCCTTATCAATGAATGCGCCTTTTTTAACTGAACGCGGCATAATGTTTTGTTCGCTCCACTCACAAAAGGTGTCGGGGGCCGGGTGTCGGGTGTCGGTAAGAATCGTTCTTTACCGGCACCCGTCACCTGATACCGTTACCCGTTTTACTTCACTCTGCGGTCACGCACGATGTTCTTCTGCGTGCGCTTGTTGTTGCGCGTCTTGTAGCCGCGCGTAGGCTGTCCCCAGGGGGTCACAGGATGACGACCGCCCGAAGTCTTACCTTCGCCGCCGCCGTGCGGGTGATCCACAGGATTCATCGCCACACCGCGCACGTGCGGGCGTATGCCCTTCCAGCGCGAGCGTCCGGCCTTACCCAAAGAGACATTCTCATGCTCTGTGTTCCCGACCTGTCCCACAGTCGCCATGCAGACGACGGGCACTCGACGAATCTCACCCGAAGGCATACGAAGCTGCGCGTAGTCGCCTTCCTTAGCAACCAACTGCGCGAACGCTCCGGCTGAGCGCGCCATCTGCCCGCCCTTGCCCGGACGCAACTCGATGTTGTGAATCTGCGTGCCCAGAGGGATGTGGCGAATCGGCAGAGCATTGCCCGGCAGGATGTCCGCCTCTGGCCCGCTCATCACTGTCTTTCCGACTTCCAGCCCCACAGGAGCCAGAATGTAACGCTTGTCGCCATCCAGATAGCTGATGAGAGCTATATGCGCCGAGCGGTTCGGGTCGTACTCTATCTGTGCGACGCGACCGGGCACCCCAGCCTTGTCACGCTTGAAATCGATAATGCGATAAAAGCGCTTGTGGCCGCCGCCGCGACGACGCACTGTGATGCGCCCGTCGTTGTTGCGCCCTGAAATGCGCTTCTTCGGCTCAAGCAAAGCCTTCTCAGGCTCCGCACCCGGAGTCAACTCGTCACGCGTCAAATATGTCTGATAGCGACGCGCCGGTGATGTCGGTGTAAGTTTCTTAATTCCCATAGCTTTTAGCTGTCAGCTATCAGCATTCAGCTAAAGCAGTTCAGCTTCTATTGCTGACTGCTGATTGCTGACTGCTGATTGCTCTTAGATTGCTTCGCCGTAATCAACGGGCTGCTCGCCCTGCTTCAACGTCACGTAGGCTTTTTTCCATGAAGGCTTGCGGCCTTCGAAGCGCCCGCGACGCGCCATCTTGCCCATGTAGTTGATCGTGCGTACCTGATCCACTTTGACCTGAAAAATGGTCTCGACCGCATTCTTGATCTCAGGCTTGGTAGCATGACGATCCACGCGGAAGGTCAGGAGCTGGCGGCCATCCTGCGTCTCTTCTTTAGCGATGAGCGCCTTCTCTGTAATCACTGGCGACTTGATGATGTCCCAAACTGTTCTCATCTCGTTATGCCGCCTCCTCTGTTACATCTGTCGCGCCTGCATTCTCGGAAGCGGTATCCTTCTCTTCCGCAGCGCCGTCCTTCTTCTTAGGGTCAAGCAACTCGTTCAGCTCTTCCACGGCGGCGCGCGACACAATCAGCTTCTCGTGATAGAGCAGGTCATAGATGTTCAGGCCGAAGCTGTTGACGACCTTCGCGCGCTTCACATTGCGTGAAGCAAGCAGAAGATTGTCGTTCTCCGGCGAATCCACTATGAGCGTCTTCGCTGTGTCCAAGCCCAGAGTGCCCAACACTTCTATAAAAGCTTTCGTCTTCGGCTCGGCCAGCATGAACTGATCCAGCACGATCAGATTGCCCTCGCGCAGGCGCTCCGAAAGAGCAGACCTGAGCGCGCCGCGTCGCATCTTCTTCGGCAGGTTATAGCTCCAATCACGCGGCTGCGGCCCATGCACATTGCCGCCGCCCTTCCAGAGCGGGCTGCGTATGGAAGCAATGCGAGCACGTCCCGTGCCCTTCTGTCGCCACAGCTTCTTGCCTGAGCCGGACACGTCACCGCGCGTCTTCGTCGCGCTCGTTCCCTGGCGACCCGACGCCATAAAGCTCTTCACGGCGGCATGAATCAGCGCCTCGTTCAACTCCGCGCCGAACACGACATCGGACAATTCAACGTCGCCGATCTCTTCGTTCTTCAGATTGCGCACCTTAACGGTAGGCATAACTCACTCCGTTCGCAGTTTTCAGTTTTCAGTTTTCAGTTTTCAGAAGAAGAGCTGTAAGCTTTTAACTGAAAACTGAAAACCGGAAACTGAAAACTATTTTTTCTTCTTGATAAGTACTACGCTGCCGTTCGCGCCCGGCACAGCGCCGCGCACCATCAGCAGATTGTTCTCGACATCTACACGAGCCACGGTCAAATTCTTGACCGTCACACGCTCGTCGCCCATGTGGCCGGATGAGCGCGTGCCCTTGATGACGCGCGACGGGTAGGCCGACTGGCCGATTGAACCGGGCGCGCGTACATTCATAGAGCCGTGCGACTCAGGGCCGCGATTGAAATTGTGGCGCTTGATAGTGCCTGCGAAGCCGCGCCCCTTCGAGCGCCCTACGACTTCAATGGTGTCGCCGTCGGCGAACTGATCCACCAGAATCGTATCGCCCACGCTCGTCGCGTCCTCGGAGTCTTCCAGGCGAAACTCTTTCAGAATGCGCGTCGGCGGTGTGCCTCCGCCAGTCTTCTCGAAATGGCCGCGCATAGGCTTGTTCACGTTCTTAAGCTTGACGGGCTTGTCTTCGACAAGGCCAAGCTGAACCGCGTTATAGCCGTCTTTTCCGCCAGCCGATTTCTTCTGCACCACGACGCAAGGGCCTGCCTTAATCACAGTCACAGGCGTGACCGTTCCATCCGGCGCGAACAACTGCGTCATCCCTACTTTTCTTCCGATGATTCCGTTAATCATCATAAACCTCAGTTTTCAGTTTTTAGTTTTCAGTTTCCAGTTAACAGCCAAAGCATTTGCTGAAAACTCAAAACTGAAAACTGTAAACTCGTTCTTACTGCTTGCCGAACGCCTTAATTTCGACATCGACGCCCGCCGGAAGGTCGAGCTTCATGAGCGCGTCCACGGTCTGCGGCGTCGGGTCAAGAATGTCCATCAGACGCTTGTGCGTTCTGATTTCGAACTGCTCGCGCGACTTCTTATCAACGTGCGGCGAGCGCAACACCGTCCACTTCTGTTTCAAAGTGGGAAGCGGAATCGGCCCTGCGACACGAGCGCCCGTGCGCTTTGCCGTCTCCACGATCTCCGAGGTGGACTGATCCAGCACGCGATGATCGTAAGCCTTGAGTCTGATTCTAATCTTTTCGTTCAGCATAAATAATTTAGCTTTCAGCGTTTCGGCTTTGAGCACTCAGCCGCTTGTTCACAGCGAGTGTCTAATTGCTCCCTTAGCTATTCGACGACTTCGGAGACCGTCCCTGCTCCCACCGTCCTCCCACCTTCTCTGATGGCAAACCGCAGCCCCTTCTCCATCGCTATCGGCGCTATCAACTCGATCTCCATCGCCACATTATCGCCAGGCATCACCATCTCCACTCCCTCCGGCAAGTGCGCCACTCCCGTTACATCCGTCGTCCGAAAGTAGAACTGCGGCCTGTAGCCTGTGAAAAACGGGGTGTGTCTCCCACCTTCTTCCTTCGTCAGGACGTAAGCTTCGGCCTTGAACTTCGTGTGCGGTGTAATACTGCCCGGCTTCGCTATCACCTGCCCCCGCTCGATGTCCTTTCTCTCCACTCCTCTCAGAAGAAGCCCGACGTTATCTCCTGCCGTG